>NZ_JBEBRB010000031.1:0-30136 GCF_040395035.1 Parapedobacter lycopersici | reverse complement strand
ATACCCTCCTTGGTTAATTCCTCTACGGCCGGCTGCACCACGCGGGGCAGCATTTTGCCAAACGTAACAATCGTTACGTCATTTCCTTCCTTTACGGTATGGGCTTTTCCGAGCTCCAGGTAATATTCTTCTTCGGGAACATTGCCCTTATCGCCGTACATCACCTCGGATTCCATAAAGATAACGGGATCCGGGTCAATAATGGACTGTTTCAGCAACCCTTTTGCATCATAGGGGTTGGAGGGAACGACCACTTTCAGGCCGGGGGTATTGGCATACCAGTTTTCGAAATTCTGCGAATGCTGGGCTGCCAGCTGGCCGGCATTCCCGGTTGGTCCACGGAATACGATGGGAAGGGGAAACTGTCCCCCGCTCATGGAATACATTTTGGCGGCCGAGTTGATCACCTGGTCGATCGCGACCAGGGAAAAATTGAATGTCATGAACTCAATGATTGGCTTGAGGCCATTCATGGCGGCTCCGATGCCAATGCCCGCAAAGCCGAGTTCGGCAATGGGAGTGTCAATAACGCGCTTAGGACCAAATTCGTCCAGCATTCCCTGGCTTACCTTATACGCACCGTTGTACTCAGCCACTTCCTCACCCATCAAGAATATCTTTTCGTCTTTGCGCATTTCTTCGCTCAATGCCTCGCGAAGCGCTTCCCTGAATTGTATTTCTCTCATTCGTAGTATAGGATCAAATTTTCGTACGCAAAGCTACTACAAATAGTTGATATTTGGAATGCTTTGCTTAGAAAAGCGGCGGGGTGACTGTGCCGCCTGAATGGGCGAATGCAATCAGCCAGCGGTTCAGGGTTTCAATGGCCAGCGGGACTCGCCAGTTGTCCCGGTTCCGGCGTTCCACATAGTTTGATACAGCACGGACCTGAACGGCCGGAAGCCCGGCGTGATGGGCAGCATAGAACACGGCTGCGCCCTCCATGCTTTCCGTATCGGGATGGATCCGGTTGGCTACCGCCTCGATGGCCCGCTCATCGCCGTGCACCCGGTTTACGGTGATCCCTTTGCATTGGCGCAACCGGTTGATTTCCGGGTGGCTGATCCGGTGTTCACTGTAATAAGTATGTGTCGCCAGTCCCAGTGTTTCGCTGTCCACGAACTGCGCACCGTCTTCGGCGCCCAGTTCGGCGAAGGTATCCCGGTACACGTGGACGACCTCCCCTAATGGAATGTCGCGGTTGAAGCTACCACAGATGCCGACATTAAGTAGCAGGTCGTAGTGGCTGATTGCCAGTTGTTTGCCTATGGCGAAAGCGGTGGCGACCATGCCGACCCCAGTGACCAGTATGTCCATGCCCTGCCGCTGGTTGGCCGGCAACTGCATAAAAGGGGCAATTTCGTCAGCGGTGGCTGCGATGATCAGCGTGTTTTCCATAGCGTCGCAGGCGAATTTACGTAAAAATAGCCGGTTTGATGCTCCGGTTTTAACCGAAACCGGATTTAACACAGCACGGTGGAGGCTTAGCGGACGGTAGCGGGAAAAATTGCTACTTTTGCACATCATGGGTTACCTCAGGTTGCTTCTACTCCCTTTTTCAGCTATATACGGCGCGGCAGTATGGCTGCGTAACTGTTTTTATGACTGGGGCTGGCTGAAACAGACGGCGTTCGATATACCTGTTATTGTAGTGGGTAACCTTGCCGTGGGCGGAACCGGCAAAAGCCCGATGACCGAATACCTGATCCGTTTGCTGGCGCCGGAATACCCGGTGGCAACACTCAGCCGCGGTTATGGCCGTGCAACCCGTGGGTTCCGGGAAGTGCAGTTGACCGATACGGCCGCAGAAAGCGGGGACGAACCCTTGCAATTCAAGCGTAAATTTCCGGAGATCACAGTGGCGGTATGTGAAGACCGGGTGACCGGTGTGCGGCGATTGCAGGCGCTCGGACATCGGGTTATCCTATTGGATGATGCCTTTCAGCACCGGGCATTAAAACCGGGATTAGCGATACTTTTGTTCGATTATAATCATATGCGCGCACCGAAATGGCTGTTGCCGGCCGGCAATTACCGCGATTGGTTTTCTGCGCGCCGACGTGCGGATATCCTGATTGTTACCAAGACCCCGGATACTGCCACGGCGGAGAATAAGGCAACGATACGGAAGCAGCTTACAGTAACTCCCGGGGAAATCCCCCTGTGGTTTGCGGGTATCGATTACGGTAATTTGCTCCCCGCGTCACCTGCCGCGGATGGGACGGCCCTGCTGGACGCAGATACATCCGTATTATTAGTGACAGGCATTGCAAATCCGGAGCCGCTGCGCCGCCACCTTGCGGTACGGGTTGGTGAGGTGGTTCACCTGCGTTATGCTGATCACCACCCGTATAGTTCATCCGACATGCAACGGATTAAAAACCGGTACGCCGCGATCCCAAACAGCAGGAAGATCATCATAACGACGGAGAAAGACAGTCAGCGGCTTTTTGTCCCCCCGCATGCAGCCGTGCTTGATGGTTTGCCGGTATATGTACTACCCATCCGTTTTACGCTGGAGCAGCAGGAAGCGCACGCATTCCAGCAGCGGGTATTGCAATATTGTGCGGATACCCTGCGCCAGCCGTAACGATCACCCGTCGTTTTCCGTACTCGTAAATAAAAATTACTTTTGTATGTATGAGTAATGAAAAACCCCGCCTTGCCATTGATATGGACGAGGTACTTGCCGACACCCTCCGCAAATTTCTGACACTGTATCAACGCGACTTCGGTATAAGTCCGGACCTTCTACAGGAACCGGGTAAGGAATTGCATGAAAACCTTCCGGAGCATATCAATAAGCAGTGGGCGGTTTACATCCACGAAAAAGGTTTTTTCCGGGATATCCCGCCGATGCCGGATGCGGTGGAAACGGTCCGGCTGCTGCAGTCGAGCTACCAGGTATATGTGGTTTCGGCTGCGATGGAATTCCGGAATTCGCTGGAGGATAAATACGATTGGTTGCAGGAGCATTTCCCGTTCATCCCATGGACGCATATTCTGTTTACGGGGGAAAAGATCATCTCGGCTGATATTCTGATTGACGACCGGATTAAGAACCTGGTCAATTTCAACGGTCGCAAGCTGCTGTTCACTTCGCCCCATAACATGCTTATTACGGGGTATGAACGGGTGGACAGTTGGAAAGCAGTAGCCGGGTTGCTGCTGCCTTAGCTTGTTTTCAGCTTCTTCTGGATATCCTGTACGTAAGCTTTAAACTTCTTGTCTGTTTCAATCAGGTCTTCCACGGTTTGGCAAGCATAAATCACAGTGGAGTGATCACGCCCGCCAAAAAAGGCACCGATGGACTTCAGGGATGTCTTCGTGTGGTTTTTTGCCAGGTACATGGAAATTTGCCGCGCCTGTACAATTTCCCGTTTCCTGACTTTCGATTTGACCATTTCAACCGGTACCTCAAAATAATCGCATACCAGCTTCTGGATGTAGTCCATGGAAATCTCCCGGTGGGTATTCTGAATGAAATTCTTCAGCATCGACTTGGCCAGGTTCAGGTCGATTTCTTTTTTGTTCAAGGTCGCCTGGGCGAGCAGTGAAACCATGGCACCTTCCAGTTCACGGACACTGTTGTCAATCTGGTTGGCCACGTATTCGATAACGTTTTCCGGCAACTCAATGCCGTCGGTATACATCTTTTTCTTCAGGATGGCCATGCGCGTTTCCAGGTCGGGCGCCTGCATATCGGCCGACAGCCCCCATTTGAAGCGACTGAGTAGCCGTTCTTCCAGTCCGGCCAGGTCCTTCGGCGGTTTGTCCGATGTCAGGATAATCTGCTTACTCGACTGGTGCAGGTGATTGAAAATATGGAAGAAGATATCCTGTGTGCGCTCCTTTCCGGCAAAGTTATGCACATCATCCATGATGATGACGTCCATTGCCTGATAGAAGTTGACAAAGTCGTTGATGGTGTTGTTTTTTAGGGAATCGACAAACTGCTGGCAGAACTTCTCGCACGAAACATAAATCACCAGCTTGTCGGGGAGATTGCGTTTTATTTCGTTGCCTATGGCCTGTGCCAGGTGGGTTTTTCCGAGGCCCACGCCGCCATAGATCATCAGCGGGTTGAACGAAGTGCCACCGGGTTTGCTGGCAACGGCGAAACCGGCTGATCGGGCCAGGCGGTTACATTCACCTTCAATGAAGTTATCAAACGTATAGTGCTGGTTGAGCTGTGGATCAACCTGGAGTTTTTTGAGCCCGGGAATAACAAACGGGTTCTTAATGTCTTTATTGAGCGCTACAGGGACGGGGATAGACTGTTTCTTGGCTTCCGCGCCGTTGCCGCTGGAAGGGATATTGGTGGTATAAGGATTGCTGGTTGACGACTTTTCCACGACAATATTATACTCCAGCCGCCCGTTTTCGCCGAGGTGTTTTTTTATTGTCTTTCGCAGTAAGCCTACATAATGTTCTTCCAGCCATTCATAAAAAAACAAACTGGGTACCTGAATAGTCAAAACGTTGCCTTCCAATCTTACGGCCTGAACGGGCTCAAACCAGGTCTTATAACTTTGCGCGGGAATGTTGTCTTTGATGATTTGCAGACAACTATTCCATACGCTTGTGCTCGTTTTTTCCATTCGCTAATTCTTAATAAATTGATTTACAGTAAATGCCCGACGGAATGTTGATAACTTCTCCGTGAAACGAAGATGGCAAAAAAATACCAGCTAAAAAATTAAAAGTTAAAAAATCAATTAATCATTTGTTTTTCAGTTATTTAAGCTTGTTTTTTTGTTAAAAACACATTCTCGCATTGCAGCTAAAAAAATTCTCAACATGGCCTATTCGGCGGTTGGATTTTTTCGCTGTTTTGCCGACGCCAGCCAGTTGATACCCAGTACCACAGCCAAAATCAGCAGCCCGCCAAGCTCACGCGTTTCCTCGATCCAGGGCTTATCAGCTTGCATCTGCTGGACCAGTTCCCGGGTATGATGATGCTGGTACCAGTCCGTTACGCCGCCACGGAAAAAAAGAAAGTAGGCTGAGTAAGCCAGGCAGAATACGATACCGATCAGGTAGGCGGTCGGTAAATACCGTTTTCCCACCGCGAGGTAACACAGGATCGCACCATAAAGATAAATGGGAATCCACAGGTATGGATCCACGTCATTGTATTGCAACGCGGCACTGATCAGGAACAGGAAACAGAAGATAATATTAAAGACTTTCATTGGCAGCTTATTTACTCCATCAACAACCTACCGATTACGGCTCATCCTGCTTATGGCCTGCTTTGGTGGCCGGGGCAGATCCTACGTGGTTGCTTGTAGCTAATTGGTTGTTGAAAAGGAACTCATCCATGATCGGACGAGCAGACTTCAGATCAAATATACAAGAAGCATTACTAAAAAGAAAACAAATTTTAAACCTTTTTCAGCCGGTATTGTTTTTATAGCAAACAGCATGTGCCAGGGAGTGCTTGAGCTCATCAGGCTGAGAACACATCCCCGAACCTGATCTGGATAATGCCAGCGCAGGAACAAGCACATCTTGTACAGATTAAGGTCTGTACTGCCCTATTCTGACTATGGTTGGAATAGGGTTTTTATTTTACCAGGCTCAGGCTTCCAATTCCGTTTCATAGGTACTGACAGGCGGGCACGAACAGATCAGCATCCGGTCGCCCTGCAGGTCGTTGACCCGTCCGACGGATGGCCAGAATTTGAACTCACGGACAAAGGGCAGTGGAAATGCCGCCTGCGACCTGGAATAAGGCTTATCCCAGGTGTCGGCGCTGACCGTGGTTACGGTATGGGGTGCCTGTTTCAATACATTGTTGCTGCCATCTGCCTCACCGCGTTCAACCGCAGCGATCTCCTGCCTGATGGCAATTAGGGCATCACAGAATCGGTCGAGTTCGGCCTGAGATTCCGACTCGGTGGGTTCTATCATGAGCGTGCCCGCCACAGGGAATGACACCGTGGGTGCGTGGAAACCATAGTCCATCAGCCGTTTGGCAATGTCACCAACCTCAATGCCTGCTGGCTTGAATGCCCGGCAATCCAATATCATTTCATGCGCGCAGTGTCCGTTGGCGCCTGCATACAGTACAGGATAATGGCCTTCCAATCGCCGTTTCAGGTAATTGGCATGCAGAATAGCATATTTGGTTGCATTGGTAAGTCCCGCAGCGCCCATCAATGCAATGTAGGCATGGGAGATCAGCAGGATAGAGGCCGAGCCCCAGGGGGCCGCGGACACGGCGCTGATACCGTTGGTCCCGCTTACGGAAACCACGGCGTGGTTGGGCAGGAACGGGACCAAGTGGGGAGCTACGCCGATAGGTCCCATGCCGGGACCGCCTCCGCCATGCGGAATACAGAACGTTTTATGCAGGTTCAGGTGGCAGACGTCCGCGCCGATTAGTCCGGGACTGGTAAGTCCTACCTGCGCGTTCATGTTTGCGCCATCCATATAAACCTGCCCGCCATGCTGATGCACGATTTCGCAGATTTCGATAATCGGCTCCTCAAAAACACCATGGGTCGACGGATAGGTGACCATCAACGCCGACAGGTTCGCTGCATGGGCTTCCGCCTTCGCCCGGAGGTCGGCTACGTCGATATTCCCCCGGTCATCGCATTGGACGACGACCACGTTCATTCCTGCCATACTGGCCGATGCGGGGTTGGTGCCGTGTGCCGATGCGGGTATAAGCACCACGTTCCGGTGATGATCACCCCGGTGCTCATGATAAGCGCGGATAACCATCAGTCCGGCGTATTCTCCCTGGGCGCCTGAATTTGGCTGAAAGCTTACCTTGGCAAACCCGGTGATCTCGCTCAGCCAGCTGTCCAGTTCATTGATGATCCGCAGGTAGCCGCCGGTCTGGTCGGCCGGTGCGAATGGGTGGAGGTCGCTGAATTTCGGCCAGGTCAGCGGCACCATCTCCGTTGTCGCGTTGAGCTTCATCGTGCAGGAGCCCAGCGGAATCATGGAATGGCAAAGCGACAGATCCTTCGCTTCCAGCGATTTAATATAGCGGAGCATTTCATGCTCAGAGTGGTAGCGGTTAAATACCGGATGGGTAAGATAGGCCGATGTCCGGCGCAGGGATTCGGGAATATGGGACGTGCCGGATGCTTCAAGCGCAGCCAGTTGCACATCACCTCCTGCTTTACCCTTCATTTTCGCAAAAATGCGGATTAATAGGGCGATGTCGTCGTATGTAGTGGTTTCATCGATTGAAATGCCGGCGACCGTGCCCTGATAGTGTAGGTTGGCCTCCTGGTTCAGTGCCTCGGCATGCAACGGACCGGCCAGCTCACCGAGCTCCACCTGTATCGTGTCAAAGTAAGTTTGATTGTACTGTGTATAACCCAGTTGCTGCAGGGCTCCGTCCAGTAAAACGGCCAGGCCGTGGATGCGTTCAGCTATGCTACGGATTCCGTCCGGACCGTGATATGCCGCGTAAAATCCGGCCATGATGGCCAGCAACGCCTGTGCCGTACAGATATTGGAAGAGGCCTTGTCTCTGCGGATATGCTGTTCGCGGGTCTGCAGCGCCATGCGCAGTGCATAATCACCGGCGGCATCCACGGTAACGCCGATAAGGCGTCCAGGGATATTCCGCTTGTAGGCATCCTTTGTGGCAAAGTAGGCGGCATGAGGCCCGCCGAATCCCATCGGAATACCAAAACGCTGTGTGCTGCCCACAACCACATCCGCACCCCATTCCCCCGGCGGGGTAAGCAGCGCGAGGCTGAGCAGATCGGCAATTACGCACAGCGACATTCCGCCATCGTGCAGCCGCGCAGCAGCGGCCCGGTAGTCACCCACCGTACCGTCGGCAGCGGGGTACTGGACCAATGCACCGAACGTCGTTTCACTGACTGGAAAATCAATGGTTTCGTGCCGTACGAGCTCGATGCCATATGACCGGGCACGCGTCTGCAGTACGTCCAGTGTCTGTGGAAAAACAGAGCCGGCAACCACGTACTGATTAGCTGATTTGTTTTTCCGGATCCCGTATTGCATAAACATGGCTTCGGCAGCAGCCGTAGCTTCATCCAACAGGGAGGCATTGGCGATTTCCATCCCCGTCAGGTCGATCACCATCGTCTGGAAATTGAGCAGCGCCTGCAGGCGTCCCTGGGCAATCTCGGCCTGATAGGGTGTGTATTGCGTATACCAGCCCGGATTTTCCAGGATGTTGCGCTGAATTACGCCGGGCAGTACGGTTCCGTAGTACCCCTGACCGATATAGGACTTGAATACCCGGTTCTGGTCGGCAATGCCTGCAATTTTCTTTAGGTATGCCGCTTCGCTCATGGCGGGGGGCAGTGTTAAAGGTCGCGTCATCCGGATGGATGCCGGAACCGTTTCATCAATCAGTTGGTCAATGTCGGATAGGCCGATGGCTGCCAGCATCGATTCCGTTTCATCCGCGCTGGAGCCGATGTGCCGCGTCTCAAATTTTTCCTGGTAATGTATCTTACTCATGGGGTATAACGATAGTCCCCGTCCCTTTCTTCCGTCGCAGATCCGAGAGGGATTACCCAAGGATTTTGCCGGCAAGCAAACGAGTTGTTTTGCGGGGCAAAGATAAAAATTTTGCCGCTTGGAATGAAGCGTCCGATGCTTTTGGGAAAACGGTAATCAGACTGGATTTCAGTTCTTTTATTGTTAAAGGAATGTGCGGTTTGCTGAAAAAATAAAATCGGCCGTCTGTTTATTTCATCCGGCAGGCAGGTCCGTCAGTACATTCCGTGCGCGTTACAACTAAAAAGGCCGCTTCTCAAGCGGCCTTTTTAATGTGATATAATAGCGGCGCTAAGCGAGTATCCTTACGGGTTCCTCTAACAGTGCTTTCAGTGTTTGCAGGAACGCCGCCCCCGTAGCGCCATCGACGACACGGTGATCACAGCTCAATGTAAGCTTCATGATGTTTCCGGGCACAACAGCACCGTCTTTAACCACCGGTACCTGCTGGATGCCGCCAACAGCAAGGATGCAGGCGTCCGGCGGATTAATGATAGCCGTAAACTGATCGATGCCGAACATGCCTAAGTTGGATACGGTAAAAGTAGACCCTTCCCAATCCGCGGGCTGCAGTTTCTTGGTTTTTGCACGCTGGGCGTAGTCCTTAACTTCTGCTGAGATGTGCGACAGGCTTTTGCCGTCGGCGAACCGCACAACAGGGACTAACAAGCCATCTTCCACCGCTACGGCGACCCCGATATTCACGTGTTCATTGTACCGGATTTTGTCGCCCAGCCATGAAGCGTTAACCGCAGGGTGTTGCTTTAATGCTGCTGCGGCCGCTTTGATAACGAGGTCATTATACGAAACTTTAAGCTGCGCCACCTCGTTGATTCTGGTCCGGGCAGCGATGGCGCCATCCATATCGACCTGGATCGTGAGGTAGAAATGCGGGGAAGTGAATAAGCTTTCGGATAACCGGCGGGCGATGGTTTTCCGCATCTGGGTTACCGGTTTTTCGGTATAACGCTCTTCGCCCACGTATTGGGGAATGCTTACAGTTGCTGCTGCAGGAGCCGGAGCGGCTTCCGTGGCAGCGGCTGCTGCTGGTTTGGCTGCCGGCGTGTAGGTTTCCACATCTTTTTTCACAATGCGGCCACCGTCTGCAGAACCTTTTACGTCGTTGAGGTTAATGCCTTTTTCCTTGGCAATCTTACGGGCCAACGGAGAGGCTTTCACCCGGGAGTCGTCGGCCTGTGCCGTTGCTGCCACACCGGAAGCCGGCGCTGCCGCTTCGGGCGCTTTTGTTTCCTGTGCTGCCGGTTTCTCCGCTTTTTCAGTTTTTTCCTTCGGCTGACGCAATAATGGTGTCACATCTGTGCCTTCCTTACCCACGATGGCGATGATGTCATTGACTTTGGCGGCCTGTCCTTTTTCCACGCCAATGTATAATAAAGTGCCATCGGCATAGGCCGTTACTTCCATCGTTGCTTTGTCGGTTTCGACGTCGGCAATTGCATCATCACTTTTTATGGTGTCACCAACCTTGAAATGCCAGTCGGCAATAACACCTTCCGTCATTGTGTCGCTGAGCAGGGGCATGGTGATCACAGTTGCACCCAGTGATTCGGCTGTTACCGCCTCACCCGCTGGTTCTTCATCCGGCTGATCGGCGGATTTGTCTGAAGCCGGGGCGCTTTCTTTTTCCTGTTTTTCGGATGTTCCGCTCTCCGGGGCGCCCGCATTTTCTTCTTTCAGCAGTGCTTCGTAGTCCTCACCTGCTTCACCCAATACCGCGATAACCGCATCCACCGGTACAGCTTCGCCTTCTTTGGGACCGATATACAGTAGTGTACCTTCCTGATAGGATTCGAAATCCATGGTTGCTTTGTCGGTTTCAACTTCGGCAATTAAATCGCCTGAACTGACTTTATCGCCTACTTTTTTGTGCCATTTCGCAATCACCCCTTCCGTCATGGTGTCGCTCATTTTTGGCATTTTTACTACTTCAGCCATGTGCTATTGTGGTTATTCTGTTATAAACGTTAATCGCTCAATCGGTTATAAATGGGTAATCGGCTTGTACGTATACATCCTTGTACAGTTCTTCCGGTTCCGGATACGGCGAATCTTCCGCAAACTTCACACAGTCATCGATCACTTTTTTTACGTCGGCCTCCACCTCATCAAACCAGGCCTCATCGGCGTACTTTTTATCTGCAATGGCTGCCTTGGTCGTGATCAGCGGATCGCGGCCCTTATATTCTTCCAGTTCTTCCTTGGTACGGTATTTTGCCGGGTCGGACATGGAATGGCCTTTATAGCGGTACGTCCGCATTTCCAGGAATGTAGGACCATCGCCATTACGGGCGCGTTGTACTGCTTCATCCATCGCGTTATGCACCGCCACTACATCCATGCCATCTACCGGCGCGCTGGGCATATCGAAACCAAGCCCCATTTTGTAGATATCTTCCATGTTGGTGGTCCGGGCGACCGACGTTCCCATGGCATAGCCATTATTTTCACAGACAAAAATGACCGGTAATTTCCAAAGCATGGCCATATTCAGTGTTTCATTGAAAGCGCCCTGCCGTACGGCTCCGTCGCCCATGTAGCACACGCATACGTTTTTAGTACCGTTGTATTTTTCCGCGAAAGCGATGCCGGCACCCAGCGGGATCTGGCCGCCCACGATGCCGTGCCCGCCCATAAACTTGTGCTCTTTACTGAAAAAGTGCATGGAGCCACCTTTGCCTTTTGAACATCCGGTAGCTTTGCCGAACAACTCGGCCATGGCCGCATTGGCCGATACACCTTTGGCAATGGCATGTGCGTGGTCGCGGTAAGCAGTAATCAAGGAATCTTCAGGGCCTAATACCGACATAGCACCGGCTACAACGGCTTCCTGACCGATATATAAGTGACAGAATCCCCTGATTTTTTGCTGCCCGTATAATTGCCCGGCCTTTTCTTCAAATTTGCGCATGAGCAGTATGGATTTATACCACTCCAAATACGTTTCTTTGGTTATCGGTGTCGAACTCATTTCCAAGTTTTAGAATGTCTTTTTTTTCGTAGGCAAACTTAGATAAAATTGTTGTGATATGCAATCGCCGTGCCTTCCTGGTTTTGCTTATCCCATAAAATTATTATCTTTAATTGTTCTTTTCATACCATTCCGAATGAGATACCGTAAAAACATGCGAAAAGCACACCGGATTGCACTGCTGGCGGCCGCTATATTTTTTTGCGCTGCTTTTGCCGCCGTTCGGGATGAACTGTTCCTGATCAGTAAAAACCTTGATATTTTTTCGGCGGTGTACCGACAGGTAAGTATGAACTATGTCGACGAAACAAATAGCGGTAAACTAGTTAAAACAGCGGTTGACGCCATGCTTGACGACCTGGACCCGTACACGGAGTATGTGCAGGATACGGATGTGGAAGATTACAGACTCAAATATGTGGACACGCGTTATGGTGGGATCGGAGCCGCTATTTTCGCACAGGATAACCGTATTTTTATTTCGGAAATATACGCCGGTCAGCCGGCCGACCATGCGGGCCTGCAAGCCGGGGATGAACTGGTGGCGGTGAACGGGAGTCCGCTGGCGCGTCTTACACCTGACGAAGCCAGCCGTCTTCTCCGCGGCGCCGATGGCAGTGTCATTAATCTTGAAGTGAGGCATGTACTGCTTGATCGGCTGGATACCGTAGCATTAACCCGCGCGATGATCCGGCAGCCCAACGTGAGCCACATCTCCTTATTGGAAGGCGGGGTGGGCTATATCAAGCTGGACAAGTTTTTAGAGCAGTCGGCTTCGGAAATAGAAAACGCAGTTAACAATCTGCAGCGGCAAGGACCGCTTAACGGCCTGATTATCGACCTGCGGGATAACGGCGGCGGGATTCTACAAGAGGCGGTAAAGATTGTCAACCTGTTTGTACCGCCGGGAGAGCTTGTGGTTAGCCAGCGGGGCAGGAACTCGGCAAAGAACCGGAGTTACCGTACCATGGCCGCGCCCATTGCCCCGGATATCCCGCTAGCTGTGTTGATCAACGGCCACTCGGCTTCGGCGGCCGAGATAGTGGCCGGCGCATTACAGGACCTTGACCGGGCGGTGATCATCGGAGAGCGCAGCTTCGGCAAGGGGTTGGTACAGCAGACGTTTAATATTCCTTATAATAATTTGGTGAAGGTTACGGTCGCCAAGTATTATACGCCGGCCGGCCGGTGTATTCAGGCGCTGGATTTTCATAAAGGCCGGAATGGGAAATACGCCCACGTACCCGATTCGTCCATTCATGCGTTCCACACCAAGGGAGGAAGGATCGTCTACGACGGCAGTGGGATCTACCCGGACATTACCGTGGAAAAGCGCGCCAATAGCGCCATTGTCAGTGCCCTGCTGGCGCAGCGTTTGATTTTTGATTATGCAACATTTTTTAAATCAGCGCATCCCCATATAGCCGCTGCCGATAAGTTCATGGTCAGCGACACACAATATGCGGATTTTATCCGGTTCCTGGCGGACCGGGATTACCATTACCTGTCGGATACGGAAAAACAACTCCGTGAGCTGCAGCTGCAGGCGCGTGCGATGGGAAAGTCGGAAACCGTATTGCAGCGGTTCGATGCGCTTACCCAGGCGTTGCGGGGCGACAACGCCCCGGTTATCGACCGTTACCGCGATGAGATCAAGGAAGTGCTGGGGGCCGAAATGGTATCGCGCTATTATTATCAGGAAGGGAAAAAAGCATTTTCCATGCAACATGATGACCAGCTAAAACGTGCTGTAGGTCTGCTGGATCTGGGGAAAGCGGAATATTACAGTATTTTATCTGGAGAAGGCGATTACAGAACAATTGGTAAGCCGGAAACTGTACTGGCGGTGACTCCGCAGTGAGTTTCCGGTGCTAGCGGCCACCCGGCGGGTTACCCCGCACCGACTTCATAATACTGGAATCCGATTTGGTCAAGTTTATTTGCTGCGAGGATTTTCCTTCCATCGAACACGAAAGCGGGTTTCATCATGTGTTCCCTGATCCGTTTCCAGTCGTAGGTTCTGAATTCATCCCATTCGGTGAGCACGGCAATGGCATGGGCATCGCCGGCGGCTTCGTAGGGGTCGCCGACCACCGTGACCAGCCGGCGGTTCTCCTCCGGGCTGCGCGTGCCCAGGTAATCCAGGTCCCTGTACACCTGTCCGGCCGGCACCTTCGGGTCATACACGGTGATCTCGGCCTCCTCGGCCAGCAGGGCGTCCGCCACGTAAATGGCCGCCGACTCCCGCGTGTCGTTGGTATCCTTCTTGAATGCCCAGCCGTAGAACACGATCTTCTTGCCCGAAACGGTGTTGTATAATGTCTGTACGATGTTGTCGGCAAAGCGCCGTTTCTGGTGGTCGTTCATGATGATCACCTGCTCCCAGTAGTCGGCCACCTCCTGCAGCCCGTAGCTGCGGGCAATATACACCAGGTTGAGGATGTCCTTCTGGAAGCACGAACCGCCGAAGCCCACCGAGGCCTTCAGGAACTTCGGGCCGATGCGGCTGTCGGTACCGATGGCACGGGCCACCTCGTCCACGTTGGCACCCGTCTTCTCGCACAGCTCGGAGATGGCATTGATCGAGGATACCCGCTGGGCCAGGAACGCATTGGCCGTCAGCTTGGACAGCTCCGAGGACCACAGGTTGGTCGTCAGGATCCGGCTGCGGTCGACCCAGCGCCCGTAGATGCTCACCAGGGCCTCCACCGCTTCGGGGTGCTCCCCGCCGATCAGTACCCGGTCGGGGTTGTGCAAATCCGCCACGGCCGTACCCTCGGCCAGGAATTCCGGGTTGGACAGGATGTGGAAGTTCACCCCGTTGCCCGTGTTGTGCAGGATGCTCTTGAGCGCATCGGCCGTGCGTACCGGAAGCGTGGATTTCTCCACGATGATCTTGTCGTCCTTGGCCACCGCGGCAATCTGCCGCGCGCACAGCTCGATGTATTTCAGGTCGGCCGCCATGCCACGGCCCTTGCCGTAGGTCTTGGTCGGCGTGTTCACCGAGATGAACACCATCTGCGCCTCGTCGATCGCCCTGTCCACATCCGTGGAAAAGAACAGGTTCCGTCCACGCGCCTCGGCAACCACGCCGGCAAGCCCCGGCTCGTACACCGGAAGCTCCGAGAGGTCATCGCTGTTCCATGCCGCAATGCGGGCCTCGTTGATGTCGACGATCGTTACCCGGATGTCCGGGCACTGCTGGGCAATCACTGACATGGTCGGTCCCCCGACATAGCCAGCCCCGATGCAGCAGATGTTTGTGATGTTCATGCCAGCAAAAATAAAAAAATCCTTAATTTTACCTTGCCAAACAGGAAGAATAGCTTTGATCAAACAGGAAACAGTCGATAAAATACTGGACGCCGCCCGCATTGAGGAGGTGGTAGGTGATTTTGTAGACCTTAAAAAGCGGGGGACATCACTGATTGGCTTATGTCCGTTCCATAATGAGAAAACACCATCCTTTAACGTTTCGGTAAGCAAGGGCATCTACAAATGCTTCGGTTGCGGTGCCGGGGGGGATTCGGTGCGTTTCGTTATGGAGCACGAAAAGTATTCCTATCCGGAGGCCCTCCGTTACCTCGCGGGGAAGTACCACATTGCGGTTGAGGAAACGGAAAGAACGCCCGAGCAACTCGCTGCCCAGGACCGGCGGGAGAGCCTGTTTATTGTCACGGGCTGGGCAGGCCGTTTTTTTTCTGGATCGATGTGGGACACGGGGGAAGGCCAGACGGTTGGGCTCAATTATTTCCGGGAGCGCGGCTACCGGGATGACATCATCCGTAAGTTTGAACTGGGTTATTCGCCGGAAGCCTGGACAGCATTGTACGAGCAGGCAAAGGCAGCGGGTTATAAAGACGAGTTTCTGGAGGCGACCGGCCTGGTAATCCGAAAGGATGACGGCGGCGTATATGACCGTTTTCGCGGGCGTGTTATCTTTCCGATCCATAACCTCACCGGCCGGGTCCTCGGTTTTGGGGGCCGTATACTGAAGACCGATAAAAAGGCGGCGAAATACGTCAATTCACCCGAAAGCGAAATCTACCATAAATCGGACGTGCTGTATGGGCTGTACTTTGCGAAAAAAGCCATTGTTGAAGCCGATCACTGCTATTTGGTGGAAGGGTATGCAGATGTTATTTCCATGCACCAGGCAGGTGTTGAAAACGTGGTCGCTTCGTCCGGCACGTCATTGACGACGGGCCAGATCCGGTTGATTTCCCGGTATACCAGCAACGTGACCATTCTTTATGATGGGGACGCGGCAGGAATTAAGGCTTCGCTGCGTGGTACGGACATGCTGCTGGAAGAGGGGATGAATGTCAAGGTGCTATTGTTTCCGGATGGTAATGACCCGGATTCTTATGTGCAGCAATTCGGGTCGGCAGCCTTTACCCAATACATCGCCACACACCGGCAGGACTTTATTGCATATAAAACCCAGGTGCTGCTACGGGATGCCGGGAACGACCCGGTGAGGCGCGCCGAAGTGATTCATGACGTGGTCGCCAGCATTGCACTGATTCCCGATGCCATTAAGGCCTCGGTGTTCATCCGGGAGTGCAGCACGCTGCTTGATATGGAGGAACGCATTCTTATTGCGGAACTCAATAAAATCCGTATTGGGCATGCGAAAAAACGGCCCCGAGAGCCGGCCGCGGAGGAACGCCTCCCTTCGGCTGTATATCCGGATGCTTTTCCAGTTACGGAACCGAAGCCAGATTCCGGGGTGAATTCCGTCCTGTTACAAGAACGCGAAATTATCCGGATCCTGTTGAATTACGGAAGCCAGCCAGCAACCTGGGAGGCCGACGGTGACATCCCGGTTGCCCCGTTGCTATTGAGCGGGCTGCATGACGTGGTGTTTGAAGATCCGGCATGCGTGACCATCATCGATACCTATAAAGCGCATATCACGCGAAATGAGCTTCCGGGCGAGCGGGTGTTTGTCAACCACGCCGACCGTACCGTTGCCGATCTGGCTGTCGAACTGCTGTCCATGAAATACAGCCTCAGTCCCAATTGGAATGATGAGAAACGCAAAATATACGTTTCGCACGAATCAGAACGGCTGGAAGACCTGGTATATCATGCCATATTCCGCATCAAAAAGAAAAAGGTCGAACAGCAGCTTGGCCAACTCCGCGAAGCCATGAAAGAAGAAACCGACCCGGCGCAGCTTGCGGCACTCATGGGCAACTATCAAAAAATAAAAGAAGTCTCCAAATTGATTGCTGAAAAACTGGGGACGATCGTGATAAAATAATGCAGGGTAACCAGCAAAAGGGCCGTGATGGCGAGGCTATTGCCGTACAGCTGCTGAAGCAGCAGGGATACGAGATAATCTGCCTGAACTGGCGACATAAGCACCTCGAGGTTGACATCATTGCCCGCGATGGCAACCACCTGGTGTTTGTCGAAGTAAAAACGCGCCTGAGCAGTAACTTTGGGATGCCGCATGAGGCGGTGGACTGGGTAAAACAGGGCCGGTTAACACGTGCAGCCGAACGGTACATCCTGGCACACCGCCACGAAGGAGAGATTCGTTTTGATGTGGTTTCTGTCCTGTATTCAGCGGACCGCAAATCGTATCGAACCGAGCTGATAAAAGATGCCTTTTGGCCCGACTAAGTGTAAAATATATAGCTAAGTTTGCGAACATGAATAAATTGATTTATCTCGGGGCGGTACTTGTTGCGCTGGTTGCTTCATGCAATACACAGAAGAAAACAGCGAAATTCCGTTTCTCGTCGCCCACCGCGGGCACCATGGTGAACGTCGGTGATGTCCTGTCACTTAAACTTGAATTTCCGGACAATCTTTCGGCCATCGATTCGGTGGTATACGCGATAGACGACGAAGTGCTTGCCCGCAGGACGGATAGCAGTGTGGTTAGCCTGGAAACGCGGGAAGCGGCTTTCGGTAACCGGACGCTCAGTGCCCGGCTTTATCACGATGGTAAAGAACAGGTAGCCTATAGCAATATCGTGGTTGTGCCGCACCCGCCCAAGCGGTATGGCTTCAACGTAGTCCATGAATACCCGCACGATCCCGAGGCGTTTACCCAGGGCCTTGAATACGAAAACGGCTATCTTTACGAAAGCACGGGGCTACGCGGAAAATCGTCGCTGCGTAAAGTGGCTTACCAGACGGGAGAAGTCGTGCAGCGGATTAACCTGGATGATCGGTTTTTCGGCGAGGGAATGACGATCATGGGCGACCGGATCGTCCAACTTACATACCTCGAAAAAGTGGGCTTTGTTTATAACAAGCAGACTTTTGCCAAGACAGGCGAATTTGCCTACGGCCAAAGCCCGGAAGGCTGGGGGCTTTGTTACGATGGCAGCCGGCTTATTAAGTCGGATGGCAGCAGCCGGCTGTACTTTCTGAATGCTGCATCTTTTGCCGAAGAGGGTTTCATCGAAGTATATAACAGCAAAGGCCCTGTAGACAGTATCAATGAACTGGAGTGGATAAACGGAAAGATATACGCCAATATTTACCAGCAGGACATTATTGTAATCATTGACCCTGCAAGCGGAGCAGTAGAAGGAGAGATCAACCTGATCGGCATTTATCCGAACAAAGCGGAAATTGACAATGAATTGAATGGCATTGCCTATGACCGGAAGGGCGACCGTCTTTTTGTGACCGGCAAAAACTGGAATAAGCTTTACGAGATCGCGCTGGTGGAACGGTAGCAGGTGCATGCTAAACACACTAAAATATATTTTTAAATACCGGGGGAAAATAATCGACCGGGCTATGTTGTACAGCAGCCTGGGGTGTGTGTTGGTGGTGTTGTTTCACCTGGGGTACAATACGGACCAGGTAACCGCCCAGCAGGTGACCGCGGTCATCGTCTGGCTGTTTTACGGTCTTTTCGCCCTTGGGTTATTCCGTCTGGTGTTTTCCATGGTGGTGGCACGGAAAGTCGGCGTGGCACATTACGGTGGATTACTGCTGGCCGTTTATTTTCTCTTCGTTGCTTTGGGGCGATCAAATGAACACCCGCTGCTTTCTTTTTTGCAGCAGGATGAATGGATTTACCTGGGAATTTTTGCGGTATTTCTGAGTGAACTGTCAAAAAACAGCCTGTTTTTCGATAATTTTTACTTTAACCCCACGATCCTTTTTGTCATCAGTTTTCTGGTGCTCATTTTAGTGGGAACCTTGCTGCTCATGCTACCCAAAACCACCTGGCAGCAGCCATTGTCTTTTGTTGATGCCCTTTTCATGTCGACGAGTGCGGTATGCATCACCGGGTTGTCCACCGTTGACATCGCCACACGGTTTACGGGATTCGGGCATACGGTTATCCTGGTGCTGATGCAGCTTGGCGCGCTGGGTATCATGACCTTTACCGGTTTTTTCGGCTA
This sequence comes from Parapedobacter lycopersici, assembly GCF_040395035.1. Lineage (GTDB taxonomy): Bacteria > Bacteroidota > Bacteroidia > Sphingobacteriales > Sphingobacteriaceae > Parapedobacter > Parapedobacter lycopersici_A. The sequence goes on along the minus strand of NZ_JBEBRB010000031.1, from coordinate 11,260 downwards.
TTTTTTTGCGGGCGGGTTTTCTTATAAAAATCAGCTCATGTACAGCGAGTTCTTAGGGCACAATAAGGTAGGCTCGGTGATCAGTACCTTATTGAAGATCATATTTGTTACGCTTATTTTTGAAGCAATCGGCGCAATTTTTATTTTCTTTTTCATTGACTCGGCCATGTTTTCGTCAACCGGAGATCGCATTTTTTTTGCCGTATTCCATGCCGTTTCCGCATTCTGCAACGCCGGGTTTTCCCTTGCTTCCGGTGGGCTTCATCATCCACTGTTCCGTTATAACTACGAGCTGCAGGTGGCCGTGGCCGCGTTGTTTATCGTGGGGGGGCTTGGTTTTGGTATCGTATTCAACATTTATACCTTCGTCAAGCGCTGGATCGTCAATGTTTTCAAACGGGTCATTCACGGGCAGCCTTTTACCTACCGGGCGTGGGTGATCAGTTTTAATACCCGGCTGGTGGTCTGGACCACCTTGGCATTGTTTATTTTCTCGACAATAACGACCTTTATATTGGAGTATGACCATGCACTGGCAGAGCATCCCTCCCTTTGGGGTAAATGGGTAGCCGCTTTTTTTACGGGTAACAGCGCCCGGACAGCAGGTTTCAATGTAACCGACACCGGCGGACTGTCTTTTCCGATGCTGTTGATCATGATGTTCCTGATGTGGATCGGGGCTTCACCCGGTTCCACCGGGGGCGGCATCAAAACCACGACATTTTCCGTAGCAGTACTCAATGTGCTCAATTTGGCCAGGGGGAAGGATAACCTCGAAATATTCGGTCGCAAGGTGTCCGGTGATTCCGTAAACAAGGCTTTTGCCATTATTTTTCTTTCATTTTTTGCTATTGGCCTCACGATTCTTGCCCTGTCAATCACCGATGGGAACCAGGGTCTATGGGCAATAGCCTTTGAAAGTTTTTCGGCCTACGCCACCTGTGGCCTGAGTGTGGGGATCACCCCGCAGCTCAGCGATGCCGGTAAGGTAGTACTGACCTGCTGTATGTTTACGGGTAGGGTGGGCATGCTTACCCTACTGGTTGCCCTGATCAAAAATACCAAGAACAGAAGTTATGAATATCCGCAGGAGAAAGTCCTGTTTTAATCGGTCAATCGTATGAAATACATCGTATTGGGTTTAGGAAATTTCGGCAAGGCACTCGCCATACGTCTTACTGAACTGGGCCATGAAGTCATTGGCGCAGACAATAAAATGGCGAAGGTTGAACAGCTTAAGGAAAAAATTACCCACACAGTATGCATGGACAGTACCGATGTTGACGCTGTAAGTGCCTTGCCGCTTAAGGACGCCCACGCAGTGGTGGTGGCCATCGGCGAGGATGAAGGTGCCTCGTTGCTGACCACGGCACTGCTGAAACAGCTGGGGGTCAAGCGGATTGTGGGGCGGGTTGTGTCCGATCTGCAAAAAACCGTGCTGGAGGCTATGGATATCGGCGAGTACCTTATGCCAGAGGAGGACGCTGCAGGGCGGCTGGCCATGCGGCTGGACAATATTGACATCGTCGACTCCTTTAAGGTCTCGGAAAAGTACAGTATTATTGAAACCAAGGTGCCCGACAAGTACATCGGGATGAGCCTGCGCGAAGCCAACCTGACCAATAAATACCGGGTTATTGTGCTGACCACGCTTAAAATCACTGCCGAAGAGGGCGAAAGCAAGGTGAACGGGGCCAAGGAGGCGACCGGAATTGCCCAGTCGGACACCGTTTTGGCGGCAGGCGATATTCTGGTGCTTTTCGGTGAATTGAAGGACATCAATCGACTGATTCAAAAGGGGGAGTGATTGCGCGTATCTCAAATCAAATCGCTACTTTTGGCACTTCGTTAATCACAACCAATTGAGGATACATGAAAACCTGGTTTAACAACAATGCTACCCATCTGGCCGTAATCGGGCTGTTCATCGCGATGAGCTTTCTTTATTTTACACCTGCCTGGCAGGGGAAAGTACTCTTTCAGCATGACGTATTGCAGGCCCAGGCGGGGCAACAGGAAATCCTCACGATCCAGGAGCGGGATGGCGACATGCCTTTATGGACGAACTCGATGTTCAGCGGTATGCCCTCCTATCAGGTGCTGATCGATTTGCCCAGCAACATCACCACGTATATATTGCGGGGCTTCAAGTGGGCGTTCCCTCATCCCATTGACGTATTACTGCTGTATCTGCTGGGGTCATACCTGTTATTTGGCGTGCTGAGGGTAAAACCCTGGCTGGCGGCGCTTGGGGCTGTGGCTTTTGCGTTTTCGTCTTATAATTTCATTTATATTGAGGCGGGACACGCCAATAAAACCTACGCTATCGCTTTTATGGCGCCCATTCTCGCCGGTATCATCCTGGCCTTTCGCGGGCGATACCTACTGGGTGCGGTAATCCTGGCCTTTGCCATGGCACTAGAGATCCGGGTCAATCACATACAGGTAACCTACTACTTGTTTTTGGCAGCACTCGTGCTGGTAGGGATGGAGTTTTACCGCGCTGTCCGGGAAAAGCGGCTGCTGGATTTTGGCCGTGCCCTCGGGTACCAGGCAGCTGCCGTGGTGCTGGCGCTGGCCGTTAATGCATCGTTGTTATGGCCTACTTACGAATATAGTAAAGAGTCGATACGCGGGCAGGCAAACCTGGCTACGCAGAGCACGGAGCGGTCGGATAACGGGGTCAGCCGCGACTATGCCTATCAGTGGAGCCAGGGTGTGGGAGAGAGCCTGACGTTTTTGGTGCCTAACGCTTATGGAGGCGGGATGACGACGCACTTGGATGCAGACTCCGAGGTCGGCCGCGTACTGATGAACAACGGTATTTCACCGGATGCTGCGGCCAGCATTCCGGCTTATTGGGGAGAAAAACCCTTTACTTCCGGTCCCTGGTATTTCGGCGCAGGCATTATCTTCCTTTTTGTACTCGGCGCCGTGATCGTGCGTGGCCGGTTGAAGTGGTGGCTGCTGGGCACGACACTGCTCGTACTGCTGCTTTCCTTCGGTCGGCATTTCTCTCTGGTTTCGGATATCTTTTTTAATTATTTTCCACTGTACAATAAATTCCGCGCGGTGGAATCCATTCTAGTGATCGCCGCACTGCTGGTGCCGGTATTGGCTGTCCTGGCCATAAATGAACTTATAACGAACGGAAGCCAGCAAAAGAACCTGGAGAAGAAGTTATTGTATGTGCTGGGAGGCGTTGGGGGAATTACGCTGCTGATCGCCGTACTGCCCGGCTTGTTTTTGAGCTTTAAGGCCACCAATCATCAGGAGGTTATCCAATCGTATGCACAGCAACTACAGGACAATACACTTGCCAACGAGCTGGTGGCCGCACTGGTAAAAGACCGCGCAGGCCTGGCAAAGGCGGATGGGCTCCGCTCACTGCTTGTGATCCTGATCACCTTTGGGCTGGTGTGGCTGCTGGTTAAGCAAAAACTGAAAAGCACGACAGCGGTGATTCTGCTTGGTGTGGTCACATTGATCGACCTATGGGGGGTAGACCGGCGGTACCTGAACGCAGCTAATTTTACTGACCGGCTACAGCTAAACCGGCAGTTCAACGTGGAACGGGAAGTGGACAGGCTCATCCGGATGGATAAGGATCCGAACTATCGGGTACTCGACCTCACCACCAATCCGTTTGCCGATGCACGGGCGTCTTATTTCCACAAATCCATCGGTGGGTATCACGCAGCCAAGCTGATGCGCTATCAGGAGCTGATTGAACGGCAATTTTCAACGGCGATCAATGAGGATGTGCTGGATATGCTCAATACACGCTACCTGATTACGAGGGACAACCAGGGTAACGAACGAATCCAGCGGCGAAGCACAGCCGCGGGAAATGCCTGGTTTGTCGGGCAGGCTACGTTCGTGAAAGACAATGAAGCGGAGATGCAGGCAATCAATGGGTTTAACCCGCTTAAGGAGGCATTTATCCATGAGGAATTTAAGCCGTTACTCGATGAAAAGAAACTCACTGCTCCCGCGGAAGCGAATATCAGACTGACCACTTATCGGCCGGATCGCCTTGTTTATGAATACACGACGTCGGACGATGCGATTGCCGTATTTTCGGAGGTATGGTATGATAAGGGCTGGAAAGCCTATGTAGACGGTAAGGAGTTACCGATTGTCCGCGCAAATTACCTGCTACGGGCGGTACAATTACCTGAGGGCAATCATCAGGTTGAATTTAAATTTGAACCGCAGTCTTATTACACCGGGGAACGTATTTCGCTGGCCGCATCGTTGTTGCTGGTATTGGGTGCAGGAGGAGCGGCCTGGCTGGAAAGGCGGCGACGGACGATACAAGCTTAACCAAGGGAACTAACAAACAGCATGAATAGTAGCGATTACAGCAAAATTTATAAAGAGAATTTACTTACTGATGTAATGCCTTTCTGGCTGGCCCACTCCAGGGATGAAAAGGGCGGCTATTTTACCTGCTTGGACCGGCAGGGCAAGGTGTTTGATACGGATAAGTTTATCTGGTTGCAGGGAAGGCAGGTCTGGATGCTATCCACATTATACAATCAGGTGGAACGGCGCACCGAATGGCTGGAATTTGCCCGGCATGGCGCGGATTTTCTGTTGAAAAACGGTAGAGACGAAGCAGGAAATTTTTACTTCGCGCTGAACCGGGAAGGACGGCCGCTGGTGCAGCCCTATAATATTTTCTCCGATTGTTTTGCGGCAATGGGACTGGGTGCACTGTATTCCGCGACAAATGAGGACCGGTACGGGGAAATCGCCCGGCAGACATTTTTGAATATCATCGCCCGCAGAGATAATACCAAGGGTAAATACAATAAACAATATCCAGGAACACGGGACCTGAAGGGCTTTTCACTACCGATGATATTGAGTAACCTGTCGGTGGAGCTGGAACATATTCTTGATCGCCAGTTGGTGGAAACCCTCATTGATGAGGTGATCCACGAGGTGATGAATGTATTTTATCAGGCAGACAGCGGACTGATTCTTGAAAATGTATATGCCGACGGCAGTTTCAGTGATTCGTTTGATGGCCGCTTAGTAAATCCGGGACATGTGCTGGAGGCCATGTGGTTTATGATGGATCTGGCGGTGCGGAGGAATGATCCGGAATTGACTGCCAAAGCCGTTGCCATCGCTCTGCGTGCACTGGACTTTGGATGGGACACCGAGCACGGTGGCATTTTATACTTCAGGGACATTAAAGGATACCCAACGCAACAGCTCGAATGGGATCAGAAGCTGTGGTGGGTACATATCGAGGCCATGATCTGTATGGCCAAGGCTTGGTTGCTGACGGATAACACCCAATGCCGCGACTGGTTTAATACACTGCATGAATATACTTACCGGCATTTCGCCGATCCGGAGTACGGCGAGTGGTTTGGCTACTTGAATAGGCGAGGCGAGGTACTCTTACCCCTGAAAGGTGGTAAATGGAAAGGGTGCTTTCACGTGCCCCGCGGCCTGCTACAGCTCGGGAATACCATGGACGCTATTTCAGCAAAGTTACCACGTTAATCCAATCCACCATGGCATTGCTTCCGCATCAAAATACGCCGGCAGGCCAAACCGAACCGGGCGGGTACTATACTCCGGCGTTAATTGCGCTGGCGGTATTGTATTTCATGATGGGTTTTATTACCTGCCTGAACGATACACTGGTGCCTTTTTTTAAAGCCGGTTTTACCTTAAGCTATGCTGAGTCGGCATTGGTACAATTTTATTTTTTTCTGACCTACGCCCTCTTTTCCATACCCGCAGGAAGGATGGTGGAAAAAATTGGCTATAAGCGGGGCATGGTATTCGGATTTGCGGTAGCCGGCGCTGGTGCATTTCTGTTTTATCCGGCTTCCATATGGCACGAATACAGCCTCTTCCTTGCGGCGCTTTTCGTACTCGCCATCGGTATCGTATTGTTGCAGGTTGCGGCGAATCCGTATATCACTGTGCTTGGCCCGCCGGAAACGGCATCTTCCAGGCTGACGCTCATTCAGGGCGTAGGTTCGCTGGGCACTACGACAGCACCCTTGTTTGGTGCACATTTTATTTTATCACGCCTGGGTGACTCGGGAGGAGCCAGCGATGCAGTGAGCACACCCTACCTGGGCATTGGGTTGACACTTCTGGTAATTGCCCTGGTATTAGCCCGCCTGGCATTGCCTAAGGTGACCGCGGCTGACGAGGCGCAGCAGGGGGAAGACCAACCAGCGAGGCGTATTTTTTCTTTCCGGAACCTGAACCTGGGCACGATCGGCATATTTGTCTATGTAGGTGCTGAGGTTGCTATCGGAACTTTTCTGACGAACTATATTGCGGATACGCTGCTGATTGAGGAACATCAGGCAAATAATTACGTTGCGCTCTATTGGGGGGGCATGCTGGTTGGACGGTTGATCGGCGCGGTATTGCTGAGGTGGATTAAACCGCAGCGGGTATTAGCCGGAACAGCGACAATGGCGCTGCTGTTGATTCTGACCGCTATCCAGTCGACCGGACAGGTGGCCGTATGGGCAATGGTGTCGGTGGGACTCTTCAATTCAGTCATGTTTGCCATTATTTTTTCACTGTCTGTGAAAGGGCTTGGAAAGTACACCACACAGGCTTCGGGGCTGCTATCTTCGGCTATCGTCGGTGGGGCGGTAATCCCTTATTTGCAGGGGTTACTGAAAGATGAATTTACGTGGACAATTGCCTTTATGCTCCCATTGTGCTGTTACGTATACCTTGTTTTTTACGGATTGCACGGATACCGGACAACACACCACCGTTAAAATAGCTTCAACTGGGGGTCGCTTACACGGAATGTCCTGCGATGGTGAGGCGTATAACCGTGCTCCAGGATCGCACTCCGGTGCTGTACCGTAGGATATCCCTTGTTATGTATCCACCCGTAGTGGGGAAATTCGTCGGCCAGTCCGTCCATATAATCGTCGCGGTAGGTCTTGGCGAGGACAGACGCAGCGGCAATGGAAAGGTATTTGCCATCGCCTTTAACGATGCAGCAGTGGGGTGTTTGCCGGTAAGGAATAAACCGGTTGCCATCCACTAAAATATACTCCGCCTTGATCTTCAGCGCATCCAGTGCCTTATGCATGGCCAGATATGACGCATTGTGGATGTTAATCCGGTCTATTTCGGCCGCACTTACGCTTGCTACGGCACAGGCAAGCGCCTGCTCTTCGATGATTTTGCGCAATGTGTACCGTTGGGAAGCGGCTAACTGCTTGGAATCCGTCAGTATGTCGTGTTGAAAATCCTTGGCAAATACAACGGCCGCCGCATAGACCGGTCCTGCGAGGCAGCCACGTCCCGCTTCATCGCAGCCTGCCTCTATTAATATGTCCTGATGTGTGGAGCGTAGCATTTATCGGAGGTGTTTCGTTACTTGCGAGACAAAATTATATTTTTATTGTGAGCAATCAAGCAAAGAAGGTCCCGCGTGACCGGAAGTCTTGCAGCACTGTGTAATAATTCTTATACAATTAAACTTAAGCAATGCCATGTCGTCAAAAACACACTTTACCATGAAGAAGATGAACTTAACCAGCTGCCTTATGTTGCTGTTGATGGTCAGTGGAATCACCGCTGGTCATGCGCAACGGAATAAAGGCAATACCCAGCAGGCTCTGGATTGGGCGGCCGATCCGGTTATTGACGGGCGGCTGGATGACTGGGGGGATAGCCTGCTTTATGAACACGGCTCGCAGGGATTGCAATATCAGCTTAAAAATGACCGCGACCGGCTTATCGTGGCCATGCGTGTGCCGGACAAAGAACAACAGGTACGGGCGCTGTCGCAGGGGCTCAGCCTGATGGTCAATCCGCAGGGAAAGAAGCGTGAGGGACCTACGGTGGTTTTTCCGGTTGCTGACCGGATTGCATTCCGTTCGATCATGTCGGCCGATAATGACGACCGGCCGGAAGATATGCGGCGCGGGGCACTTCAGGCTATCCGTGCAATTTATGTCCTGCGGTTCGCGGACCTGCTTGACGGACAGATTTCACTGGACAACACGTATGGTATTGAGGCCCAGGTGACCATAGACTCGGCAGATGCCCTCTGCGTGGAAATTGCGGTGCCTTTACACCAGTTGGGTGTTTCAGCGGAAACCGACGGGGAACTGGCATTTAATGTGAAAATAAATGGACTGATTATGTCCAAAAACACGGGAACGAGCAACGGTATGCGCAGTCGTTATCCCGGATATGGATATCCCTATGGGTACGGATATCCTTACGGCTATGGGCAACAAACACCATCCAAACCGCGTGAGGAACCCGGTGTATGGATTGTTTCGCCGCTGGCTAAAGAATAGTTTATGCTGAATCTAAATGATAAAAAAAGATCAATCAACCGTAAAGCGCACCTTAAAAGCCGTCCTGCTGGCGGCTTCGCTTTTGCTGCTCGGTTTTCCGGGCTTTTCACAAACCTATAAACGGGTACAGGGAACATTAAGTGACCAGAACGGCGACGCAGTTGTCGGCGCTTCGGTGAAGTTGGTGTCGAACCTCGACTCGGTTCAGACCAGTACCGGAAGCGGTGGCCTGTTTTCGTTTAACAATATTAAGGGCGCCCAATTTATACTTACGGTGACGAGTCTGGGGTATGATACGCTGCGGCAGGTTTATACCTTCAAGCCGGGTGCCAATGAATTGGCGCTGCCGTTGATGCTGCATGAGTCGAGCCGGCTGCTTGCCGAAGTAGCTGTCACAGGGGTAGCTCCCATTACCGTGAAAGAAGATACGCTTGAATACGCGACGAAAGACCTTCGCCTGCGTGAAGGTGCGCTGGTAGAAGATGCCCTTAAAAAACTGGACGGGGTGGAAGTGGATAAGGACGGCAACGTTACCGCCCAGGGCGAAACAGTAACCCGGGCACGGATCAACGGAAAGGATTTTTTCGGGGGTGATATCAAAGCGGCCATTCAGAATCTGCCTGCCGAGATCGTGGAGAAAATCCAGATTGTGGATGATTACGGGGACATGGCAAATGTGACCGGGAACCGGACGGGTGATCCCGAGCGGGTGCTGAACCTAGAGATAGCTCCTGAGCGCAATACGGGTGACTTCGGTAATTTCCGGGTGGGAGGTGGCACCGAGGACCGGTATCAGATGACCGGCTCCTACGGAAAGTTTAAGGAAGGCATACAGCTTTCGGTGCTCGCCAACCTGAACAATGTAAACGCCAGCTTGTTTGACTTCAATACCCGCAGTGGCGGCGCGCGGCGCATGCGGGGTGGCGGTAGTTTCGGACGTGGCTTTGGCGGAGGAGGCTGGAACCGGAACGGACTGACCAATACCGGATCGATTGGTGTCAATTACCGGCAGGACTTCAGTGAAAAACTGACGATGTACGGTGAGTACAGTTTCGGGCATACCGACAATACAATGCAGCGTAACGAATTTGAGGAAACAACACTTGCTGAGGGAACCACTTACAAAACCAGCAATAGCAATAACGGCAGCATTGGAAACGATCACCGCCTCAGCTGGAATGTTGAATACAAACCGGATGACCGGAATTACATTAAGCTTTCCCCAAACTTCTCCTTCCGGCAGAATCAGTTCAATAACCTTTCGCTGAGCAGCAACAGCCAGGATGCGCAGCTTATTAACGACATGACCAACAGAGAAATCAGTCACTCCTATGCGCCGACCTACGGTGTTAGCGGACTCTATAACCGGCGGTTGAACGACAACGGCCGGAATGTCTTTGTTAATTTTGCACTGAACACCGCCAGTACTGAACAGGATCAGGAACGTATTATTAATAGCCTGCCGTACGTATCCGACGCAGCAGCCCTGGACAGTGTATACCAGCAGCATTTGGTCGACCTGCAGAACAAGAACCTAAATGGCGGGGCCACCGTATCCTATATTGAACCCATGGGACAGTATGGCCGGCTCGAAGTAAACTACGACTTTAATTTTGCGTCCTACGATAATGACCGCAATGCCCATGCATATGACCGTAATGGAGTGGTCATCGATAACCCCGAGTATAACAATAACCGGGTGTATGATTATACCTTCTATACGCATAGGGGTACACTTACTTATCGACATGAGAAAGATAAATGGAATTATTCCCTGGGTATCGCCGCACAACCCAACCTCCTGCGTGGCGGCGGGGATATCGATGGAAATTCCGTTGCGATCAACCGAAGCGGGTTCAACTGGATGCCCGTGGCGCGCCTGGAATACGAAGTATCGCGAACGAAGCGATTCAATGTCAACTATTCGGGCAGGGCATCGGAACCCAGTTTCACCCAGCTGCAGCCGTTTACCGACTATTCCAATGCGAACGCTCCGATAACGGGGAACCCAAATCTGGCTGCCGAATTTACGCATGAACTACGGCTGAATTACCGGAATTTCAATATCGGGGAGGGCACCTCCTTTTTTGTCGGCCTGATGGGCTCGCTGGCTGAAGACAAAATTGTAACCAACCGTACTACATCAATTGATGATTCCATCGGGTTGGTGCAGGCAATTGAATACCTGAATACCAATGGGTTCTACAATACGCGCGGGTTTTATAACTTTGCCAAGCCGTTTGCAGACCGTGCGTATACGCTGTCATTTAACGGCATGATCGCGTATAACAATAACGTATCTTATACTACCGCCGGGATGCCCGGAGGCGAGGCGGGCACTTTTGCCACAGAAAGGAATATTGCGCGAAACTGGGTGCTTTCGCAGGGCGTTAGCTTCCGGTATAACCCAAAGGAAACCATTGAGATCTCACCGGGTGTACGATATACGTATAATACAACCCGCAACACGGTTTCCTCAGGAAACAACCGCGACGTTTCGACCTGGGCCGTTACCCTGAACGGATCGGTTAACTTTACTCCCACCTGGATACTGGGGGCGGATTTCGAAAAAACCAGCAACAATGGATATAGCAGCTCCGTAGGGGCAAATCCCATGATTATTAACACCTATGTCGAAAAGCAATTTCTGCGGGGGCGGAATGGTGCCATCCGGTTTCAGGCATTTGACCTGCTTAATGAACAGATTGACGTATCCCGTAGCGTAATAGACAATACCATTACCGATAGCCGGAGCAACCGGCTGGCGCGGTATTTTATGCTGACACTTTCTTACCGCTTCTCTAATTTTGCCGGTGGTCGTATGGGGTCTGACGGATCCGGAAGGGGGGATGGACCCTATGGCGGCGGCGATGGAATGCGCGTCCGGTTCTAATCGTTTTTTTGCTATCTTGCGCCGCTATGGACTACGCGCTTATTCA
>NZ_JBEBRB010000030.1:0-30381 GCF_040395035.1 Parapedobacter lycopersici | reverse complement strand
CCGAACTGTTCCCGAAGGGTTCCCGAGCCATACCCGAAGCGTCCCCGGACCGCAGCCGAAGGGTTCTCGACCCGCGGGTTGCCGGTTCCTGCCGGAGACCTTGGCGACTAATCGATTTTCGGGCTTTGGAATCCCAGTCGTTTCAGCCCATGCTGTATTTCCGGTGCGCGCATGAACAGTTTCCACAGCAGACGACTGCGGTAATTTTCGATCATCACCACAATCGGGCCCTGGTCAATCGCGAGGTAACGTTGCGGAAACCAGTTTTCGGTTTCGCTGTAGGCATCGTAAAAGCCGTACTCTCCCCATAGGCGGTCGCCAAGCGTTTCATAGAAATAGCGCAGCACCTGCATGCTGTACTCCGGCGTGTAGGGAATGGATGATAACGCCGCCGTTGGCGAAATGACACCAAGGTCGTTATCGGGGTGGTGTGCGGCATACCCCTTTACGGAATAGCTTGCGGTAAACCCCCAGGCGTTTTCACCATATCCCTTATAGCCGTTGGGGTTACGGAGCGCATGTGCCCGGTTGATCAGCGCATGGTTTGTGTTCAGTTGCCAATAGTCGGCATACCGGTCTTTAAGTTCCCTCGGGTCTAACCCCAGATACGAATAATGTGCCCAGAAAAGGGGGCCGACAGCGTCTTCGGGAGCGTTATGCCGCAGGATCACCGGAATCCCGTATTTTTTGTCGGCGGAAACAATGTCCCCCCCGCGGGCCCAGCCGTTGTGGTAAGTCGAAACCGGGATCGGATGCGTGGGCGACGAAGCCGCCAGTACGTAGGTAATCAGGCATTCATCGTAGCCCTGTATGGCGTGGTTCATGCCCCATTGGTGGGTGGGGCTCCAATGCCAGAAGAGTACATCCTGGTTATTCCGGTAAAAGTCCCAGTCGATGCCTTTCCAGAGGCTGTCGGCCTTTGCAGCGATTTCCCGGTTGCCATCGTCTACGTCATTTCTAAAGTACTCGCGCACGCAGATCAGTGCCTGTGCCATGAAAGCGGTTTCCACCAGGTCACCGCCATCGTCGCGGTCACTGAACGACTTGGTCCTGCCCGTGGGGCCGTAAAGCCAATGGGGCCATGCACCGTGGTACCGGTCGGCTGCCTTCAGGTAATCCATGATGTGCTTCAGCCGGTCGGCGCCATCGGCTTTGGAAATAAATCCGCGTTCCATACCTACCAGCAGGGCCATTACGCCGAAACCACTGCCACCAATCGTAATTACGTCCCGATCGTTCTGCGGATATTCGCCATCGAGGTGTATGCGTTCACGGGCCAGGCCGGACGTGGGCTCAGCTCCTTCCCAAAAGTAGCGGAATGTCTGGCGCTGTACCAGCGAAAGCAGCGAATCGTCCGTTAATGGCTCCGGGTTAGCCGACCCGGACCGGGCGGTTTCCCGTCCGCCGCAGCTGCCCGCCAAGAGTAAAAATCCGGCAATGACGATAAAAAGGCCTGCATGCTTCATATGGAAGGTTCCGTGTGCGCGCGTGTTCATCAGAGGATTACGGATAGTCGGGGTTTTGTTCCAATACGCCGCCCGAACGGTCGATTTCGATCTGGGGAATCGGGATGAACCGATGCCGCTGCTGGTAACTGGTTTCTCCCGCCGCATGCATCGTTTCGACATCGATGCCCCAGCGTACCAGATCAAAGAACCGCTCATTCTCCATGCCCAGTTCCACCTGACGTTCGTGGCGGATGGCCTGGCGGAGTTCTTCCTGATCGCGGGTTGTTACTTCGGGGAGTACGCCGCTGTTCGCGCCCCGGGCCCGTGCGCGTACCTGTTCCAGGTAATCCAGCGCCAGGTCGATATTACTTTCCCCGCCGATTTCATTGGCGGCTTCGGCAGCCATCAACAGTACGTCGGCATAGCGTATCACCCGGAAATTGAACCATTCGCCCTGCCGGCTTCCGGCTGAAGCCCGGATAGACGGATTGGTATACACCTTTTTATTCCAATACGGGCGGTCCAGCCCTCCGGGTATCCGCTCGCCGTATGGTGCATTCACACTGTCGGAATAAAGCACGGTAACGTCTTTACGCGGATCACCCTCCTCAAACGCATCCAGCAGCACCGGGTTAGGGATGTTCCACCCCCACCCCAGGTTAAAGTCGCCGGCACCCCGGAGTCCCTGGCGGCTGGCATAAGTAATTCCCATCTCCCGGTTATTTTGTGTGTATACCGCCTGTATCTCAAACACCGATTCGCGGCTGTTTTCGCTTTCTTCGCGGAATATCATGTCGTAGGGAACGCTCAGGTCATACTGTCCGGAGCCGATAACAGCCTGCGCCGCGCCCAGTGCACCGCTCCAGTTGCTGCGGGCGAGGTATGTTTTTGCCTGCAGGGCATATGCCGCGCCCAGGGTAAGGCGACCCGTAAAACGATCTTCCCAGGTGAGGGGCAGTACGGCTGTGGCTTCCTGTAGGTCTTCGTCGATAAGCGCATAGATTTCGGGGATTGTCGACTTGGGCACAATGGCCTGGTCCTGCGTAACGATGGGAAAGTCAATTTTGGGCACTTCACCAAATGTACGCACGAGGTTGAAATAAGCAAAGGCGCGCGCAAATTTGGCCTCCGCTACATTGATTGCCGTCAGGTCCGTTGGCGTAGCAATGGAGTCAGCCGCCGCCAGGAGGTTGTTGGCCAGTGCAATCAGGCTGTAGTGGTTGGTCCAGTAATTATTAACCAGCCAGTAATCTTTGGTATATCCAAAATGATCAAAGATAGGTGCTGCGGCTGCCTCATCTCCGGGTCCGCCGCCAATATCCGCGTCGTCCGAACGGATGTTGTGGATGGCAACGTAAGGCAATCCGCTGGTGCCCTCGCTGCGCAGTCCGGCATAGATGCCGAAGGCCTGCCCTTCGAGTGACCCGGCAGGGATGTCATCCTCCGTCAGGCGGCCAAGCGGGTCGCCACCCAGCCAGCTTTCGCCGCATGCTGTGAGCAATGCGGCAGTGGCCATCAGGCAGGCAGACGCGATGAGGATGTGTTTACGGATGTATATCGTTTTCATGGCCAGAGAATTGGTAGTTAAAAATTGAGGTTAACGCCAAACGTGTAAATAGCAGGGACGGGGTAGGTACCATTATCCACGCCAAATGCGATGGCGGATCCGCCGATCTCAGGGGTATATCCCGTATTCCGGGCAAACGTAAAGGGGTTTTGTGCATTGACAAAGAGGCGCATGCTTTTCAGCCGCAGGCGGGTGGCCAGTTCGGATGCAAACTGATAACCCAGCTGGATGTTCCGTATGCGGACGAAGCCGCCACTTTCAATAAAATACGAAGAGATCAACCGGTTGTTGGCCCTTGCGGTATTTCCGATCGGCTCCCAGTTGGAGGTTCCCTCGCCGGTCCAGCGGCCCAATCGGTCTTCCTGGAAGTTGAACTGGGCGAATTGATTGCGGTTCCAGTCGCGGAAGATGTCATTGCCCTGCACCCCCATCAGCTCGATACCCAGGTCAAACTGCCGGTAAACGACATTCAGCGCGGCGCCATAAGTAAAGTCCGGAGTCGGATTGCCGATCAGCGTGCGATCCTGTTCATTGATTACGTTATCTCCATTGACGTCCTTGTATTTGATGTCGCCCGGGAGCACCTCGTTGATGGTATTGGTGGGCGAATTGGTGATATCCGCATCGTTCTGGTAGATGCCGTCGTGTACATAGCCATAAAAATAGCCAATTGGGAATCCAACAGCAGTCCGCGATGCATCCCGTATAATTTGATAGCCTTCGTCAACCAGGCTTTCCACGTTATTAGACAGGGTGGTAAGGTTGGCGGCTATGGTAAAAGAAAGATCATCGGTGAGCTGCTGGTTCCATGATGCGGCCAGTTCCACGCCACTGTTCTTAATAGATCCCTGGTTCCGCAGGCCCGGCTTGGTACCCAGTGCGCCGGGAACCTCCACCATAATGTGGTCCGTCAGTTTACTATAGTATACCCCTTCCAGCGTCAGCCGGTTTTCAAAGCCCGCGAGTTCAAAGCCTGCCTCCCAGGCTGTCACCGTTTCCCATTGTAAGTTGGGGTCTGGAATGTATTGTGGTTCGTAGGCGGGAAAAACGTTGTCGCCGAAAACGGCCGAGCTGTTGGCCACCAGCAGCGGAAACATCGGGTATCGGTAGTCGTCACCGGTATTCTGGTTGCCCAGCACACCCCAGGACCCTTTTAGTTTGAGGTTGTCAATAAAGCTTTCCGTTCCCCAGAAGCGCTCTTCGCTGATTACCCACGCAGCACCGATGGACCCGAAATTCTGCCAGGGGTTGTTTTTGATGAACGCCGAGCTGCCATCGCGCCGGAATGAGGCATTCAGCAGGTATTTACCGCCGTAATTGTAGAGTACCCGTGCCAGGTAAGAGATGGTCCGCCGTTCCCAGGCGGTACCGTTTCCGGTCTGTGAATCACTTGCCCCGATACCGACGTACCATTTATCCGGGTCGTTGGGAATCGGGTCGCCGCTGCCCTGCGTCCGCGACGCGGTGACCTGCTCATAGCGGTTACTGTAAGTAGTGTAACCCACCAGGGCGGTCAGAGAGTGCTCACCGAACGTGTTTTTATACGTCAGCAGCCAGTCCGACTGGATCTTGGCCTCGGTGCTCTGCGCCTGATTCACCGTAGTTACCAATCCGACGCGGTCCGTTTTGTCCTCCCCTGCCAGATCGGGATTATAAAAGTTGATCAGTGGAATGTAGGAACGTTCGGGATTAAATCCATAGTCGACCAGGAATGACGTCCGGAAGGTGAAGTGCTGTAGAAAATCGATTTCCCCGAAGATACTTCCCACACCCCGGTATTGGTGGCGGATATTCGTGTTTTTCCGGTACTCGACATTGGTCAGCGGATTGCTGATCTGCGCCCGCTGGAAATCAGGGAGGGTATGCAGTAACCCGTAAGCATCATTAAATACCGGGGCGATGGGTGCAGCCCGTAGGGCACTTGCTACGGCAGCGTCTGTAAGGCTGTTGGGTGTCGGCAGGTCCGAACGGTAACCGCTGAAATTGATTCCTACCCGGAAATTTTCGGTAATGTTCAACTGGTCGTTAATGTTCAGTGTTATTTTTTCAAGCTGCTCGTGCTTAATTACTCCCTGATCGAGTGTATAACCAAGCCCCATGTAAAACCGGTTGTTTTCAGAAGCACCGCTTACGCTGAGGTTGTTATAATTTAACACGCCCTGCCGGAAGATCTGGTCCTGCCAGTCGGTGTTTGCGGCCCAGTTTTCGTAATTGAACGGCGGGCTTCCCTGGTTGGCCAGCTGCTCGTCGTACAGCTCGCGGAATTGCGCGGCATCGGTCATCGCCATCCGGTTGGTCACGTGTTTGAGGCCGACGGTGGAATTGAAATTAAAATTGAGCTGTCCCGCTTTTGCCCGTTTGGTGGTAATTGCGATAACCCCATTTGCTCCCCGCACCCCGAATATAGCCAATGACGAGGGGTCTTTCAGGATTTCCATGGATTCGATATCGGCAGGATTTAAGAAATCGATGTTGTCATTCAAGATCCCGTCTACCACATACAGCGGACGCACGTTGTTGATGGAATTGGTTCCCCGGATGCGCACATCCGGTTGGGCTCCGGGCCTGCCGGAATTGACCACCTGGACACCCGCCACGCGACCCTGGAGAGACGCCACCGGGTTGGCTGAAGGCCTGTCGGCAACCTCACTGCCGCTGACCTGCGCGATGGAGCCGGTCAGGTCGCGTTTTTCCGCCGTGCCGTACCCGATGACCACTACCTCCTCCAACGCAGTCCCTTCATCCTCCATGGTCACGTTCAGCGAGGTCTGATCATTTATGGGAACTTCCTGTGTAGCAAAACCTAAAAAGCGAAAGACCAGGGTGTCGGCACCCGCGGCCTGGATGGTAAAATTGCCCGCAGCATCCGTTTGGGTGGCGGTGGCAACACCTTTTACGGTAATGGTCACACCCGGGAGTCCCTGACCGGTGGCACCGTCAATGACTTTTCCATTCACGGCGGGTTGCTGGCCATAGGCCATCGTCCACACCCATACCGACAGCAGGCAACTGGTAAGTAAATTCTTCATATTGACATAATAGGTTCAACATGTTAGTTCTGCGGTAGGATGTTTTGTGTACAAATGAACTTGTCCTAATAAGTACAATTGAATGCGGCATATGTTTTCACGATATGAAATGTTTTATGGAAAGCGCCTGCGGAAAATAAAAAAACCGCCCCGACGCATGTCGGGACGGCGAACCACAAATTTGATATGCCCAAACACACTAAGGCATACTGATACGGCTTTTTTCCTCACTTTGGGTGTCGGAATGGCGGGCGCCGTTCTTCAGATTTCCAAAGTTATAGGTGAAGGTAAGCCGCGCAACCCTTGTTTCGGGGCGTTGGTTAACCAATACATTCAGGTTGGCATAGCTGGTCTTTACGTCATATGCACGCGTATTGAACATATCGCTTACGGAGAGTTTTAAACTCGCTTTTTTATCGAAGAACGACTTGTTCAATCCGGCATCGACGGACCACCGGCTGCCAATACGATAAATGCTGTAAACGAGAGCCGACTGGTAATTAACGGATGCTTCCGCAGAAAAGGATGGGGTAATGTTAAACGTATGGTTGTTGCGTACCTGCAGCGCAAATTGACCCTGCTTTAGGTAAGAAGCACCAAGCTGCCCATCAAAACTCATATAAAAACCGTTGAGGTTGGTGCTTGTATTCCACCACTTGGCGAACTTAACGGGGATATTCAGGTTGGTATACCACACGGCCTGTTTAGCCAGGTTATCGCGGGTCACCCAGGTCGATTTTGTTTCGTCGTCCTGCATCATGGACTCCGCAATAACGTCATTGGTGAGGCTGTATCCTGCCGTCAGGTGGTATTTTTCCATCAGGGTATACGAGAATTCAAATGCATGGGTGTATTCCGGTCCGAGGTAGGGATTACCCTGTTCGGACGTGTATTGATCCAGGAAATAAGCAAACGGATTCAGGTTCCCGTAATTGGGCCGGTTGATGCGTTTGCTGTAGGAAAGACCGGCCTGGTGGTTGTCTGCGATTTTATAATTCACAAAAATGCTGGGAAAAAAATCGACATAGTCCCGTTGTACCCGGTTTTCCAGCGTAATGGAATTGCCGTCGGACCGGGTATATTCGCTGCGCAGGCCCGCCTGGATGCCCCAGTCACCCAACTGGGTGCTGTAATTGAGGTACGCGGCGGCCACCTGCTCTTTATAAACAAAGTGATTTGTCCGCCCGGCATCGTTCTGCCAGGCGCCGCCAACCTGGTTTTCAAACACCATGTCATTATCTGCTTCCACGTCGCTGTACTTCAGTCCGGCTTCCATCTTGCTGTCTTTGCCCAACGGATGAGTGTAATCCGCCTTGGCCACGCGGATATCGACGATGGTGGGCATGTTACTGCGCGAAAGCAACGGAGATCCTTTGATTTCACCCGAGGGCAGGAAAAACGTGTTGTTATAGTTGGCCCGGTTTTCATTGTTGAAGCGGGAGATGTCAACATCTGCCGTCAGCTTACGCCCGTTGCTGTCAATGGTAAACTGATTGTTCAGGTTGATCGCGAAGCTGGTATAACGGCCGTCGAACAACGAGCTTGTCAGCAGCGTGGAGTCCGGTGAGGCGATGTTGGTTCCAATGGATGTGCCGCTGTTATTGTTATTGTCGCCGTTGGTTGCATAGCCGCTCAGCTGCAGGCCCAGCACGTTGCGGTCAGAGGTGTTGTAATCCACGCCCGCCCGGAAGGAGTGATTCCGGTTTTTGCGGTTAAATTCCGTCAGCTGGTCAAAGCTCGTCGCGGCCTCCGCCGTCCCTACCGTCCGGAAAATCCCGATGTCCTGTCCGGAAACATTGTTCATGTAGCTGTAATTGCCGAAGAGATTTACGTTGCCGGCCTTGTGGTTGATGTTGAGCGAGGTGTTTGCCTTATGCCCCCAACCGTAGCCGGTGCCCAGTGTCAATGTGCCGTTGGTGCCGGTCATTTTGTTCTTTTTCAGCACAATGTTGATCATTCCGGCCGTACCGGATGCATCATATTTAGCGGATGGATTTGTAATCAGTTCGATGGATTTAATGCTGTTGCCGTCCGTACTCCGGAGCAGGTTGGCCAGTTGAGCCGCGGATAAGTACGTTTGCTTGCCATCGATCATTACGGTGACGCCCTGTTTGCCCATCAGGCTGATGTTGTCGTCTTTGTCTACCGTTATGCCAGGCGACCGTTCAAGGATGTCCATGGCGGTATTGCCGGCAGCGAGGGTGGAGTTTTCCACATTAACAACCAGCATATCCGGTTTCCGTTCCACCAGTGGACGTGGCGGCGCATCGATCGTCACCTCGCCCAGCACGGTATTTTCGGGTTTCAGCACCAGTGGCAGGAGTTCCCTGATATGGCCGGAGGACGTGATGGCAACGGCGCCGCTGACGGCATCTACATAGCCTACAAGTACAGCCTTTACCCGGTAATCACCGGGACCGACGCCTGTGAAGGCAAACTGTCCCTGCGTATCGGGGAAAACAGTCTTCACGACGGAAGAGTCCCCGGCATCCAGTAGGTGTATTGTTGCCAGGCTAAGCGCCTGTTGCTGTTCGTCGGTTACGCTGCCGCGGATGGCGGACTGCTGGGCGTTTGCCGGTGGTGTTGCGCCGAAACAAGCCAGCGCTATGAGGAGGTAAATTAAGGTTTTCATTTTTTTCGGAAGACAAAAGATGCCCTATTCAAAAGACTGTCGTCTTTTAATCAATTGATAATCTGATAATTAAAATAATTTTGTGTTACTGATGTATGTCGCGGCGCATACGGGGCTGCCAGCTGTTGATGTGTGCTTTTTGGTTATGTTACTTCATCTATTTTAAAGGTCTGTTTTTTATAAGACGCCCCGTGCTTGCGTAAAGTTGCATTATGGTGTTAAATTATTTTCAGCGGAATCCGCGGGCGTGATTTCCTCGGGCTCCGGCAGCGCTGCAATGGCACATTTGAGCCCGGACTCCGTCATGACCCATTCGGTTTGATCCGGCCGGTTTCCATCGGGATAACCGTAGTTTTCTTCACATTGATTGAACGGAAGGTCCCAGATATGGCGCTGCAGGTCGCGGTCGATCACGAGTTTCGTACCTACAGGAATGTTGAGGGTAAGGTGCAGTTCCTGGTCGCGCATCAACTCCTGGTTATCCAGGTTAAAGTGGCTGTCAAACAAGAGCGTGTCACCCAGTTGCTGCAGCTGGTAGTTGATCCGTCCCGCCCGTTGAGCCGCGCGGTCATAGGTAGCGCCGTGGGCAGAATATTCATACCTGATGGACGGCCCCTGCGATGAGTCGATCCTGGCAATGTGCATATACATCCGACTCTGCCCCTCCAGGATGTTCCGGTTGCGGTCCATTGCCCGCTGCCGGATGCTGGCGGTTCGGTCGGCCTGATTCTGCGACAGTTTAATGACCGTGAGGTCATTCCGGGAAAGGTGGTAGGCAGGCAGCAGCTCCAGCGCGCGCTCTTCCACCACCGTGCTTTCTTCACGGAAGTCATTCAGCGTGCGGGTGGCGTATACGGTGGTGAATCCCACGGCAATAAGCCAGCCGGCGAGCAGCGTGAAGCCGGTATATCTTCCCATGGCGCTTTTGTTGAAAAGCACCCGGATGATGAGGGCTACCAAAGCCACGAACGGGATGATGGCCACGGCAAGCGCGCTTATCAGCATTGGCGTACGTAAACCGGGCTCGATAACATTGAGCGGAAACATGGCCATATCGGTTGTGCTGCCCAGGAATCCGAAGCTGGCAAACACACTGATTAATAGCAAAACCAAACCAACACATGCGCCGATAATAAAGAGTACGCCGACCACCTTAGCCAGGATAATAAAGGCGCTTACGATAAATTTCCCTGCCGATTGGAGCCCCTTCCTAAGCCCTGCCTCGGCGCCAGTAAAATTTGAGCGGAGCCCCTCCATTTCCTCCTGAAAGCTGCGTTTAAAGTTTTGCAGATTGGGTGCTTCGCCGCGCATGGCCATGCGGTCTGCACGGGTTTTGGCCAGCGGCATGACAATCCAGAGGATGATGTAGAGCAGGAATCCGGTGCCACCAAACACAAATAGAAGTACCAGAATGAGGCGGATCCATTTGGATTCGATACCAAAATAATGCCCAAGGCCGCTGCACACACCGCCGAATACCTTGTCATCGGGGTCGCGCATGAGTTTACGCTCGCCGCTCATCGGTGGCATTTCGTAGCTGGGCTCAGTAAACGGGGCCGTGGTTTCTTCGGTTTCGAAATCATCCACGCTGCCCATTTGCGCGGTCACCTCGTTGACGTCCTGCATCGTGATGACTTCTTTTTTGCCCTGCACAATCCGCTCGTTGAACATCTCGGCAATACGGTTTTCGATATCGCCAACGATTTCGTGGCTATCCTCGGTGTGTCCGAAGTGCTTTTTAACAGCGATCATATAAGAACGGAGCACTTCATAGGCATCCTCCTCGATGTGGAATACGATGCCGTTTATATTAATAATGATGGTTCTGTTCATGGTGTTGTGGTTTTTCGTTATTTTGATGAATCTATGGTTTGCTTGTTACGGCCTTCCGTGGCCGTTTGTACGGCGAATACCAGCTCTTCCCAGGTGGTATCCAGTTTATCCAGTACCTCCAGGCCCGCTGGTGTAATCTCGTAATATTTGCGGGGTGGCCCTGAGGTAGACTCTTTCCACACATAGCTTAGCAGCTCGTTGTTCTTTAACCGGGTGAGCAGGGGATATAAGGTACCCTCTACCACCAGCAACTTCGCTTTTTTAAGCTCGCCGATGATGTCTGAGGCATAGATCTCGCCTCGCGAGATAATGGAAAGGATACAGTATTCCAGTATCCCCTTCCTCATTTGGGTTTGCGTATTATCTACTATCATAATACAAAGATATATGTTTTGGTTTGTACTATGCAATACATAGTAGTATATAAAAACATAATTCGTTGATTATGAGCAGAATGTTTTTTATTCTATCTTAAGATAATGGATTTAAGCCGTCGGATTTTTAAAGATGGCAGGGAAATATAAAGCAGATGACCTATTCAACCGGCACAATACGGAGCCCTACATCCGTAATTTCTGGAAGCGGGTTTTCACGCATGTTCTGTTCAATGGTAAACACATATGCGCCGGTATCTGGGAAAAGGAAGTGACCTTTGATCAGTTGCTGATGGGCATAGATGCTGCCCGTACCATTACCGAGCCAGCGCCCGTCGGGTTCGGCCAGCGTCAGTTCAATCCGCTCGGTGGTATCTTTTCCGCTGGGCTGCCGGAGGTGCACGAGCATAAAAATATTGGAATACCGGTAATCCGGTGTATGCCGCAGGTTGAGGTAGATGCGGTAAGGCCTGTGGGCGTCTGCAATGTGTACCGGAATAGCTACCGGATCCTCATACCGCCACTGGTGCCCGGCGATGGCGGCGTGCTCATCCACTACCGCGGTGTCATTACAGGCAGAAAGGAAGATGATAATCGCAAGAACAGGCAGTATATACTTCATCCCGAAGTGGCTAAGCGGTAGTTAAGCTTCTTTATTTGGTGGGCCCCCGGGTTTTCCCTTCTTGTTGTTATTTCCCCGAAAGCGCCGTTTCGGTTTCTTTGGCTTGGCCTCTTCTCCCGTGCTGGCAGCCTGGGGCGGGCGACTGGGTTTTGCGGGCCGTGCCGGAGCATCCGGGCTTCCGGGCGGGCGTTGCTGCTGAGGTTTGGCGTGCTCGTTTTTCTTTCCGTCCGTCCGTCGTTTTCCCTTACCCGACTTCCGTTTTTTCTTGTTGCGCTCGTCCAGTCGGGTTAGGCTGTCCTGACCAACTACATTTTCATAGTCGTATACCACCGGTTTCTCTTCCGCGGCTTCCTTAAGGACAACGCCAAGCTCTTCTGGTTTTATACCCTCTTTATTCAGCTGACTGATTTCTTTTACCCGTGTGGTGGTGAGGGCTATCCAGTTTTCCTCACCGGGATAGCTGAACCACATTAATTTTTTAAAAATGTCCGTCTTTTGCAGATAGGCGGTGCCCAGTTGCGTTTCGATGCGTTCAATGTTCCGGGGGAAATCCTTCAGCGCGTCCATGTAGCTGTCGAGCTCATAGTTGAGGCAGCACTTGAGTTTTCCGCACTGACCCGCAAGTTTCAGCGTGTTCAGGGACAGGTTCTGATAGCGTGCAGCAGCGGTGGAAACCGTTTTGAAGTCGGTAAGCCAGGTAGAGCAACACAGCTCCCGTCCGCAGGAACCGATGCCGCCCAGGCGGCTGGCTTCCTGCCGCATACCGATTTGCCGCATTTCGATCCGGATCCGGAATTCCTCGGCCATGCGTTTAATGAGTTCCCGGAAATCCACACGGCCCTCAGCGGTATAATAAAAGGTGGCTTTGGTTTTGTCGCCCTGGTAATCGACATCACTGATTTTCATGGACAGTCCCAGATCAAGTGCCAGCTTCCGGGCACGATGCATGGTTTCCCATTCCAGGTCCTTGGCAGCCTGCCACTTTTTTAGGTCGGCATCGTTGGCTTTACGGTATATTTTTTTAGCTACCGTTGCGGTATCTACTTTGTTTTTTTTCAGCTGGAGCCTGACCAGCTCGCCCGTCATCGACACGTGTCCCAGGTCATAGCCCCCCGTTGCCGGCTCTACGGCAACCAGCTCACCCATCTCCAGGTATAAATTTTCGTGATTGATGTAAAAGTCTTTCCGGGATCCTTTGAACCGGACTTCTACAATGTTGAAAGGCGTATAGTTTGTCGGCAGGTCCATATCGGCCAGCCAATCGTAAACATCTAATTTATTGCATCCGCTCGTCATACAGGCACCGTTATTCTGGCAACCTGCAGGTGTTGTACCACACCCTCCGCCGGATGAGCATGAGCTACATCCCATAGTTATCTGTATATATAGAGTCCCGACTTGTCGGGAACGTTTGATATTTGTAAATTAAAACCAGTTGCAAAGATAAATCTAAAAATAATATTTTAGGATTTGCATTGCGTTCAATGTGATAGTGTGCCTGTTCAAACAGGGCAATGGTTTCTCCGATCTGGCCGGTAGTATAATGCCGTTCGAATTTCTGCACAAAATCCAGCTCATCATCCGTAATGTGCACCAGCGTTGGCACCTGCTCCTTGAGCAATATGACCTGCCGCATGACATTGATGGCGTAAAGTAAAAAACTTTTTTGGTTTTCGCGGCCTAATTTTGACAATTCCTCTTCGCTGGTTTTGATCAGTGCCCCTCCCTGGTCGGTCACACAGTGCCGCAGCCAGCGAACCAGCAGGTCAAAGTAGTCTTTGGTATCTTCTCCCAATAAGCGCAGGGCCTGCTGGATATTACCGTCGCTGATGAACGCGATTTCAGCCGCCCGGCGCTCATCCACCTGGCTGTGCGCTATTAGGTAAGCCTTTACGTCGCTGTCATCCAGGCGGTTGATTTTCACCAGTTGCGTCCGGGAGATGATGGTGTTCAGTATTTTATCCTGATTTTCGGCCACCAGCAGGAATAGCGTTTTTTCCGGAGGCTCTTCAATAAGCTTCAGTAGGGCATTGCCCTGGGTATCCAGGTATTCGGGCAGCCAGATAATGAGTACCTTGTATTCGGCCTCAAATGCCTTGAGACTTAGCTTTTTGATGATGTCATGCGCTTCGGCAATGTTGATGTTTGCCTGTTTATTTTCCGCGTCGAACTGGCCGCGCCAATGATCGAGGCTCACGTACGGGTTCGCTAAAAATGTTTCGCGCCATTCACGGGCATAGGTTGCCGCGGTGTCTTCCTTGTGCTTGGCGAAAAAAGGATAAGAGAAATGCAGGTCCGGGTGGATGAGCTTCTCGTATTTTCTGCACGACGCGCACTGTCCGCAGCTGTCTTCCGTCAGCCGGTTTTCGCAATTGATATACTGGGCATAGGCAACGGCCAGCGCCAGGCTGCCGCTGCCCTCCGGACCGAGAAAAAGCTGCGCATGGCTCACCCGGTTTTCATTTACGGTACGGATGAGGTGCTGCTTGATTTGCTGTTGCCCGATAATCGCGTTGAACTGCATATGATGACAGAGTATGGCCGTTGGATGCCCAAAGGTACGGAATGCAAAGAAGAATACACAGCGGGTGCCTGATCGCAGCTTATTTTTTGACGATCCACAGATTGCCGCCCCGGTTATTGTAACACAAGGGGATCGCGGCAAAGGCATCGGGATGGTGCTTGTGGAGGTAATGGGAAAACAGGATGATTTCGAATGCGGGGTTATACATTAAAAAAGCCCTGAGTAGGTAATCCTCATTCCAGTTCCGGCCAGCAAACACCCAATCCCTGGGGTACTCAAAGGGGTAGAATACGTCGTGAAAATGAATTAATACTCCGCTTTTTAAACGGGGAAGGATTTCGAATAGGATATAGTTGACGTCACTCCCCGTTTTTGCCACGTGTGTACTGTCGATGAACAGGATATCATCGGCTTCCAGTCGATCAAAAAAGGTTAATGGTACTTGCTGGACATCGTTTTCCACAATTGTTGTCGATGTCCTGTCCTGTTCCTTTAATAACGTGCTTAACCGGTCAATATAGGGCTCAATGAATGTCAGCTTAATCCGGTTTTCAAAGAAAAATTCATTGGTATCCAACATCACGGCCGACGAAAAGCCGGAGCCTACTTCCATAATCTGCCGGGGTTGGTAATGCCGGATAACCGAATAAAGGAATATGGCATCGGTATAGGAATAAAAACGGTTATCAAAATAGTACCGTATTTTATCATGCTTTTCCTTACCGAAGGGCATTTCGTTGTAATAATCTGCGAATTTAGTCACCAAACGCAGTTGGCCCGCGGTGTTTAGGTCGATGCCCGGGATACCGTCCGTGTTTTCGTGTTTCCAGATCGTATTTGCCCGCTGTTTAATGTCTTCCACCGAAACAATGGTAGAATAGTAATGCCCTGCCGGAAAACAGGTATTTTCCTTGAATTGGATATACTCCCGGATGTGCCGCCCTGCATAGGGGATCCGGGTCATCATGTGCAGCAGTTTTTTGTTGTATTTCATTTCGCCTTCCGTGGATTGGGGATGCATTGCCGTATCAGCCTGTTGCCGCCCGGCCGGTGATAGCCGGAGGCGATGCGATCAGGGAGGCCCATGGTAGATGGGAAAGAGCCGGTTATATCCGGATAATTTTTTTTAAACGGATATATCCGTTTATCATCCGGTTGTTACTAACCGCTGCGGGCATCTTTGTGCTGATCGGTGGCCGGAGATTCCGCCGTCGCCCATTTGTTTAACCATTTAATTTTTAGTACAATGAATGCATTAAAAAACAGTGTCCGTCTTACGGGGTTCTTAGGCAGTAACCCCGAAGTAAAAGCCATTAATGACAACAAAAACCTTGCCCGTGTTTCCATTGCCACCCATACCCGGCACCGCAACAGTGACGGGGAATGGACAACGGATACGCAATGGCATAACCTCGTTTTTTGGGGAAAACAGGCAGTCTTCGCTGAAAAAAGCCTGACTAAAGGCTCCGAAATCACGGTGGAGGGTAAGTTGGTTAACCGCCAGTATGTGGATAAAACAGGTATAACGCGATACGTCACCGAAATCAGTGTCCAGGAACTGTTGTTGCTTAGCCGTAAACCGCAGGAGTAGCGTACGTTCCATGTATTTCCGCATTTTTCGTTAATTTTGCCCCAAATTAAAGTGACGGTTACATGGTAAAGAATACAGCGCTCACCAACATACACATCGCTTTAGGAGCCAAAATGGCTCCTTTTGCAGGTTTTAACATGCCGGTCCAATATTCCGGCATCTATGATGAGCATGAAGCGGTCCGCAATGGTGTAGGCGTTTTTGATGTCAGCCATATGGGGGAGTTTATCCTTAAGGGAGAACACGCCCTCGAACTTATCCAGCAGATCAGTTCAAATGATGCGGCAAAGCTTCTCAACGGCAAGGTACAGTACGCCTACCTGCCAAACGAAACCGGCGGGATTGTGGACGACCTGCTGATCTACCGGATCGATGAACAAACCTATATGCTGGTGGTCAATGCCGCCAACATTAAAAAGGACTGGGATTGGATATCCGCTTATAATACCTATGGCGTAACGCTAAAAGATATTTCCGACGAAACGGCGCTATTTGCCGTTCAGGGGCCCCGGGCTGCGGAGGTGCTGGCTCCGCTTACGGAGATCGACCTGGCGGGGATGGCATACTATACCTTTCATAAAGGTATATTCGCCGGCGTAAGCAATGTGCTGATTTCCGCTACCGGATATACCGGTGCGGGCGGTTTTGAAGTATACGTGGCCAATAAGGATGCCGAGCGCGTCTGGCATGCCATTATGGAGGCCGGCGCTTCCTATGGCATTAAACCGGCAGGTCTTGGTGCGCGGGATACCCTGCGGCTTGAAATGGGTTTTTGCCTCTATGGAAATGATATTGATGACACCACGTCGCCGCTTGAGGCTGGACTGGGGTGGGTAACCAAATTTAACAAAGACTTCGTCAATGCAGCGCACCTCCTGGAACAGAAGAGCGCCGGTTTGCAGCAGAAGCTGGTTGGATTTGAAATGATCGACCGGGGAATCCCCCGGCAGGGTTATGTGATCAAGGACGAGGCCGGAGCGGTAATTGGCCGGGTTACCTCAGGTACGCAGTCGCCCACCTTGCGACGGTCCATTGGATTGGGATATGTCACGCTTGCACACGCGAAGGAAGGCAGTTCCATTTACATTGATATCCGCAACAATCCGGTTCGGGCTACCGTGGTAAAGCCCCCCTTTTTGAAATAGCCAGCGAGGCTGGCCCGTGGCCGATCTCTGGTTTACAAACGATTTATGGATTCAAGAAAAATTCAGGTCTGCTTAAGTCCGGCGTTGCTGCCGTTTTACGATAAGGAAAACACCGTAGCGGTGGTGATCGATATTTTCCGGGCGAGCTCGTCCATTTGCTACGGACTGGCGAACGGCGCGGAGGCGATTATACCCGTCGCCGAGGTTGATGAATGCCGCGCCTACGAAGGCCGCAGGGGTTGCCTGCTCGCTGCCGAACGCAATGGGGAAGTCGTGCCGGGATTTGACTTCGGTAACTCTCCTTTTTCTTATACTGCCGATCAGGTCAAGGGAAAAACAGTGGTGCTCACTACCACTAACGGAACCCGGGCCATCCAGCAATGCCTGGACGCCAGTACGGTAGCTATCGGCTCATTTCTTAATATCACTGCGCTTGTGGAATGGCTAAGGGGGCAAAACCGTCACGTATTGCTGGTCTGTGCGGGGTGGAAAAACCACGCTAGCCTGGAAGACAGCCTGTTTGCGGGGGCGGTGGTCGCCCGGTTGAAAACCTCGGATAGCTTACTGGACGATTCGGCGCAGATGGCCGCTGCGTTATTTGCGGAAGCCGGGAAAGATATTGCCGGCTACCTCCATAACAGCGCCCATGCACAACGGATGCGGCACCTTGACCTGGCGAAGGACATCGCTTTCTGTCTGCAACAGGACCTGGTGTCTATCATTCCGGTGCTGCGTAATGGACGGCTGGTGGGTTTATCGACGGAGGGGGAAGTGGCCATGACAGGCATTCCGGCCTGAGTTATTTTTTAGTCTGCCGCTTTACCTGCTTCAGCAGGTGGTATTTAAGGAAGATCAATACGACGGTAATCAGCACCGAAACGGCCAGAATAATATGCTGGCCACTGTTATAGGCAGCCACAATACTCAACACCATCACGATCAGCGCGACCGTTAGCAGCACATTATAAAAGAAGTATTTCTTCACAGGTGTCGCCCGGTTAGTACACCTGCATGTCCGGAGCGAATGCATCCCGCCAGGCAATGATGCCGCCCTTCAGGTTGTAGAGGTTGTCAAAACCTTCCTGTTCAAGCAGCATGATCGCCTGCGCACTCCGCTTGCCGCTGCGACAATGGACTACGACTGGCTTATCCTTTGCAATTTTGTCCTGTTCGAGCACAACCTCCGCCAACGGAATATGTTCGCCGTCTATATTTGACGTTTCGTATTCAAAGGGTTCGCGGACATCGATCAATTGGAAATCTTCGTTATTGTCGATTTTGGCCTTCAGTTCTTCTACCGTAATCTCGTTCATACTTTATTACTTTTAGCTGTTCAAATATAGGGCTTATTTGGCTAATGCTGGGTAACGGCGGTGTAAAAATAGGAGATCTTGTTTTAAAATCCGTATTTTTGAATTCATTGCTATTTGTATTATGATCAATAAACTAAGCCTTTATATTTCCTGTTGCCTGCTGGCCAGTTGTGCTGTTCATCAGCCAGGCGAAGGAATTGTGGAAACACAGGAAGTGAAGCGGATCGTATCAGCACTTGCGAGTGATGATATGGCCGGTAGAGCCTCTTTTACACCTGGAATCGAAAAGGCGGCAGACTTTATAACGGCCGAATTTGAGAAAATAGGCCTGCAACCATATACCGCTGCCGGTTACCGGCAAACGTTTGAGGTTTCGCGGATTAAACCAACCACCTGGGAAGTTACCCTGGATGGGGAATCCATACCGGAAGACCACGTTATTGTATCAAGCAACAGTCCGGGCATGAACTGGAATACCGATCCGGGAGTATCGGTGCTGCAAATTGCCCCCGGCGACGATTTTACCCAGCGGTTCAGGGAAATAGCCGCTGCCGGGAAAGATGCGTTGGTGGTTGTCGACACCAGTTTTGCCGCACTGTTTGCTCGCTATAGTGGCTATTTAATGGGTGGTCGAATCGATCAACATACCGGGCAAAGCCCTTCCATCGTATATGTACTGGCTTCGCGTAAACCGGAATCTTTCCGGGTAAGTTTCACGAATGCCATTGAAAAAATGCCGCTCTCCAACCTGATCGGGGTGTTACCAGGCAAGTCGCTGAAGAATGAATATGTGATCTTTTCGGCACATTACGACCATATCGGCATCCTCGAACCCGTCGGACAGGATTCCATTGCCAATGGTGCGGATGACGATGCGTCAGGAGTGTCCGCTGTCATCAGCCTGGCAAACTATTATAAAAAGGCCGGAGATAATGAGCGGACGCTGCTTTTCGTGGCGTTTACCGCGGAAGAACTTGGCCTTGTAGGATCTACTTATTTTGCCCAGCAGCTGAATGTGGATGAGGTGGTAGCCATGATCAATATGGAAATGATTGGCAAGGACTCCCGCTTTGGGCCAAACGCCCTTTATGTAACAGGCTACGACCGGTCTGATTTGGCGGCACTGATGCAACGGCAGGTTGAAGGGACAGGCTTTACGTTTCATCCGGACCCCTACCCGGACCAGAACCTGTTTTATCGGAGCGATAATGCGTCACTGGCTGCTGCAGGCGTGCCGGCCCACAGCTTCTCTACGGTGCAGATCGAGAAAGACACTTTTTATCATACGGTACACGATGAAGTAGAAACGCTCGATATGGAAAACATCATTTCGTCCATTAAAGCAATTGCATTGGGTGCGCGCGGCCTGGTAAAGGGAACGGATACGCCTAAACGCGTTCCGCGCTTAGCACCGTAAGGTGCCCAGCTTCACTGATCGGGACAGGGCGGCCTATGTGTTAAGCAAATGGTATGATTGAAATCGTTCCATCACGTTCCAAAACGGCAAATTTTATCTGTTTGAGCTGTTCCAGCCCATGATGAATACGCGCGGCTTCCATGATGTCATCTTCATCGACATGCGATTGGGTCATCCGCTTTTTTAAGGGTTTACCATGGTCTACGAGGATCAATGGGGTGCCTTCCAGTAACCTGTCCAGCTTTTTATATTTGCTTTTCAGCTTAGCAAATAGCATAGCGACGCCCATTAATATGATAATCAGGACCAGCGCATTCGTTACGGAAAAATCATTGCCGAGCAGTGCCTGCTGTGTGGCTTCGCCGATAATTAAGAGCAGTACAAAGTCAAACGTTGTCGTTTCGGCCAGGCTGCGTTTACCTAAAATGCGAAACAGCACGAGAAGAAAGAGATAGATGGCAACGCCGCGGAAAATAAGATCCATGTTAGGGGTAAATAAAATGGGTTAATTGAATATGCTGTTGATTTACCTGCCAGATCCCCTTAATATTCCCTGCCTTTTTGGGATAAAGGAAGAAATGAATAATGTTCTTGCCTTCAATTGCACCCCGAAAGGTATATGTTACGTATCCCTTGGCGATGCGACTTTCATAGGCATCGGGAACAATTTTTTCTACCTTAAAATGGTCGAGATACCGCATCGGTATCGTGATTGCTAATGCCTTGCCTCCGTCGACCTGTAAACGTATATCCGCCTCCTTTTCGACCCGGCCAAATGTTTCATACTGGAGTATCACCCCTGCTTTTTCAATTTTCCTCCAGCTCAAAGGGCCACTGCCAAACAGGCCGGATGCGGTTAATACGATAACAGCTGCGATCAGGATACCACATATTTTCTGTACTTTCCAGCCCTTAGCCTGCTGCGTCAGGTTCTCATCCAGTTCGAGGGTATGTGTAATGATTTCAATTTGTCTGTCTGCTTGCATAATAATAGGAACAATAAACGATGCCCCACCACGTTATCTGTTGGCAACAGTTACCTATTAACAGCTTACCTGAAAATTTGATTTAGAAAATGATGGATTGCTTCACTCGGAGACCGGTCGGCCGACAGGTTTTCGCATAATGTAGTCATTAAGCACATAGCCATGGTACGGAATATCTATTTCCTGTATGACAAAAAACCCTTGTTTTTCATAAAATGCTTTAGCCGGGTTATATCGGTTTACGTGGAGTTCGAGCCGGGTAGCGGTAACTTCCCGCGCGTAATCCGCTGCTGCAACCAGCAAGGATTTTCCCGTTCCCTTGCCCTGTTCGGATGGTAAAACATACAGCTTTTCGACCCGTACAACATCGGGTGTTTCCGCCTTATGTGTCAATCCGGTAAACCCCACGGCCTCGTTGTCCCGGTAGGCCAATAGGAATAGCTGTCCGGCATCGAGCTGCGCAATCAGGGCGCTTTCCGAGTATATCTTTTCCAGCATCAGCCGGATCTGGCCATGCGGCAGGTAATCACCGTAGGTAGGCCACCAGCTGGCGATAGCCAGCTGCCGGATGACGGTAATATCGTTGACCGTTGCCTGTGTGATGCGAATCCTGCTCATACGCTTATTATAACCGCTTATAACCGCTCCCCAACCAATCCGTAAGAGCCGGAAAAGGTTACGGAGAAGAAACCATCCTGTTGGGTGAGGTACTCGTTGGCGCCCCGGTGGGCTAAGCCGTTGGTGACAATACCGACCGATTCACTGTAAAGCCATATCGTTTCTCCGGCGGGTTTCCATTTATTGAGCCCCGGCTTTGCCACGACAGTCCGCTGCTCATTACCCAACAGGACGATATCAATCCGATCGGCGTATCGGTACATCAGCTCGTGGGCAAATGATGCTTCGGAAAGGACATTTACCGCGCGGTGCCCCCGTTCGATGAGGTGATCAAGTGCCGTATCCATCCATGCCGGTCCCGCGGGTATGACAAGAAGATGGTCCTGAGGAGGAGGCGCTTCTTTTTTACGGGTGAACCATACATCCACTTTAGTGCCGAGCGCTTCCAGCTGAACCAATGCGCCGTCTCCCGTCAAAATCGTTGGACTCCACTCCAGTAATTGTTCAAAATAAGGCAGCGGTACGGCGTTAAGGTCGTCAACCAGCAATGCCGGCTCCTGATTTTCCCGGATAATGTGGTGCGAAGACATGTAGCAGGCGGTTAATTCCCGAGTTTTCGGAGGGCGATATAAGCCATGAGGCCGGTACTGAGGGCTAAGGCACTTTCATCGATATCAAATGTCGGGGTATGGACGGCCGATGTGATGCCTCGGGTCGTATTCCCCGTGCCGAGCCGGTAAAAACAGGCATCTGCAACCTGTGAATAGTAGGCAAAATCCTCTGCCGCCAACCAAAGATCCAGGTCTACTACATTTTCCGCGCCCAGGTAATCCTCGGCGTAACCACGGGCCTCGGCAGTAAGCTTTTCTTCGTTGACCAGAAAAGGATACCCTACACGGACTTCAAAGTCGCAGGATCCGCCCATACTTTCGGCGATGCCTTCGGCCATTTTTTTCATATGTGTATGGGCCTTTTTTCGCCACGCTTCATCGAAGGTACGGAAGGTGCCTTCCAGATAGACTTCGTCAGGAATAACGTTTGTAGCCCCATTGGCTATCACCTTTCCGAACGAAAGGACACTGGGTGTCTTGGGGTCGGCTACGCGACTGACGATCTGTTGCAGAGCCGTAATAATATGTGCGGTAATGACAACCGGATCGATGTTTTGCTGAGGTTGTGCCCCATGGCCGCCTTTCCCCTTTACGGTAACGTACAGTTCATCGGTTGACGCCATGTATTTGCCCGACCGGAAACCTACCTTGCCTGCTTCGATCAGTGGCATTACGTGCTGTCCGATGACCGCCTGCGGGACGGGGTCTGCCAATACCCCCTCCTTGATCATCAGACTGGCCCCACCAGGCAGCCGTTCTTCTCCGGGCTGAAAGATCAACCGGATGGTGCCGCCAAACTCCTTTTTCAGCGACTGCAGAATTTTCGCGGTCCCCAATAGTGAGGAGGTGTGAACATCGTGGCCACAGGCGTGCATAACCCCGGGTTGTTGCGAGCCATATTCGCGGCCCTCAACTTCCATAATCGGCAGCGCGTCCATGTCGGCCCGTAGGGCAATTACCTGCTCGGAGGGCAGGTCGCCCCTGATTTCCGCTACCACGCCGGTATTGGCCATGGATCGGTAAGGAATACCCAGTTGATCCAGCGCAGATTTAACGAAAGCCGATGTTTCATATTCCTCAAATGAAAGTTCGGGATGTCGGTGCAAGTGCCTACGTAACGATACGGTTTCTCCATGAAGCTGGGTGGCGAGTGCACGTATTTTTTCTTTCATTATCGGGTTTTGCTTTATTGATACACGAATATTTCTTCCGTGAAGACAAATACATTGTTGAATTGCCTGCGCAGGCCCTGCATCAGGTTCTGTGCCTCGCCCCGGCTTCGGAAGTCACCCACTTTCACCCGGTAGTTGGGTTCTTCGTAGGTGACATAGGTATCAATGTCCTTATACAGGTTCTTGAACCGTGCCTGTTCCGCGTAAGCTTCACTGCGGTCGGCACCGGAATAAATCTGCACCCGGAAACCCATGGTCGTCGTGCGGGTGGCGGTGGATTTGTCAACAGGCTTGCTTCTGCTTTCAGAAGCGGCTGTAATGTTCGTACCTTTCCGGTTCCGCTGCATGACGCTGATCAGGGGGTCGGCAACAATTTCCACGCGCCCCTTGCTTTGCTGGGCATGGGCGTCTACCCATCCGATACAGACCAGCAGAGTAAACCATCCGCCGGTTTTAACTAATGTTTGGAGCAGTTTATGCATAAGCGTGTCTGTTTAACTAACGGGCTCACTCCCGGTTACGCGCCGTGGCAGTTTTTGTATTTTTTGCCGCTGCCGCATGGGCAGGGATCGTTCCGGCCAACCTTTTGTTCGTTGCGGACCGGCTGGGTCCGCTGGATTTCACGCGTGTCTTCAACCGGTGCGCTTCCCCCTCCCGATGCTACCAGCTCAGGCTTGGCCGCTTTGACCTGCGCTTCCTGCCGGGGTTGCGGACGGGCTTCGCGCACATCCTGCGGCTGCTGGTTCGGGATCTCGCCCTTGAAAAGAAAGCCCACCACATCCTTATTCATGCTCACCAGCATTTGCCTGAACAGGTTAAAGGCTTCCATTTTATAAATGATAATGGGATCTTTCTGCTCATACACCGCGTTTTGGACCGATTGTTTCAATTCGTCCATATCCCGCAGGTGTTCCTTCCACGCTTCGTCTATTAACGCCAGCACCACCCCTTTTTCAAAAGACTTGAAGACTTCCTTCCCCCCGGATTCCACAGCTTGCTTCAGGTTGGTTACTACCTGTATGCCCCGTAGGCCGTCAGAGAATGGCACCACAATGTTCTCAACCTGGCCTCCCCGCGTGGCAAATACATCAGTAAGTACCGGAAGCGTCTGCGCGGCTATTCGGTTTGCTTTTCCTTCATAATACCCGATTACCTGTGCAAATAGCTTATCAGTAAGGGAGGCGTTGCCTTCGTTTGCAAATTCCGCTTCACTGATCTGTGGGTCCAGCGAGAATACCCGGATTACTTCAAGTTGAAAATCCTCATGAGAGCCGCCCTCCTTATACTCCGTCACAATGTCTTCCACCACGTCGAAGATGGTGTTATTCAGGTCTACGTCCAACCGTTCACCGAACAGGGCGTTTTTCCGCTTCGCGTAAATAACAGTACGCTGAGAGTTCATTACATCGTCGTACTCCAGCAGGCGTTTCCGAATTCCGAAGTTGTTTTCCTCCACCTTTTTCTGCGCACGTTCGATGGACTTGGTCAGCATGCTGTGCTGCATGACCTCTCCTTCTTCCACGCCCATACGCACCATGATGTTGGATATCCTCTCTGAAGCAAAGAGACGCATCAGCGGGTCTTCGAGCGAAACAAAGAACTGCGATGAACCCGGGTCGCCCTGCCGGCCGGCCCGTCCGCGAAGCTGACGGTCTACCCGGCGTGACTCGTGGCGTTCGGTACCGATGATGGCCAATCCGCCAGCCTCTTTAACCCCTGCTCCGAGTTTAATGTCCGTTCCCCGGCCGGCCATGTTGGTGGCGATGGTTACGGTGCCTGCCTGCCCCGCTTCCGCCACGATATCGGCTTCGCGCTGGTGCAGTTTAGCATTCAATACGTTGTGTTTTATTCCGCGCAGCTTGAGCATGCGGCTAAGCAGTTCCGAAATTTCAACGGAAGTTGTACCCACGAGTACCGGTCGGCCGGCTTCGGTAAGTTGCTGTATTTCTTCCGCCACCGCATTGTATTTTTCACGTGCCGTGCGGTAAATCAGGTCGTGGCGGTCGTCACGCTGGATGGAAATATTCGTTGGGATTTCCACCACGTCCAGCTTGTATATCTCCCAGAGTTCACCCGCTTCTGTGACGGCCGTACCGGTCATCCCCGCCAGTTTGTGATACATCCGGAAATAGTTTTGCAGGGTGATGGTGGCATACGTCTGCGTAGCATCTTCCACCTTCACATTTTCCTTAGCCTCAATGGCCTGGTGCAGGCCGTCTGAATAGCGTCGGCCTTCCATGATCCGGCCCGTCTGTTCGTCTACGATTTTAACCTTGCCATCGTCAATAATGTATTCGTCGTCCCGTTCAAATAGCGTGTAGGCTTTCAGTAGCTGGTTCACTGAGTGGATGCGTTCCGATTTAATTGAAAAATCGCGCATCAACTCTTCCTTTTTAGCCAGCTTTTCTTCCGGGCTCAGGCCTGACCGTTCGATTTCCGCTACTTCCGAACCCACATCGGGCATAATAAAGAAGTTCGGGTCCTCACCTGAAGCAGTAATAAGCTCGATGCCTTTTTCCGTAAGCTCAACCTGGTTATTCTTTTCGTCGATCACGAAATACAGTTCCGCATCCGCCTTGGGCATGTGCTTACTCTGCTCCTGCAAGTAGTAATTTTCCGTTTTGCCAAGCACCTGGCGGTTGCTGCCTTCGCTAAGGAATTTGATCAGCGCCTTGTTTTTGGGCAGCCCCCGGTGTGCACGGAACAGCGCAAGTCCGCCACTTTCTACGCCAGTGTCACCTGCTGCAATGGCTTTTTTTGCCTCATTCAGCACGGTGTTGATCAGGCTCTTCTGCGTATTCACCAGCCGCTCAATACGGGGTTTCAGCTCGTAAAACTCATGCTGGTCGCCCCGCGGAATGGGACCGGAGATAATGAGCGGTGTCCGTGCATCGTCCACCAGTACAGAATCCACCTCATCCACCATGGCAAAATGCAGTTTGCGCTGCACGAGCGCTTCGCGCGATTGTGCCATGTTGTCACGCAGGTAGTCAAAACCAAACTCATTGTTTGTACCAAACACGATGTCCGCGGCGTAAGCATTGCGTCTTGCCGGCGAATTGGGTTGATGCTTATCGATGCAGTCTACCCGGAGACCGTGGAATTCGAAGATTGGCCCGTTCCATTCGGAGTCGCGTCGTGCAAGATAATCGTTCACCGTTACGATGTGTACCCCGGAACCGGATAGCGCATTAAGGTATGCTGGTAGCGTACCCACCAGCGTTTTGCCTTCACCCGTTGCCATTTCCGCTATTTTACCTTCGTGCAATACGATACCCCCGATGAGTTGTACGTCGTAATGTACCATATTCCAGGTTACCTCGGTACCGGCAGCGGTCCATTTATTCTTCCATATCGCACGATCACCATTGATCTGCACATTAGGTTTGAGCGCAGCAATGTGCCGGTCGAAGTCCGTGGCGGTTACTTCCAGCTCTGCATTTTCGGAAAAACGGCGGGCTGTTTCCTTCACCACGGCGAAGGCTTCCGGTAAAATTTCCATCAGCACTTCCTCCAGTTTTTTATCCCGGTCCTTGCCCAGCTTATCCACCTTGTCGTAGATCGCGGTTTTCTGCGTCATATCCACGCCTTCCTGCTCCGCTTCTCCTTTCAACTCGGCTATTTCCTTGTCTATGGTTTCCAGGTAGGCCGCTATCCGCTGTTTAAAAGCTACCGTTTTCGATCGCAGCTCATCGTGGCTCAGGGAATCCAGTTTGGCGTATTCCTCCTTGATACGTTCTACCAGAGGTTGGATGTGTTTAATATCACGGTCTGATTTACTTCCGAATATTTTGCTTAGAAATGTTAACATTAGTCGTTGTTTACAGAATTACACTACCTGTTGGCAATAATAGCACCAAAAAGCAACTATACAGCCAATATGGCATACTGGACAAAGTTAGCTATTCAGTATGAGAATGTAACCGTTAGCGATGAGATTTTTACGTTATGCCATCAAGACAGGAATAACGGCTGGGTTACCGGGGGAATCAGCTCCAGCGCGGCGGCTTCCTCAAAAAGCCGCTGTATGGCGCTCCGTCCTTCCGTCCCAAGCGAAACCGAATAACGGTTTACATATAAGTCTATGTGCTGGTACATGACGGCCTCGTCCATTTCCTGTGCATGGGAGCGGATGAAGTCGATTCCGGATTTTGGGTGGGCCAGTGCGTACTCCACGCTTTTCCGGAGCACGCGGTTAAGCCGGTGCTTAACATCCTCTGGAAGCTGCCGCTGTACCACAATACCACCCAGCGGAATCGGGCCTCCGGTTTTCTTCTCCCAGAAATCACCCAGGTCAATAACCTTATGCAGCCCCTTTTTCTGATAGGTAAAGCGGTTCTCGTGAATGATCAGGCCAAATGCAATCGCGTCGTCCAGCAACGCCTGTTCGATATCCGAAAATAGCATCTCCCGTTTATCGTCCAGCTGGGGGTAGGCAAGTCCCAGCAGGAAATTGGCCGTGGTGAACCTGCCAGGTATGCCTACGGTCAGCGCTTGCCCGGCCGTGGCCTGACCCGATAAACGTGTTGCTGTCTCGGGATTTTTGCAGATCAGGAGCGGCCCCACGCCAAACCCCAAAGCACTGCCGGCATCAAGGAGGGTATAATGTTCAACGGCATAGGCATAGGCATGGTAACTTAGCTTGGTAACAGCCAGCTCATTGTTGAATGCCTTTTGATTGAGTGTTTCCACATCTTCATACGACACATCAAACTCCAAGCCTTCCGTGTCGATCTTGTGATGGATCAGCGCGTCGAAGATAAACGTATCATTGGGACAGGGAGAAAAGCCGAGCGTCAATTTCATAGCGTTATCTTTTGTGTTATTAACAAAGCCAAAACAGCGGCAAAGGTAACTAAAATTATCCCCTGTGCGGTTTTTTCGCTGTTGTTGCGGTAGCCATAACGTACGAATGCAAGATTGATCAGTCCTGCCACCCCATAATAGCCCAGCGGCTTGCCGTTTAGCCAGGCAATAGCCGATGAAGTAGTAAGCAGGTAGGCAATCGCCGGGAAAATAAGTCCGATTGCACAGCCCAGCAAGAAGTTATTATTTTTCACGGCAAGGCTATTTGACGTCAAAACTCCAGGCGTTCAGCTGCGGTATCACGTGGTGGGCGGTCATGTCAAACTGTACCGGAACAATCGATGCAAATCCCTGCTGCAGTGCCCACACGTCAGTATCTTCGCCGCGGTCGCGCAAATCGAATATTCCAGTCAGCCAATAATAACTCCGGTTATAGGGGTCGGTCCGCTCGTCGAATTCTTCCGCCCATTTGGCGTCAGCCTGCCGGCATATTTTAATGCCCTTTATCTCCGGAACATTTGGGAAGTTGACGTTCAGCAGGGCTCCTTTTGGTAATCCGTTCTCCAGAACCTGCCGGGTGATTTCGCGAACGTAAGGGCGGCAATTGGAAAAATCAGCATCTGCATCGAAATCGTCGTATGAAAACCCGATGGAAGGAATACTTTCGATGGCACCTTCCACGGCCGCAGACATGGTCCCTGAATACAGCACATTGATCGAGTTATTCAGCCCGTGGTTAATTCCCGATACACAGATATCGGGTTTACGCCCTTTAAATACTTTATTGACCGCGAGTTTTACGCAGTCAACAGGTGTGCCGGAGCATTTATACATCAGCGTGTCGGGATAGATGTGGATCTGGTCTATCCGGAGCGGTTTGCCGATGGTTATTGCATGACCGGTGCCGGACTGCGGGCCTTCGGGGGCCACTATGGTGACATCGCCCAGTTGCTGCATTTCTTCAATAAGTACCTTGATTCCCTTGGCGGTGATGCCATCGTCATTAACGACCAGGATGGATGGTTTCTTTTTTGCCATGCGCCTAAGTTAACAAGAAAAGCGTTACCAGACATAGCCGGTAACGCTTTTCTTGTTAACAGGGTACATCTGCTACAGACTGTTTAACCAGTCTACCACCTGATCGCGGGCTTTGCCTGTCTTTTTTTGAATACGGCCAATCAGTTCATCTTCTTTGCCCTCTTCATACAACAGGTCGTCATCCGTTAATTCGGCAAATTGTTGTTTGGCCTTTCCTTTCAATTCATTCCAGTGCCCCTTTAATCTTAAGTTACTCATAGTTTTTATGTGTTTTACTTAGTTAACAACGGAAAGCGGAAATGGTTTAGGGGACCGGTTAGGAACATAAATAAAAGGGCCTCCCGATGTGGGAGGCCCTTTTGTAAAACCTTGTGTAAACTAAGGGTTTACTTATTTTTTAATTTCAACGCGACGGTTAAGGACACGTCCTTCTTCAGTAGCGTTAGATGCGATCGGAGCAGATTCGCCCAATGCATTTACCATGATCTTGTTCGCGTCAACGCCAGAGTTAACCAGGTATTGTTTTACTGAGTTAGCACGGTCTCTTGACAAGTTCATGTTGTAAGCTTCAGTACCTTCAGCAGAAGCGTGGCCGTCTAAAGTAACGGAAGCACCGCTTTCACGCAGGTCAGAAGACAACCGATCCAGT
This sequence comes from Parapedobacter lycopersici, assembly GCF_040395035.1. Taxonomy (GTDB): domain Bacteria; phylum Bacteroidota; class Bacteroidia; order Sphingobacteriales; family Sphingobacteriaceae; genus Parapedobacter; species Parapedobacter lycopersici_A. The sequence goes on along the minus strand of NZ_JBEBRB010000030.1, from coordinate 1,006 downwards.
GTAGAGTAAGATTCGGTTTTCAATACAGAGCTGTCGAATTCGAACTGGATGTTTGAATAAGTAGCTGATTCTGCAACTTCAGGTTCTGGGAATTTGATTGGGCATCCAGCACCGTCTACCTGAGTACCGGCAGGCGTGTTCGGGCATTTGTCAAATTTATCAGATACACCGTCACCGTCAGAATCACGACCCAACTCGTCAACTAAGCCTTCCAGCGTAGATACACGTTGTTTCAATGCTTCAAGTTCGTTACGCAGTGAAGGATCTTTCAACTCGTCATACAGCGTAGACACTGGGTTATGCCAGGTCAAATCCGGTTTTGAAGAAGAACCCAAAGAGAATTCTAAACCACCGTAAGTGTATGAGAAGTTATCGTTCACACCTTTGTTAACCGGACCATAAAGGGTTTTGTCGTCAACAAAGTTCATGGTGTAACCCAAGTTCAATGCTACGCGGTCAGACAGTTTGAATTTGATACCAACGCCTACAGGAATGTTGGTTGCTTTCTTGAAATCGTTGTCACCAACATTTTGGCTATCCTCGCCCCAGTTTCCTTTGTTGTTCCATTCGCCAGTTGATCCATCAGCGTCTGTATATAATACAGGGTTGTAAGCCAAAAGACCCAAACCAACACTTGCGTAGAAGTTAACTGCATTTTCTCTTCTCAGGAAGTCGATGGTTGCCAATTGGAACACACCGTTTAAGCTGGCAGAATATTGAACAGAAGTTTCTGCGGATTCGTAATCCAGGTTTGCTGGTAATCCAGGAGCATTCCAAGGATCGATAGTTGTTTTCAAGCCTTCTTCGTTGTGTGCGAAGATCCGTCCGCGGTTGATGTTACCTTCCAAACCGAACCAGCTTGAGAATTGCTTGCGAAGCGAGATTCCGTAGTATTCACGTAATTTGTATTCACCGAACCCTACTTCCTTGCCAAATGAGTTGGATCCACCAACAAGAACAGATGGCGTAGTAAAACCACCATTCACACCGATCGTCCAGGTTCTGT
>NZ_JBEBRB010000029.1:0-31216 GCF_040395035.1 Parapedobacter lycopersici | reverse complement strand
AGGTCAATAATTATAAACGGCAGCAAAAATAAACATTCCACTAAAGAATCCAACACCTAAAACAACCTACGTGCCAAAAAGGTTCACAGCAGTCGTCGCAATGAGTTGTCGATTTAGAAAAGCACCGTGCTCCAACAATTTAACTAGTTTTTGATCTATGGTGAAATTAAGCAACCGTTTCAAATGCTTCTCATGATGCAGATCCGTACCCAACAGATCCACCAGTCCTTCCTCCAACAACCATTCTGCTGCGTGCTTTTCTGATTTACCATAATAGCCCATTAACGACAGCAGATTCACCTGAAACAAACAGCCTAGTTCTTTAAGTCGCTCGTATTCCTCGGGCTTATCAAACAGGTAATGATACCGCTCGGGGTGGGCTAAGACCGGTGTATATCCTATAGCCCGTAAATTAAAAATATAGGTTTCCAAGTTTAATGGCCGGTGAAGATAAGGGGTTTCTACCAATAGATACTGATCGCCCGCAAGGGGAATCAACGCATCCTGTTTTACCAAGTGTCCAAACCCTTCGTCCATCATAAATTCAGCCGCAAAACGAAGCTTGGGCAATGTTGGATCGGTCTCGGCGGCCTGCTTTAATTGCTCGTAAGCATGCTGTATGGTATGCTTGTCGTTACGATGGATATCGGCCATGACGTGGGGGGTGGCAATCAAGGTATCGTACCCCATTTCAGCTAAGCCACGCATTAACTGCAGCGAAGTTGCCACATCGGGTGAGCCATCATCAACACCAGGAAGAATGTGGGAGTGCATATCGGTTTTCAATAACTCACCGATCGGGAACTGCACCAGCTTCTTCTTACTTCCAAATAGAAATATTCCCATTCAATTTAATCGTGTTTGTTTAGTCTCTGTCGTTTGTAATCAAATAATATACCAAGATAAGGATTTATCTCATTAGGGTTATTATTTTTCTGCTTTTGAGGGCTAATTACCTACTTATGGGTAGTTTCGCTCCTATGCCGCGGGGCATCTTACTTTGGCCGCAAAAGTAAGCAAAACTCGTCACTTGGATTTTTCGCCACAACGGTAGTGCATCAACCTACACCTTGCGAAATCTCCCAGGTGACCTTTATGCTATACAACGGCTTCTTCTGGCAGCCATCCCATCTTTCCTTTCTTAATCTAAACCGTAAACGCGACATCCGCGCCTTGTGACACAGCATCCGCTTTCCCATACCTTCCTTCATTAAATAGCTACCCCTCAAGCCGCAAAGGTAACTAAAATTTTGTCGATCAATAAACTAACGTCTTATATAGAACAGACATCCGCTCCACAACGCTACAACGTAACTGAATTTATTTGTATCTTTGTAATCAACGTATTACATAGGAGTAGTGCATGTTATCTAAAAAGACAAAATACGCGATCAAGGCGCTGATCGTGCTGGGCCGGAATTATGGCAATGAACCGATGCAGATTATGCGCATTGCGGAGGAAGAAAATATTCCCAAAAAATTCCTGGAGCAGATCCTGCTGGAGATGCGCAATGCGGGGATTCTATATAGTAAAAAGGGTGCCGGCGGCGGCTACAGCCTGAACAAGGCACCGGAAGACATCCGCCTGTCGCAGGTGATGCGCCTCATAGACGGACCCATTGCCCTGCTGCCCTGCGTGAGCCTGAACTTCTATCGCAGCTGCGATGAGTGCAAGTCAGAGGAGATCTGTGGCATCCGCGATACATTTGTGGATGTTCGCAACGCCATGTTGCAGATTCTCAACGATACGAGCATCGCGGATATCCTGAATAAAGAGAAACGCCTGAACCTGGAAGTATAACCGGCTTGCCGATGTATTATTGTGATCCGCCAGTCGACGGGAAACAATCCATGTGGATAGATCAAGATCAGTTCCTGTGCGGACAATCCCGTAGCATGCCCTGCGATGAAGGTATATACACGGTCACGCAAACATTTCCCGTATCTTCCATGTTTCTCTCCTGATGAAACCCATATGGAAATGGGCAATCGGCATCACAGCCAGCCTAATCTTTCTTGTATTAATCGGCGCCTGGTACCTCAGCAAACGGTGGAAACCGCTGGTAGAAACCAAACTGCGGGAGGCGGTATTAACCGGTACGGACAGCCTGTACCGGATCACGTATGATGAAATTGATTTTTCGCTCATTACGGGGAATGCGGTTTTATCCCGCATCCAGCTGGCGCTGGATTCCGCCGTTTACACCCGGCTGGACCGAGAACAGCGGGCACCTGATCTCACATACGGTGTCACGGTGCAGCGCATAAAGCTGGGTGGTGTCGGCCTGTTGCGCATGCTGCTCAGCCGGGACCTGCACGTCAGCAGTCTGACGATTGACACGCCGATCGTTAACCTTACCGACCAATATCATGCGTATAACGATACCACGGCTGCGGACAAACCGGCAAAAAACCTATACCAGCGTATTGCATCGTTTACAGATAAACTAAAAATAGGGCAGATGCGGGTCAATGGCGGCCGGTTTGCACTGGAAAAAACAAAGGACGCCACCCGGATAAGGCTCCCCCGCATCGATATCGATATTCGTGATCTCCTCGTCGACTCGCTTTCCCAATCGGACACGTCGCGGTTCTACGGTGCCCAAACCATTGAAATGAACCTGCCGGACGTGGAATTCATCCGGGCAGATGGACTTTATACGCTGACCGCGAAAAGATTACATGCGGTAACGGATGACGGCATGCTCACCATCGACAGCCTGCGGTATTACCCCCTGGTCAGCATGGCGGAGTTTTATCGCCATAAAAAGGTGGCGGAAGACATGGTGGACATGGATATTCCCCGCATCCGGCTGTCGGATATTAACCTGCCCCGGTGGATAACCGACCAAACAATCGCCGCGGGCACGTTGCACATCGACAGCGGTGGCACCATCGCCGTGTCGAAGGATTTATTTTATCCGGAGCCGATTGAAAATAAAATCGGCCGCGCACCACACCAGCACCTGCTCAACCTCAAACAGCCGGTGGCTATTGATTCGATCGTGGTAAACGACCTGGACGTGAGCTTTGCTCAATTGGGTGAAAAAAGCCGGGAGGAAAGCAAAGTGACGTTCGACCATATCCAGGGCGTGATCCGTAACGTAACCAACGATTCGCTCGCACTGGCCGAAAACCGGAACATGGTGCTCGATGTAAACGCGAAGCTGATGAACGCCGGCGAATTGTCGGTGCGGTTTGATTTTGACCTGCTGGATGAGGCGGGCGGGCATCGGTATCAGGTGCGCCTCGGGCCAATGGACGGGCGGCTATTCAACCACGTACTCACACCGTTGATGCCTGCCGAGATTGCAAGCGCCGATATCCAGGGGTTGAATTTTGACATGCGGGCGAATAATTACCGGACGAGCGGTTCGCAGCAGTTCGACTACCGTAACCTGAAACTGAATGTGCTGAAAGCCAAGGATGAATCCGGTGAACGGGCGACGCAGAAGCTTGCCTCCTTTTTAATCAACCAGCTGGTCATCAACGACAGTAACCCGGACGCCAACGGCAAACGCCATACGGCCAGCATTGATTTTGAACGGCCCCGGACCTACTCGTTTTTCAAGATGATCTGGCAGGGAATCTTCGAGGGAGTGAAACAGTGCATGGGCTTAAGCCAGAAGGATGAGGAACGGTTGCTCCGTGCGGCACAGCGGGGGCAATAGCAGCACAGCCCGCTGGGGTTACTGCATTCCACGCGGCTTACCCGGTCCATCTGGACGCATTACAACCCTTCAATCCCAAACCGCTCACCGAGTTGCTGCAAATCTGTCCACACCGCAGCGGCCAATGGAATCCCATTAATCCGACGCTCAGCCACCGCCAGGTCTTCGGGTTCCCCCGGAATCACCACGTGCTGCTGCGCATCAATGCGCCGGGCTTCCTTAAACCGTTCGATCCACTGATCCATGTGCCGCTTAAAATCTTCCACAGGGCGGAATCCGTCCACCCGCATGGCGCCCACGAAATGGCCGATACCCAGACCGGGTTCATCCGGCGCGGGCTGAAGGAACGCCACAAATGGCGGCACCCATGGCCCGTAATTAGCCCCCGAAAGCACGCCCGAGAGGATGTCCACGGTGGCTGACAGCCCAAATCCTTTGTGGCTGCCGTGCGCATAATCGCTCCCTAGGGGCAGCAGCACACCGCCCTGCTTAAGCGCGGTAGGGTCGGTCGTCGGCCCACCCGCCGCATCGAGCACCCACCCTTCGGGAATGGTCTTGCCGGCACGTTCGGCGACCTCCAGTTTACCATTTGCGGCCGCCGCCGTGGCCATATCCACCACCATCGGTGGGTGTTGCCCGGTCGGAAATGCATAACACATCGGGTTGGTGCCGAGCATGCGTTCCGACGAGAAGGTAGGGGCTACAAGCGGACTGGCGTTGGTCATCGCGTAACCGATCATATCTTCGGCCACGGCCCGGAGCGCGTGGTACGCGGCGATGCCGAAATGGTTTGAATTGCGGATGGCCACCCAGCCCGAGCCGTACTGCCGTGCTTTTTCCAGCGCAACTTCCATCGCATACGGCGCAACAACCAGCCCCAGGCCGCGATCGCCATCAACCGTTGCGGTAGTCGGTGTTTCGTGCACTACCCGGATATCGGGCGTTGCATTGATCCGGTGTTGCTCCCAGAGGCGCACGTAGCCGCTGAGGCGTGCTACACCATGCGAATCGATGCCGCGCAGATCGGCTGAAAGGAGTACATCGGCAGCCAGCCTGGCGTGCGTCTCGCTGCAGCCGATGGCTTTAAATACCTGCTCAGTAAATTCCCGCAGGGGTTGTTCGTATATCGTCATTTTTCTTTTTGCTATAGTCTATGGCCTGCATGCGGCCTGCCAGCAGAGACATTCCAATTGCTTCCGCAACCCTATCACGACAAACAAATGCATACGATGCAATGTGCCGTAAGCCCGCGCGCTGTCCGTTAGCCGGGAAGGCGCTATTCGTCGTCAAACCCCTCATCATCGTCAAAATCCCCGTCGAACAGGCTGTTAAACATGTCGGAAAAACTAATGCCCCCATGCAGGTACGTCTTGTTCAGCTGGGAATATTCGGCCAGCCCATGGAGCACAAACTCCATGAGCAGCAGCCGCTGGCTTTCGGCCAGTTTGGGATGCAGCTGCTTCACCAATCCATTCAGGTCGGGCACCTCCATCAGTGCCTTTTTGTACTGGCTGTCTGTCAGTTCATCGGTAAGCTCCAGCCGCTGGCCGAGGTTAAACCATTCGATAATCGATTCATACGGGCTGTCGGTCTTTGCTTTCTTGGCTTTTTCAGGATGGGGGAAATACTGGGTAAACAGCGTTTTGATGGCACCGCCGATCAATCGGTGGGCCACATGCACCGGGCCTTCCAGCTCACCCTCATAAACGAGTTCGATTTTACCGGTTATAGCCGGGATAATGCCGATAAAATCCGACAGCCGGGCGACCGTCTTTTTCTGGCCCGCGACAAACATACGCCGTTCGGCGGCGCTTACCAGATTTTCATATGCAGAGATGGTCAGCCGGGCGGATACGCCGGATTTCTGATCAATAAATTCGCTGTCGCGCGCCTCAAATGCCACCTGTTCCACCAGGTCTTTCAACAACCCGTCTACCTCAATGGCTTCCCGCTGCTCGGGAGTAATCCGCGCCTCCTGGAAGGTAATCTTCCGCGCAATATCAATGGTTTTTGGATAATGTGTTAAAATCTGGCTTTCGATGCGATCTTTGAGGGGGGTAACGATGGACCCGCGGTTGGTATAGTCCTCGGGGTTGGCCGTAAAAACAAACTGGATGTCAAGCGGCAGCCGGAGCTTAAAGCCGCGGATCTGAATGTCTTTTTCCTGCAGCATGTTAAACAGGGCTACCTGGATGCGCGCCTGCAGGTCGGGCAGCTCATTGATCACGAAAATACCACGGTGTGCCCGGGGAATGAGTCCGAAATGGATCACCCGCTCGTCATTATAGGTCAGTTTGAGGGTAGCCGCCTTAATCGGGTCCACGTCGCCCACCAGATCGGCTACGGTTACATCGGGCGTAGCCAGTTTTTCGGTATACCGTTCCGAACGATGCAACCAAGCGATGGGCGTATCGTCGCCCTTCGTTTCTATTTCATTGCGGGCATACCACGATATGGGGTGCAGCGGATCGTCAAACAGTTCACTGCCGGCCACATAGGGTACATATTCATCCAGCAGGTACACCATCAGCCGGGCAATGCGGGTTTTGGCCTGTCCACGCAGGCCAAGCAGCAGGATGTTGTGCCGCGAAAGGATAGCGGTTTCCAGTTCCGGAATCACCGTTTCATCGTAACCAATAATGCCTGCAAATTCGGCTTTCTTATCCCGAAGCCTGTTGATTAGGTTCGTGCGCAGTTCTTCTTTTACCGTCCGGTATTGGTAGCCGGATTTTTTAAGCTCTTTTAGTGTCGTTATTTCGGTCATGTATGATGATCGTGCTATTTCATTTTATTTAATGGTCCCTAAGCAAGTGCTACCGCACTGTTTTCCTCCGGTTCCGGATGTAGTCCTCAAAGATATATTCGCCAAGCCCATCCAGTGAGCTGTAAAAAGCCTTTCCACCGTTCGTTTCGGTAAACTGGCGGACAAACTGCTGCAGGTAAGGATCCCGGGCAATCATAAACGTGGTAATCGGGATGTTCAGCCGCTTGCACTGCGCAGCCATATTCAGTGTTTTGTTGATCACCTTCCGGTCGAGTCCCATGCTGTTCTTATAATAGCGGTTGCCTTCTTTCAGGCAGGTGGGTTTGCCATCGGTAATCATAAAGATCTGCTTATTATGTGTCTTACGGCGGCGCAGCAGATCGGTCGCCAGCTCCAGGCCAGCCAGCGTATTGGTGTGGTAAGGCCCCACCTGCAGGTAGGGCAGGTCCTTCAACGCAATGGGCCAGGCATCGTTGCCAAATACCACAATATCCAGCGTGTCTTTCGGGTAACGGGTCCGGATCAGTTCCGCCAGTGCCATCGCCACCTTCTTGGCCGGTGTTATGCGGTCCTCGCCATACAGGATCATGCTGTGCGAAATATCAATCATCAGCACCGTGGAAGTCAGTGTTTTATAATCCCGCTCTTCTACTTCCAAGTCGCGCTCCGTAAGCCGGAAATCGCCAAGCCCATGGTTCACCTGGGCGTTGTGGATCGACGCCGTCATATCAATCTGATCGAGCGAATCCCCGTACTGGTACTCGCGTCGATCGGCATTTTTCTCTTCGCCAAGGCCGGATCGGTTGCTGTTGTGATTGCCCTTGCCGCTTTTTCGGAGCTTTCCGAAAATTTCTTCCAGTGCCGATTGGCGAATGGCCTGCTCGCTTTTTGCAGTAATGCGGATTTCGCCTCCACCGGGATCATCGCTGATATACCCGCGGTCTTTGAGCTCCTGGATAAAGTCGCCGATGCCGTAATCGTCGGTGGTCAGCCCATACTGCCGGTCCAGCTCATTCAGCCAGGCAAGGGCCTCCGCCGCATCGCCCGACGTATGCTGGAGCAGCTGCATAAAAAGTTTCAGCAGCTCGTCGAAGCTGCCCTTGGGCAGGGAGTCGGGGATGTATTTCGAAAAATGAAAACCACGCATAACGCAAAGTCGAAGGTACGGGTTTTATCACTAAAATCGATTCAGGGAGGTGTCATTTTTTGGATTCGAAACCAAAAACAATTTCCGTATCTTTCGTGAACATTATTTTACAAAACATTGTTTCCTATTAAACGAATGCCATTCCGTTTAATGGAAAACTGGTGAAAAATCATGGGGCAAAACAAGCTTTACTGCCGTTATAAACAAAAATAATGTCTTTATGAGATCGATATGGAAGTGGATCATCGGCGCGGTGGCCATGCTGTTGGTGGCAGCCTTTGCGGGCTCCTGGTACCTCAGCCGGCATTGGAAACCCCTATTGTACGATAAAATCCGCGAAGCGGTTATCCGTTCGACAGATAGCCTGTACCGGATCACCTATGACGACCTGGATTTCAGCCTGATTACGGGAAACGCCTCCATTAAAAACCTGCGGCTAACCCCTGATTCCGGTGTGTATGCACGTTTACAGGAGCAGCAACTGGCGCCCGATAACCGTTACGACATCCATGTGGCCAGTCTCCGGATCCGGCGGTTCCATCCACGGCGCATGCTCGCCAGCCAGCAGCTGCACATCGATGATATTATCATCGACACGCCTGCTATCCGGGTAATCAATGAGTACCATGCCTATAACGACACCGTCGCGACCGAACGCGACAGCCGGACGCTGTACCAACGCATATCGGGCATGCTGCGGGCAGTCGGGGTGCAGTCGCTTCAGCTGAACGACATCAATTTCCGGTTTACCAAAAAGACAGACACCACCTTATCGGAAATGGCACTGCAGCACGTAAACCTCACTGCAAGGGATATCCTGATCGACTCGCTGTCGCAGTTTGACACTGCCCGGTTCTACCATACCCGTGCAATTGACGTAGACATCCCCGGCTTCCGCTGGGAAACGGCCGACAGCCTGTATTTCGTGCGCTTCGACCGCCTAAAGGTCGCTACGGGCGACAAGCGCGTCACCCTCACGGGCCTGCAATACGCCCCCGCGGTGGACCGCGCCGAATTTTACCGCCGCAAAAAGGCCGCAGCGGAAATGACAACGATCGCCTTTCCGACGATCCGGCTGGAAAACATCGACCTATACCGGTTCGTGCGGAATCAGAAAATCTATGCCGGTAGCCTCCACATAGACAGCGGTGTGGTGGACATTTTGAAGGACCTGCGTCATCCGCGGATAACGACAAACAAGATCGGAAAATCACCGCACCAGCTACTCCTGAAGATGCAGCAGCCATTGAAGATTGATTCGGTATTGCTGCGCGATGTCGCGATCCGCTACAGCGAAGTAAGTGCAAAGTACGGTAAAACAGGGGAAATCAGTTTCGACCGGACCAGCGGTGTGCTGTATAATGTAACCAATGATACCCTGGCACTGATCCAGAACAAGTCGTTGACTGCACGTTTTACCTCCTACCTCATGGACACCGGCAAGCTGGATGTGGTATTTGATTTTGACATGCTTGACAAGCGTGGTGCCTATACCTACAAAGGAACCCTGGGTCCGATGGATGGCCGGTCACTCAACCGCATCATTACCCCCCTTCTTAATGCCCAGGTCACGAGTGCGAATATCCGCGGAGTCAGTTTTGTGATGCAGGCAGATGATTACCGTTCCCGCGGGTCGCTGCGCTTTGACTATCGCAACATGCGGCTTAACCTACTTACGCCGCCGGGCACGGAGGGGAAAAATTCGATGCGGGTAGCCTCTTTCCTAGCCACCAGCTTTGTAATCAACGACAGTAACCCGGATGCCAATGAAGTGTACCATACCGGCACCATCAATTATCGGCGGCCGGAGACCTATTCCTTTTTCAAAACCTTGTGGAAAAGCCTACTGGAAGGCATTAAGCAATGTGCGGGAATCAGCAAAGAACGGGAGCAGCGCCTGATGAATACAGCGGAAGAAGTGAAGGAGATCAAAGAAAAAACCGGCGGGTTCTTCAGGCGGATTTTCAAGAAACGGGACTCAGGGACTGGGAACGAGTAAACGGCGATCGGTCTGCTGACACGTTAAACCGAGACATTTGCAAATAACGAAATGCGTGAGGTAGCCCTTTGGATATGGACCGTTCAACTCACGTAGTCGACACAGCCCCCACAACAGTCCACGGACCACTCATCACCGGCCACAAATCACCCTTTGCCGCTGAACAAATCCTGAAACCAGGTAAAAATGTTCTTTTTCGGCGGAAGCCCAGCCAGATCCCGTTCTACATCCACGGCTTCCCGACGGGTAAGCAGCTCCATTTCCATCCGCTGATCCACTATCGGGCGGTCGTAATTGTCGGTGGGTACCGCCGCAAGGCTATCGATCACCTCGATGCCTTTAACTACTTCGCCGAACACAGTATACTGCTGGTCGAGGTGGGGTACGCCGCCCTGTATTTTGTATACTTCACGCTGGTATGGCGGAATCTTCCGCCCGCCCAGACGCATTTGTTCCAGGCTGTCCAATCCGCGGTCGGTAAACGTACGGCCCTGCACCAGGTAAAACTGTGAACCGTGCGATGCTTTGTCCGGGTTGTCATCCCGCGCGGCACCAATCGCCCCTTTCTTATGGAAAAGGCTATCCACCATTTCCGCGGGAATGGTATAACCCGGCCCGCCATCGCCGAGCTGCTGGCGTTCGGCAGCATACCGCGAGTCGGGGTCACCTCCCTGAACCATAAAGTTTTCGATCACGCGGTGAAACAGCAGGTTGTTATAGTAGCCTTCGCGCACCAGTTTGATAAAATTATCCCGATGCTGGGGTGTTTCATTATATAACCGGAGAATGCACGTTCCCTTAGGCGTGATGATCCGTACGTATTTAAGCGGTGGCGCCGCCGCGCAAAGTGCGGTCTGCAGCACGGCCAAGCTTATTATTAAGAGAATTTTTTTCATGTTCGTTTTTCTATTTTCCGCCGGTCATTCGTGCAGTTGAGCGCTCCGGTCAACCGTTAACGTCCATTGACATCGCGTCCTCAAAATAATCAATAATGAGCGACTTAATAATCATTTCCTGTTCCAAAAGCGTATAATTGGGAATAGGCTTAACCAACTGCCAATGCGGCCAGCCATCCTGGTCGAGCCCTTCAAGCTCGTAGAATCCCATCGAGCTGAACAGGCGGCAGGTAGCAATATGCATCAATTCTTCCTTCTGCCGCTTGCTGAACTTCATAGGGCCTTTACCCAGTTCCTGCACGCCGATGAGAAATAACATAATTTTTATGTCCGGCATTTCCATATCGAACGCTTGCGCAGTATGGGCTTGCAGCGCCGCCCATTTTTTGTTGATCTCTGAGGCTTTCACGGAACAAATATACGGATTAATCGGAGCGCTGGCCATGTGTAGTTGCGCCACACTTTGTAGCAATTGCGCAACAAGCTGATCCGCGCCAGGCGGAAAACAATACCCCACACACCTTTATTCGCTGCTTCCCAAAGGAAAAAGGAAATTGCTATCGGATTGATTGCCAGATCAGTTGACCAAAAAGAATAAAAAGGCTACGACAGCATTGCCCCCAATTTTCCAACTTGGCACAATATTGTTATTACAGGGAGCGAACTTAAAATGATACGCAGTAAAAGCATAAAAATATAGCGCTCCCCGATTGGAACGCTGAAAAAGAACAGCATTACTTAGTATAGTATGAACTGTTTGTTTTAGTATCTGGAAAAGGCGTCGCTTCGGTGACGCTTTTTTTTGTCTATACCGCTCCTCAACGATCAGGACGCGCAAAAGAACAGGTAATAATGCAGCGGATTCAGGTGTTTCCCGGCTCCATGCTATTTCCACAGCTGCAATAACGCATTGCAGCGCGTTTCAACCAGCCGGTATACCGGTTCGAACATCCCATCGTCGTAATAGGGGTCCGGCACCTCCTGATCGTCCAGAAACAGCCGAATACGGGCACGTTGCTCCGGTGTCTGTGCCATGGCCAGTACATGCCGCAGGTTAGAGCGGTCCATTACCAGTACATGATCGTAGTCATCCAAGTGGCGGGGGTGCAGCTGCTGAGCACGTTGCCCGCTGATATCCACCCCGAATCGCCTGGCAACGGCAATCGCACGGCGGTCGGGTGCTTCACCCACGTGCCACCCACCTGTGCCGGCAGAGTCGATTACCCAGTCAAGGCCCTCGGTTTCCACCAACGCCTGCATTACGCCATGTGCCAGCGGCGAACGGCAGATGTTACCCAAACAAACCATCAGTATCTTCATTCGATTATTTTTTTCCATAACGGCTACTCCGGAGAAAGCTGTGTTTAAAAGCGTCCCCCCAGGCACATGCCTGATCAGTTAATCCGCTTGATTTACCGAAGCCCGTTGCCGCTCCAGCGAAAGGGCGATAAACATGATGATGACCCCAATGGTCAGCGAAACGTCGGCCATATTAAATATGCCCGTCTGAAATACCACAAAATCAATGTGCATAAAATCCGTTACCGATCCATGCCGCCACCGGTCGTAGAGATTACCCAGTCCGCCACCAAGCGCAAAACTGAGACCCAGCGCAAGCAGGTTGGCCATACGGTGCTGCGTAAACAGGTAATATAAGCCATAAAGCAGCACCAACAGCGGCACCACCGAAAGCAGGAAGAAACGAACCCCTTCAGGCAGCGTATGTCCCAGGCTTAGAAAGGCACCGCGGTTTTCCACCTTCGTAAAAGTAAAATACCCCGAAGCCAGTTTCAGCTGTTCACCATAATCAATTTGCTGTCTTGCGATGGTTTTGGACACCTGGTCGCAACTGACATTGCAGGCTACGAGCAGCAAAAGTACAACCGCGCGTATCATTTTTCTATAGGCCATATATCGTCCTTTCCGGCATTTTTTAGCCTGTCTATCGGCTGTCCGGCGCCATAAAGAACGGAATAAAAACGGTTTCGCACAAATTAAAAGCCCCGTCGGTGTTTCCGGAATACAGGAAACCACCGACGGGGAAGATGGAGGTTGATTGAAGTCTGCTGTTACTTGGCCTGCTCGATCCGATACGTGCTGGTTTGTGTAAACGTGTTGCCATAATCGTCCGTAGCCCTTACTTCCACGGTATGTGTGCCGATCGCCAAATTAGTTGGGATCGCCGCCCGCCAAACGTGGGTGCTAGGCACCGCATCGGTCGGCCGTCTTCCCGGAATAAGTTCTTCGGAATTATCCCAGGGGTGCACCAGTGCCAGGTATGCGGGGTCGGCCGATTGTACCGGGGTCATTCTGCGCCACTCACCGTCGTCCACGCGGTATTCCACCGTGTTGCCATGATGGCCCATGAAAAAGTTAGCAAAAATGCCTGCGCGTGTACGCTGTCCCTGCGCCACAACTTTCGGATTGAACACGTTGATCTGATAATCGGCCGGTTCCCCCGCTACTTTATATTCCAACCGGTATTGGTTATCCGCGATATGAAGAAAAGCGTATCCATTGGGCGTACCGTCGCGCATGGTGGCATCCGGCACGCCTTGCTTATTCAGCTGTCCCGAATACCAGTCGCCCGAAGTCGTACCCACATTATACTCGTGGTGCGGTTTTTCCTGCTGCCAACCATCTTCCCGGGTATAAAAATGCTGTGTCTGTGTATGCATGTGTGCCGACAGTGACAGCGTGTGCGGAAAATCGCGCAGCAGGTCGAACAGCCGCTGGCGGTCTTCCGGCCGGAACGTGTCGCCGTTGCGATGGTCAAGCGGAATGTGGAATGCCAGCACAACCAGTTTGTTTTTGTCGACAAACCGCAGGTCGTTTTCTACAAAATCCAGCTGGTCTTTGCGAAACCCGCCCCAATAGCCATTACCGTCCCGCGGGTCTGGATACAGGATGTCATCGAGCACAATAAAATGGGCATTGCCGTAGTTGAATGCGTAATTAGCCGGGCCAAAGTTCGCCTCATACGTTTCATCGGCGAGGGAATCCGCGGTCACATCATAATTCATGTCGTGGTTGCCCATCAGGTTGTACCAAGGAATACCGATTTTGGCTACCGCCTGTTTATAATCCGGATGCAGGCTCAGCACGTCGCCCACCAGGTCGCCAAGGCTGATGCCGAAAGCCACGTTGCGTATACCGGCCACTTCGGAAACGATGCCTTTGGCAAAAAATTCCATTTCTTCCTTGGTGTACGCCTGCGGATCACCAAAGACCAGCGCTTTAAAGTCGCCGGATTCATCCGCCGCTTCCAGCGCAAAATCGACTGATGCCGGCAACGCGCCTGTAGGAGCCACTCCCGGATACTCAAGCGTGGCGGGCGACCCGTCCGGCTTATGGATGTAATACGTTTTCGGCAGGTTAAATGCGTCCAGTGGCGCCTGATAGCCGGCTGGTTTAATCACAAAAATGACGTTGTCGTTGCCCACCGGAAGGGTGTACCGGCCGTCACGGTCAGTTTGCACCACCTGGACGCCATTGCTCACGGATACATTGGCCAAGCCTTTTTCGCTGCCATCGCGCTGTCCGTTCCGGTTGGCATCCTGATACACATACCCCGTTACCTGTCCCTGCGCCGCGGCACCGAGTGCCAACGTCAGGAAACAGCAGGTTAATCCTAATTTGTTCATTTGTTTGCTATTTATGTTAATGCTAATTATTGAATGGGAAAATTTCAGGCGCCGATTTATGGGCAACCAATATTTTATTCATGTCGTGTCGGATGGTTACCGTTCCCTGCTGCTCGTCGTAGGTAAAGTCGTCAAGTTCCCGGTTTACCGGAATAAATGACGGAATCACCGCTTTTGTATGTTCAGGCCGTACATGGCCATTGTTCTGCTCTTCACGCTGGGATATCGGGAACCGGATACCCAGGTCGGTCATCCGCCGCCCCTCAGCTATAAAAATTTCCTGCCGGAGCAGGTAAATCAGGTACAGCAGGCCGTCCTGGCTGACAGCGGCATCCAGTTGCGCTTCGCTAACGCTGGTGCCCGATACTGTGTAGGCAGGAATGAGGCCCGCCTGCCGGTCGAGGACCAGTCCCGCTACCGGATCGCTGTCCGCATCAAAGCGTACGGATACGGCAGTAAGCGGATAATCGCCACGGTTACCGCCGTTACGGGTTTCCCGACTGTCATCCAGCATAACCACCGGGCGTTTGGCGACGGTTTCGGCAAGCAGCCGTCGAAGGGTTTCCCGGGCGGCCGGTAACTCATTCGCCGCAGCCTGGGCCTCAGCAATAATCAAAAATGCCTCTTCCGCTTTGGCAATGCTGATCGGCTTCTCGTCGTCAAAGACCACACCGGTCGTATGGAAATATTTAGGGTCGAGGAAATCCAGCCGCGGCAGCGGTGCAAACTGGTTGGTTGTGGAAGAGTATATGGCGCTTTGGAAATTGTTGGATGGCCCCGTCTGCGTGCCGTAATATACCTGGCTTAGCAGCAGCGGATTAGCCAGGGCCTCCTGCGCAAACCGGATGGCCTGCGCCGCGTCCCCAATGCGATAATAAATCCGCGCCGTCAGCAGCGCACAGACCAGTTTGTCATCCGGTTCAGCAAACAGCCCTGCGGCCTCATCGAGCAGCCCTACAGCGTTCAGCAGCAGCTGCTCCGGTTGCTGTACCTCGCCGAGTGGGCTTGCGGGCAAGGCTACGAAGAGTTCAGCCCCGAGGATCAGTGCGTATGCTTTACTCCGCAGCAATTCGGCACGCTGCTGTTGCGTGCTTTCCGGATCGCCGGGCAACACATCCGTCAGCCCAAATTCACTCATTTCCAGCAACTGGTGGATGGCTGTCTGGATACGGGTTACGTCAATATCAAAATAATTGATCTGCGGAACATCAAAAACCTTACTGCTCTGTGTGTAATTGTTAAAGTAATTGTCCGATACCAGTTCGGTAAATTCGGTCACCGTGCCCACCGTCTGGCTTAATTGCCTCCGCACACCGTTTACCCAGGTAACGGCCGACTGCGATCCGGTTAGGAACCGGTCTTCCGTAACATAGGGATTGGTTACCTCGGTAAGTTCGCACCCCGATAATAAGAGCGCCGTAATGACCAGTATGTTTTTATGTATTTTCATGGGATGCTTTTTATAGACTGACTTTTAATGAAAGAAGAAACTGCCTGGGTGCGGAATAAGTAGCATAAGCAATGCCGCCGGTGGTAGCACCGCCCTGGCCTGCGGCACTGCCGCTGATCGTGGCTTCCGGATCAAATGACGAGGTAGCAAAATTAAACGGGTTGATCGCGTTCAAACCAACCGTAAGCCCCTGCAGGCGTGAGCCAAGCTGCGCCCTGCTGAAGCTGTAACTGGCGCCGATTGTCCGGATCTTGATGAAATCGGTCTGCTCAATAAACATGTTGGTAAAATCCAGCCAGCCGGTACGCCCCCGCGGGGAGTTAATTTCCCCCTGTGGGATACCCTCATCGCCCGCGCCGTAGTTATAGCGGAACTGGCTGTCCCAATTGTTGGCAAAGGCACCTTGCTGGTAATCGGCATTCGCAAACAGGCTAAATCCTTTGTACTGGAAATCCAGACCCATGCTGCCGAACAGGTCCGGAATGGTCGTACCCAGGTATTGGAGCGGAATGGAGCGCTCCATGACGCCGTCTGCACCGAATATGCCGTAACTGCCCCGGATGAAACCGATGGGATATCCTTCCTGCACGACCGTCTGGATGGTGCGCTCGCTGAAACCGTTGATGTTAAACGGTGCGGCACCCCCTGCGCTGAGCACCTGGTTATGCAGTGTGTTAACCGCCAGGTTTATGCGCAGGGAGGTCGATGCGGTCTGTACCGCCGTAATGTTGGTGCTAAACTCCCAGCCTCTGTTCAGGATCTTGCCCACGTTGCGAAACGCATCGGATTCACCCGTAGACGGGGCCGACGGCACTTCAAACAGTGCGTCGTTGGTTATGGTGTGATAAAAGCCCGCCGAGAATACGATGCGGTCCTGCAACATACCAAGGTCGATACCCGCTTCGAACGTGCTGCTTTTCTCAGGCCGGAGGTCTACCCCCGGCGTACCGAAGCCCGCGGCCTGTTCGCCCAGGTATCCGGGAAACGACACCGTGCGCAGGTTGCGAAACGGCGGGGGAAAGTTCCCTGCGATGCCGTAACTGCCACGCACTTTGGCCGCCGAAAAGAACGGCAGCGTTTCCTGCCACCACGCGCCGGCAGAAGGAATATACGAAACCCCTACTTTAGGGTAATACTGCACGCCAATGGCTTCACCGAATGCGCTGTTACCGTCGCCACGTAGGCCAAGGTCAACAAACAGCCGGTCGCGGAATCCGATATTAGTCTGGGCATAAACGCCGTAGTTAACCACCTCATAATACACCTCATCACTGGTTTTCGTGGCAGCATCTGCGATGTTCCGCGCACCGTCGCGGATGTTGGTCCCCACGTACGATACCTGGCGGTCTTCATTTCTAAACAGTTGCCCACCAAGGGTAGTCACAAAAGAAAAGTCGCCCACATCTGCACGGTGCTGTCCGTTAAGTTCCAGCGTAAGGCCCCAGTACTTCCGCTCACCGTTGTTAATACTGCCCCGGTCGGTCGTCAGATTACCCGTTGTGTGGGTAAGGTACTGGTTGGTCTGGATCGTCTGGTTACGCAGCTGCCGGAAATCCACACCGCCCAATGCCTTTAGCTGCACACTTTTGACGGGGCGGTATACAAAGCTTTGCGATGTCTGAAAACGGTTGACCACAATTTCGTTATCCTGCAGCCGCTCGGCCTCATCAACATAAGCCATCATCCGCGCAAATTCCTCGTCGCCCTGCTCGTCGATCCGCGGGTTAAACCGCGGTTGCGGACCCGTAACGGCAGAGGCGCCGCTCTCTGTAAACCAAAGTGCTGTATAGCCCCCCTGGTTACCGTTCCGGTTGCGTTTGTACCGGTTATTAATGTAACTAAACGTGCTTTCATACGTCAACTCCTCGGCGAGGCTGGCCCGGAATCCCGTGCGCAGGTCGAGCCGCTCATTCTGATTCTGGTTGTACAGCTGTACGCCGCTGCTGTTCAGGTAACCACCGGAAAAGCTGTATCCCACACGCTCCCCGCTGCCGTTAATCGCCACGTTATATTTCTGGAATACACCCGGTTCAAAAAGCAGGTCCTTCGTCCGCTCAAAATGCAGGAAGTCCGTGGTCGGTGTTTCCCGTCCCACAGTAGCATCCACAATCACAGCCGTCCGGCTGGCCCCTCCTTTTTTGGTAAAAATCTGGATTACCCCATTTGCGGCATCAGAGCCATATAATGTCGTTGCCGCGCCGCCGTTAATGTATTCGATACGCTCAATATTCTCCATGGGAATATCCGCGATGGAACTGACGGCAGCACCCTGGGTGCTTCCCCCACCAATGGACGAGGCCGTATTGAGGTTATCCATGCGCACACCGTCTACATAGATCACGGGGGTAGAGTTCATATACGCCGAAACAACACCGCGCGCCCGGATGATGGACGTCGCTCCCGCCTGGCCGCCGGTCAGCCGGATCTGCGCATTCGGCAGTTTCGCCTGCAGAAGCTGGTCAATACGCCCGGCTGGGGTTCTTTCCAGTTCCTCGCTGCCAATGCTGGTCACATTGGTCGAAAGTCGCCTTTTACTGATGTCCAGCCCCTGGCCGGTCACCACCACCTCATCCAGCCCCAGCAGGTCCTGCTCAAGATAAACCGAAACAGGCGTTGCACTGGCTGCCCGCTGGATAGTAACCTGCTGCGACTTGAAGCCCACACTGGATATGGTTAACAGCACCTGCGACTCCCCGTTGGGCCAGCGCAGGCTAAACGCACCGTCGGCCGCCGTCTGCGACACCCATGAAGTGCTTGCAATGGTCACCGAAGCGCCCCGGATCGGTTCGCGGGTGCGCATGTCCAGCACCACACCCTGTATGGTCGGCTGTTGGTTGATTTCAAGTCGGGCCGCTCGGTCCAGGTTGTGCGGCGGGAGTCCGGCAGGCGTACCGCCTTTGGCAAAGGGCGACGCTAACAATGCGGGGAATAACACAAAAAATAAACAGTTCCTCATCGTATAATAAATAGTAGTTGGCGCATACAAAACCCGCGTCAATCGCTGACAAAAGCAATAATCAGGGGGTTTTAACTGCCGGCAAAGGTAGTCCCGGGGGGTTAAGCGCACATTAAACCTGTATTACATTTGAATCCGGACGGCGATTGCCCGGTTAAATTATCCTTCTTTCCTTGCGCGCTACGCAAAATGTGGTTAACTTTAATTGGAGTTTAACCCTTTACTGCTATGGAGATAAACTATGTTATCGTCGGATTAGTCGGGTTAGCCGTGCTAATCCTGCTGATCTGGCTGATCCGCCGGAACCGGAAAGACCGGAAAAATCTTGAGCGGAAGCTAAACCTGTCCGATTTGGAACCCGAGAAACATCGGGATGAAGAAATATAACCGGAATGGTTGCCGGCTGATGAAGCAAAATAGCACATTAATTGAACCGTATGGATCTACAAAAACTCGCACAGAAATTTAATATCAAGTCAGAACAGGAAGATTATAATGTCATTCACGATACCGTAGAAAAAGGTATCTTTTTCAAGGGAACCAACCTCTGGATCCTGATATTCGCCATTCTCATTGCCTGTGTGGGACTCAACGTAAATTCAACGGCAGTTATCATTGGAGCGATGCTGATTTCCCCTTTGATGGGACCGATACTGGGCATGGGATACAGCTTGGCGACCTACGACTTCGGGTTGTTGCGGAAGTCGCTGGTAAATTTCGGATTCGCAGTCGCTTCAGGGCTGGGTGCTTCTACCCTGTATTTCCTCGTCACGCCCCTGGCAGAAGCCCACTCTGAATTATTGGCACGCACACAACCCAACATCTATGATGTAATCATTGCCCTTGCCGGTGGATTGGCCGGCATTGTGGCACTCTCCAGCAAACAAAAAGGCAATGTAATCCCCGGAGTTGCCATCGCAACCGCGCTGATGCCGCCGCTTTGCACCGCCGGATATGGGTTGGCCTCAGGTACCTGGAATTACTTTTTCGGGGCGTTTTACCTCTTCACTATCAACACGGTATTTATTGCCGTAGCCACGTTGCTGATCGTGCGCTTTCTGAAGTACCCCATCTGGCAGGGCGTCGATGAAAACATGAAAAAGACAGCAAATCGCTGGGTCAGCTTTATCGCCACCATCACCATTCTGCCCAGCATCTATTTTGGCTATATCCTGGTTAAACAGGAACGATTTGCGCAAAATGCGCAATCATTTATACGGAATGAAACCAATATCGAAGGCGATTACCTCCTAAAGTCAGATATCGATCCGGCAAAACACACCATAAGGCTTGTTTATGGCGGGCGATTGATCCCGGAAGAGGTAAAGCAAACCATCATAGACAAAGCCCGGCATTACAACCTACGGGGGGCGACCATTAGTATCCAGCAGGGTTTTTCACTGGAAGAAGAGGGAGCCGAAGAGAATCTCTTGGCAATCAACACACAACAGGCCGAGATTAATCGGCTACGGGCCAATCTGGGAACAACGCTGCAACTGCAGGACAGCCTCAACAGACGAAAACACCTCGGCAAGCAATTGCTTCAGGAACTGAAGCCGCTGTACCCCGAAATTACCACATGCGGTGCCGCAGACCAAGTATTTTATAACGATTCGCTTCAGGCACAAAATTACCTAACCCTTGTTTTAGGATCGTCAGACCGACGGAAAACGCTCGCTAACCGCGAAAAACTGGAAGGGTGGTTCCGATCGAGATTGAACACCGATTCGGTCAAAATATACATCGAATAACACAATCTAATCAAACCATATCGGCTAAGGTGTGTTATACAACAACATGTCAGAAAATGGCTATGTCTAAGCAGCAACAGAAGCCATTGAAAAATGCTGACGGGCATGATAAATCCGTAACCCATGAAAAGCAGAGCACATATCAGGGGGCATCCGGTACACATGATCTTAGTTCCATTCCCTATCGCCTTTCTCTCAGGGGCTTTACTCTTTGATGTATTGGGAGTAATCTACCTCAGAAACAGTTTCTGGGTAACCGGCGGATACCTGGAACTTGCGGGGATTCTGAGTGGATTCATAGCCGCAATACCGGGATTAATCGACTATTTGTACACGGTTCCACCGCGTAGTTCGGCAAAGCGTAGAGCGGGCCTGCATGCAGTCGTCAACGTCGGCATGCTTACGCTATTTATCCTTGCGTATTTTAATCGATCCGATGCTTTTTCTATCCTCCCTGTTGTGTTGGAAAGCGGGGGCATTATCCTCTTGCTTATTGCCGGATGGCTGGGCGGTACGCTGGTTGTCCGCAACCAGATCGGTGTCAATCCCCGGTACGCAAACGCAGGTAAATGGCAGGAATTGCATTTTGATCAAAAAAGCACCCTGGTAAATGTAGCCAAAGCCGACACGCTGACCACCGACCAGATGATGCTAATCCATATCAAGAACAAGCGTGTCGTACTCGCAAAAACGGAGGATGGATACGTCGCGTTCAGCGACCATTGCAGTCACCGGGGCGGATCCCTGGCAGGCGGCAGTATGATCTGCGGTACTGTGCAGTGCCCATGGCATGGCTCGCAGTTCAATGTCCGAACGGGGGTGCCAAACGCCGGACCGGCTGAAAAAGGGTTACAGACGTACGAAGTGGTTGAAAATGCCGGATATGTGTACCTGAACGCAGACACGCTGTAATGCCCCCGGTAACTAAAAAACAACATGTACGATGTAAATCGGCCCCCACATGTAATTTCGCTACCTTGTCCTTTCTACATGGTTAAAATTTGATAGTGACATCATAGGGAATATATTTTTCCCAAAACCAGGGTGTGTAGGTGTCTGCAACAGCATTTTCAAGAAGATACTTAAAAATACTTTCCGCATTGTCACTATTCGACAAAATCAGCATACCGACCTTTCTTTCCGGAAAAACGATGGAGAAATGCTGGAAGCCCTCACCGTGACCGGCTTTAAAAACCCCGGGGCCAAAGGGTGTCTGGAATACCACCCAGCCTAAACCATAACTCAACTGAATGTGATCATTTTGGTGCGTATCCCGATCATTTTCGGGACTGGTCGGGAATTGCAGCATTGAATGTATCCGGATCTGCGGACGGAACATTTCTTTTAGGCTGGCAGGATTCACCAATTTATTTTGCATCAGTGATTCCATGAAAGCGACATAATCATCTCCTGTAGTCTGCAACGTGCTTCCGGCACGCTCAACAGTGTATTTCTTAACGGGGTATACGTTTCCATCGGTATCATGACCTTGAGCGATTTGATTGCCGAAAGCTTCACTCCAGATATAACCGCTCCGTTTCATTCCCGCAGGGTCAAATATTAATTCCTGTGCCAAATCATTTAGACGTTTACCTGTAATATGCTCAATGACAAATTGAAGGTACCCCATTCCTTCACCTGAATATTGAAACTTGGTGCCCGGTTTGAATCGGACATGTAACTTCTGGTCAGGTTCAAACCAGCGCCAATTAGCAAAACCAGTCGTGTGACTAAGGCACATCCGGGCAGTGATCGTTTGATACAACGTATCGCTCTTCAAATCACTAAAATCCGCTCCCCAATAATTTTCACCTTTCGCCGGATAATCATACACGGGTCGGTCAAGATAGTCCTGCAAAGGCTTGTCCAGATCCAATTTCCCCTGCACGACCAATTTCATTACCAAGGTCGAAAAAACAGCCTTACTTAATGATGCGCCATAAATACTATTACTGGTGGCAAGCATCATGTTCCGGGCTTTGTTAGCATAGCCGAAAGCCTGCTTATAAACGGCTTTATAATCATTGAATACAACCACCTGCATGCCGTCTACTTTAGCGTCATGCATCAGTTGCCGAATTTTTTCAGTCAACGAATCTGTTGAGATAGCGGATCCGTCGATACGCTGAATCATGATGTCTTTCGAAGTTTGTGCCGAAAGTCCTGCCGGAATTGAAAGCACAATAAGCGCGAAAAAAAAGAATGCAAATTTCATGTCTGTTATTTTCGACCAAAGATCTGTCGAAAGGAAATGCCGTCAAACGACACTTCCACGACATACACACGACACCTGCACATGTGGGTGTTTAAACCTCTGTTCAGGCCTTCTTCAAAAAATGAACATACAGCGGATAATGAGCAGGTATTCCTTTTAGTGCCCTTATGGTATTGAGGATGCAAAAAATGGCGGCAGCAACATAACAAGCGATCATCAAAGGGAACCCGACCGGGAAATAAAGGACCATTATCATAAACGATAAAACAATGACCAGGGTAATCGTAATCTGGAAGTTGATTGCCTCCCGTCCCTGGCGGTTATATTCGGGATGCTCATCTCGCTTCATTGTCCATAAAACAAGCAATAAGATAATATTTACAAATGGCAACGCCAGCCCTAATAAAGGTAGTATATGATAGAGTGGTAATAATACAGGTTCGGAAGAGGATGACGTTGCGTTTGCTGGAACAAGGTCGACCGTACGAATCTGCAACGCGTCGGCCAGCAATTTCAGGGTTTGTCCCTGCGGTGTAACGACGCCGCTTTCGATACGCTGGATGGTGCGCGCAGTTACACCCGAAGCCTCCGCAAGTTGTTCCTGCGTCATGCCTTTCTCTTTTCGGTATCGAGCCAATAAAGAACCGCCCTTAAGTTTCATTGAGTAAAGATAATCTTCGGATTCCGAATTTAACTTATTCTGAATGCTTTATTCGCAAATTCAAATCTCAGATGAAAAACCACACCTAACCATTTTACTCAGTCCTGTTTGTTTCAACGCGGGTCAGAAGAGCGGAGGCTCGCTGAGCAGGATCTGCGGTCGGGAACCCGCTGCATAAAAAAATAAAAAATAAATTTTTATTGTTCGCAATCTGCGCTATATTTGCAGTCCCAAAAGAAAGGGAGATTAGCTCAGCTGGTTCAGAGCACCTGCCTTACAAGCAGGGGGTCACTGGTTCGAACCCAGTATCTCCCACTAAAAAAGCCTCACACCAATGTGGGGCTTTTTGTTTATAGCCCAGCCTCAAAGCACAACGGGTTCCTATATGCGAGGCTGCATTTCCTCAAGGATTTAAGTGGTACAAATCATTCCGCCATCAACGCCCACCCGGATCAACGATGGCTGCAAGACCCGCCTCATCACGAATGGCGATATCCCTGCCGTTCAGCTGGATAAGCCCGCCAGTGTTGAGCTCATTCAATACTTTAAAAAGCGTTTCATAGGTTGTCCCCGCGAAGGATGCGATATCCTGCCGGGTAATGGCGAAGTCCAGAAAGCCCACGTTATTGGTGCCGAATTGGTTTTTGAGGGTTAGTAATGCCTGTGCAATGCGCGGCTTAACGGGCATATGTGCCAGGTTACGCATGGCCCGGTGTGCTTCCTGCAGGTCGTTAGCCAGAAAACGCATCAGCGCATAGGTAAGCTCGGGGTTTACTTTTAAGGTGCTTTCAAAGAAAGGCATTTCCAGGTAGCACACACTCGTAGGTTCAAGGGCTGTCGCCGAAACGGGGTAGCGCGCCTCCTTGCCCAACCCCAGGTGACCCACTATATCGCCACGGCGCGCAAACCGCACAATCAGCTCCTTTTCATGATCCCAGCGCTGGTGGACTTTCATTACCCCGGAGTAGATGAAATAAATACCCTTCACCACATCGCCTTCGGTAAAAGCCTGCTGCCCCTTCCGGAGCAGGATGACTTTCCGGTTAAGCTCCACTGCCGGAATCCAGTCGGGCAGGCAGAGCCTGCACAAGATACAATCGCTGAGGTTACACGAAGGATGGTTTTGCTTCATATACCGCAATAGTACGAAAATTCTGTGGGATAAACCGCGATTGAACTATTTTGAAAAACATTGTACAAACAATAAAAATATAAATCAATATATATATTGAATGGTAAAATATATTATTTGTACAATATAAAATGTTTTTTATAATTTTACCCACGGAAGCCCGGGAATCACCCTACGACCCTGGCCACAGCGGAGCAGAGGTCTCCGGGAACCTGCGACGACTTCCGTCCATTCGTGAACGTTAAATTCGATACCATGGCAACATTAGTTCATTCGGATACCGACGGTACCCACGACCGGCATTCCGGCCATCACCGGGAAAGTTTCATTTCCCGGTATATTTTCAGCACCGACCATAAAATGATCGCCAAGCAGTTCCTGGTTACGTCCATCACCATGGCGTTTGTGGCCCTGTTGCTATCCATCCTGTTTCGCATCCAGCTCGGCTGGCCGGACCGGGAATTTCCCATACTGGAGCTATTCCTCGGGAAATGGGCCGAGGGCGGTCGGATCAACCCCGACTTCTACCTCGCGCTGATTACCATACACGGCACCATTATGGTGTTTTTTGTACTTACTGCCGGACTGAGCGGCACTTTTGCTAACCTGCTCATTCCGCTGCAGGTGGGTGCGCGGGATATGGCGTCCCCTTTTATGAATATGCTTTCATACTGGTTCTTTTTTGCGTCGTGCGTGGTGCTGATGTCGTCCCTCTTCATCGAAACGGGTCCGGCCAGTGCCGGATGGACGGTCTATCCGCCGCTTTCGGCCGTCCCCGGGGCCATCCCCGGGTCCGGGCTGGGCATGACCCTGTGGCTGGCCAGCGTCATCCTATTTGTAACTTCATCGGTTTTGGGCTCCATCAACTACATCAGCACGGTGCTCAACCTCCGGACACGTGGCATGGATTTCTGGAAAATGCCGTTAACGGTATGGGGGCTTTTCCTGACCGCTGTACTGGGGTTGCTCACCTTCCCCGTGCTGGTGGCAGGTCTGGTGCTACTGATTTTCGACCGCAGCTTCGGAACGAGCTTTTACCTCAGCGACCTGGTTATCCAGGGGAAGATCCTGCCCAATGAAGGAGGCAACCCCATCCTTTGGGAACACCTGTTCTGGTTCCTGGGTCACCCGGAGGTTTATATCGCGATCCTGCCCGCCTTCGGCATTGTTTCGGAGGTGATGTCCGTCCACTCCCGTAAACCGATCTTCGGGTACCACGCCATGGTGTATTCCCTGATGGGCATCGTCGTGCTGTCATTTCTGGTATGGGGCCACCACATGTTCGTGTCGGGGATGAATCCGTTCCTGGGGGGCGTGTTCATGGTAACCACCCTGATCATCGCGGTGCCGTCAGCCATCAAGACGTTCAACTACCTGGCAACACTGTGGCGGGGAAGCATCCGGTTTACGCCCCCGCTGCTGTTCGCCCTCGGCTTCGTATCCTTCCTGATTTCCGGCGGATTGACGGGCATCTACCTGGGGAATTCCACCCTGGATATCGGCCTGCACGACACGTATTTTGTTGTTGCGCATTTCCACCTGGTTATGGGATCAGCCTCTGTTTTCGGCATGCTTGCCGGTGTTTATCATTGGTTTCCGAAAATGTATGGGCGAATGATGGATGAAAAACTTGGTTACCTGCATTTCTGGGTGACGTTTGTCTGCGCCTACTTCGTATTTTTCCCGATGCACTTCATGGGGATCGATGGCGTCCCCCGGCGGTACTATGCCTTTACGGAATTTCCGTCCATGGAACACTGGCTGTCGGTCAATGTGTTCATATCCTGGTCGGCCATCATCGCCGGCTTCGCGCAGGTAGCCTTTCTGTTCAATTACATTTATTCTGCATTTTACGGAAAGAAGGTCGGGCAGAACCCCTGGCAGGCCAATACGCTGGAGTGGACCACCCCCGTGGAGCATATCCACGGAAACTGGCCGGCAGAGTTGCCCACGGTTTACCGCTGGCCATATGACTACAGCAAACCCGGGCATCATGCGGACTTTATCTGCCAGACGGTTCCTTTTTCACAGACCATGGAATCCAACCTGCCGCACGATTTCGACGGCAACCCGGAAGGGGAACGTTACCAGCGGGAATGGGAGGCCGCCCGCCAACGTGAGGGCCAGGCCAATGAAACATAGTGCGGTGCAATCCGTTTGGAGAATGCTGTAAAAATTACCATCTTTATGGTATTATATCCCATATGGCATACGATACGGCATTAGCGGAAAAAGTAAGGGCCTATTTGACAGGTATCACCGGCCTGGTTCTTGAAGAAAAGAAAATGTTCGGTGGACTGGCGTTTCTCGTTAATGGAAAAATGTGCATCAACGTGAGCGACAATAACCTGATGTGCCGTTTTGATCCGGATACCCTGCCGACGATCTCCAAACGCCCGGGGTACCATCCCGTGGTGATGAAGGGCAAGAGCCTGCCGGGCTATTGCTATGTCAGTCCCGACGGATACAACCGGCCAGCCGATTTTGCGTATTGGCTGGAGTGCTGCCTGTCATTTAATGACCGGGCCAAGGTATCCCGGCGTCACCGGTAAAGGGCCAACAAATGGATCAACTCACGCAAGCCAAAACCCCCGAAGACATCCCCAGGCTGTTCACCGAAGCCTGGAACGCCCGGCGTGCGGACTGGCTTGCCTCATTATTTGAGGAAGAAGCTGATTTCATTAACGTGGTGGGCATCTGGTGGGAAAACCGGTCGGACATCCAAAAAGCGCATGACTATGGTTTACGGGTTATCTTCAACGAATCGACCCTGAAAATCGGCAGGGTCAAGACGAAGCCTTTGGGCGATAGCCATGCGGTGGTGCATGCCCGGATGCGACTGACGGGCCAAACGCCCAAAGCACAGGCAGCGGCAAGTATACGGAATAACCTGTTCTTATTTGTGGTGCGGAAACACGGCGATCACTGGCTATGTGTGTCGGCACAGAATACGGATATCGTGCCGGGGGCTGAAACCCATCTCCGAAACGAAAAAGGGGAGCTTGTGCCGGCTGATTACCGGTCGTAATCCCAATCTCCATTCCCGTTCTCTCCGGTTTAAACACGCCGGAAACGAAACCGCAGCATTCCTGTATTAATCGTAAAATTTCCATGAAATTCCCACCCGCAGGTTGGCGTTGTTCATGGGGTACCGGCGCACGGTATAATAACCTACCGGCCAGACGTGCTGATTGGCAAAATTATAACTGAGGAACAGGTTGGCCCGCTTGAGTGTAGCCGTCGCCCAGACATCGACAATGGGATAGGTGGAAAACTCAATCCCTACGTTATCATTGTAAAACTGTCCGACGTTAATGGCGTACGACGGGGTACGGAACGGTGTGTTGAACCGCACATCAAAACCCAGGTTGAAATCGACTACCTTGTACAGCTTCCCGTTGTAGTAAAAGCTATGCCAGGTATACAGCTCGGGGATGGCAAGTACCGCATTATAGTCCGATTTCTGGTACACCGCGTAGTTATCAAAATGAAAACCGCCAAAGCGGAAGTTCTGTCCCACGGATAACTGTAATAAGTTGATGCTGTTATCCAGCTGTGCGGGCTCGATGACGCGGAACAGCCGCGGGTCATTTGCCTCATTGGCCACTTCCCGGAAGTAAAGGTGATTGGCAATCAAAAAATATGCAGCCTTACCCGAAAAACCGATCGCATCGTTTTCATAGGCAAAGGAGAAACTGGTTGTTTTTGTTTTTTCAAAGCTGCGGTCCCATTGGTGGTAGGTGTAATTTACCCGCTCATAAACCCGTTCCGGCGATTTATTCTGGGTATAGGCGCCCAGCTTTATCCGTCCGATGGTTTTGCTCAGCAGGAAATCGGCTTCCGCCTCATACAGGTAATCGCCGAAATTCTGCCCTTGTACAATCTGATTCAGGTCGCCGGTAATGCTCACACGGTCACTGAACCGGTAACCGATACCCGCCTTCAATGTACTGTTCTGCAAAAAGGCGCTGTAACCACGGTCGCGGTACCAGTGCATGTCGTGCCGGTAGCCCACGTCGAGCCGTACCTCGTTCTTAACAAACGACAGCGAGCTGCCCCGCAGGTAAAAGCGGTAGCCAAAATCGTTGGTAATGGTGGTCAGCCGCGTGGTGTCCTGCGTCAACACACTTTCGCCAAACGGAAAAGCACCGTAAACATCTTCCTCGTTTTTAAAGAATTCAAAACTGCGCGAACGCAGGCGAAAGCTGTGCCACATGCTGTTGGTCGGCAGTATCTGCTGTTCGGGCTCGCCGGCATTGATGGTGTCCAGCCGCCCCACAAACAGGCTCTGCCGGATAAAAATATTCTGGTCGCGCCAGGTATGCCGCGGCCGGTCGTCGCGCGTGGCCCGCAATCGTGTCGATTCGTCCTCGCTGGAAGGGCGTTCGCCATCGCGGAACACCGTGTCTTTCAGGATCGATCCGTTTTCCGTGGACATCAGTCGGTTAAATACGGCATTAGCCAATAAATTATAGCGGTGGCCCGGTGATTCATACCAGGCAAACAGGGCCGACTTCAGGTCGTTGTACCGCTGGTTGGCGTAATAGCCGTCGGCCCGGGCGGCATGGAACTCGCCCCCGACATTGAGTGACGGGTTGATGTTCTGGGTGACCTTGGCCCGTAAAACCTGGTCGTCAAAAAAGAAACCGACATTATACAGTTCCGAAAAAGGTGCCCGTGCCCGGTAATATTTTACAGAGTCGGGCTGATAAAGAAACCGCTCCAGGCTATGGAAACCCGGTTGGAATCCGATGGCTTTATCGGGTACGAAAAGCAGATCGCGCGTGGCCAGGCCATAACTGCCCAAATGAATGCTTGGGTTTCTCGGCTGATTCTGCGGATTGTAGTATTGGAAATTTTTATGGAGTGTATCAATCTGGTAGGTGTATGTCCCCCGGTTCATCATGGCCAGCGTGGTATAACGCACGTACCGCGCGGAATAGATGACGCTATCTTCCTTGTTATCCTCAGCAGCCCGCGCAGAATCCAGGGCGCTGCTCCACTCTTCTTCTACCTGAGCGTGCAGCAGCGTCACGGCTGCGAAAAAAAAACCCAGAAACAGTAGGACACCGCGGACTGATTTCATCACTGCAAAGCTACCAATTCTTTCAATATTAGTGTCATCTTCGGTTCGGCTGCGGCCGCTACCTCCACAATTTCCGCCAGTGATACCGGCTGGAGGGTTTCGTGGAAACCCTCGTCGGTAACGACCGAGATGGCGAAAACGGGCAGTTGCATATGGTTGGCGACAATCACCTCGGGGACGGTACTCATCCCCACAACATCGCCTCCGATCAGCCGCATGTACCGGTATTCGGCCCGTGTTTCCAGGTTGGGTCCGGGAGTAGCCACATAAACCGACCGGTGTACGCGTAGCTGGTGCTGACGGGCGATAGCCAGCCCCTGCTCACTAAGTTCCGGCGAATAAGGCCGGCTCATATCGGGAAAACGGGGACCGAACCGCTCATCATTACTTCCCCGGAGCGGGTTGTCGGGCAGCAGGTTGATGTGGTCATCAATAATCGCCAGGTCGCCCTTCAGGATCGCCGGGTTAAGCGAGCCGGACGCGTTCGACACAAACAGCTTCCGGATGCCCAGTGCTTTCATGACCCGGACCGGGAATGTGATCTGCTGCATGCTGTAACCCTCGTAATAGTGAAGACGCCCCTGCATAGCTACTACACGCCGGCCGTTGAGCACGCCGAAAATAAGCCGGCCGGTATGGAATTCAACCGTGGAAATGGGGAAATTAGGAATGTTGGAATACATCAGCCGGTGGCTGATGTCGATTTCGTCGACCAGCCTGCCCAGGCCTGTGCCCAGAATAATTCCGAATTCGGGTTCAAAATCGGCGATCCGCTGCCGGATAAACGCCGTGGTTTCTTCTACTAAATGGTACATACCGGATGTGTTGTATAAACGTGCCTATCCCCGGGTATCATGCTTGTGGTAAATACTCAGGTAACTTTCGTAACGGCTGGGTGCAATAGCTCCTTCTTCCAGCGCCGCCAGCACGGCGCAGCCGGGCTCATTGATGTGCCGGCAATCGTTAAAACGGCAGTCGTTCATCAATTCCCGCATTTCCGGAAAAAAGTGGCCGAGTTCCTGCTGTTCAATATCAATGATACCCAATTCGCGAATCCCCGGCGTATCGATCAGCTGCCCGCCGAAGGGTAACGGAATCATTTCAGCAAACGTGGTTGTATGCCGGCCCTTATCCGACCAATCCGATATATCGGCGGTACGCTGGCCGGCCGCAGGATTGAGTGCATTGATCAGGGTGGATTTCCCGACGCCCGAATGGCCGGATATCAATGTCGTTTTATCCTTGAGCACCTGCTTGACGATGTCCAGGTTGGTGCCTTCGAGCGCCGAGGTCTCGTAACAGGAATAGCCAATGTTACTGTAAATGGCTTCATATTCGTGCAGCACCTCGAGGCCTTCCGCACTGAACAGGTCCAGTTTATTGAAAATTAACCCAGCCGGAATCGCATAGGCCTCGGCGGTCACCAGAAACCGGTCAATAAACCCCAGTGAGGTAAATGGCGAGGCGAGGGTTACGACGAGCAGCGCCTGGTCTATATTGGCCGCAATGATCTGCGCCTGCTTGGAGAGGTTCACCGACTTGCGGATCATGTAATTCTCACGGTCGTGGAGTTGCGTAATCACGGCGGTTGACTGTTCAGGCTCGAGCGCAATGGTTACCCGGTCGCCCACTGCCACCGGATTGGTAGTTTTAATGTCCCTGGTGCGGAATTTCCCCTTGATCCGGCACTGGTAAACGCTACCGTCGTCTGCCAGCACATCATACCAGCTTCCCGTGGATTTGGTGACCAAGCCTTTCATGGTGCCGCGAAGAGGTAATATGCCGTGGGTTTTGCCATACGACAAAAATGGTAAATTTTTACATCATCTCATCACTATCCCTAT
>NZ_JBEBRB010000028.1:0-31596 GCF_040395035.1 Parapedobacter lycopersici | reverse complement strand
TCTCGTACGGAAATACGACTAACAAAGGGATCCTCCCTACGAGTAAATTCGGACAACATTCCGCCACATTCCGTAACTCCACTAAATTTTTCGACGATCGGCTGTCATTTGATGGAAGCTTGATGTATTCCAATCAAAAAGTCCACAACCGGCCCTCTTCGGGGCTGTATTTCGGTCCGTTAACCGGCCTGTACATGTTCCCCCGTGGACTGGATTTCAATGAATTCCGGGATAATTTCGAATATTTCTCCGGAACCCGGAACCTGAATCTCCAGAACTGGTATAACATCCATTACGACAACGGCCTGTCGGGCAACCACAATACCCAGAACCCTTACTGGATTTTGAACCGGAACCCGAACGACCAGACCCGTAATAACATCATTGGTCAGGCACAGCTGAGCTTCAAGCTGACCGACTGGCTGACAGCAAGCGCCCGCGGAACCCTCAATCAACGCTGGGATACCTGGGAGCGCCGGTCCTATGCAGGAACACAGGGCGTTGTCGGTGGACAGCCGATCCCGGGTATTCTGAACGACAATGGTCGCTATCAGCGTAATACCGGTGAAAGCACCGCCATTTACGGAGACTTTCTCTTGACAGGTAACCGCCAGTGGAATGACTGGGAGCTGAGCTTTACTGCGGGAACGTCCATCAACGACGAGCGTTCCGAAAGCTGGAATATTGATGCACGGCGCCTTGTGGTAGCCAATAAATTCCTGCTGAGCAACATTTACCGCGATCAGCCATTGAACAACCTGACCGAAACCATTAACAGACGCCAGATCCAGTCCCTGTTCGCTTCGGCAAACCTGGGCTTCCAGGGGAAGGTATACATCGATGCAACCGCACGTAACGACTGGGCATCCACGCTGGCTTTCACCCCGGCATCGGATAAGGGATATTTCTACTGGTCTGCGGGTATTACCGGCGTACTGTCGGAAATCATGGACCTGCCTGATTTCATGACTTACAGCAAGGTGCGTTTCTCCTTTGCGGAAGTGGGTAATGACGTAGGTATTTATGCTACTTATCCGACTAACGGATTGGCTACCGGTATCCTGACCCCGAACATTTCTGGCCCGTACCTGGGAATCCCGCTGCGTCCGGAAATCCAGCAGAGCTACGAGTTGGGTTACGAGGGCCGTTTCTGGAACGACCGCATCAACCTGGATGTGGCATTGTACAAAACAAACACCAAAGACCAGTATTTCTCCTACCAGGGACCGGTCGGCGTAGTAAACACCACCGTGTTCCTGAATGCGGGTAATGTGGAGAACAAGGGACTTGAAGTGGCCCTGGGAGCCGACATCTTCCGCGGCGAGAAATTCACCTGGAACACCGGCGCCAACTTTACCATGAACCGCAACAAGATCGTGGCACTGGCTCCGAACCTGGGCGAACGCTATGACATCGGCGGCAATTACAATGTGCTGCGCGTCGGTGGTTCATTCGGTGATTTCTGGGCGGCTACCTTCCTGCGTGACGAAAACGGAACAATCATCGTCGATGAGAATGGAGCGCCTCAGAATGGCGGCGAAGGCTACATTGGCAACAACAACCCGCTGTCCCTGGTTGGATGGAACAACACATTCAGGTACGGTGACTTCTCACTCAGCATGACTATTGACGGCCGTTTCGGCGGACAGGTGATCAGCGTGACCGAAGGCTTCCTGAACTCCTTTGGTTACAGCCAGCGGAGTGCCGATGCCCGTGACGCCGGTGGTCTGGATATCCCGGCCGTATTGGCTGACGGAACTCCATGGCAGGGCCTGCTTCCGGTACGGGAATATTATCAGGGTGTAGGTAACCGCGAGGGTATCATCGAAGGTCAGGTTTACGACGCTACCAACATCCGTTTGCGTGAGGTTGCACTGAGCTACCGCCTGCCCATCACCTGGGAAGGCATCCAGCAGGCACGTCTGTCGCTTACCGGCCGGAACCTGTTCTTCTTCCGGAACGATGCGCCATACGATCCCGAGCTGAACACCACCACCGGTGTAGGTGGCCAGGGCCTTGACGCCTTTGGTCTGCCGACCACCCGGCAGTTTGGTTTAACATTGAATGTATCCTTCTAATTGCTTAAAAACATGAAACCCGCATGAGCTTCCATTCAACAAAGAACATGCATTCATGCGGGTTTCATCGACAATATAGAATAATAATCAAATGAAAAAATATATGAGAATCAAGGGATCCAAATGGTTCCCGACTGTGGCGGTAGCAGCACTCCTTATCGGTATTGCCGGCTGTACAAAAAATTTCGAAGAGCTGAACACCAATCCAGGTGGCGTGAGTGATGACGAAGCCAATGCGGATTATACCCTGATCCGGTCGTTCCTGGCCCAAGCCCAGCGGAACGTGATTTATGAAGGAACGGGTGATTACCAGCTGGCCAATAACCTGACTAGCGATGCCTATGCCGGCTACCTGGCGATTGAACAGGTTTTCGAGGGAAACTCAAACAACCTGACCTACCGGATTGTCCCGGTTTGGACTGACGCAATCTGGAACAATCATTACATTTTAAACATGAGTCCGCTGGAGCGTGTCCTGCAAAGCACCCGTGAAAACGCCGCGCTGCAGGATATCTTTGCGTTTTCCAAACTGCTTCGGGTAGCGTCTATGCATCGGGTAAGTGACAAGCTCGGCCCGATCATCTATACCAAGTACAACCAGCCCAATGAAACCGGCGGTGTGGAATACGATGCTGAACCCGATCTGTTCAATGCATATTTTGCGGATTTGGATACGGCGATGAATATTTTCAAGGGCCTGCAGGGCGAGGCAGTATCTACGGCCATGTCGCTTTCTGATATTGGCTTTACCAGTGACAATTACACGCACCTGCTGAAAGTGACCAACACTCTGCGGCTGCGGCTGGCGATGCGCCTGTCGAAGGTAGACCCCGAGCTCGCGCGCACCCAGGGAGAAAAAGCGCTGGATCCGGCAAACGGCGGGTTGCTTGAAAATGTAGCGGACAGCTGGACCGTGGCATTGAGCGCGGACCACCCGCTCAATGTGATCACCGATTCCTGGAGCGATACCCGTATGGCGGCCGAAATAGAGTCTTACTTGGTAGGATACAATGACCCCCGCCTACCCAAACTATTCCGTCCAGCTGTTGACCCAGTTGTTGCCGGACAGTACAAGGGCATCCGTGGCGGTATCCAGATCGATGAGAAAAGCCGTTATGACAATTATTCCAAAATGCAGCCCCTGGAGCAGCGCATGCAGCTGATGCCTGCGTCGGAAGCCTGGTTCCTGAAAGCCGAGGCTGCACTGCGCGGCTGGGCGAACGCAGGTGATGCAAAAACCAATTACGAAACCGGTATTGCCAAATCTTTCGAACAGCATGGCGTGAGCGGGGAGTTGGCGGATTACATCAATGATGGAACCAGTACCCCTGCGGAATATAAAGATCCCAAAGCCATTGAACCGGGAGAAAATGATGTCCTGACAGGCTCGCCTTACCTGAGTACGGTAACCATCAAATGGGACGAAGGTGCTTCCAATGACGAAAAACTGGAGCGCATCATCACCCAGAAATGGCTCGCCATATTCCCCGACGGCGATGAAGCATGGGCTGAACAGCGGCGTACCGGATATCCCATCCAGTTCCCTGTTATTCTCAATTACAGCAATGGTGAGGTCAATACAGAAATCGGCATCCGCCGGATGAAATACTCCCGCCGCGAGTACAACAGCAACAGTGCTGCCGTCAACGCTGCGGTTGAACAGTTATTGAATGGCCCTGACAACGGTGGTACCCGCCTGTGGTGGGATGTGGAAGACAAGAGCTTCTAATCCGAAAAGTAATAACATGCACGCGGAGGCTGTCCTGGGATCAGGACAGCCTCCGCTTTTAAAAGTGAATTAGGTTATAAGTTTTATCCCTTTTCCTTTATCATAATTCGAGACACCCTATTACCTTTCATATGCTTCCTCATTAATTGCACGAAGCAACGAATTTTTCCCGGGCGCATCCTGCAGCAACTGCCAGATCATCACGCCCGACGCCCTCGTTTTCGCCAACGCTGTTTTCCGTTTAATGGTGGGAATGCCATTGTAATAAAGTGTGGCACCGTCGGATAGTTTGTGTTCGTCCAGCAATTCCGACCCCGGAAACTGCGCCTGAATATCACGGAATATCATTGTTTTAGCGGGCGAATTGAGTTCCGGACCAAAGCCATATCCATAAAACCCAACACCAAGTACCATCTTTTCTTTGGGTATATGCCGTTCATTTAAAAAGTAATCCAGATCAGCAACGGCATGTTCATACGTGGAATGCGGTCCGGGCTTTTCCGGTGTCCACGGACCGGTATGATCGTAGCTCATCAGGTTCACAAAATCGTATTGTGCCAGTGCACGGTCGGTGAACTGATCCTTGTAAAAAACGGCAATTGCGGCGGTTACCAGCTTACCACGCGGCTTGAGTACACTCGCCAGTCCTACTACAAATTTTTCATAGTTCTCGTCGATATCACTGCCTTCGATATCCACGTCAATGCCATCCAGATTGTATTTCAGGGCAATCAGCAGCAGGTCGTTGATAAAGCGTGCGCGGGTGTCGTCACGCAGCAACGCGTGGTAATATTCATGCCTGCCGCCGCCGGCAATGGAAGCCAGTACTTTGACGCCTTTTGCGTGTGCTGCCCGGACAAAAGGCACCAGCGATGTGAGATCCTGTGTGAAATTCCCCAACGTGTCGGGGTTAAGGAACGACAAATTGATGTGTGTTACGCGGTCGAATGGTACGGTCTTCAGGTCGGCTGTCAGCGCGGAACGGAGGGGATAATAACCCACAATCCGGAAATCGGATTTCGAACGCGCCTGCTGTGCTGCAACGGTACCAGAAAGCAATACCCCTGCAAGCAGCGCTAAAAATAGTCGTTTTTTCATAATTGTCAGTTGATAAGGGCTATCTGTTTATTCAGGTGAAGATAATAAAATTTCGATTCAGGTGCTGTATTGACAGTCGATTACGCTTCTATTCCCTTCCTAACTTAACAACCTGTTAACATTTTTAACATTCCATTAAGCCCCCTTAACGTTTGCTTCGCCCTACCCTGTCAAAATTTTTACTTATTTTGTATTGATACTAAAACACTTCCGTTTACATGAAACACGTTACCTGTGCACTTTTTTTCTTTTTTTTCCTTAACCAGGTCTTTTCACAACAATATAGCATCAATGGTACCATTCATGATAATGTCGAAGACCATGCATTTCCCAATGTCACCGTTTTATTGCTGAATGAACCGGATTCCCTGCTAATGCAGGAAACCATCACCAGCGCCGATGGCAGTTTCTATTTCGAAGATATCCCGTCGGGTAATTATTTGCTTCGCGTACAGTATCTGGGATATGAGCCCATGGATCAGGCCGTTGCACTGACCCAAAATACGGACGTTGGCATACTGTATTTAATGGAATCCGCTACTGCACTTGACGAGGTGACCATCAATATCCGCCCTCCCATGGGCGAGCAAAAGGGTGACACCATGCAATTCAATGCCGGTGCGTTCCAGACAATGAAAGATGCCAGTGCACAGAACCTGATTGAAAAAATGCCAGGTATCGGTTCAGCCGACGGCAACCTGCAAGCCCAGGGTGAGCAAATTGTACAGATTCTGGTGGATGGCAAACCATTTTTTGGTACCGACGTAAAAGCTGCCCTGCAGAACTTACCCGCCGAGGTAATCCAAAGCATCCAGATTTACGACAAACTCAGTGACAAAGCGGAACTCAGTGGGTTCGATGACGGCGAGCGGGAAAAAACCATCAATATCATTACCAAGCCCAACAGTCGAAAGGGCCTGTTCGGAAAGACGACCGTGGGTTATGGCAATGACGACCGCTACATGGCCGGTGCCAGTGTCAATGCATTCAATGAAGACCGGCGGATCACGGTTACCGGGTTAAGCAATAACATCAACGCTACCGATTATTCAGCAGACCCCAACAGCCGGAGCGAAAGCCGCCCGCAGAATGGCATCATTAATACCAACCGTATCGGGGTTAATTTCAGTGACGATTGGGGTAAAAAGGTTGAAATCAATGCCAGCTACCTATTCAACCACCGGAAAAACTTCGGTGAAGAATCGCTTGTCCGTGATTACATTCTTCCCGATGCCGACGGACAGGTCTATTCTGAGTCGAGTAATAACACCCGCCGGAACATGGATCACCGGTTCAACATGCGTTTTGAATATAACATCGACAGCAACAACCGGATCCTGATCCGACCGAATATCTCAGCAGAATCGGACCGGGAGAACTCCTATTTTACCGGCAATACGGTAACCGCCAGCGGACCGCTTAACCAGACCGAAAACCGGCTTTTTGCCAACAAAACGGAATTTGACATCAACAACAGGCTCTTTTACAGCCGCAAGTTCCGTAAAAAGGGACGAAGCCTAACCGTGGGACTCCACACGGGCAATTACCGGAATGAGGACGACGAGGACCGCGAGGCCGAGAACATTTACTATAACGAAACCGATCGGACGGAAATCCTCAATCAGAATAACCTGCGCAGCCATCGGGGATTTTCCTGGGAAGCCAATGCCTCTTATACCGAACCGGTCGGAAAACACAGCATGATGGAGTTTGAATATGAAATCGGCAATGATAAGGACGATTCCGATAAACGCACTTACAACATTGACGACGCGGGGGAAATGGCAGGCATCAGGCGCCTTGATACTGCACTGAGCAACGTCTTTAACAGCAGGTACCTGTCACAGGAAGCGGAAATCGGTTACCAGTACGCGCGGGAACGGTTCCGGATGCAGGCCGAGGCCGAGTTTCAGCACGCCAGGCTTAAGAATGACCAGGAATTTCCCAGTCCGTTTGTGCTGGAGCGCACTTTCAAAAGCATCCTGCCTTCCGTGCGGATCGACTACAAGTTCAGCGACACCAAAAACCTGGAATTTGACTATGATACGCGCACCAATGCCCCATCTGTGGAAGACCTGCAGGGGGTAATTGACAACTCCAACCCGTTGCAGCTCGAAACCGGAAACCCCAACCTGCTACAATCGTACAGCAATCGGTTCCGACTGCGTTACCGCAGCTATAATCCGAAAACCGAACGCAGTTTTTTTGGTATGGTGATGTCGTCCCTTACCGACAATAATGTGGTAACCAGCACGCTTATCGCCGAAACACCTATTGAGATCGCCGATGGCATTGTCCTGGAGCGTGGCTCACAGCTTTCACGGCCGGTCAACCTCGACGGGTACTGGGACCTACGGTCCTATTTCAACTGGGGTAAACCGCTGCACGTTATTTCCGCTAATTTCAATGTCCACGGTGGTATCAGTTATACGCACAGCCCGGGGATGATTAATGAGGAAGTCAACTTCGTCAACACCACGCGATACAGCGGCGGTCTGTCGCTGAGCAGCAACATCAGCGATCGTATCGATTTTAACCTGTGGACCCGGTCTGCTTATAACACCGTGGAGAATTCACTGCGGCCGGCACTCAGCAACAATTACTTTAACCAGACTACCCGCCTCAATTATAACTGGATCATGTGGCAGAATCTTGTGTATCGGCTGGACATCAACCACCAGTTTAACACCGGCCTGTCTGAAGGGTACGACAACAGCATATTCCTCGTGAACATGGCCCTGGGCAAAAAAATCCTAAAAAACGAGCGGGGTGAAATCAGTGTTAATGTTTACGACCTTTTTGCGCAGAATAATAACATCCGGAGGGACATCACCGAAACTTATATCGAAGATTCCCGCTCCAATGTGCTGCAACGGTATCTGATGCTTTCGTTCACCTACAACATCCGGCATTTCTCGCGTGGCACCACCATGAAGGACTACGAGGAACTGTATAATAATTAACGATCAACTCACCACCGTCATGCCGTTACATTGATTCCCCTCTCGGGGATTCACAGCAACGAAAATAGAAGGCCAAAAGCCTGCCGCTATTTCAATCTTCCAGAATATAGCCTTTGCCGTGCACATTGGTAAGTGATATCTTCACATCCAATGCGAGGTATTTACGCAATTTTGCCATATGCACGTCCATGCTGCGGCGGTTGAAATAATCGACTTTTCCCCACAGTTCCAACAAGACTACCTTACGGTCGAGTAACTGGTTTTTCTTTTCACAGAGCATACGCAATAGTTCTGCCTCCTTCTCGGTAAGCACTACGCTGTCCGTTTCCGAGAGTAACCTGCGGCTGTTCAGGTCGAACTGCAACGTGCCGATGGTATATGTGGTGATCCGTTGCGGTGACGGATGCGCGCGACGCAGGATAGCCCGGATCCGCGCAATCAGTTCCTCTTCATCCACCGGTTTCACAATGTAATCGTCCGCACCTTTCTGGAAGCCCTGCAATTTATCAATCTTCATGGTCCGGGCCGTTAGAAACACCATGGGCATGTCCGGATTTATTTTCTTGATTTCTTCCGCAAGGGTGAACCCGTCCATTTCCGGCATCATCACATCCAGGATGCAAATGTCGAACGACTGGCTGAGAAACGCTGTTTTCCCTTTTACCCCATCCGGCTCCAGGGTTACGCGGAAATGATGCATCTCCAAGTAAGTTCTCAATGCGTAACCCAGCGTCTGGTTATCTTCTACCAACAATATTCTCGGTGCATTCATTGTCTTGGTATTATTGGTGATGGAGCGGCAGCGTGATCATAAATATACTGCCTGCCCCCGGCCTACTTTCCAGCGTTATTTTCCCATTGTGCAGATCCGCTACCGACTTCACATAACTGAGTCCCAGTCCAAAACCCTTTGTCTGATGCAGGTTTCCATGGCTTACGCGGTAAAATTTTTCAAACACCGCATTCAGTTCATTATTTCCAATACCCATTCCCCTGTCGCTGATCTTCAGTACCAACGTGTCATCCACATTAACTGTCGATATCCGAACATCAAGCTGCTTGTCCGAATACTTGATCGCATTATCCAGCAGGTTATCGAGGATATTGCCGATATGCATGGTGTCGCCCATGATGATCGTGCGCTTCGCCTGCAAATCGTAACTGATGCGCCCGCCTTTCTCCTCAACAAGCACTTGGTACATAGCCGATTTCTGTCGGATAGCCGCATGTACATCGAGCGCGCGAAGATCCAGCTTGGGGGTTTCACTTTCCAGCACGGTTAGCTCCAGCACCTTGTCTACCTTATTTTTAAGCTGGTTATTTTCCTTTTCGAGCAGCTTTAGGTGATAACTCAGCTCATCGTTGCTGAACTGTCCCATTTTTTCATTGATGATTTTAAAGATCACCGATGAAGCAAAAATCGGTGTTTTCAGCTCATGGGTCAGGTTATTAATGAAATCGTTTTTAAGCTGCGCCAGCTGTTTCTGGCGTTTCAGCAGCAGCAGGGTACTGAAAAAACTGCCCACCAGAATCAGTAGAAAAAAGGCAATGATAATCAGGATGGAATAGACCTGAAAAATGACAAACAGAAACTTATTGTGAAACAATAGCCCAAAACGGAACATGCCTTTGCCCAACGCCTCCTTGATCCGCCAGCCGGCACGTGCCGAGTATCGCTGGTAATCGGGCTGGTGAGGGAACAACTGTGAGCTGATCACAATGGTGTCTTCATAACGCTGGTAAAACCCCACATCATAGTCGAGGTACGACATGTTATTGGCCAGCAACAGGCTGTCGGTAAATTTTTTCACTTCGCTGATCACACTGTCGGCAACCTCTCTGCGTTCCACCGTGTCCGGTATGGCATTCGCCATCAGCCGGATCAGCTGTCCGCTCAATAGGGAGTCGTCTTCGATGTAATTGTGCATATCGTGCAGCACTTCATCAATCTCTTTATCAAACGCACGTTGCTGGAGATCAATTTCCAACGAAACAAGACTAAACTGCACGAAAAGCAACCCAATCAAAGATACCGAGATCAGCAAGGTGATGATATAGGTGTGATCCCGGAGAAAATCAATCCATTTGTTTATCCATCGGTTGATCATAGCAAGAAAACAGACAGACGATAATACGCATTAAAATCGGATTCCATTCCGGAATTAACATTTCGCTAACACATTTAACATTCGCTTAGCGCTCGTTGAAATGTATCAGCGAAACGTTATCAGACGCTTATTCTTCCGCCTGGTTTTTGACTCCCATCAGTACCGTGTATGCACCTTCACCTAAAAACGTCTTCCCCCGAAGCCTTTCACCGTCCACGATTTCCACGAATCCTTCGTCCGCGACTCCGGTCTGCACAGCAAGCAGGTTAAACGTATTGCTATCCAGCACTTCTACGGCATAGGGGGTACCTTCAAAAGACACCAAAGCCTCTTCCGGCAGCGTATAAACCTCATTATTAATCGTTTCTAACACCGCATTTACGTACATACCTGGAGCGATATTTGCCTGATCCGGATTGCGCAGCCGAGCATGTATTGTAGCGGTACCATCGCTGTTGATGTGACTGCCGCGCGCCACCACTTCGCCGGTCAGCACCTGATCCGGCCGTTCATTGGTATATGCGGTGAGTTCCTGTCCAATTGCGATGTGCGGCCAGTCCTTTTCAAACACCTTCAGGTCCAGCAGCACTTCACTGGGATTAATCAATTCAAACAGCACATCGGAAGGCGATACGTATTTTCCCTGATTAACCAACACATTGCCCAC
Source organism: Parapedobacter lycopersici (assembly GCF_040395035.1). Lineage (GTDB taxonomy): Bacteria > Bacteroidota > Bacteroidia > Sphingobacteriales > Sphingobacteriaceae > Parapedobacter > Parapedobacter lycopersici_A. Next base: position 20,953 of record NZ_JBEBRB010000028.1, on the reverse strand, counting down.
CACACCGTCGAAGGGTGCATAAATGCGGACCTGTCGGGTAATATTGGCCGCCGTCAGCTTGTTGGGATCAATGCCGATCAGCCGCAGCTTTTCCTGGAGGGCACTCAAGGTAATGCGCAGCGTTTCGTACTCTGCCGTTGCGGCCTGAAAATTCTTGTCGCTCGATGCCTTATTTTCATTCAGCATGCGTTGCCGTTCGTAGTTCAGTCCGGCCCGCTCAAGTTCGGCCGATGCAATCAGGTAATCTTGCTGCAGTTGAATATACTGGTTGTCTTCCAGTGCGGCCAGCACCTGCCCTTTGCGAAAAGGCTTACCCGGCAATAGGTGGATGCTCCGGACATAACCGCCCAGTGCATGCGATACCGACAACCGGTTTTGCGGAGGCACGTCGGCATTGCCGTTCAGGCGGACAGTACGTCGCATGTTTTTCCGCGCAAGCCGTACTTCATTTCGCTTGAAAGATGCCAGCTGCGCGTCCGAAAGGTGAATGGCTCCGGCATTGTTTTCTGGTTCCGCGGGGTTATTGGATTCCTGTTTCTGTGAACTTCCGCAGCCTGCCCATAACAGGACAGCAAACAGTAAGGGTATTGTTCTCATCAGTTGTTTGATGTAAGGTAATTCAATTGAATAATGGATTCGTTCAGTAGGCGTAATGCCTCGGCGTAGTCGCGTTGGACCTGAATAGCCTGGTTAGTAAGCATCACCCACCCCAGGTAGTCAATTTCCCCGGCGGCAAATTGCTGTGAAGCAGTTTCAACGATACGCCCGGCATTGGGTAACTGCTTTCGCTCGTAACGGTCGACAATGGCCAGCTGTGTCCGGTACTGCGCCTGCATCTGCCGGTATTCCGTCGTCAGCTGGGCCGTTTCCCGCGCATATTCATTTTCCGAGATTGCCAGCTGTGTTGTGCTGGACCGGACCTGTGCTTGCTGCGCGCGCGTAAACACCGGAATACCGATGCCCACTTCCGCAATATCGAACCACTGCGGCCGGATATCCCGCAGGCTCTGCCGGTAATACCCGAGTGTAATGTTGGGGAGTAAGCGCGATTTTTCCAGCTTTAATTCCGCCTTTGCAGTGCCGATACGTTGTTCGGCATATTTTGCTGCAGGGTGTAACCGGACATCCGGAATAGCCGGCAGCTCATGTACCGTTGCCTTGAGCGACTCTGCCTGAGGTTCATAACGTATTTGGGTATTCAGCATCAGCTGCAATTGCAGTGCGGTAATATCAATTTCATTCTGCAGCTGGTTACGCTGCACCGCGAATTGCTCCCGCTGGATCTCAGCCGTAGCCTTTTCCATCGCATTGGATTCGCCTGCCTCCAACCGAAGACCGGCCATATTCAGGAAACCGGCATACAGGCTATCCGCCTGCAGCAACAGCCGTTCCTGTTCACGAAGTACGAGGATGTGATAAAAAATTGCGGTCACCGTCCTACGCACGGTCACTTCATCGAGGTCGCGCTGCAAAACGGCCTCCTCCCATCGGGCATTCCCTACTTTTCGATACCGTCCGTAAACCGTAGGAAAGGCCAGGGTTTGCGATACACCGATACGGGCATCCCGTAAAGGCCCATTCAGCTGGCCGATTTCCGCCGACACATTGGTTTGCGGCACTTCGGCATACCCCGTCCGCCGTTGCTCATGATATGTGGCCAGCAAGGTGCTATGCTTTAATTGGAAATTGTTTTCCAGTGCCGTATCAATTGCCTGCGCCAGGGTAATGGGTGTCTGAGCAAGCGCTCCACTGCCCAGCAGCAGCAGCCCTGCCGTAATAATCAGTTGCTTGTTCATGCGATATTTCCGTTTTGGAAGTTTTATCCTTTCGAATAGGGTATATAGGATTGGCAAAAGAAACAGCGTTAGGAAGGTAGCCAGCATCAATCCACCGATGACCACCGTAGCCAAAGGCCGCTGCACCTCTGCTCCTGACCCTGTACTGATGGCCATGGGTAAAAAGCCCAGTGATGCCACAAAAGCGGTCATCAGCACCGGACGTAACCGGGTCCGGCTGCCGATCAGTGCAATCCGGGTGGTGTTGACCATACCACGCGCTTTCAATCGATTAAACTCGGCAATCAACACAATGCCATTGAGTACCGCCACGCCAAACAGCGCGATAAACCCTACTCCTGCACTGATACTGAACGGCATATCCCGCAGTGCCAGAAAATAAATACCGCCGATAGCCGAAAGCGGGATTGCAGTGTAAATCAATAGGCTGTGTTTTACCGAGCGAAAGGCAAAGAACAGCAGCAGGAAGATCAATGCCAGTGAAACCGGTACAGCAATCCCGAGTCGTGCCTTGGCTTCCTCCAGGTTTTCAAATGTACCCCCATACGTAACATAATAGCCCGGCGGCAGATCCATTTCGGCACGCTCGCGTCGGCGAAGCTCTTCCACAATGCTTTGTACATCGCGGCCACGCACATTAAAGCCTACCACGATGCGCCGTTTGGCATCTTCACGTTGTATCTGATTCGGACTATTCTTAAAGTCAACAGTGGCCAGCTGGTGTAACGGAATCTGCACACCCGCCGGTGTAGGAATCAACAGGTTGCGGATATCTTCCAGGTCAGACCGCTTGGTATCATCCAGGCGGACTACCAGGCCGAACCGCCGCTCTCCTTCAAATACCAATCCCGCACGCTGTCCGGCAAAGGCCATATTTACCACCCGGTTTATGGCAGCAATATCCAGCCGGTTCCGGGCGATTGCCGCACGGTTATATTCGATGACCACCTGCGGCATACCGGTTACCTGTTCTATATACAGATCGGCCGTGCCTTCCACCTGTTCAATGAGCGCGCCCAGCCGCTGGGCGTAGCGGGCAAGCGTATCCAGGTCTTCACCAAAAATTTTGCATACCACATCCTGCCGGGCCCCTGTCATCAGCTCATTGAACCGCATTTGCACCGGAAACTGGAATCCGGCTGTTACCCCCGGCAATACCGACAGGGCGGTACTCATTTTTTCAGAAAGTTCCGGAAACGTCTCGGCTGAGGTCCACTCCTTCTTCGGCTTCAACACCACAATCATATCGCCCGCGTCCATCGGCATGGGTTCCGTCGGGATTTCGCCACTGCCAATTTTTGTTACCACCTTTTCCACTTCCGGAAACTGCGTCTTTAAAATGTGGGCGGCTTTATTGGTATATTCAATGGTTGTATTGATATTACTGCCCGGAAGAATACGTGTTTCCACAGCAAAATCGCCTTCCTCCAATGAGGGAATGAACTCGCCTCCCATCCTGGAGAGGGTAAACACAGCCCCCGCAAACAGTAACACTACCGCGGCAATGATGGTTTTTGGCATCCGCAACGCCCTGATCAGGTACCGTTGATGCACCTGTTCTATACGGGCCATCATCCGGTCGGAAAAGTTAGGTCCTGTATTTTTGCGTTTACCCAGTACAAGGGCACTCATCATCGGAATGTAGGTGAGTGAAAGAATAAATGCGCCAATCAGCGCAAACGCCACGGTCTGCGCCATCGGCTTAAACATCTTTCCCTCGATGCCCTCTAGGGTAAAAATAGGCAGGTAAACAATGAGGATGATAATCTGCCCGAATACGGCGCTGCTTACCATCTTGGAAGCCGAACGGCTAACCTGAATGTCCATCTCCTGCGGTGGAATCCGATGGTGCACTCCGAGTTTTTTATGATGCGACAGCTGATGCATGACTGCCTCGACGATGATGACCGCGCCATCCACGATCAGTCCGAAATCCAGCGCGCCGAGGCTCATCAGGTTGCCCCCTACGCCGAAAATATTCATTAGAATAATAGCAAACAGCATCGAAAGCGGGATAACCGACGCCACCAGGAATCCGGCCCGAAAGTTACCGAGAAAAAGTACGAGGATGAACACCACGATCAGCGCACCCTCCATCAAATTGGTCTTCACCGTACTGATGGTATTGTTAACCATTTTGGTGCGGTCCAGAAATGGTTCAATGACTACACCCTCAGGCAGTGTTTGCTGAATGGTTTCGATGCGTTCTTTGACATTTTTGATTACCTCATTACTGTTCGCGCCCTTCAGCATCATCACAATGGCACCGGACACCTCACCTTCATCGTTGTAAGTCATGGCGCCATACCGGGTAGCATAGCCGATGGTTACTTCGGCCACATCCCTGATCAATATGGGTGTCCCGCTGTCCGTAAACGAAACGGCTACATTCTCAATATCCGCTACGTTTCCGATCAGCCCTTCACTTCGGATAAACAGTACTGCCGGTCCCCGTTCAATGTACGCACCTCCTGTATTCTGGTTGTTGTTTTCAAGCGCTTTAAATACATCGTGGATGGTAAGACCGTAGGCTTGCAGCCTATTGGGATTCACCGCAATCTCGTACTGCTTCAGTTTACCGCCAAAGCTGCTCACATCCGCCACCCCTTTTACACCGAGCAGTTGCCGTCGGACAATCCAGTCCTGAATGGTGCGCAATTCCGTTTCGTCGTACCGGTCTTCATAACCCTTTTCGGGCCGAACCACATACTGGTAGATTTCTCCCAGGCCGGTCGAAATCGGTCCCAGTTCGGGCGTACCGATTTCTTCAGGGATGACGTTTTGCAACTGTTGCAGCCGTTCGGCTACCTGTTGCCTGGCCCAGTATACATCGGTATCATCGTCAAAAACGATTGTCACCAAGGAGAGGCCAAACCGCGAAAAGCTACGGATTTCGTCAATCCCGCTGATATTACTGTTCGCCTGCTCAATGGGAAAAGTAACCAGCCGCTCGATATCCGCGGCACCGAAGGAAGGAGCCACCGTAATCACCTGTACTTGGTTGGTTGTGATGTCGGGCTGCGCGTCTATGGGCAGCCGGGTGGCTTCGTATGTTCCAAATATAATCAGGGCTAATGTAAATAGCCCGATGATGAGTTTATTCCTTACGGAAAACTCAATAATCGAATTAAGCATGTTAACGTTAGTTAGTCAGTCAGTTACATGAAAAATATGCCCAGCCCCTGTGGGGGTTCGGCTTGCTATAGGAAACTGATTAACTGTGTCTTGGCGGTTGCCAGATGGAACGGAGGTAAGCGGACACGAGATCGTCGTCCTGATGGGTAAATAAGGGTTTGCCATGTGGCAAAACCAGGTGTGAAAAGTGGAAATGGATGAAATTCGGTGTCAGGCTCGCTGAAAGCGCCAATCCATCCATCAGCTGCATAAACGGCAGCTTCATATCGGTCGCATAGTCTGCATCAGGTTCATGTCCACCATAGTGATGGATCAAATACCCCAAAAAAGACATGCCGTGATCCTGTTCCTGATGTTCTGCGAAATGTTCAATCAATATGGGCAATTTCAACAACTGAAATAACTCTGTCGTTGATAAGAGGTAAGTAGACAAGAAAAAAATCGCCAGCGCTTTTTTCATCGCGCCAAAAATAGTAAGATTTAACAGGATCATCCGCAAACGACCCTGTTAAATCTCCTATTTGTTACATTTCACTGCCACTGTCTATCTATTTTTGTAGCCGCCAAGGGATTCTATAAAATCAGACTACCAGCATCCGGCCAATGGCAGAAACTAACCCCTTTGTAATATGGGATACATCAACAAATACGGTCAAAGTAAGAAACCGGCTTGCTATTATCCAGAAAGCATTTATCAAAACCTGACTGTCCGGAAGCGGAAGGTTACTGTGCGGTTATGGTATCCCGTCGTGCTATTTTCCGACAGCGACGCCTTCAGGGCGATATATACATGCCACCACGGCAAGTACCAGTGACACGATTGCAGCAATCGTCCGAATGGAATTCAGCCTATTCCATGGCAGCTCGAAGCCAGTCCGCCATGCCGTCATATCCACTGCAGAAGCCGTTTGCAGGTCAAATTTATCCAAAGCGTTGTTCAATGGTACATTCCCGAATATAGTAACGCCAAACACCCCTATTGCGTAGGTTACAGCGGCAGCCAAAAGCAGGTGGGCGCTCAATGATATACCGGTGCGATACTGCAGCCAGGCACTAATTGGCAGCAAGACAAGCGTTCCCATAAAACTAGCAAAAAACACTGGATTCAATATCTCACGATTAATAGATTGCATCGCGCTAAGATAGTGCTGGTCGGAAAGCTTTCCCAGTCCCAGGTTCACGGAACATGCATAAGAATAAAAAAGGCCGGCAATCAACGCCGTAGTGATTAACGTGATAGTAAGTATGAAGTCTTCCATGGTCATTATTTTTTTGTTAATTGGCAAAACAGCGACAGGATCTAGCCCAGTTGGCATTTCACATAGCTAAAATCGTGCTTCTTTTCCATTTTTCCTGATTTTGGAAATCTGCACAAAACACCGTTGTAATGGCCATTCCTACGGTTTCATAAAAACCTCCTAATTATAGGTATTTATGATTCAGGATTAATTGGAGATATTTGGCTCTCCACATTTAGTCTGGTATTATGAAGAAATTGGTCTTCTTATTGTTTTTTCAGCTTTTCCTTATCACTGCTCATGCCCAACTTATCGTCAAACTGGGCAACGACAGTAGCTATAAAAAAAATCTGGAACAGGAATTTGCCAATGCCACCAATGATAGCATCGCAGCCTATTCGGCGTTAAAGCTATCTCAACTCTATAAACGTGCTGGCGACACCAAAAAAATGCAATATTACCTTAGTGAGGGTACCGCACGCGCTAAAGGGAATGCATTTATGGAGGCCGCCGTTCATTATTATACCGCCTTTTCATTGTTCGGCGGAACGGATATGACGACCATCGAATCGCATTTACATACCGGAGATTCACTACTCCAGCGGTTCAATGATCCGGAGGCGTATAGAATCCGGGGCAATAGCTGGCTGGTGCTGGGTACACTTGCACAGATGCAAGGCGATGAACCAGGCGGATTGGATGCCTACCTCAACCATGCGTTGCCGCTTGCCGAGCGGTCGGGTGATCGTTTTCTGATCGCTAACGTCAACAAATTTATCGGCATCGTATTCCTGAATGCCGAGGAACGGAAAAAAGCCGAAAGTTACCTAGTACGTGCTTTGGCTGCTTTTGAGCAAACATCCCATGAGACGCAGCCCAATAAACCAGAAGCCATCGTAGAGGTTACGATTATTCTCGCTGAAAACAGCGTCCACCTCAACCAGCTGGATCGCGCAAAGGTTTATCTTGACAAGGCGAAAAAGCTGCTCGACCCGTATCCGCAATCCAATGCATACCTATTTTATTATTTTCCCGAAGGCGTATATTTTGAGCGGATGGGACAATATAAACAAGCCATACGAAGCTTCGACAAGGGAATTTCCATGGGGGGCGGAAATCTCGAAAATTACTATGTAAACCGAATGAAATACGGCAAGTTCGAAACCCTACTGAAAATCGGGGATTACCCGGGCGCCATCCGGGTAATGGAAGACCTGCTGAAAAGCCCTATCCTGCTACCATTGGACAAACGGGTATACATGGAGAAACTGGCCGATGCGCATGCCCAAACCGGCAATATGCGTGAGGCGTATAATTGGATGCAGAAAAATGCGGCCTTCCGCGATAGCATTTACGGCGCCAATTACCAAACCAGTCTCATCGAACTGGAAAAGAAATATGAGGTGGCCCAGAAAGAAAACGAAATCATTACCCTTGAAGCTGAAAAGCGCGCCAGTGATTACGCTGCAAAGACTGCCCGGTTCAACAGCTTATCTTGGGCCATTGGCTGCGCTCTGCTGTTGGCTGCTGTTGGCTTTCTGGTTTATTTCCTGCGCAACAGCAGCAAGCTCGCCGCACAAAAAGAACTCAATCATGAACAACAGGTCAGGGAGCTGGAACAGCAGCAAGAATTGGCGGTAACACGGGCAATGCTCGAGGGCGAAGAACGGGAACGCCAACGTATCGCCCGGGATTTGCATGACGGACTTGGCGGTGCACTTTCGGGCATTAAGATTAAGCTCTCCGGACAACGGGAGACTCCTGTAACACCGGTTGTTGAAGAAGTGATTGGCCAGCTGGAGCATTCGATTGGTGAGCTCCGGCGCATCGCCCGGAACATGATGCCTGAATCACTTGTACGGTCGGGACTGGAAGTGGCCTTACGCGATCTCTGTGTTTCGCTGGCAAATGCTGCAACAGATATCGAATTCCAAGCAAACGGAATCCGGCGCACACTTGCCATCGCCATTCAAGTAAATATTTACCGCATCGTACAGGAACTGCTCTCCAATGCGATCCGTCACAGCCAGGCTAGCCGTGTCATCGTACAATGCTTACAGGAAGATGACCATTTCCTGATTACCGTGGAAGATAACGGACGCGGATTCGATACCACAGCAGCAAAGCAAGCCCAGGGCATTGGATTAAACAATATTCATAACCGTGTAGACTATCTGAAAGGTAGCATGGAGATGGATTCGGCAGCCGGGCAGGGTACAACGGTAAACATCGAATTGCATGTCTAAAAACAACAAAATAATAGCGGTGGTAGATGATCATCCCATCGTGATTGAAGGCCTGAAAGCATTATTCAGCACATCGTGCGGTGACGATATCCTATCGTTTACCACTGCTTCTGACTTCCGGTCATTCATTGAGCAGCATCAGGTTGATGCCGTATTGCTGGATATTGCATTGCCGGACGGCAATGGCGTAGACCTATGTAAAGAAATCAAACGAATAAGCCCGCAAACCGTTGTCGTCGGATTAAGTAATCAAGCCGAGCAGAGTACTATTTTACAGCTGCTGCAAAACGGGGCTTCGGGTTTTTTGCTTAAAAGCGCACCGGCAACGGACATACTGAGTGGTATCGATGCCGCCATGCGAGGCGAGGTGGTTATGAGCAACGACGTAAGGCAAATCGTCTTTTCTGTCGCTGCCACACAACGGCAGCTGCCGTCCCTTACCAAGCGTGAGAAGCAATTGCTCCAGCTTCTGGCACAGGGTAAAACCACGATCGAAATCGCTGATGAATTATTTCTCAGCCGGTTCACTGTCGATACCTACCGAAAAAATCTCCTGCAGAAATTTGAAGTGAAAAACGCGACGGAGCTGGTAACCCTCCTGCTTCAAAAAAACATGCTGTAAGTCTACTTTCCAACGTATACCCTAACATTAGGAGGTACAAAACCCCGAATATTCGGTATTGTGACGCGCATCCGGCCAAACTAACTTTGCGCCATTTATAACATCATTCAACAAACTTATGAAAAGATTTATCCTACCCTTACTGCTTTTGGCTGTTAGTTTTTCAGCCAGTGCCCAAGATTACAAAAACTCAATCGGTATCCGGCTGGGAAGTGGTTACTACGACTTATTTTCAGCATCATTCAAAACATTTATCAGCGAACCCGCAGCTCTGGAATTCAACCTGGGTTTCGATTCCGATAAAGTACTGGGTACCGGCTTTACCAACGTTTCGTTTGCCGGTACGTACCAGCATCATTTTCCCATTGGCGATGTCGCTGGTTTCAAATGGTTTGTCGGCGGCGGTGCAGTATTGTCCAATACTTTTTCCGATATCGATGCTGTCAAGGGCTTCAACGTGGGTATCTATCCTACGGGAGGACTTGACTACAAGTTGCAAAAGGCACCTTTTGCCTTCTCAGCAGATGTCCGTCCAACCATACATATCGTAAATTCAGCTGGATATTATAATGGCTTTTATGCCAACCTGGGCTTAACAGCGCGCTACGTATTTTAAATCAAAAAATCATGAAGACGCGGATTTCCAACCAGCTATTCCTACTCCTTCTACTTACACTGGGTCTTACATTCAATTCCTGCTCAAAAGACAAGGATGAACCTATACCCGACGAGGTTGCCGGACAGATTCCCGGTTTCGGGGAGGCTGAAGGTGAGCCCCAGGGAGCAGCCTTTTCGTTGCCCGATGGCGTGCGGCTGGAGAGCGATATTCTTGGAGAATCCTGTGATACTACGCTGAGCCGTGGCAGTGGATACTATGTTACGGTTTGTGTGGGACTGGTAAATGAAACTAACGAAGATATCACGTTGGTACTGCCGGCGGGATTGGTTCTTATTGCCCAAGATAAAGATTATCAAAGCGGGATGTTGCTGCAGAGCACAACGATTGTGCTCAAGAAAAAGGCGGTTACCCGCTGTACTTTGTTTACGTTCTGCGCCAATAATCACCGTTCGTCGTCATCACGGAATTGTGCCTACACATTGGGGCCCGTTACCAATAGCAGGTTAGTCGGTGAACTTATTGGACTGCTTCAGGACAAGCGCATCAATGCCGAGGATTACGGAGATGATGAAACAGGGTACATGACTACGGTAAGCACCGTGCAAAGTGCACTTTGGAGCATTACCGATGGTTATGGTTTAGATGAATATTATAAAATGGCCCTTACTGAAATACCAAATAAGTAGGGATCGACGATATATTCATACCGGACAGGGCGGACTCATTGTCCGCCCTGTTTAGTTAATCGCCTTTTTCATCCGCTTCACCAGTGTTTTCATCGCTGCCTTACCAAAGTTATAGCCAATCATCCCTTTTTCACCAACCTGAAATGGCTCGCAACGCCAGCGCTCTTGCTTTGAATCATCGTGCAGAACAGCTTCTACAACAGCTGCCCTGCGGTTGAATACACTAAAGGAAGTCAACATTCCTTCTTTTACATAGTCGACATACACATCGAGTGTCAGCGTAGCCTCTTCCGGACTGGCAGCAATAGTAAAATACCCCCAATCCTCCAAGCCTTCCTGCAACGCTTCACGCAGGTCCGGTACGCTGTCTTTCAGTTGTGAATCCGAATGCTGCACAATATACACCGAAGTGCCGCGGGGGATGTCAACGGACTGTGCGTAAATCGGAAAGGCGAGGAAACTTAGTGCGGCACATAAGCAGCATAATGGGAGAGGATTGCTTTTAGTATATAACATGGCATTGCATTAATGGTATGCAAGCAAAGTTATCGCATAACGACGGGCAGCGCAATCCCGGAAACCCAGTATTTTTCAGGGGTTTCCGGGATTTTTTGGTTACTGCATTGGAAGGTCATCAAACAGTTTTAAAAATTTCCGTACTTTTGTGATAATTGCATAATAAAGGTATAAGCATGCACAAACAACACACGGCATTTTTCCATCAAACGGGGCTACTCGCCCTATTCGCCGTGCTGTGTTTTGCCCTGGTTGCTTCTTGCCCGGTAAAACGCCTTATTTTTGATCTTCCTTCAATGGGCAGTAACGGGGCACAACAGTCGGTACACATGGTGCACGCCAGTAATGTTAAACCCTGCGCCGCGGATAACACCGCCAGCTATATTTCCCGATTGGATCTCCGGCAGTACGGTATTAATGCGCTGGCCAGCCTGCTGTTTCTAGCAATTCCCTGCCTCCGCTGGAATCCAGCGACACAGCTGATTACCCTTCTTTTTTACCGATACCGGAACCGCTCCGCCTCTCAAATCCCGCTGTTCCTGAAAAACAGCATACTTCTCTTATAGCTTCGCGTACCCATAGAAGACCGCTGCCTTATGAAGTTTCAGCGGTCCGGTTAACCGCTTTTTGGCCGGTAGTTTTCAATACTGCCGGTGTCCTTACGCTTTTGCAGCTATGATCATGAATATTAAAAAACACTTCACCGTATCCAATGCCATCAGCGCCTTAATGGTTCTCTTTATACTGGCCATGGTCGCTTTTCCCTCATTCAAAGGAACGGTAATGCAGCAACTTCTGAAAACCGGTCTTTTTTCACCCGACGTCTCCGGCAGCGATGGTGGAAAACCACTCACCGGGTTTCTACCGGCCGAAACCGCATCCATCCAGTTTAAGGATCCGCAGGGTCGTATTGTTTCCTTAGGCGACCAGCGGGGCAAGGTGGTATTTCTTAATTTCTGGGCTACCTGGTGCCCGCCTTGCATCGCGGAAATGCCTTCTATCCAGCAATTTTACGATCGGTTTGGTGATGACGAGCAGGTCGTATTCCTGCTGGTCGATGTAGATAACAAGCGTGCCGGGGCCGAAAAGTTTATGCATAAACATAGCCTTACGCTGCCGGTTTACACCCCGGCCGGACCGGTACCTGACACGTATATGGGCGGATCCATCCCCACCACGCTGGTACTCAATAAATACGGTCAGGTAGTCCTAAAACACGAAGGCATGGGCGACTATTCCAATCCCAAATTCTACGCCTTCATCACTGAGTTAATTAACGAATAACAACCCCATTAACTATGCAAATCATGAAACAGTCCTTGTTTATCGCTGCCATCGCGGTGCTCTTTATCAGCCTGTCCTGCTCCAGTACAGATGGCCAAACCCAGGCCCCTTTCCGCCTGACGGGCGAAGTTTTAAATCCAGAACCGGACCGGATAGTTCAGCTGTACGAAGGGGAAACCCTCGTAGACTCTACGGTACTGGACAGCAAAAACAGCTTTGCTTTTGAACGTAAAGTTGACGAACCAACGCTCTTTACCCTGCTGGTCGGACCCCAGGCCTATACCCTGCTGTTACAGAACGGCGATGAATTGACATTCCGGGCCGATCTGGCCGAGGACGGCAACTACGAAGTATCCGGTTCGGAAGTCAACACCAAGCTGCAGGCGCTGACCCGCATCAGCACAGCGCTTGAGGAAGAACAGCAGGCCATTATGGACGAGTTTGAAAACCGGGTAGGGGCCGGTGAAGACATGCTGGCAGTCCGCACGGAACTAACCGCCAAAAGCCAGCGGTCGCTGGATGACCGGGCCCGTGAAATCTACGATTTTTCAAATGAAAACCGGGAAAACCTCGCCGGATTGTATGGCATGCTCCTGCTGTTCAACGTGGACGCTGAGGGATACGAGTCCGAGCTATTCGACTACGCCGAAGAAGCAGGAGCACGTTTTCCCGAAAACACCATGGCACAGAATTTTTCCGAACACCTGGGCAGCATGAAACGGCTGGCCGTCGGTCAGCCTGCACCGGATTTTTCCTCCACCACTCCAGAAGGGAAAACCGTGCGCCTGTCTGACTTTCGCGGTAAGTACGTGCTACTTGATTTCTGGGCTGCCTGGTGCACGCCCTGCCGCATCGAGAACCCAAATATCGTAACCCAATACCATGCATTCAAGGACAAGGGTTTTACCGTGTTCGGTGTATCGCTTGACCGGACCCGGGAAGCCTGGGTAAAAGCTATTGCCGAGGATCAGTTGGAATGGACACAGGTTTCCGACCTGAAAGAATGGAACGGCGAAGTTGCCCGGCTGTATAACATCAACGCCATTCCGGCCTCTTTCCTTGTTGGTCCGGATGGCAAGCTGGTAGCCAAAAACCTCCGGGGTCCGGATTTAGCCCGTTTCCTTAGCGAAACGCTGGATTAACGCTTGTCACACCCGCCCTGCCGCATGTTTACGGCGGGGCGGTCCATGGCCGGATCCATAGCATATAGCGGAGGTTATCCCGGGCAGCCGGCTCAGTGGAATCGCTGAGTTTTCAACAATTATTTTACATACCGGGTATGTACTTAAGCGGTATATTTGATACATGTACGGGAGAAACACAACGCTTTCCTGTCATCAACAACAATTATATCCTAAAAAACATGAATTTACTCCGCATTGAACTACCCTCCCGATTGCACGACTACGGCTTGCTGATATTCCGCCTCGCCTTTGGATTCTGCATCCTGAATGGGCACGGTTTACGTAAACTCGGCCGGCTGATGGGGCCCGAAGAAATCCAGTTTGCCGATCCTTTCGGATTTGGTGCCGCCGCCTCGCTCGGATTGGCCACTTTTGCGGAAGTAATCTGTGCCATACTGCTGATGCTGGGACTGTTTACCCGGCTCGCGCTGATTCCGCTGATCATCGTCGTTAGCACGGCGTTTTTTACTGTTCATTTTGATCAGACATTCAGTCAGCAGGAAACCGTGATTCTGTTTGGATGTGCTTTCATCGCCCTGTTCCTTACCGGACCCGGACGTTTTTCACTGGATGCCCTCTTTTTCAGAAAGACCCGCTAACTGCTTTCTCGCGGTATCCCCGAAGCGCCGGTGCAAGGCACGTTTTTTCATTTGCCAGCGGTCAGCTTACCGGTAGAGGCCTCCCGATTGTACCTGTTCCGGTATTCAAGGGGCGACATACCCGTCAGCTTTCTGAACACCTCCCGGAAGGCCTTTTCATCGGCATAGCCCGCCTCGTACATCACCTCGTTGATCGTTTTCCGGGTCGTTTCAAATGCTTTCTTCGCCGATTCGACCTTTACCCGCTGTAGGTATTCCGCGGGCGTATTCCCTGTAGCTTTTACAAACCGCCGATCAAAGTTCCGCCTCCCCACAGCAAACCGCTGTGAGAGGTCGCCCATGGATATTTTCGTCCGGAAATGCGTTTCCATATATTGCTGTGCCTTTCTGACCATTTCATCATCATGTGTCTTCTGACCGGTAAAAATAGCAAAGACCGACTGCGTCTGCCGGTCTATTTCTACCTGAAAAATCTTAGTACAGTAAATCGCCGTCTCCCGGTCGTAATACTTTTCAACCAGGTACAGCAACAGGTTTAAGAACGAATAACCACCTCCGTTTGTGTAAATGCCATGCTCATCGGTAATTACCTGTTCCGTCTTCAACTGCACATTTGGGAATAGTGTCCGGAAATGGTCCGCTGAATTCCAGTGGATGGAACAGCTCCGTTTTTCAAGCAAGCCGCTCGACGCCAGCATAAAGGCTCCCGTACACATGCTGGCCACTTCTGCACCATTTTTATACTGTTCACGTATCCAGTCGGTCAACACCGTATTTCCCTGCTTAGCCTGTGTAAACCCGGGAGACAGCGAGGGAATGAGGATCAAGTCCGTTCTCCGCAGCGAGGCAATGTTTACCTGTGGCTTTATGGTGAGCAGCCCATTGATGAATGCTGCTTCGTCGGCCACACCGGCTGTTTCGATCCTGAACAGCGCCTCTTTTCCCTGCTTCTGCCAATAATCGTTGGCACCGGTAAATAATTGATAAGCCCCTACAATGCAGGCCACCGTGCTGTTTGCCGTTTGTACATCCGGCACGAGTATAGTCAGGTGTTTCATACATACAAACCTACGATGTTAAGCTGTCTAAATCAACCCGTCATAAAGTCTATTTTACCCCCGGTTCCCGTATATTTCTATCCCTACTTTTGAATTGCAAATGGATATATCAGTTTATAACCAACGATTTAACTCATGGAAAATCAACATTTCAACACGGAAATTACCTTCAACGCTACTCCCCAACAGGTATTCCAGGCCGTGAATCAGGTGCGGCGGTGGTGGTCCGAAAACATCACTGGCGATACCGACAGGTTACACGGCGAATTCACGTACCGCTATCAGGATGTACACCATTGCCGGATCCGCATCACCGAATGGGTTCCCAATGAAAAAGTAGTGTGGCATGTGGTTGACAACTATTTTAATTTTACCGGTGATCCCCGCGAATGGACCGGCACCAATATCATTTTCGAGCTTTCCGAAAAAGACGGAAAAACCCACCTACGGTTTACGCACCAGGGACTGGTGCCATCGTACGAATGTTTCCAGGTCTGTCACGATGCGTGGACGCATTATATACAGGGCAGCTTGGCGGCATTGATCCGGACGGGTCAGGGTAGTCCTACACCCAAAGCCGCTGAAGCCACACTTTCGGAAGCCCTGTCCGCAAATCCGGCACCGGCGGAACACGCAACCACAAGCATCTGGCACCGGCTGCTCATTGAAACCCCGGTCGAAACCATCTATAACGCACTGACCACGCAGGAAGGCCTGGCAGGCTGGTGGACGCCCACAACCCATGCCGAACCTGTGGTTGGCAGCACGTCCACGTTTACTTTTACAGACTATGTGAAAGAAATGAAAGTAGAGGAGCTTATCCCATACAGCCGCGTAAAATGGCGCTGCATCACCGGATTTGCCGACTGGATAGGCACCACGATAACGTTTACCCTGGAACCCCGGTCCAATGGCTCCTTATTATTTCTCCGGCACGAAGGATGGGAAGCCTACACACCGGACTTTGCATCCTGCACCTATGACTGGGGCATGTTCCTGAGAAGCCTGAAATTCCTTTGTGAAACCGGAAAAGGCCTGCCCTATCCGCATCAATATGAATAAGGTTGCGTACTGTGTATGCAGCAAACTGTCCCGAAGCGCTTCATATAGTCGGATTTAAATCACATTCTAATAACGCAAACCTGCGGAGCCTTTCAATTCGCTTCGCAGGTATCGCTATTTTTTTTGCAACATCCTTTCTGATTATTTTCTATATTTGCTTGGCCCGGCGGCCAATAACGCAATTAAACCACCGCCTTCACTTCTCATCCTAACTTAACTAAAATGGCGGGCCAACCTGAAGATTCTGCTTTGCTGATCCAGATCGGCAAAAAACTACGGCAAGTGTATGTTCCAGGAGGCAACTGGCGCATTCCTGACGACGTCACCCCGCAGCTGGAGATGCTCGACCGGCTTGCCTGGCAAAGCAATCGGATGTATTCCCTGTTTGATTTCTCGAAACCCGATTACCTGTATTACAGCAGCAACCTTTCGGTTCTCATTGGTCTGGAGGCCAGTGCTGACAGTCCCCTGAAATGGGACGCACGGTATCTCAGCGTTGTCCAGAACCGGAAAAGCATTTCGGATTTTATCACCATTCGCCAACAGCTGCTTCAATCGGTTCCGGCACGCATGGGTGCTTTACCCCTTTCGTCGGTATGTGGTGGTACCATCGTCAATCTACGCAACCAGCGGATGCGTCTGCACTACCGCTGTACGCCGCTGGTCATGGACGATGCAGGAAACGTGATGCTCAGTTTCGATTACCTGGAGGACATTACCCCCCTCATGACATCCACCGAGGGTTACTGGATGCGTTTTCTCATAGGCGAACATACCACTTACTGGCACTCTAATACCCGCAGGATTATCCGCAAAGACATCATTTCACCCCGTGAAAAAAACCTGATCTCCCTTTGGCGTCACGGGCACTCTGTTGCCGAAATTGCGGAAATCGCCTGTGTAAATCCGCAGACCGTCAAAAACCAGTTAAACACGGTTCGAAATCGCCTTTTTGCCCGTGACAACACGTCGCTCGCCCAACTATGCACCCTCACCGGCTTGCTTGAGCCTGCGTTCTGATTGTTTTTGGTATGGTATACTATTGTTTCCATCGGTTTAAACCGATAGTATTGTATGGCTTTTCCGATCCAAGTACAGACGGATAATACATACGCACTTATTTCCAACCTGATCTGTAAATGTTCTTATTTGTTGTGTCTCCCCCACTACAGGTCATTACCGGCAGCCTACCATCCATGCGCAATCTATCGCTTGGCACCCGCTGCCGGTTCTTTATTTTCATAAAATCGCTCAACGCATCTGTTAAAAACGCCAGCAGCAGGCATGGCATCCTATCCGTCCCGGCTAATGGAACAACCAGCCCCACCGGGTATTAATACCGTTATATCGTTAAAATGATATCCTGAAACCGGCGGATGCGAACCTCTCCCCTAAATCCATCGTCAAAATATTCACTTACTTTCAGCCTTACGCCCTCCCGTATTTCGTTGATGTCTTCGCCAAAAACCACCATTCCGATATTACCTTCCACGGCAACAAGGGAGTTATCGTCTCCGTCCAACACAACGAATATAAGCTCGTCTGTTTTCATGCTTAACATTTTAAGATGACTGTACGCCGGGTAATCCATACCAGGCTGTACACTGCGCTGGGGTATTGTCATGTTCTAGGCGTTAATGTTACTGTCGTATGCGGCCGGCGGTCTGTGTATCCGATGCCATACCGCGAAAATGATGTTACTCATAGGTTGCTTATACGTGAATAAAACGAATATCCCCTTTATATTCACCATCGTAATACTCATCCACCTTAAGCACCACGTCGTTCCGTATTTCGTTAATGTCCTCGCCAAAAACCACCAGTCCGATATTATCTTCAACGGCCATGAGGGAATTATTCTCTCCTTCCAGCACCACAAATATGAGTTCGTCTGTTTTCATGCATAAAATTCTAAGATGACTTCGCATCCCGGCCTAATACGCCAGTACGGTTACCTCCGTCCGCCTGTTGGCCTGGTGAGCCTCACGGGAGCAGGTTACCCCATTGCCACAATCATTCACCAGCCGGGTTTCGCCGTAGCCCTTCGCTTCCATACGTTCGCGCGCGATGCCCCGACTTACCAGGTAATCCACTGCAGCCTGGGCTCTTCGCTGGGATAACGCCATATTATAAGTGTCACTGCCCCGGCTGTCCGTATGGCTCGACAGTTCGATCTTCAATGTCGGATTGTCGCGCATCGTACGTACCAGTTCATCCAGTATCGCAGCAGCATCCGGCCGGATGTTATGCTTGTCAAAGTCATAGTAAATATTCTCCAATTCAAATGTATCCCCCACCTTAAATACCGGTTCCAGCAGCAACGCAGCCTCCAGCGTGTCCGATTTCGAGATACCTATTGTACTTACGCTGGCCGAGTCGGCGTGGTAGCCCTCCTTTTGTCCGAGCACCGTGTAAGTCTGGTTGCGGTCCAGTACAAATTCGAAAGTCCCCGAACCGTCGCTGCTTTTCCGGGCGACAATTTCCCGCCTTCCGTCAAACAGCGTCACAGCTGCTGCCGCGATGCGGTCGCCCGTCTGTTTGTCCGAAGTGGTACCGCGTAAAATGATGATGATCTTCGGCTTTTCATAGGTAAACGAATAGATATCGTCATTGCCCTGTCCCCCTTTGCGGTTGGAGGATAGGTAGCCCGCCAGACTTTCTTCTCCATCCAGTGTAAGGACATAAGCAAAATCATCGCCCGACGAATTAACCGGATACCGCAGGTTCCGCGGTTCCGTCCACTGCCCCCGGCTACCGGTTGACTGAAACACATCCAAACCGCCCATGCCTGCAAAGCCATCGCTCGAATAATACAGCGAATGGTCAGGGCCGATATTAGGGAACAACTCATTGCCGCCGCTATTAATCCGTTCGCCCGCATTAATGGGTGCGCCCCAGCTTCCATCTGTCTGTTTTTCGCTGAACCAGATGTCCGTACCACCCTGCCCTCCCGGCATATCACTCACGTAATAGAGAATATTGCCGTCCTGGCTAAGTGCCGCATGCCCAAGTGAATATTCCTGCACGTTGTTATAAGCAAAAGGCTCGGCCGACCACGTGCCATCAATATTGCGTGTGTAGCAGTACAGTTCGAGGTTACGCGTCAGGAATTTCTGCCGGTCTTCCCGGGTCCGCTCTCCTTCTCTGCCCGGGTAGGTCCGGGTGATAAAAAGCGTGTTGCCTGTGGCGTCTGCGGCAACCGGACCCAAGTGATAGGATGCAGCATTGATTTCCCCTACCGCCAGGGCCGGATTCGTCAGCGTATTATCGTCGGAGCGGTCCGCCGTATAAATTCGGAGGAACGAATTACCCGTCCAGCCATATGTATCTGTTCGCCGCATCGCGCCTTCCGGTTCGGCGGCATAGTATACGCTACCGTCCATGGGAAAAACCGCAAATTCAGCCCGCAGCGTATTTACCCCTTCGTTGCGCAGTTTATGGACGGTCGGATCAGCCATCCACACCAGCGCCGAGTCACAACCTGCAAGCTGCACAGCAACCCGGTCGCCATCGCCCGTCTCGGAAGCATAGGCCTCCAGCTGATTACGCGCTTCGGCGTATTTGCCATTTGCCTTCAGCACCTCGCCATAAACAATCCTGTTTTCGGCAGGGCTTTCCCCGTGCGCAACCACGCGCGCATACCAGTTTTCGGCCGACTCATAATCGTTAAGCTTCAGGTAGCTATCCGCGAGGCGTTCCAAGTCGTTCAGCCTCGGCCGCTTGGTATCCACCAGTTTCGTATACAGCGGTATCGCATTGGCATATTCATATTGCCTGTAAAGCTGCTCGGCACGATCGCGGAGGCTGGGCTGTTCCTGCGCGCAGGCTCTTGAAAGCATCAACATGACCAGTGTCAGCAGCGTGACTAATCCAAGGGCGACCATCGAATAGATTTTTACCCATGTCCCTGATCTCCTATCTTTCATTTGGATGTAATTATTCATTCCCATTATATTTCAGTAGGCGCTATTTGTCAAAAAAACCGCGGACTCAGCAGCCGGTTACTCCGCTGTCCGAAAGTGATACCCAGTGTTATTTCGTGCGAGCCATTCTGTACGCCGCTCAGCTGGCTCAGGATGTAGTCGTAAGAATAGCCGATCCGGAACGACTCGGTGGCATACAGTTGGGCAATGGCCGAAACCGAGTTCAGTCCATTCAGGTTGTTTCCGCTGAACCGGTTGTATTCCCGCTCGAACACAGCAACACCTGTACGCCATCCGCCACCGATCCAGAACCGGTCGCCGAAAATAAACATGGCATTCAGGTCGAGGCTCGTCGGCCCCTCGAAGTCTTCCTTCACCAGTAGGCTCGGCCGCAGTTTCAGGCCTTGCGCCAAGTCAAACAGTGCTCCACCGATAAAATAAAAGTGCCGTTTGCGGCGCAGGTTATCGGTGGTGGTATTGTCCCACCGGAAGATGTTATTGCTCTGGTCGCCCGAAAGCAGGTCCATCACCGATACGCCCGCATACCAGCGGGGATTGTAATAATAGACGCCAAACCGCACGTCCGGGATGAAGCTGTTAATCTTCCCCGGGGGGAGCAACTGATCGTTTCCGTCATTCGGGCGCAGCACGCTGCCATCCAGTCCATACTGTGTTACGCCGGCACCGATGCCGAAACTTAACCGCTGCGTATCCTCATCATTCAGCCGTAGCCGGAATGCATAGTTCAGGTATGCCGAGGAGGCCGTCTGCGGCCCCAGTCTGTCGGCTGTCAGCTGCAGGCCTACCCCATGCCGCTTATTGCCGGGATCCACCACCCCATCAACGGACAGCGCCGCTGTCTGCGGGGCACCCTCAATACCCACCCACTGGCTGCGCAGCCCCAATTGGCCGAACCATTCCTCCTTATACCCGGTGTAAGCCGGGTTCACGCTCATCGAATTAAAAATGTACTGCGTAAACTGGA
>NZ_JBEBRB010000027.1:0-34216 GCF_040395035.1 Parapedobacter lycopersici | reverse complement strand
ACAATTACCTGACTTCTCCGGATGATATTTATGTATCCCAGTCACAGATAAAATTATTTGGCCTCAAAACCGGCGATACAGTCCGGGGCAGTATCCGTCCGCCTAAAGAAGGGGAGAAGTATTTCCCTTTGGTGCGCGTAGAGGCTATCAATGGCCAAAATCCGGCGGAAGTGCGCGACCGGGTACCTTTTGATTTCCTGACGCCGCTGTTCCCAACCGAACGGCTGAAGCTGTTTACCGGCCCGGGCAACCACTCAACCCGGATCATGGATTTGTTTACCCCCATTGGTAAAGGACAGCGTGGCCTGATTGTGGCGCAGCCCAAAACAGGTAAAACGATGCTGCTGAAAGATGTAGCCAACGCAATTGCCAAAAATCATCCCGAGGTGTACCTGATCATTCTCCTGATCGACGAACGGCCGGAAGAGGTAACTGACATGGCGCGCAGTGTGCGTGCTGAGGTGGTGTCTTCTACATTCGATGAACCAGCGGAACGACACGTTAAGATCGCGAACATCGTACTGGAAAAGGCGAAACGCATGGTAGAGTGCGGACATGATGTAGTGATCCTGCTCGACTCGATCACTCGTCTGGCACGTGCCTATAATACGGTAGCACCGGCATCGGGTAAGATCCTGTCAGGTGGTGTGGATGCCAATGCCCTTCACAAACCAAAACGTTTCTTCGGCGCGGCCCGGAATATCGAACATGGCGGATCGTTGACCATACTGGCAACGGCATTGATTGATACCGGCTCCAAGATGGATGAAGTTATTTTTGAGGAATTCAAAGGAACCGGTAACATGGAACTGCAGTTGGACCGCAAGCTGTCCAACAAGCGGATTTTCCCGGCGATCGACCTTATCGCATCCAGCACACGTCGCGACGACCTGCTCAACGACCGGGAAACGCTGCAGCGGATCTGGGTACTGCGCAATCACCTGGCGGATATGAATTCAACGGAAGCAATGGAATTCTTGCTGGCCCAGATGCGGGGGACCAAGTCCAACGAGGAATTCCTGATCAGCATGAACGGTTAATCCGGTTTGTCCGGAATAGATTCCGTCGTTTTTCCGAAGTGACGCATTTGCCAATCAGGAGAACTCCTGTCTTATGAAGCAGCATATCCCCAATATGATCACTTGCCTGAATCTATTCAGCGGGTGTGTCGGTGTCGTGTTTGCCCTGGAGGGCCAGCCCGAGGTAGCCGCATACCTGGTGGTACTTGCGGGGATATTTGACTTTTTTGATGGACTGGCCGCGCGCGCGCTGGGTGTACATAATCCCATCGGCAAGCAACTGGATTCACTGGCCGACGTTGTCAGCTTCGGCCTGTTGCCCGGGGCCATCCTGTATACCATTCTCGGAACCGCGGTCCCTGCGGCAGATTACCTGCCTTACTTCGGTTTTATCGTGACTGTGTTTTCTGCACTCCGACTGGCGAAATTCAATATTGATGAGCGGCAGTCTACCGATTTTATCGGCCTCAATACACCGATGAATGCCTTTTATGTGGCATCGCTGCCGTTCATTGCCCAAACACACGATCAGGTCGTTTATCATCCGGCCTTCCTTGTGGGCAGTATCGTTGTCACCAGCCTGCTTCTGGTAAGTGAAGTCAGGCTGTTCTCCATGAAAATGAGTTCGCTTTCCTGGCACGGTAACCGGTGGCGGTTCATTTTTATAATTATCAGTGTACTGTTGATTGGTTTGCTTAAATTTGTGGCGGTTCCAATCATACTGGTGCTTTATTTTTTGTTTTCATACATTCACTTTAAATCGATAACATGAAGTTTTTGGCAGAAATCAACGTGATGCCGCTGAAGGAAATCCTGGACCCGCAGGGAAAAGCGGTAACGGGTGGCATGAAGAACCTGGGGCTGACGGAAATCAGCAATGTGAGGATCGGAAAGCACATTACTCTTGAAATAACTGCCGAAACCGAGGCCATCGCCCGCGAAAAAGTGGAAGAGGCGTGCAAGAAACTGCTTGCTAACCTCATCATGGAAAGCTACACATTTGAACTTCAAGCGTTATAAACGCCTGCTTCGTTCCGATACCTGCAATACGTTATTTTCCGATCCTGAACCGCCGCACACCCAATGGATCGGGTGTGCACGCCAGCAGTTCCGTAATGGTCTTTTGGTGCGCCGGATGGATGACCCCCGGTGCGATCTCCTGCAGCGGAACGAGGGCAAACCGCCGGTTCGGTAAATGGGGGTGGGGAATCTGCAGGCGCGGATGGTCTACCACACGGTTGCCATACAGCAGGATGTCAATGTCAATCAGTCTGGGACCCCATTTCTGGTGGCGCTCGCGTCCCAGTTTCCGCTCGATTTCGTTAATGATCTTGAGTAACTGCAGCGGCGTAAGCGGCGTAGTTAATTTAACCACCTGATTCAGGTAATCGGGCTGGTCGTGTTTTCCCCATGCCATGGATTCGTATATCGACGAAATGGCGGAAATTTCTCCCGCTTCCTCAGCGAGACTATGCACCGCCAGGTCGAGCAGGGCCTGCCGGTTGCCCAAATTGGTGCCCAATAAGAGATATGCCTCCTGTTTCATTATGCAGCTAAAAAAGAACAGCCTGACAGCTGTCCGGATTCATGGGCCAAACTTAGATAAATTCACTTGTACAATCAATATTATTGGCTCGGGTATCCGGCAAATCGGTGTTGCGAAGGCCGTCTTCATCGGGGAAACGCATAAAAAGAAAAGCATAAGGACGCCATGGATTGTTTATTGGCTGATTGGCCGTCCCTCTGCTGTAACTATCCGCCGCCGGGATGGTCAAAAGATGTGATGCGGTATATATTACACTACAACATTTTTAGCTAAGTTTGGGTGCTTGAACGAATAAGCCGTCGATCCGACACGGATGTTAATCGGAACGGATCCGACTGATAATTGAAAGACAAATAAAACAGCTGAAACCTGCCATGCCTGCGCTCCAGGACAAGGGCGGCAAACGCAGGTTTTATAGGGGTATTTAATGAATAAATTATTTTCGAATGAAATCTTTTTTTAAGTACGTGCTCGCCACGGTAACGGGGATCGTTATTTCTTTTTTTCTACTGGTGATTATCGGTGTCATTGTGGTAGGTGCGTGGGTCGGTTCGGTCGTGTCCGACAAGGAAACGGCAGTAGCCAGCAATTCCGTGCTCCATGTCAAATTGGATTACCAGATCACTGAGCGGACCATTCCCAATCC
Organism: Parapedobacter lycopersici; assembly: GCF_040395035.1. Lineage (GTDB taxonomy): Bacteria > Bacteroidota > Bacteroidia > Sphingobacteriales > Sphingobacteriaceae > Parapedobacter > Parapedobacter lycopersici_A. Next base: position 31,005 of record NZ_JBEBRB010000027.1, on the reverse strand, counting down.
GTTTGAGGAGCTTGACGTGCCGGGATTCAAGACAGAAAAATCGGTTGGATTGGATGCGATTCTGGAAGGTATTTCCGGAGCCAAAACGGACGACCGTATCAAGGGCATCTACCTGGATCTTTCCGGCGTTTCCGCCAGTTTCGCAACCTTGCAGGAAATCCGGGATGCATTGGTCGACTTTAAGACGTCGGGTAAGTTTATCGTCGCCTACGGCGATCATTATACGCAACGCGCCTATTACCTGGTATCCACCGCCGATAAGGTATACATTAATCCGGAAGGTACAATCGATTTCAGGGGGCTTGCTTCGCAGACCATGTTCCTGAAGGGTGCGCTGGATAAGCTCGGTATCGAGGCCCAGGTGGTTAAGGTGGGTACCTATAAAAGTGCGGTGGAACCACTGGTGCTCGACCGGATGAGCGACGCCAACCGCGAGCAGGTCAGCTCGTTCCTTGGCAGCATCTATGACCATTTCCTCAGCGAAGTTGCAGCAGGCCGAAAGATCGACAAAGATTCATTGTTCACGATCTCCGACCAATACCTGGTGCGGACGGCTCAGGACGCCGTGGATTACCGGCTGGCCGATGGGATAAAATATAAAGATGAACTCCTGACCGAGCTGAAAACCCGGATCGGTATCGAGGAATCAGACGACATCAATGTCGTGAGCCTCAGTAAATATAAACCGGCCCCGAAGACGTCCGGCAGTGCCACGCGCGACCGGATTGCGGTCGTATATGCCGTTGGCGAGATCACCTCGGGTGAGGGAAATAACGACATCATCGGCTCGGACCGGATTTCGCGGGAGTTGCGGAAAGTACGGCGCGATGATAAGGTAAAGGCCGTGGTGTTCCGCATTAATTCACCCGGGGGCAGCGCACAGGCGTCCGATGTGATCTGGAGGGAGGTCGACCTGTTGAGCAAAGTAAAACCGGTTATCGTTTCGATGGGCGACGTAGCCGCATCGGGAGGATATTATATCGCGGCCGCAGCTGATTCCATTTTTGCCCAGCCGAATACCATCACCGGATCCATCGGCGTGTTTGGCGTGGTGCCCAATATGCAGAACCTCATGAACAATAAACTGGGCATCACGTTCGATGGGGTGAAGACCGGCCAGTACGCCGACTTCCTCACGAATGTCGATCGCCCCCTCACCGCCGATGAACGGCGCATCCTCCAACTGGAGGTAAACCGCATCTACGACACGTTCCTGCAACGGGTAGCCGATGGCCGTAGCCTGAGCAAAGCACAGGTCGACAGCATTGGCCAGGGGCGGGTGTGGAGCGGCGAGCAGGCGCTGGCCAATGGGCTGGTTGATCGCCTGGGAAGTATTAACGATGCGGTCGCGGCCGCTGCAAAGAAAGCCGGGCTGGACGATTACCGGCTGGTTACCTACCCGGCTATTTCGAGCCCGTTCGAATCGCTGCTGGGCGGGTCTGCCGACCGTGTCAGTGCCTGGATCAGCCAGCGTGAGCTGGGCGAATATTACCGTTACTACGAGCAAATGCGGGCAGGAGTGCAGCTGCGTGGAATCCAGGCCCGAATGCCGTTTACACTCGAAATCTATTGATCCCATGCTGTCCATTACGGAATGTCCCCGCGATGCCATGCAGGGAATCGACCGTCAGATTCCCACTGCTGTAAAGGTCAATTACCTGCAACGGTTGCTGGCAGTTGGCTTTTCGCGGTTGGATTTCGGGAGTTTTGTATCGCATCGCGCCGTTCCCCAGCTGCGCGATACCGCCGCCGTACTCGGGCAACTGGACACCGCGGCCAGCGCCACGCAGCTGCTGGCAATCGTGGCAAATGTGCGGGGAGCGAGGGAAGCCGCCGGCTATCCGGCGATACACGTACTTGGCTTTCCATTCTCCGTATCGGAGACATTTCAGCTGCGTAATACCGGTCGCACCATCGCGCAGTCCCTGGAGATAGTCAGGGAAATGGCGGCCGTATGCCGTGATCAGGGCAAACAGCTGCTGATCTACCTTTCGATGGGATTCGGCAACCCGTACGGTGATCCGTGGGGACCGGATATTGTAGCCGGATATGCCGCTGAACTGGCCGCAATTGGTATCCGGGAGATGGCCGTTGCGGATACCGTGGGCAGCGCGGCGCCACGTGGGATTACCGAAATTTACACCCGCCTTACACGTGCGCTTCCGGGAGTTGCCCTGGGATTGCACCTGCACAGTACACCCGCAACCACCCGCAGCAAGCTGGCGGCCGCGCTGGATGCAGGATGCGACCGCTTTGATACGGCATTGCGGGGATTTGGCGGATGCCCGATGGCAGCGGATCGGCTGACAGGCAATATCGCCACCGAAACACTGCTGGACCTGGCGGCTGAACGGCAAATGCCAACCGGCCTGGACATGCAGGCCTGGCAGGCGGCCATGCAGTACAGCAACGAGGTGTTTCTCCCGTAAGAAAAAAAAGGGATCGCTGTGAATTTGCCGATTCTTATTATAGCTTTGTGTGCTAAACGATAAAGAAGTACAAGCATGGATCCCGCACGGTTAAAATAACCATTGCTTTACCCCCTTCGCCTTTTCCTGTGCTCATGAACGGTTCGCAGGCAAGTTTGCAGGGCAATGATTGTTTTTGATCGTCAACGGTTCCACCTGATAACGGAAAAACAAAAAGACAGATGAAAACCATAGATAATTTAAATTTTGCAGGTAAAAAAGCCCTGATTCGTGTCGATTTCAACGTGCCACTTGACGAACAGTACCGCATCACGGATGACAACCGTATCCAGGGTGCTGCCCCGACGATCAGGAAGATATTGAAAGACGGCGGGTCAGTTATCCTGATGTCGCACCTCGGCCGGCCGAAAGACGGTCCAACGGATAAGTTTTCCCTCCGGCACATTGTTGGCCACCTGTCCGAAGTACTTGGTGTGCCGGTTCAGTTTGCCGACGACTGTATCGGTGAAGCAGCCTATGCCAAGGCGGCTGCCTTGCAGCCGGGTGAGGTACTGTTGCTGGAAAACCTCCGTTTTTACAAAGAGGAAGAGAAAGGCGACCGGGAATTTGCAGGAAAGCTGGCCAAACTGGGGGATGTTTATGTAAACGACGCCTTCGGCACCGCCCACCGCGCACACGCTTCCACGGCCGTAATTGCTCAGTTCTTTCCCGATGCCCGGTATTTCGGCTACCTGATGGCCGCCGAGATCGGCAATGCCGAAAAAGTGCTGAACAACCCCCAACGCCCTTTTACCGCCATTATGGGAGGGGCCAAGGTGTCCGATAAACTTGAACTCATCGAGGCCCTGCTGGAAAAGGTTGATAACCTGATTATCGGCGGCGGCATGGCCTATACCTTTGTCAAAGCCCGCGGCGGTGAAATCGGGAAATCCCTGGTTGAGCTGGACAAACTCGACCTGGCCAACAGGCTGGTGGAAAAGGCAGAAGCCAAAGGGGTGAACCTGGTGTTGCCCACCGACTCGCAGATTGCCGACGAATTTGCCCCGGATTCCCCGGCCTATAACGGGCCTAACGACCAGATCCCCGCAGATAAAATGGGACTGGACATCGGCAAGGAATCGGGCGAGCATTTTGCCCAGGTGATTATGGCGTCCAACACCATTCTGTGGAACGGGCCGATGGGTGTGTTTGAAATGGATAAATTTGCGAAAGGCACCCGGGCCGTTGCCGATGCGGTGGTAGCTGCTACCGAGCGCGGTGCTTTTTCCCTGATTGGCGGCGGTGATTCCGCGGCTGCGGTAAGCAAATTCGGCATGACTGAGCATGTCAGTTACGTAAGCACCGGCGGCGGCGCCCTGCTCGAATACATGGAAGGCAAGGAACTGCCCGGCGTAAAGGCCATTAACGAATAACCAACGAACTGGAATTTCCGGAAAATCCGGATACAGCACAATAGTGGAAGCACCTGAACAAACAGGTGCTTTTTTTGTTGGTGAATGTTCCGGCTATGCACCGGGAACCGATCGGGACTGGTTCGGGATGAGTCCAGGGTGAGTCCAGTATGAGTCCAGGGTGAGTCCACCTTTTTATGAAGATAAGTGGTGTCAGGATGGACGCACCCTGTACACACCCCATACACGGGACGGATCAGGCCGCTCCCATCTCCGGTTCAGGGGATACTCAGTAGCTATAGCCGATGCCATAGGTCGCGAATACCCGCCGGCGTGCCCCGGTCTCGTTGGCATAGATGAGTTTTACGCCAATGTCGAAGTTGGGCAGGTAAAAGCGCAGGAAATTCATATCCGACCGAAATTCGATTCCAAATGTCCGCGGCCGGAATGGGTGGCCGGTCCGTACATTCTGGAAGTCGGCAAACAGTCCGCCCCGGAAGCGCCGGATATAAGCCAGCGGACCGATCGTCCAATCGGGATAGGCCAGCGGAAAACGGTAACTCAACAGCAGGGTGTTGTCTACCGGCATCGGCCGCAGCTGGTCAAACCCGCTCACCAGCGGAATATCATTGGCAACCGGATACGGACCGTTGTGCTGCTGGTAGCTGAAACGTGCAAGCAGGGAGTGGTTCGGCAACAGTCCGGGAAAATAAAATGCAGTACGCAGGGAGAAACGCACGCTTCCGATCCTGTCATCGAAGGGCATGTGGTGATACGCCAGGCTGAAGTGCTGTCCCCAGCGGGGTGCGATGTCCAGTGCGCGCTGCCGGACACTGTGGCCGGCATAAACCCGGTAATGCAGGGGGAACCGGATGTGGTTGATGAACCGGTCCTGAAACTCAGGTTCGTTCAAACCGTACCGGGAGGTATAGGAAGTGGCGACAGCCGCACCCATCGTGTACGTGTGGTTGAGCCGGTAAAAGACCAGCGGAACATCCGCCTGGAAGGTCGTGACGTGCTCCCGCCAGCGCAGACTGGTCAATCCGGTTTCGCTGCCTTCCGATACACGGGCAGTCCCTACCTGGCCGCGGTTGCGGTATTCCAGGGATAGTTTAGGAAAATAACGCTGATAGGTCGCCGAAGCAAAGTACTCGCTGCTCCGTATGTCGCCATCGTAACGGTACCCGAGCCGGAGCTGGGCCGTATTGAGCAGGTTGTCCGACAGCCAGTAGATGCCCGGTTGGATGGCGCTGAAATCGGCGAAATTACCCGCGTCAACGGAAAGACTATGGAAGTTGACCAGGTTTTTGACTTCATTATATTCGCGTGAAGCGAAGATCTGCTGTTTCGTGGTGTCAATAGATGTTAAATCAATTTCGTGGCTTACAAGTGGTTTAAAATAGCTGATATGGGAATCCGGCTTTTTCCCGGCCAACGGATGGTCACCCCTTATTCCTGCCAGCCAACTGATGCGGTATCCATCTGACTGATAGTTATTAAACCAGAGCCGCCCGGTTGCTTCATCAAAGGAAGGGTTGAATGCCCCAAACGCTACGTTGGTGAGCTGGCTGATGGATCCGTCTGCCCTGTTAAATGCATAAATATTGTCTATGCCGTCGTAATGTGCTTTGAAGACGATTGCATCGCCTGCATAGCTGGGGCGTGTTAGCTGCTGCGGCTGCCAACCGGTTAGCTGGCTGAACGTATGCGTGTTACAGTCGAATTCGATCAGTGCGGCACCCGCGCGGGTAACGCCCACCGCGATTATTTTGTTGCCCGACGCGTCGAAAGCGGGCGTCTGCAGCATCATATTTTCCGGCGGGGAGTAATTCCCGAGGATTTTACCGTCATCCGTGCGCAATAGAACCAGCTGGACCGCATTGTCCCAGCCGATGGCAATCGCCGCAACCTGCGAGCCGGCAGGGTGCAGCGCAGGTGAAAAAAGGCGGCTTTTATGTGTTAATTGTCGGTATTCCTTCGTTTTTAAGTCGTATAGATTAATGACATTGTATGTGCGTTTGCCATAACGGCCGTGCCGCCGCAGTTCATCCCAGGTAATTTTTCCGGCTGCATAAGAAAAGTTGGGTTCGGTTTGCCGCCCGGTTCCGGTTATGGTTTGCTGCGCCCCGGTCTTATCCAGTGCCACAATGGTTGGCACCTGTTGCCGGCCCTGGTTCAGCGCAATAATGCGGCCGTCGGGCAGCACCTGCGGCAGCAGCCAGCTCTCCGGTTTCGGGGATTCGTGCACAGGGAAAACAGGGTAGGAAACCGGCTGGCGGACCACCTCCTGTTTCCGCCATTCAGCGGCCAGTTCGTCCATGGTTTTTTGATACCATTGACGGGTATTGTAACCCGTCAGCTTCCGCAGCGTGCGACTGAAATTATAGGGGCGTACAGGGTTGCGTGCCATGCGTGTCATCAGGCTGTCGAGGATGCCCGCGCCATAGTCGCGCTGCAGCTTGGCCACCATGAAATACCCCAGTTCATAATACCCCGCTGTGATGTCTTTCAACGACCCCAGGTAATTCTTCTGATAGCCGAATGCTGACCCGCTGAGCAGGTTTGTCCGGAGAGGCATTTCCCACGACGGAAGCCGGCCGCGACCACTGGGACTCAACACAGTTTCGGTTACGACGGCATCCCCCTCAAAGAACCACGCCGGAAGGGTAATCCCATAGATCGCAAAGGCGAGCTGTTCGAAAAAAGGAGCCCGGAGATTCCCTGTCAATTTGTCAATCTGAACCACGTGCCGAAGTTCGTGGATGGCCAGCTGGTTGAGCCAGTCCTGAAAATCATTTTCCTGGGGTGGGGTAGTGAGGAGCTCGGACCGACGCGGTGCGAGCTGTACAAATCCGTTGGACTCGACGGTCTGGTTTTGCAAAATGATGGAAATTTTCCGGGGTGCTTTACCCATTGTTTCGCCAACCTGATGCCCGATCTGTTGTAGCCGATGTGCGAGCTGCTGCGCCTCATTTTCAAATGGTGTGGGAAAAATCAATTGGAAATCCGGTGTCTCAATCTGACGCCATTGTACACTTGGGGGTGCCTGTTCCGCGTTAAAAATCTGTGAAAAAGCAGATAATGAATATATACATAATATTAATATACTTAAAATGTTGATAAATATATATTTATATGTTATATTCGGTGATTTCACAGGGGGTTGCTAAATTTTGTAGTAAACGCTGCCTTCGGACGAACTATTAATTATATAGTTGTTGTTTATATATATTTATTTATTTTCTGATTAATAATTAGTTAAAATTTTAGTATCTTATGAATATTCATATAAAACAGGGTAAATTGAAGGGATATAAATCCGTTTTATGAATGGATTTCGGCATCTCGGACAAACCTGTTGTTTTATACGGCTAATGTACACTATCTTTTCGAAGTTCGGTAGCCGGATTTTTTTATTGCTGTTGATTCAACCGATCGGCCCGCATCGGGAATGCTATTTTGCCGGACGGCTGTTTTTAGATTACACAGGCGGACTCGCTATGGTTGACCGACTGTGGTATCAGACGGGTTGCGGCGCATCGGCGGCTCGAATCACTGTCGGGCTTACACAACGGTAATTTTCGATAACGTATGATTCAATGCCCGCGGCGTTGGCTGGATGAAGTGCTGTCATAATGGCATTTTTAGAATCCTTTGATCCGTTGGCGACCGATACATTTTCATTGATTTAGGCTGGCGATTTGTTCGTTCTTTTAATATAAAAAACCGACTTTTGCAGCAAAATTATTTTACCAATGTAGGATACTATTTAATATAAGGAGGGCCCATGGAAGAACTGGAAATGCTGGTTGAACAAACCGAATTACTCCTGGATGCAGGAGATACGCAACGGCTCAAAGAACATCTGGATGAACTGAACATTTCGGATGTCGAGGCGTTGATCGACGAGCTTCCTGAGTATGGACCTGCCTTTATTGAAACGCTTAGTATCAACCGTGCCGTACACGTCTTCGGCATCCTCGATTTCCCTACCCAGGAACGCATCCTTAAGCGGCTGTCAGGCGGCAAGATTTCCGAGCTCATTAATGAGATGCCACCGGATGATCGTACCGCATTTTTCAGTGAGCTGAAAGGTGATGTTGTAAAGCAGCTGATCATCCTCCTACCGCCTTCGGAACGCAAGGAAGCATTGGCGCTGCTGGGTTATCCGGAAGACAGTGTCGGACGGCTCATGACACCCGATTACATCACCGTCAAACAGCATTGGACCATTACCCGTGTATTGGAACATGTCCGTAAATACGGCAGGGCTTCCGAGACGATCGATGTGCTGTACGTGATCGACAAGGACGGCCGGCTGATGGATGATATCCGGATACGGAACATCCTGCTGGCTGACCCCGAAATGCGGGTGAGGGACCTGATCGATAACCGGCTGATCGCATTGAATGCCAATGACCCCCAGGAGGAGGCGATCAATGTATTCCGGATGAATAACCGGGTGGCACTCCCGGTGGTGGACGACCAGGGGATTATGCTGGGTATCGTGACGATCGACGACATCCTCTGGCTTGCCAACGAGGAGTATACGGAAGACATGCAGCGGATCGGGGGTAGCGAGGCGCTGGACGAACCTTACCTCGATGTGTCCGTGCTGCACCTGGTGCGGAAACGCGCAGGATGGCTCGTGGTGCTGTTCCTGGGTCAGCTGCTTACCGCCACGGTGATGGAGCATTACGAAAGCCAGCTCGCCAGTGCGGTGATGCTGTTCATGTTCATTCCGCTGATCATTTCCAGCGGCGGCAACAGCGGCTCCCAGGCGTCGACATTGATTATCCAGGCTATGGCCCTGGGTGAAGTGACGCTGGCCGACTGGTGGCGGGTTATGCGCCGCGAGATCCTCTCGGGCATTTTACTTGGACTGATACTGGGGGTGCTGGGTTTTATCCGGATTCTGACCTGGCAGACGTTTGCGCACGCATACGGTGAATACTGGTGGCTGGTGGGGATTGTGGTGAGCCTCTCCCTGATGGGTGTCGTGCTCTGGGGGTCGCTGGTTGGTGCCATGCTGCCGTTTGTGCTTCGCAAATTGGGCGCTGACCCAGCCTCGTCATCGGCCCCTTTTGTATCTACCCTGGTTGACGTGACGGGACTGATCATCTATTTTACCGTGGCAACATTGATGCTCGCCGGCATTTTATTGTGACCTTTTTGGCCCCGACCCAGCGAGAAAAAATATTTTTTTAAATATTTTGCTTTTTAGTCGGAAAATCCCGAATATTGCAGTCCCAAAACGGGATGTCCCGGACAGCGTCCGGCATAACCAGACAACAAAACACTCCTGAATAGCTCAGCTGGTTAGAGCATCTGACTGTTAATCAGAGGGTCGCTGGTTCGAGCCCAGCTTCAGGAGCGGTAAAAGCCTCACAGTAATGTGGGGCTTTTTTGTTTTTCATCCAATTATACCCACTTTCCACTGCTAACATTAAGCGTGCGAAGGGGGCGGTATCTGTTGCAGGTCCGCATAATTTATAGCGAAGTAATTATTCTTCTTGCAGCCGTTTTAAAATAATTGAAAAAAAATAATGGAAAAGTAATTGTTATATCGTAATATTGCGATATTAAAACAGGAGATATGGGGCTTACCAAGTCAGAAATATTTACGGATGAGCAAAATAAACTGGCGTCCCTATTTAAAGTTTTAGGGCACCCGGCAAGGGTTGCCATACTTCAATACATCATTGATCAGAAAGCCTGTATCTGCAACGATTTGGTTGGGGAATTGGGATTGGCACAGGCAACGATTTCGCAGCATTTAAAGGAATTGAAAAATACCGGTATTATTCAGGGGACAATTGAGGGAAAGTCTGTTTGCTATTGTATCGATGAAAAGATATGGAAACAGGTTCAAGCAGCATTTAATGCGTTTTTCAATCAGGAAGTAAAAGTAATCAGTTGTTGTCCATAGTATTTTTTTAACCTTCAATATCGTAATATTACGATGTCATATTTTTAAATTCAACGTTATGAAACTATCAACAATTAAAGCAATCCTGCCAACATTGGACAATGTTGCATTTCAATTAGAGAACGGGGAATCGGTTCCTGAGCATTTCCACGTCACGGAAATCGGACAGGTCACTAAGCACTTTATTGATTGCGGAGGCGTAATCCGTACCGAGAAAGCGGTGAATTTCCAATTATGGAATGCCAATGATTATGCGCACAGGCTAAAGCCAGTCAAGCTATTAAACATCATCAAGCTTTCCGAAGAGAAATTAGGTATCGAAGATGCCGAGATTGAAGTAGAATACCAAAGCGGAACGATCGGCAAGTATGAGCTGGACTTTAATGGGGATCAGTTTATACTGAAGAACAAACAGACCGCTTGCCTGGCAAGTAGTGCCTGTGGCGATCCTGCGGAGCAGCAGAAGGAAAAATTACCGGTATTGAACAATAGTTGTTGCACACCTGATTCGGGATGCTGTTAAGAACCAAAGATCGAACGTGATGTATAGGAGTTTAGCTGAAACTATAAAGGTAATAATTAACGGCCAGCCCATAAATGAAGAACGCAAGGCCATCTTACAGCCGTTAATCGATTTTATACAACTAAAAGCGAACAGCAGGCAGGATATAAACCTTAATTTCATCTGTACGCATAACTCACGCAGAAGCCATTTAGCGCAGGTATGGGCGCAGGTAGCAAGTATGCGCGCCAATATTCCGAAGGTATATTGTTATTCAGGCGGCACGGAAGAAACGGAACTGTTCCCAAAAGTGGTAGAAACATTAATCCATCAGGGGTTCCATATTTTCAGCGTCGCAAACGTTGATAACCCAATATATGCAATAAAATACAGTGATAACGCCTTACCCATCATCGGATTTTCCAAAAAATACGATAGTCCTTTCAATCCTGCATCGGCATTTGCGGCTGTAATGACCTGTTCACAGGCTGACAGCGGATGCCCATTCGTCGCCGGTGCGGAGAAACGAATACCCATCATATTTGAGGATCCTAAGATTTCAGACGGTACGCCGGAGCAGGCAATGGTATATGCCGAAAGGAGTTTGCAAATAGCGGCGGAAATGTGTTACGTTTTTTCAATGATTAAGGGGTAACTGATGCAGCCAAAACTGAAATTTCTTGATCGTTATCTTACCTTATGGATATTTCTTGCGATGGCGACAGGCATAGCCCTGGGCTATTTATTTCCCGGTATATCCGATGCTTTCGATAGCCTGTCTGTAGGTACAACAAATATTCCTCTTGCAATCGGACTGATACTGATGATGTACCCTCCATTGGCTAAAGTAGATTATTCCTCCTTATCCACTGCTTTCAAGGACAGAAAGGTAATTGGTATTTCTTTGTTTCTCAATTGGGTGGTCGGGACTGTACTCATGTTTGCACTGGCGGTTGTGTTTTTAAGAGACGAACCCGATTACATGGCGGGCCTGATACTGATTGGTTTGGCGAGGTGCATTGCGATGGTCATTGTATGGAATGATTTGGCAAAAGGGAACCGTGAATATGCCGCGTTATTGGTCGCATTGAACAGCATCTTTCAGATTTTCAGTTACAGCTTCCTGGTATGGCTATTTATCAATGTGTTGCCCAATAAATTAGGGCTGGCTAATTTCGATGTAAACGTATCGATGAAAGATGTAATCGAAAGCGTTTTGATATACCTGGGTATTCCGTTCTTCGCCGGTTTTCTAAGCCGTTACTTCTTAATCAGATCAAAAGGTATAAAATGGTATAACCAGCAATTCATTCGCAGCGTATCGCCTATCACATTATACGCTTTGCTGTTTACCATTGTGCTGATGTTCAGCCTAAAGGGCGACAAAATACTGGAGTTGCCGATGGATGTCATAAAAGTAGCAATACCGCTCGTTATTTATTTTGTGCTGATGTTTTTCATGAGCTTTTTTATTAATAAATCCTTGCGTGTTTCATACGATAAGAATGCATCCATCGCTTTTACAGCCGCTGGAAATAATTTTGAATTGGCAATAGCCATATCGATTGCAGTGTTCGGCATTCATTCACCTCAAGCGTTTGTAGGTGTCATTGGTCCACTCGTGGAAGTTCCGGTACTGATTCTGTTGGTCAAGGCAAGTTTGTGGTTAAAAAGAACGTATTACGCGTAAAAATTAGGGACGAATACCGATGATCCGCTCCGTTCTTAGCCCGCACCGGTCCGACGGAATTGCTTCGGTATATTTTGTTGCGCCGCCAGTTCTGCGATCTCATCAATCCGTTTCTTTCGGGTTTCCGGTCGTTTAGCCAATACAATCCATTGCAGCAGCATTTTTTTTAACGATCTGCTCAGACTTAGAAAATACGCCTCTGCACCGCCGTGATTGCTGAATGCTTCATCCAGGTCATCGGGAATTACCAACTCCTCCACGCTGTCTAAGATGGCCCATGAACCATTTTCTTTTGCAATCCGGATGGTTTCATAGCCTGCTGCTGTCATCAGATTGCCGTCTATTAATCGCTGAATTTTCTCTTTGTTGATTTTCGACCAGGTACTGCGGGGTTTACGTTTACTGAACAGCTGCATAAAGGAACATTCGTCAATCGTTTTCCGCGTACTGTCAATCCAGCCGAAACAAAGCGCCTCATCCACCATTTCACTCCAGCTGACGGTGGGTAAGTTTGATTTCCGGGTATTGCAGACCAGCCATACCGACTGCGCTGACTGATGATAGACTTCCAGCCATTGCCGCCATTCTGCCCGTGTATTTATATATATCGTTTGTCTTTCTGTTGCCGTTTGCATCGGAGGTTATTTTTGCGTGTTTAAGATTTCCAAATAGTGTTTATTGGTCATGATTCCTAAAATATTCCCGAAAGGATCAACCACCGAAGCCGTTACAAAATCGCCTTTCCCTCCGCTGCGGTCGATAAGGGGTTGATGCAGGACGGCCCCCGATGACAGGAGTTTGTCAAGTGTGGCGGGTACGTTATCCACATGCCAGTACACAATAGCCCCGCCTGGCCGTTCCGCAGCGCCGCCAGGGGCATACTTGCTGTCAATAATGCCAAGCTCATGCTGATAGTCGCCGATGCGAAACTCAATATATCCGGGAACATTAAAATACGGCTCCATGTTCAGGAAATCAGTGTACCATTTTTTTGCTTCTTCAAGATCCGATGCGTAAAAGCTTACGGTTGTTAACCCGCGCAAAATTGTTTCCATAGTGTTTTATTTGTATTCGTGATGATGTAAAATTAACAGGGGTTGTGACAACTGCATGGCAGTGCCATCGCCTAGAACAAAAATAATGCGAATTGCAACGGATGGGAGATTTCTTTTGAAGAATTAGTCTCAAATCCGCCCGGAATAAATAAACCGTTGTTTTGATAAGTGCAAGTACCATTGTGGTCGCATTTAACGCCAGCCTGCTCAAAATGAATAAAATCAGGTAATAATACGAAGGGACCATTTTTAGCTTCAAGGAAATTTGTTTGAATTTTGCAATGATCTGTTTGCACTCCGCAATCGCACTGCATGGATAACACGCTACTTTTGTTTGGATTTCATGAAAACCCCCAAGGGGTGCTAATGTATCCAGCGAATTTATCTTTTAAATCACGATCATATGCGATTAAAAATGCTTGGTGATACCGGTTTAGCGGTATCTGAATTGTGCCTGGGCACCATGACTTTCGGTGGCAAGGGCATGTGGACTTCCATCGGTACCCTGCCGCAGGATGAGGTCGACCAACTGGTGAAGTCAGCGGTAGACGGTGGTATTAATTTTATCGATACGGCAAACGTTTACAGCGAAGGGCTGAGTGAACAGATGACGGGCGCGGCTATACGGAACCTGGGTATTAAGCGGCACGAGCTGGTGGTGGCAACGAAAGTACGTGGCCGCATGGGTGAGGGACCGAATAACATCGGCCTGAGCCGCCGCCACATCCTCCAGCAGGCCGAGGAAAGCCTGACGCGCCTGGATACCGATTACATTGACCTGTACCAGATCCACGGCTTTGACCCCCTGGTACCTTTGGAAGAAACCCTGTATGCATTGGATAACCTGGTGCAAAGCGGCAAGGTGCGTTACATCGGTTGCAGTAATCTCGCCGCCTGGCAATTGATGAAGGCCCTGGGCTTATCGGCGCTTAACGGCCTATCAAAATTCATTTCGTTGCAGGCCTATTACACACTGGCTGGCCGTGAATTGGAACGTGAAATTGTGCCCTTGCTGCTCGACCAAAAAGTAGGCCTGATGGTGTGGAGCCCGCTGGCGGGCGGGTTTCTCAGCGGCAAATACAATCGTCATTCCGAAACAACTGAAGGGCGCCGGCTCAGCTTTGATTTCCCGCCCGTCAACAAAGACCGGGCCTTCGACATCATTGATGTAATGCGACGGCTGGCGACCGAAAAGGAGGTCAGTGTCGCACAGATCGCACTGGCGTGGCTGCTGCATCAGCCAGTGGTCACTTCGGTAATTATTGGAGCAAACAAGCAGTCGCAGCTGCACGATAACATGCGTTCCACAACCGTAGCGCTGACGGATGATGAGTTGAAGGCACTGGACGAGGTGAGCAGACTGACGCCGGAATATCCGGGCTGGATGCTGGACCGCCAGGGAAGCGACAGAAAATTGTAACTTTATGGCCTAACCCCCGTCGGCATGGACATCGAAACGTTCGAGGATTTTTACCGCAATAAATTCAATATAACCGCCACAGGCGTTAAACCGGATCTCGGGCAGTTTAATGTGTTCCCGATGAATTGCGCTACACATAAAAAGCCGATCCGATACAGCCGTAAAGATTACTATAAAATATCGTTTCTGCACGGACATTACGCCATTCACTATGCCGATAAGAGTTTTGAGGTGCAGGGTACCACACTGCTTTTTTTTAACCCGCAGGTACCCTACACCTTTGAGGCGATAGGGGAGCGCGGCGATGGGTATTTCTGTATTTTTAAGGCTTCATTTTTCAACGAATACCTGCGGGGCAACCTGCGGGACTTCCCCATGTATGCGCCGGGAGGAAAACCGGCGTATACACTGGATGAAGCGGTGGCGCAGGAAATTGGGGCCATATTTGAAAAGATGCTTGATAACATGCAATCCGACTATCGGTTCAAGTATGACCTGATGCGCAACTACGTGATGGAGATCATGCATTATGCGTTGAAAATGCAACCGGCAGAAAGCCAGCATGGCTATATTGACGCAAACACGCGGATCACTGCCGTGTTTATTGAATTGCTTGAGCGGCAATTTCCAATTGAGAGCATTGAACAGCACCTGACACTCCGTTCGGCAAAGGATTTTGCGGCGGAGCTGAATGTGCATGTAAATCACCTGAACCGGGCGGTAAAACACAGCACAGGAAGAACAACCACACATCACATCACAGACCGCCTGGTCAGCGAAGCCAAGGCGCTGCTGAAGCACACCGACTGGAATATTGCGGAGGTAAGCTACAGCCTTGGATTTGAAGAGCCTGCCCACTTCAGCAATTTCTTTAAAAAACAGACAGGTCTGACGCCGGGAATATTCCGGAGCAACTGAACCGGATAACCGGCCCATTACGGAAATCGCGGCAGCTCACATGCGTCCGTTGGATTATTTCTCAAAAAAGGCATACCTTTAGGCCCAGTTTAAAAAATGCATAAAACAATTTGACAGACCATTATTATGAGTTTAGTAATCATCGGTACCATCGCTTTCGATGCAATAGAAACCCCTTTCGGCAAGACAGATAAAATTGTAGGCGGAGCGGCGACGTTCGCCGGCCTGGCTGCGGCATACCTGTATAACCCCGTGAAGCTGATCGGTGTTGTTGGGGAAGACTTTGGCGATGAAAACCTCGGCATTTTTAAATCAAGGGATATCCAGCTCGATGGTGTCCAGATCAAGAAAGGCGAAAAGAGTTTTTTTTGGTCCGGCAAATACCATAACGACATGAATAACCGGGATACGTTGGTTACGGAACTTAATGTATTGGCTGATTTTGATCCGGTTGTTCCGGAGTCCTATCAGGACTGCAATTATCTTTTACTCGGAAACCTTACTCCCCAGGTGCAGGCAACGACCCTGAGCCGGCTACGCAAAAAACCGAAGCTGGTGGTGCTGGACACCATGAATTTCTGGATGGATACGGCTTGGGATGACCTGTTGCAGGTGTTGAAACAGGTGGACGTGCTGACGATTAATGATGCAGAAGCCCGTCAGCTTTCAGGTGAATATTCCTTGGTCAAGGCAGCGGAACACATTCTGAAACTGGGACCGAAATACCTGATCATTAAAAAGGGAGAGCATGGTGCGCTGTTATTCGGCGATGGTCAGATTTTTTCCGCCCCGGCATTGCCGCTGGCTGATGTTTATGACCCAACCGGCGCGGGTGATGCTTTTGCGGGCGGGTTCATAGGCTACCTGGCTAAGGTAGGTACGATCAATTTCAATAATATGCGGAATGCGGTAATATTGGGCTCGGCGCTGGCTTCGTTCTGTGTGGAAAAGTTTGGAACCGAGCGCCTGCGGGAACTGACCCAGGAAGATATTAATCAGCGGATTGCGCGCTTTACTGCGCTGAGCAGGTTTGATATCTGAATAGACTGACGCTCCGGTTATACCAGTTTTCCCACCACCGCAAACGCAGCGAATACCCGGTCAGTATGCGGGGCATCCGCCAGTTCGGCAGTTAAGTCCTGTCCGGCCCAATGCTCATAATGCATGCCCCTTAGCCAAAGGCGGCTGCTTGAAACGTCGTAAATATACGCGCGGTAGGCCACCCATATTTCGGGGCGGTCCTGTCCGTTTCGCAGCGCCAGTTGCGACCGTGAATAGGTAGGTAGCGGCGGGTCCGGCATGCATGTGGTTTCCTGGGAAGCAGCGGGCATCAGTTTCGGTCGTATTTATAGGGTGCCAATGCTTTTTTCATCGCCTTTCTGGCTACATGTATACGTGTTTTAACCGTCCCGATCGGTATATCCAGGTGCTTGGAAATTTCGTGGTATTTATATCCCTCGAAATACATGCTGAATGGTACGTAATATTCATCCGATAGCTGCGTCATCGCCCCCGAAATATCCTCCATGATAAATTTATTTTCCCCGCCGTTCCGCGTAGCACTATGCAAAAGGCTTGCGTGGGAAATTTCATCTGACTTGGAAACCAGCGCATTCGTCTTTACAAAACGCCTGTAGTGGTTGATGAACGTGTTTTTCATGATGGTATACAGCCAGCCTTTGAGGTTGGTTCCATCTTTAAACTTGCCGTAATAGGTTACCGCCTTCAGTACCGTGTCCTGTACCAGGTCATTCGCGTCTTCGTTGTCGTGCGTGAAATGCAGGGCATAACCTTTAAGGGAATCGGTGTGCTGAACCACTAAGGTGTTAAACTCAAATTTCGTCATTTCTTTACGGTTTAATGGATTCCAGCTTACGCTGGACCTCCGGGTTAAACATTTTTTTTATGTACAAATAAGCGGTCTTTCGCTTACTTGAAGAAAACGTGACGTTTTGCTTCGGTTTATCTAGTGTCGCCTTTCGTATTGCAAGTATCGTGCTAAAAAGAAATGATGTTGGTAAATTAATGCTAAGATATTAATAAGGTTTTGAAAATGCTATACCACATTTACTTCCCGTTCCAATCGAATTCCAAAGGTCTCTTTTACATCGTCGATAATCTGTGCAGATAGATTGTATATGTCTAATCCTGAGGCATTTTTGTGGTTCACCAATACCAATGCCTGGTTTTTCCAGGTGCCTGCATCACCGACTTGTTTCCCTTTCCAGCCACATTGTTCAATCAGCCACCCGCCGGCTATTTTAACATGGCCATTATTTGCCGGAAAATACACGAAGTCCAGGTGGGGGAATGCCGCTTGTAACTGACCAAAATGCTGTACAGTGATAACCGGGTTCTTGAAAAAACTGCCTGCATTGCCTATTGTAGCCGGATCAGGCAGTTTTTCGGTCCGTATGCTGGAAATCGCCTCGGCAACGTCTGATAAAGTAGGCTGATGGATTCCCCGGCTCTCCAGTGCCGAACGGACCGCTCCATAGCCGGTATTCAGCACGGGGGTGAGCGACAGGTTCAGCGACAGTTGGGTGATGATATACCTTCCCTTCTCTCTTTTGAAGCGGCTGTCGCGATAAGAAAATCCACATTCCTCTTGGGAGAAGGTTGTCATTTCCCCAGTTTGTGTATCAAATGCGCGGCATTGGCGGAAGACCGCGCTGAGTTCGGCACCGTAGGCCCCGATATTCTGAACCGGCGCTGCGCCAGCCGTTCCTGGGATCAGCACCAGGTTTTCAATACCGCCGAATCCGCGGTCCACACAATACCAGACCAGGTCGTTCCAGGTTATGCCACCACCCGCCGTAACCTCTACGGATGTTCCATTGACGCGGTGGTCAATGCCTTGGATGGCCATGTGGATGACCAGCCCGTCAACATCCTGTGTAAACAGGATATTACTCCCACCGCCCAGAATCAGCACGGGCAGACGCAGCAGGTCTTCGTGCTGTGTATATAGCTGCTTTAGTTCCGTTTCATCGTTAATTTCGACAAAATAACGCGCCGTGGCGTCAACACCGAACGTGTTATAAGATTTTAACGGGAAGTTTTCCTGGATCAAAAGCCTCATATATTGACGGATATTTTCAATTATTCAAAAGTATGTTTAACTTTAGCTCAGTTAGCTTTGGTTTCCAAAGATACGCGATTGACCTGAGAGCAAATAATTGGATTTTGATGATATGATTAATGCAGATAAAAAACGCACATTGATCCTGGAGGCGGCTACCCGTAGATTTGCTCATTTTGGACTGACCAAAACGACGATGGCGGAGATTGCGAAAGACCTTTCGTTTTCCAAGGCATTGTTGTATTACTACTTTCCGGATAAGAACAGCCTGTACGCCGCGGTACTGGAACACGTCATGCGAAAGACATTCCAGGAAATTGAAGAGGGCTTAAATGCCATCAACGACTGTGAGGAAGCGATGATGTACATGCTGGATAAGCGGATTGCGTTTATCACCAAATACTATACCCTGCTGGAATATTCCATGTCGGCGGTTCAGCAGATGCCGGATGAGATGGCCTGTGTAATGGGTGAAGCCAAGGATGAAGAAATAGAGCTCATCAGTGCAATATTGCGTAAAGGCAATGCGAATGGACAGCTACAGGTGGATGATGTGGCTGAAACAGCTGAGATTATCCTGTATGCGCTGGTTGGTATGCGGTTCAGCGTACTGAGTGACATTAAGGGATTGCTGTTTCCGACGAAGGAGGAATTCGACCGTATTCTGGCTCTGCAGAAAAAGATGGCCATCATACTGCTTAAGGGACTTCGTGCGTAACGGCTGTTAGCTGCCGCTGATGATGTGCCGGACGATCTGGCTGGCATGGATGCGGGAGTTCTCAATAAACCACAGGTGGGTATTCATGCCGCCGCAGACGACCCCCGCAAGGTAGAGGCCAGAGACATTTGTTTCCATCGTTTCGGGATTGTGGTAGGGTACTCTTGAAGCATCTTTTGCAAGATCGATGCCAATACGTTCCAAAAAGCTGAAATTGGGTTGGTAGCCCGTTAGCGCCAGCACAAAGTCGTTACCCAAGGTGATTGGCCCGGTAGGCGTAAGTACGTCCACCGAGGTGGCCCGGATTTCGGTAAGCCGGCTATTAAACAATGCTGTTATCTCGCCATTGGCAATCCGGTTTTCGATGTCTGGCCTAACCCAGTATTTGACTCGTTTTCCAATACCACTATCCCGCACTACCAGCGTCACTTCCGCACCCTTGCGATAGGTTTCCAGGGCGGCATCCACCGATGAATTACTGGCACCGACCACCACGACCCGCTGGCCGGCATAATAGTGAGGGTCATGATAATAATGGGCAACTTTCGGCAAAGATTCGCCCGGAATATCCAGCATGCACGGAATGTCATAAAATCCAGTAGCCACAATCACGTGTCCGGCCCGGTAAACCGCCTTGGATGTGGTTACCTTAAATCCGGAGTCCTGCTTTTCCACTGTTCCCACCTCTTCAAAGAGCCGGATATTCAAACTGAATTTCTGCTGTACCCGGCGGTAGTATTCCAGTGCTTCGGCGCGCCGGGGCTTTGAATTAATGGAAGCAAAAGGTACATCCCCGATTTCCAGCCGTTCCGAAGTGGAGAAGAATGTCATGGTCTGTGGGTAATTAAAGAGCGAGTTCACCAGACACCCCTTTTCAATGATGATGTACGAAAGGCCAGCCGCCTGTGCCTCGATACCACAGGCCAGTCCAATAGGCCCGCCACCAACAATGAGTACGTCAAAACGATCGGTAGCTATTTCCATGCAGGGCAAAGATACGCGACAATCGCGCGAAAACAAAAATCACAGGCGGAATGTTGCATCAGGCGGGGTATCGGCTTTTTTGCTGTTCCGCCAACCGGTCACAGGTTTTATGCAGATCAACTGCGATGCGGTTTAGGAACTGGAGCTGTTCGGTAATTAGCCTAAGTTCTTCCGAATCGATATTGTTTGCATCGATATCAGCAGGTGTTTCCACTTCAGTTTCATGGAAATCATCAGCGGCATCATCCGGTTCGAATAGGTGGATTGACTGGGCCAGGGTATACAACGTTTTGCGGATCGTCTTAATATGCTCTCCGGTCAACGCGGAATTATCGGCCTCCTGCACATTGTTGAGCAGGGTGACCGAGTAAGAGGAAAGAATGTGGTTAAATACAACAAACTTGTTCATCTCCTTTGTATTCTGCTGCTTGTATTTGGGCTCAGTGATCATTCGCTGGAACGCCGACCCCATGTTGGCTGTGGTGATGTACACCTCTTTACGGGCCAATTTATAATCCGTAACACTGAGCGTTTGGCCTGCAATGATTTTCAATGCCTGGGCGATATACTGATAATTAGCGATCAGCAGTTTTCGCATCGCACCCTGGACCTGTGCGCTCTCCCAGCTGGGCAGGATGATGTAGCTGGAAACAAAAGCCAGTCCCGATCCGATGAAGGTATCGATTATCCGCTCACGGAGTACCGACAGCGTATTCATATCGAGAAAACTGAATAGGATGAGAATATAAGGTGTCATGAACATGACGCTCACGATGTAGTTGATCCGGATCAGGCTATAAGTGGCCACCATCAGGAACAGCAGCAGGATGAAAAGGGACGTTTCATCTTTGACCAGCAGAAGGATCAATGCCCCAGCGATACCGCCGATGACTGTACCAACCAACCGCTGGAAGTTCCGTTGTTTGGTGAGACTGAAACCTGGTTTTAGGATCACCATGATGGTGAGTAGAATCCAGTAGCTGTGTGTGCCAATATCAAGCATAAAGGAGATCAGGTAACCCATGCCCAGTACAGTGGCCATGCGGACCGCATGGCGGA
This sequence comes from Parapedobacter lycopersici, assembly GCF_040395035.1. Taxonomy (GTDB): domain Bacteria; phylum Bacteroidota; class Bacteroidia; order Sphingobacteriales; family Sphingobacteriaceae; genus Parapedobacter; species Parapedobacter lycopersici_A. Next base: position 9,828 of record NZ_JBEBRB010000027.1, on the reverse strand, counting down.
ACTGCGTCGATTTCAATGTGAGGTTTTCCCGGAATTGTTTGAGATCAATTTCCTTGTGTTCAACAAATCGCTTTAAATCAGCTTCTTCCCGTCGAAACGTATTGGTTTGCTTCGCATCGAAGTAACCATAAATATTGGTTATCCGCTGGATCAGGTTGCGTACATTAATCAGGATCTTTTTTAGCGGCAGCGTATTTACGCCGTAGGTCTGCTCGGTATGATCAATCGCCATGTGCAACTGTTCCAGTTCCTGTTTGAAATCATACAGTGGTTTGGGTCGTTTGTTGGCATTGATCTGGTATGCCAATCGGTCGAGCTCGTTGCTGATCCGCAGGATCGTCCGTTTGAAATGCTGGAGCATGCCGGTTTTGCCAAACTGATCCCGTATGGAATCGTAGTCGTAGTGGGTTGCCATACTCTGCTCAAACAGGTCGATGATATCCGTAAAAATCAGGATCAGCAGCCGGCCAATTTTAGTGGTGTCACGTATAATCCGCTTGCTCCGGAAAAGCTGGTCGCGTACGTTGTCCTGATGTTCGCTCACAACGATCTGCTGTTCGATGAGGGTGCGGTAGTTTTTATCAGTGTCTGTCGAGGGATCATAGAACCGGGCCTTGATCCGGATGTAGTCTGCCACATTGTGGATGGATTCGGCCAGCTCTTGCTGGGCCTGACGATAGGGACGCACCTGGTGGAGCGAGAGGCTGAGCAGCATGTACCAAACGCAGCCGATCAGCAGGTAGGCCAGATGGGATATGGCGTCGGATGCCACATCACCGGCTCCGGTATTGAGGATAATGATCATGATGCCCATCGTACCCACAGAAGAGGCCCGCGCACCATATACAGCGAACATGGAAAAAAGGAAGCCCAAGCCAACGATCGTCAAGCCAAGCAAAAAGGGCTGACTGTTTACCAGCAGCGTGATGAGTGCAGCGGCAAACACAACGGCTGTACACGCAAACATGCCGTTGCGGCGATGACTTGGCGGTCCCGGCGTGTCGACAAGTCCAACGGCGAGGGCACCGAGTGAAATGGTGATCCCGATCTGCAGGTCGCCCAATAGCGAGAAAATAAGCGCAGGCGTTACCGTGCCGAAGGTGATGCGCATCCCGTCGGCAAAGTACTGGCTATAAAAGAAATTCTGGATATCCTGTGCCTTTTTCATTTTTCTGTGCCTGAAAGCATGCTGAAACGGTACCCCTATCGGCAGATCGGCGGTATGTACAAAGATATGTAAAAAGATTGTGATAGTAGCGCTCAACGCCGTTTATGAAGGGCCTGTCTGTTGGGCTTCGACAGTATGGAAAATACTTACTTTTGGGTATATATGTTGTTTTTCGGTATCCGTAGTTTTGTGTGATCAATCAACAGTAAGACGTGAAATCGCGATGGATCGTTAACTCATTTTATCATTTAAAAAACAAACGGTTACTATGAAAATTAAACATCTACCAATCATGATGGCGGCATTCGTTATGTCCTTTGCGCTATTTGCCGCTCCTGCTCAGGCTCAGAAGCCGAAAAAGCGAACCATTACCATCAGCACGGAAAGCGGTGCGAATTTATTCATCGACGGCAATCAGGTGACCTCGCCCGCCAAAATTAAGATTGATAAACGGGCTGCTGTAAACGTACGTGTCGAGAAGGTGGGGTTCGTTACCGAGATCCGTAACTACGACAACAACGGCATTAACGTGATTCCGAAAACGGATTTCATTCAGCTTACGAAAGACGAGGCATATGAAAATTCCTTTGTCACCAACCTGGCGAACCAGGATATCGACATTAAGCCATCGAGAAACACCGATGAATCCTGGCTGTTATTGAACCGCATCGTCACGGGCTCATTTGATGTCATCGCCATAATGGATAAGGCAACAGGGTATATGGCGACGGCATGGTCTGCCAAGGCGTTTAACTCTGGTGTCGTTCGTACCCGACTGATTATCAGGACAACCAGTTCCAATCCGTTGGAATACAAGGCGAAACTGGTTTCTGAAATCGCGCCTCCGGGAACCAGTGTTAATTCGGATGAATCTTTTCGTCGGTGGGACCGCGTGTTGAGGACGTACGAAAGCGTTATTCCCGATATGCAGAGCCGTTTGGCAGTTAACTAACCGACTCGGACTGCCCAGTGGAATAGCTGCTGTGACGGTGCAAAAAGATCATGCCTAAATCGAAAGATAGAACGGATAGCCGGATTTTGTGCTGTCCGTTTTTTTATCAGCCTAATGCGGTGACTAAAACAACAATCAATAAATACTGTTTCTTTTTTGATCAAGACGCGTTGTGGATACAATGAATCACCTACTATGGATGTAATGAACTGCTTAAAGACTTTTCTTTTTCTGTTATTAACCAGCCTTATTTCGTATGGCTACGCACAGGAATACCAGCTGCGCGCCGTTCCGGATCCCGCACTGCAGTCCGGACAGGTTGCAGGCGATTATGATATGAACGTTGCCAAAATCAATCTGCTGGCACTCCCCCTGCGTAGTTTTTCATTTCAATATGAGCGGCTGGTCGCGCGGAAAATATCCGTTGGGCTGGGCCTGGCTACGGTTCCCCGGGGTAGTTTTCCAATGCTCGGCAGCTTTGAATCCATTATTGATGATGCGGAAACTTTTGATGACCTGAAGCACGTACGGGTTGGCGGCACGGCCATTACACTGGAACCGCGTTTATATTTCGGCAGGCACGATGGGCCGCGGGGATTCTATCTTGCCCCGTATTTCCGTTACAGTACTTATGGCCTGGATTTCGCAGAATTTGAATATGAGGTGAGTCTAACGGGTGAATCCGGCACGATATCTGAAACCCGAAATATCCCGCTCACGGGACGGGTCAACAGTTTTACGGGGGGGATACTTTTTGGTGCGCAGTGGCGTATTGCGCAACGAGTTTACCTCGACTGGTGGATATTGGGTGCGGCGTACGGAGGTGCAAAAGGCGACTTGAAGGGAACTGCTACGCTGAGTCCGCAGGAGCAGGAGGGGTTACGCGAGGCATTGAACGAACTGGAGATCCCGATGGTTGAAACCACTGCTTCCGTCGACGCAAACGGCGGCCGGTTGTTGCTGAGGGGACCCTGGGCGGGTGCCCGTATGGGGCTGGCCATCGGGGTTGCATTTTAAGCGCGTCCAACCACTGCGTTTTCGAAGGACAGGTAGCGCTGACTCCCGCTCCGGCACGTCGGGCGGTCGATTTGGTGCACCCGGTCAAATTGCATAGTATAACCTTTAACACGTTTAAGACAAGCGCTTTCGGGCGCTGTCTTATTTTTTAGGCGGGCAGCGACCATCTGTTTCCGCGTTTGTTTTTTCACAGCAGATAACAGGGACTTTTTTCGTCGGAAAACAGCATCACTATATTGGATTTTTTTCAACACATTCCTGTAATTATTGCTATTGTAGTAACGTTTTGTCCATTTTTTAACAAACTATTTTTATATTTGGCGGTTTGGTTAGCGGAATTGTCCAATGATGCTAACCCGAAGATATCAACATTCGTTATATTTAGTTCCTCATTTTATATGGCATGAAGTTAAGTAAAAAGCAAGCAGTCTTTGAAAACGAAGTACTCACCCGGTTTGAGCTGTTCAATAGTCTATTTATGACATTGCCGTTTTATCAGGTGAAGCATACGGGAACGCTCCTGCCATTCTTCACTACGCATTGTGAACGGGGGGTGGCAAACAAGCTGGATCCGGAAACCATTATCGAGAGCTTCTTTAACGAATATAAACAGTATATCGGCGAATCCGACCGGATAGACCTGTTGTTCCGGATTATCCAGTATATTGAACGCCAGGTCGTGCTTTTTGATGCGGTGGAAGATTCGGCGTTTAAAAAAACCGGCCGTTCGGACGAGGCGGGCATGCTGGACTCCGTATTTAAATTGACGGAAAACAATAAGGCACTCCGGAAAAAGCTTATCGATAAACTCCAGAACTTTTCGCTTCGGTTAGTCCTGACGGCGCATCCGACACAGTTCTATCCGGGGCCCGTACTGTCCATCATTACGGACTTAACAGAAGCCCTCAAACAGAACGACATTCATAATGCCCACCTGCTGCTGCAGCAACTGGGAAAAACACCGTTTATGAATAAGCGTAAACCAACACCGGTGGATGAAGCGATCAGCTTGGCTTGGTTTCTCGAGAACGTGTTTTACCCGGTGGCATCGGCCATCCAGTCGAAAATCGACGATGAGTTTGATATATCCGCTGAAGATATCAATCCGGTGGTGGAACTTGGTTTCTGGCCGGGCGGTGATCGCGATGGTAATCCTAACGTTACCGTGGAAAGTACCCGGCAGGTCGCGATGCTGCTTCGTACGGTCCTCTTCCGCTGTTACTACCGCGATTTCCGGGTACTGAAAAGACGCCTGACCTTCCGGGGTGTGGAAAAATACATGGATAAGCTGTACGACCTGTTGTATGAAAACAGCTTTAATCCGCCCCAGACCCCGATGAATGAAAAAAGTCATATTCTTCAAAACCTGCGTGAAATAAAACGGGTGCTTGTGGAATACCACGATGGACTGTTTGTGGAACTGGTTGACGATATGGCGCGGAAAGTAAAGACATTCGGTTGCTTTTTTGCCACACTGGACCTTCGGCAGGACAGCAGCATCCTACGGCAGACGCACCGGTACCTGCGCGAAAAATACCCGGACCTGACCGGCATAAGTGCCGATTTCGAACAGCAGGATGAGGCAAGCAAACAAGCGGCTTTGAAGTTCCAGGAACTGGATATGCGGCACGATGCGACGGCTTCGCCGCTGGTGGCCGATACACTTGACGTGATCCGTCTGATTAAGGAAATCCAGCTATCGGGTGGGGAGCGTGCAGCGCAGCGGTTTATCATCAGCAATTGCCAGCAGGCATCCGATATCCTTGAGCTGATGGAGCTGTTCCTTTGGAGCGATTGGAAACGGGACTCGCTGCACATGGACTTTGTGCCACTTTTCGAGACTGTGGACGACCTCGAGCGGGCAGCAGATGTGATGAAATCACTGTATACCCATAAACAGTACGCGGCACACCTGAAGCGCCGGGGTAACCGGCAAACGATTATGCTGGGTTTCTCCGACAGTACCAAGGACGGCGGTTACCTCATGGCCAATTGGTCTATCTATAAAGCCAAAATAGAACTTACCGCCATCGCGCGTCAATATGATGTGGACCTGGTATTTTTTGATGGAAGGGGAGGACCCCCAGCCCGCGGCGGAGGAAAAACCCAGCGGTTCTATGCAGCCATGGGAAAAGAAGTGGTCAATGACCACATCCAGCTGACCATCCAGGGACAGACCATCAGTAGCCAGTACGGTTCGTTGGACACGGCCCATTACAATATTGAGCAGCTGCTTTATGCCGGACTTAATTCGCACATTGGCCAGAAAGACGGCGATACGCTAAGCGTAGAGAAAAAGAAGCTGATCGACTACATGGCTAACATCAGTCATGAAAAATTCCTGGAGTTGCGGCATGATCCGCTCTTTCTCAAATACCTCGAACGGTTCAGCCCGCTCAAGTTTCTCTCGCAGATCAACATCAGCAGCCGCCCTGTGAAGCGGAATGCCGATCGCGAACTGCGTTTGGAGGATCTCCGTGCCATCAGTTTTGTTACCTCATGGAGCCAGCTGAAGCAAAACATTCCTGGTTTTTATGGGGTGGGCATGGCCCTGCAGCAGGCGGATAAAGATGGCCGTTGGAATGAGGTGGTGGAGCTGTATGAAACTTCGGGGATGTTTAAAACAATGATTGACAATTGCATGATGTCGATGTCCAAATCCAATTTTGATTTGACATCTTATATTCAGAAAGATAAGGAATTTGGGGCTTTCTGGCAGAAAATGTGTGACGAGTTTGACCGGACGAAGGCTTATGTGCTGAAGCTCAGCCAAAGCACCACGTTGATGGAAAACTATCCGGTAGAACGTGAGTCCATTGCCATGCGCGAGAAAATCGTACTGCCGCTGCTTATTATCCAGCATTACGCCATCAGGCAGTTGCAGGAAGAGCCAGACAACGAAGTGTATGCTAAATTGGTAACGCGTACCATATATGGTGTGGTCAACGCCGGACGGAACCTGGCATAACCCTTGGTTGATCGATCAAGGAACTTGTTTGATAAGAAGCGCATTTTAGCTAAGTTTGCCTGTCAAAAAATAAAAATAGTACTATGAAATTGGATAAGATTTCCCTCATTGCTGCATGTGCAGTATTTACGTTAGGTTCTTGTGTACGGCATTCAGGAGAGCCGATGGGCCGGGCTACATTGTTTAATAATAAAACAGGTGTGGATACCGAGGGCTTTAGCTTTTTTAAGTCTGTGCATGAGGCAGCAGCATATGAAGTGGACCTCGCCAACCGGATCGGAGCATCGGCTACTTCGCCGGAAGTAAAGAAACTGGCAAGCCAGGTAGTCGAAACCTATCAGTCCATTTTACCTGAGCTTGTGGAGATTGCCACGGTGGAGTATGTTATTTTGCCGGATCCGGGAGCGTTAGTGGAAAGTGTTCCCGCAGATTCAACGGCAGACAGCCTGTCTACAGTCGGTACAGTTACGGAACAGGATTATATTGCCCATGTACAACATCAGCAGGCGATGATATTGGAACAGTTTAACCGGGCCAGCCGGAATACCAACAAGCAGCTGCGCAACTTTGCAGCAGCGAAGCTTCCGGCTGTCCAGGAATTATATGCCCTGGCGGGAGGTAAAGCCGATCACGGGGCGCATCACTGATAAACAGGAATCCCATGGCCAAAAAGAAAAGCATCGTTACAGGTATCCTGTCGTATGGAATGTCCGGAAGGGTATTCCATGCGCCTTTTATCCACCAGAAGACGCGCTTCGATTTGCGAGCCGTGGTAGAACGCCATGAGAAACACGCGCAGCATCGTTATCCGGGTATTATCAGCTATGATTCGGTAGAGGAGCTACTGCGTGACGAAGCGATTGAACTGGTCATCGTCAATACGCCGAATAACCTGCATGTAGCGCATGCTACACAGGCATTGAATGCTGGGAAACATATATTGGTTGAAAAACCTTTTGCCACCAACAGCGCGGAAGCAAAGGAATTGTTTGCACTGGCCCGAAAGATGGACAGGCACATAATGGTATTCCAGAACCGCAGGTGGGACAGCGACTTTAAACTGCTTAAGCGTGTGGTGGAGCGCGATACCTTGGGGGAACTGATCGAACTTCATGTCCGGTTCGACCGCTACCGCATGGAAAAAAGCGCGAAGACATTTAAAGAAACTGATATTCCCGGAAGCGGGGTATTGTACGACCTCGGACCGCATTTGCTGGATCAGGTCATTAGCCTGTTTGGCAAACCAGAGAAAAGCCTGAAGATCACCAGCACACATCGCCCAGGTTCCGAAGTGGCTGATTTTGCTACCTTGATACTGAATTATCAAAACGGGCTTACCGTGTTTATACATGCAAGTCTGCTGGTGGCAAACCCCTTACCTGCTTATGTTTTGCACGGTATGAAGGGATCTTTCCAAAAAGTACGCGCCGATGTGCAGGAAGACCAGTTACAGGCCGGTATTTCGCCCAAAGACCCTGAGTATGGTATTGAGCCTGCCGGAAAGGAAGGGTTGATTACACTAATTAAACCAAATGGCGACCGTGAATTGCGCTATCGGGAAGCGCTTAAGGGCGATTATAATGACCTTTTCAACGCGGTTTATGCCCAAATCCGCCGGGATGAGCCTTTTCCGGTGAAAGAAGAAGAGATCCTTTGGCAAATGGAAATCCTGGAACAGTCGGCCTGGAATGGCTAAAGACCGCTTTAATAAGAAATTAACACCCGCTTACGGCTGATAACATACAGGATGTTGGTTATCATGAATTAACAACGAGTTAACATTAAAAAAATCTTGTATTGTTAATATTGGCCTGTTTACTGTAAGCGGCCATATGTTGACCATTGTGAAGCGAAAATATCCATTTATTAACCGGGAGATCAGCTGGCTGTATTTCAATGAACGCGTGCTTCAGGAAGCCGCGGATAAAACGGTTCCCCTTATTGAACGGCTTCGTTTCCTGGCTATATTTTCCTCCAATCTGGACGAATTTTACCGGGTGCGGGTAGCTACGCTTAATCGGTTGGTGGATATCAATAGCAAAACCAAAACACTGCTTGGATTTAACCCCCGGAAAATTCTCAATGAGATTAAAAATCTGGTAGTCAGGTTGGAGCGTCGGTTTGATTACCTGTATGAGTATGAAATTATCAAGGAACTGGAGGCGCAGAAGATATTCATCATTAATGAACAGCAGCTCAATGTGGCGCGCGGGACTTATGTGCGTGAATATTTCAGGCGACAGGTGCTGCCTACACTGGTTCCTATTATGCTGGAGCGCGAGGATCATGCCGCATTTCCCGAACTGAAGGACCGGCATATTTATTTTATTGTAAAACTTACGTTCCGCAAGAAAATCAAGTATGCCCTGCTGGAAATCCCTACGGCCATCATCTCAAGATTCCTGATATTGCCGGAAAACAAAGGGTTGAAATTTATCATTTTGCTTGATGATATTATCCGGTATTGCCTGGACGACCTGTTTTTTATTTTTGAGTATGACACCGTAGAGGCTTATAGTATCCAGTTGACGCGTGATGCGGAGTTGGATATTGATGTGAATATGAGTGACCGGTTTGTTGATGCGCTGATGCAAAGCCTCCAGCGCCGCGACAAGGGGCGTCCCATGCGGTTGCTCTATGACAGTGATATTCCGCTGGATGCCTTGAATTACTTAGTAGCACAGATGCGGCTCGATCCGGGGGCGATGATCCCCGGGGGGCGGTACCATAATTTTAAGGATTTTATTGATTTCCCTAACGTGGGAAGTGACGCGCTGGAATATGCCGTACAACCGCCATTGCGGGTCCACAACCTCGACCTCAGCCGGAGCATCTTTGGCCAGATGGCACAGCGCGACTACCTGGTTAACCTGCCTTATCAGTCATTTGACTATATCGTTCATTTCCTGCGGGAAGCTGCAATTGATCCGAAGGTCAAGGAAATCAGTATTTCACTCTACCGGTTAGCTGAAAATTCCAGTGTGATCAATGCATTGATTAATGCTGCACAGAATGGAAAACGGGTGAACTGCCTCCTTGAACTGAAGGCGCGTTTTGATGAAGAAGCCAATATTTACTGGCGGAACAGGCTGGAGGCAGGCGGTGTGAATGTGAATATCGGGATTGTGGAATATAAGGTGCACGCTAAAATCTGCCTGGTTGCACGCCGGGAAAAACAGGGCATGGTCTATTATGCGAACCTGGCTACCGGTAACTTTAACGAGAAGACCGCTAAGCTATATTGCGATCACAGCCTTTTTACGGTGAATCCAATGATTACCAAGGACCTCAAACGACTATTCAAGGGGTTGGAGAATAAGGTGTTCCATCGTGCATACAAGGCAATTATTACATCCCCACTGGAAACCCGCAATAAATTTTATCAGCTTGTCGACCGGGAGGTGGAAATTGCGAAGGCCGGCGGCAAGGGCTATATGATTCTGAAGATGAACAGCCTATCGGACGACCGGATCATTGAAAAGTTATATGAGGCAAATAACGTTGGGGTGACGATCCAGCTGATTATCCGTGGCATGTGCTGCCTGGTGCCGGGGATTAAGGGGTTTAGTGAACGAATTACCGTCAGAAGTATTGTGGATCGGTACCTCGAACATGCACGGGTGTGGGTTTTTGGTAATGGTGGAGCCGAAGAAGTATACCTTTCTTCGGCCGACCTGATGACCCGAAATATCGATCGGCGGGTGGAGGTAGCGTTTCCTATTT
>NZ_JBEBRB010000026.1:0-37050 GCF_040395035.1 Parapedobacter lycopersici | reverse complement strand
TTGTCGAAACCCAGAAAGAGGCGGGGCGTGCGGATGAACTGGGTGTCCAGCAGTTTAACGCGATGCTGCATCACTCCAAAGGCATTGAACAGGAGGTATTGCAGCAGATTACGGCGACGGAAAATCAGCTGAACTACCTGTTGGGTCGTTTCGAGGGCGTTATTTACCGGGATACCGCCGCCTGGATGACCTCACCGTTTACGGATTCGGTCTTAGCGGGTGTACCACCGCAGTTGCTGGAGCTGCGTCCGGACGTACGGATGGCCAAACTGGAGCTGCTCGCTTCGGGTGCGGAAATTGATGCGGCTAAAGCTGCTTTTTTGCCCAGTTTGGCGCTTTCGCCATACATCGGCCTCCAGGCATTCGACCCAACCAAGCTGTGGATGGTTCCTACTTCCGTTACGTATGGGTTATTGGGCGGGATTACCGCTCCGGTATTTAACCAGCGAACGATCCGTTCGGCCTATGAAACGGCTAAGGCGACTTACGGGATCGCGTTTCACGACTATGAAAAGACGGTACTGAATGCCTGGAAAGAAGTGCAGACTCATTTAAAGGCACAGCAATACCTGGATCAGCGGCAAATCCACAATACAGCGGAGGTAACGGCCCTGCGGAAAGCTGTGGATGCCGCTAATGAGCTGTTTAAGGCCGGGCGCGCCTCTTACCTCGATATCATCACGGCACAGCGTACGGTGCTGGATGCCGAGATTAACCAGGTGAAAACCCGGCACGAAAAAGCGATTACAAAACTCTCGCTCTACAAAACGCTGGGCGGCGGGTGGCAATAAATACAACGCTGCGAGGCGCTTGTTACGAAAGGAATTTATGCCCCCGGTAGCGCTGGGTGGCGGGGCATATTTCATTTTGTTGCCGGCTGAATTGGATATTTATCAATCCAAATCATTACTTTCGCATCATAATAACTGATGGCGCATGGAATCGTACGAAGTAAGCACATCCTCCAAAAAGACCAAGTCTGTATACATATCGACGGTAATCAGCATCGCATTGGTACTGCTGATGACGGGATTATTGGGTTTGATCCTGGTCCATGCCAAGAACCTCTCCGATTACGTAAAGGAAAACATCGTACTTAATGTCATCATGAATGACGGTGTCAGCGAAGGGGATGTACTGGCATATCAGAAGCAGCTGGAGGCAGACCCTTATGTCCTGCGTTCGGAGTATATCAGCAAGGAGCTTGCCGCAAAAAACCTATCGGAAGAGCTGGGGGAGGATTTTGTCGAGTTTCTGGGCCATAATCCGCTGCTCTCATCAATTGATGTTTACCTGAAAGCGCAATATGCGAACACCGACAGCATCCAGCCGTTTATCAAAAAGATTTCGGCCAACCAGCTGATTAAAGAGGTGGTTTACCAGGAATCTCTCATCGATATGGTTAACAAAAATATCCGTACGATCGGCATTGTAATCCTGGCATTTACCGCGTTGCTGCTGGTTATCGCGGTGGCCTTGATCAACAATACAATCCGGCTGGCCATTTATTCGCAGCGGTTCCTGATCAAGAGCATGCAGATGGTGGGGGCCACGAAAGGGTTTATCCGGCGGCCGTTCCTGGGCTACGGCATCCTGCACGGGCTGCTGGGCGCGCTGATCGCCATCCTGTTGCTGTTGCTTACCCTGCACCTGGGCCAGCGGGAAATTCCCGAACTGGTGTTCCTGCGCAATTGGTTTGAATTCATCATTATCTTCATCATTGTAGCCGCTTTGGGCATCCTTATTTCGGGGTTGAGCACCTATTTTGCCGTCGGCAAATACCTGCGGCTGAAATCCAATGAATTGTACCGGTAAAACTGATCGTTTACTATGTCAAAACAACAAAAAACAGCAAGTTCCCCAAAAGGGCTTGTATTCGCCAAGCGAAATTACCAGCTGTTCCTTTTGAGCATCGCCGTAGTGGCTGTTGGCTTTATGCTGATGACAGGCACATCGGATATTTACAGCTTTACAAAAATCACATTGGCACCGCTCGTCGTGGTTGCAGGTTTTGCATTGGGCGTGGTAGCCATATTGGCCAAACCAAAAAAATCCGGGGATAATTAATGTCGCTGTTTGAAGTGATTGTGCTGGCCATCATTGAGGGCCTCACGGAGTTTTTGCCGGTATCGTCAACGGGACATATGATCATCGCCTCGGCGCTGATGGGTGTAGCCCCTACCCCCTTTGTTAAATTGTTTACCATTGCTATCCAGCTGGGAACCATTCTTTCGGTACTGGTTTTATATTACAAGCGCTTTTTCCGCTCGCTTTCCTTTTACTATAAACTCGTTGTCGCCGCAATTCCGGCTTCGGTACTGGGGTTCCTGCTCAGCGATTTTATAGACGGGCTGCTGGAAAGCCCGCTCACGGTGGGTGTGATGCTGGTACTGGGTGGTGTTGTCCTCCTGTTTGTCGACCGCTGGTTTAACCGCCCGACTGTTGGCGACTCAGATGATATTACCTACGGACAGGCATTTAAAATAGGGCTATACCAATGTCTGGCGCTCATTCCCGGCACATCGCGGTCGGCCAGCACCATTGTCGGCGGAATGGCCCAGCAGCTGACCCGCAAGGCTGCTGCAGAGTTTTCTTTTTTCCTGGCCCTGCCCATGATGTTCGGCGCAACGCTGCTGAAGCTCAAGGACCATTTTGACGGCGGCCATCAATTGAGCGGCGCGGAGATCAATCAGCTGGTGATCGGCAATTTTATCGGGTTTGTCGTCGCTATCATCGCAATCAAATCCTTCATCGGCGTGGTCACCAAATATGGATTCAAAGCATTTGGCTGGTACCGGATCATTGTCGGCGGGGTGATCATTGCCCTGCTGCTGAGCGGCCATAGCCTGCAGATTCTATAATGGAACAAGCCAACAGGCCATTCGATTTTGCCTCGGGAGAGGTACTTCTCGTTGATAAACCGTTAAGATGGACGAGCTTTGACGTAGTGCGCAAGGTGGTTAACGCCATTAAGCCCCTGAAAGTTAAGGTAGGGCATGCGGGTACGCTGGACCCGCTGGCCACGGGCCTGCTGGTGCTGTGCACCGGCAAATTCACGAAGCGCATCGCCGAGTTCCAGTCGCAGGAAAAGGAATACACCGGCACCATTACGCTGGGTGCCACGACACCGTCGTACGACCTGGAACAGGAGATAGACCAGCGGTTCGACCTGGCGAGCATCACCAAGGACCGGATCCGGCATACGGCGTCAACCTTTGTCGGTGAAATTGAGCAGATACCCCCGGCCCATTCGGCCATTAAAATAGATGGTGAACGGGTATATGCGAAAGCCAGGCGCGGGGAACAGGTATTGGTAAAACCCCGCCCGGTGCTCATCCGCGCGTTTGAGATCACGGGCATCGATATGCCGCACGTTGATTTCCGCGTGGTGTGCAGCAAAGGCACTTATATCCGGTCGCTGGCACACGATTTTGGCAAAGCCATGGACAACGGTGCGCACCTCAGTCAGCTGCGGCGGACCAAAAGCGGCAGCTTCGATGTGGCAGACGCCTGGCAGCTGGACGACCTGATTGCACACATCCGGGCAGCGGGACAATAAAAAAACTGTTATTTTTGTATAAACCCTTTCCTGATGAAGATTTACAGAGACCTCGAAGATTTCATCCCGCTGGACAACGCGGTGGTAACGATCGGTACATTCGACGGGGTGCACGTGGGGCATCAGAAAATACTGAGCACGCTGAAGGAATGCGCCAGCCACATCAATGGCGAAACCGTGCTCCTCACCTTTTTCCCGCATCCGCGGATGATTCTTCATCCGGAGGATGATAGCCTTAAGCTGATCAGCGATATTGAAGAAAAGGTGGAACTGCTGGCGAAAGCGGGTATTGATCACCTTATTATCACACCGTTTACCCGTGATTTTTCCAATCAGTCGCCGGAAGAGTACATCCGTGAGGTGCTGGTAGGCAAAATCGGCACCAAAAAAATTGTGATCGGGTACGACCACCGCTTCGGCAAGGACCGCTCGGGCACGTTTCAGGACCTGCTGAGCCATGCGGATATTTACGGTTACGCTGTGGAGCAGATCCCCGAACAGGACATCAATGATGTAGCGGTATCTTCTACGAAAATACGCGAGGCACTGATCAAGGGCGATATTAAAAGCGCTAACAGTTACCTGGGGTATCCTTTTCAGTTAACAGGTAAAGTGGTACGGGGAAATCAGCTGGGTCGCAATATCGGCTACCCGACAGCCAACCTGCAGGTACGGGAACCGCAAAAGCTTATTCCCGCTTACGGCATCTATGCGGTGGAAGCGGCGATAATTGACCCGCGGGAAATCACAACCGGCGTCTATGAACATCACGAACCCAAACGCGTGATCAAAGGAATGGGCTACATCGGTACCCGTCCGACGGTTGACGGTGTGGGACGGAGCATTGAAATACATTTATTTGATTTCGACGGCGACATTTACGGCGAGCAGCTCCGGGTGGAATTCCTCCATTTTATCCGGCACGACCAATGGTTTGAATCCATGCAGGAGATGATCGAACAGATGGCTGCGGATGAACGGCGGGTAAAGGAGCTATTGGGTGTAAGTCATTAGCTAATGACGTAACCAGCCATTTGCAAATGGCTGGTTAAGCTAAGCTACGCACTGAAATACGCCCGCACGTTTTTCCCCTCTACCCAGTTCATGTATGCGCGGTTAACGACCTTATTCCCTCCCGGCGTCGGATAATCACCTGAAAAATACCAGTCGCCTTTATGATCGGGACAGGCAATATGGAGGTTTTCCAGTTTCTGGTAAATCACCTCTACATCCGCTTTGATACGGGATCCGCGGATCAGAATGGCGATTTCCCTGGAAATCTCCTCGTCCGTAAAAGGCGCATAGATGGCCTTTACATAATTTTCAACTTCGCTTTTCGGCAGATCAAGCGACGCGACACATTTGCGGTAAACTTCATCAACCACGTTGCCCATGCCTTTCTTATAAAGCAGTGACACGGCAGCCTCAAAAGCTACAAATTCACCCATGCGCGACATATCAATGCCGTAACAGTCGGGATAACGGATTTGTGGGGCGGAGGAAACGATGATGATCTTCTTCGGGTTTAACCGGTCAAGGATGGTCAGGATACTCTGCTTAAGCGTGGTGCCCCGCACAATGGAGTCATCCACAGCCACAATGGTGTCCTCGTGATCTTTGACAATGCCGTATGTGGTATCGTATACGTGCTGCACCATATCGCGGCGGTCCGCATCCTGCGTGATAAACGTCCGCAGCTTGGCGTCTTTAATATTCAGTTTTTCGAACCGGGGGGAAATGCTGAGCATCTCATCCAGCTCTTCGTCGGCAATCTTATCGGTCCGGTTAAGCAGCGTATCCTTCTGTAGTTTGCGCACATACTCGCTGATGCCCTCTTCCAGTCCATAGAAGGCAACTTCCGCCGTGTTTGGAATATAGGAAAATACCGTATTCTTAATATCGTAATCGATAGCTTCCAGAATCTGCGGACACAGCAGCCGGCCTAAATGCTTGCGTTCCTGGTAAATGGCCGCATCACTTCCCCGCGAGAAATAAATACGTTCAAATGAGCACGACTTTTTCTCGACCGGCTCCCGGAACTGTTCTTCAGTAATGGTGCCGTCTTTTTTGATGATGAGTGCATAGCCCGGCTTGATCTCATTGATTTCCTCAAACTTTACATTGAACGCCGTCTGGATTGCGGGCCGCTCGGACGTGACCACAACCACCTCGTCATTGATGTAGTAATAAGCGGGCCGGATACCGGCGGGATCGCGCATTACAAATGCGTCACCATGGCCGAATATACCCTCAATAGTATATCCGCCATCCCATGTCTTTGCCGACTTACGCAAAATCCGGGCTACATCAATATGCTCGGCAATAAGCGCACTGATGGTCTCGTTGCTGTGGCCCTCGTGCTTGAATTTATCGAACAGCTCCTGGTTTTCGGCGTCCAGGAAATGGCCGATCTTTTCCAGTACGGTTACCGTATCGGCTTTTTCCTTCGGGTGCTGGCCCAGCTCGTACAGCTGTTCGAGCAGTTCATCCACGTTGGTCATGTTGAAGTTGCCTGCGATGACCAGGTTGCGCGACATCCAGTTATTCTGGCGCAAAAACGGGTGGCAGCTTTCCACACTGTTCCGGCCATGTGTGCCGTACCGCAAATGCCCCATCAGCACCTCCCCGGTAAAACTTACGTTATCCTTCAGCCACTGGCTGTCTTCGAAACGGTCGGGATACGTCCGCTGGACGGCAGCAAACTTTTTCTGCACATATTCAAAGATGTCGGCCACCGCATTGGACGCCATGGAACGGTACCGGCTGATGTAGCGGTTACCGGGCTTTACATCCAGTTTAATGGTCGCAATCCCCGCACCATCCTGGCCGCGGTTGTGCTGTTTTTCCATTAATAAGTACAGTTTGTTGATGCCGTACAGGGTTGTGCCGTATTTTTCCTGATAATATGAGAGGGGTTTTAACAGGCGAATCAGTGCGATACCGCACTCGTGTTTGATAGCTTCACTCATGTTCTGATTTGAGTATGCAAAGATACACAATTTTGTTATTACAGAACAAAAAGCAAAAGCCAAAAAAAACGATGGGCGGCTTACCGGCCGTCTCTGCACCTGCCGAGTGCGCGGTTACAAAGCAAAAGCACCGGCCTCTGCGAAGGCACGGTGCAGGAAACAATGGTTTTACAGCTTCGGACAGGACTATAATTTTTCGCCGTGCTGGCTGATATCGAGCCCCATATCCTCTTCTTCGGGTGTGACGCGGAGCTTGCTGATCAGGTCTGTTACTTTCAGCAGGACAAATGCCATGACAAGCGTGAAAGCGACCGAACCGACCAAACCGACCACATGAGCCACAAAGAGTCCGGTTTCACCGAAAAATAATCCGTCCGTCGTTACCGCCTCATTAATGGCGTTGGTAGCAAACACCCCGGTAAACAGCATGCCGACCATGCCGCCTACCCCATGGCTCGGAAACACGTCAAGTGTATCATCCACGCGCGAATGGGTACGCCATTCGACCACAAGCCGGCTAATTACCGCCGCCACTGCACCCATGACCAGCGAGTGGGGTACCGTAACGAATCCCGCTGCCGGGGTTATGGCCACCAATCCCACGACGATGCCGATGCAGGTTCCCATGGCTGTCGGTTTCTTGCCGCGTGCGGCATCAAAGAATATCCAGGCAAGCGCGGCAGCACCCGAAGCGGCCGTTGTAGTGGCCAGTGCAGATGCCGCCAGTGCCGTGGCACCGAACGCGGAACCCGCATTGAACCCGAACCAGCCAAACCACAGCAGTCCGGTGCCCAGCAGCACGTAAGTGACCCGCGCAGGCTCGTGCCCGCCATTTCCGTTACCCTGTTTTAGGTATAGGGCCGAGGCAAGCGCCGTGATACCGGCAGACATGTGCACCACCGTGCCCCCGGCGAAATCGAGGACGCCCATCCGCGCCAGAATACCATCGGGGTGCCACGTAGCATGCGCGAGTGGCGCATAAATGAACACGAAGAATAAACAGATAAACAGAATATAGGAGGTGAAGCGGATCCGTTCGGCAAACGCACCGGTAATAAGCGCCGGTGTAATAATGGCAAATTTCAACTGGTACATCGCAAAGAGCGCAAATGGAATGGTTGGTGCACCGGGCCAATTCGGGCCGTCCAGCACCCCTGTAAACATAAAGTAAGTCGCGGGGTTACCGATGACGCCGCCAACGGAGTCGCCAAACACCAGACTAAAGCCGAAGACCACCCATATTACGGCTACCACTGCCATGCAGATAAAACTCTGAAGCATCGTTGATATCACGTTTTTCTTTTTCACCATGCCCCCGTAAAAGAAGGCTAACCCGGGCGTCATGATCAGCACCAACGCAGTAGAGGTAAGCATCCAGGCTACATCAGCCGCATCAAACTGATGGTTCGATTTTCCAGGGATTCCCGGAAAAATAAGCGCCAAAACCACAATAATCACTAAAAAAATAAACGGGATAATAGATTTTTTTGATTCCATTTGAGTAACAAATATAAATTTGATACGAAATTAGCTATTAAATTGAAAAAATCAATAAAATATTATCATGTTTTTACATAAAACTAAATTATAATACAGTTATTTTAATAATTATTCATTTTTTTATACAAAAAATAGATTTATAGCATCATTATTTGCAGTAAAAATCAAATATTAAGACAAAAAACAACAAATTATATGAACAAACAATGATTTAACAACTAAAAACAACAAGTTCACGCCCAGGATAAACAAAACAGCCCACCCCTGCCACATGATACATTGCCATTAACGCATTATTTGCTTGCAGACATCCCGATCAACCGCTGTTGAAAACCTAACGGCTACCTATACAATCAATTGGCAAAGTATCGGCTGTGCCGTTAGGGTTTCCCTCCAAAAATCTGTAAGTTTGTAGAAGCTTTCTCGCGTTGGATTTTGCAGGCAACCCATGTATTTAATATTTGATACCGAAACAACGGGGCTCCCCAGGCGTTGGGATGCACCGATTACCGATACCGATAACTGGCCACGCTGCGTGCAGCTCGCCTGGCAGCTGCACGATGCCATGGGCAACCTGGTGGAACACCAGGATTTCCTTATTAAACCGGAAGGTTTTAATATTCCGTTTGATGCCGAGCGCATACACGGCATCAGTACCGAGCTGGCCGTGGAACAGGGTGCCGGCCTGACCGAAATCCTCGAGAAGTTCAACGCCGCCCTGGCGCAGGCAAGCTTTGTCGTCGGCCAGAATATCGGCTTTGACATCAACATCATGGGCTGTGAGTTTTACCGGGCCGGCATTGCTACCCGGCTCGCGGAAATCCCGGTACTGGACACCTGTACCGAAACCACGGCCGAGCTGATCAAGATTCCGGGGGGTCGGGGCGGCAAATACAAACTACCCACCCTTACCGAACTGCACCAATACCTTTTTGAAGTACCGTTTGCCGAGGCGCACAATGCGACGGCCGATGTGGAAGCGACCACCCGTTGCTTCCTTGAACTGGTCAAACGCGGCGTTTTTCTGCCGGAGGAATTGCAGGTAGATGCCGGTTATTTTGTGGAATTCCGCAACCGGTACCCAGACCCGATACAACCTGTCGGGCTATCGCACGTAAACCTCAAAGCGGCATCTGACGAAATCCGCCAGCGGCTGAAAGCCGAACAGGGCGCCCAACTCTCGGGGCAGGACCTCGAGGCCAACAAACGGGATATGGCACGGGTGGATTTTGTACACCTGCATAACCACACGCAGTTTTCGGTATTGCAGTCGACTATTTCGGTAGCCGACCTGGTCAAGGCTGCCGCTGCCCACCGGATGCCAGCCGTGGCGATCACCGACCATGGCAATATGATGGGTGCCTTCCAATTCGTGGGCCAGGTGCTCAATCACAATAAGACAGCGGAAGCCAAGAACAAGGCCGCAGTGGAAAATGGTGAAGAACCCTCGGAAACCATCATCAAACCCATCGTCGGATGCGAATTTTATGTATGCGATAACCACACGGATAAATCGCGCAAGGACAACGGTTACCAGGTTGTATTTCTTGCCAAGAACAAAAACGGCTACCACAACCTGGCCAAGATGTCGTCCATTGCCTATACAGCGGGATTTTACTACGTCCCCCGCATCGACCGGCAGGTCATCAATCAGTACCGGGAAGATCTGATTGTCCTTTCGGGAAATCTGTACGGCGAAATCCCCAACAAAATACTTAACATGGGGGAAACACAGGCGGAAGAGGCACTGGTTTGGTGGAAGACAACGTTCGGTGCTGATTTTTACATTGAACTCATGCGGCACGGACAGGAAGATGAGGACCGTGTGAACCAGACGCTTATCGCACTCGCCGATAAGCACGGCGTAAAAACCGTAGCTACCAACAACACGTATTACATTAAAAAGGAAGATGCGCACGCACACGACATTCTGCTCTGTGTAAAAGACGGCGAAAAACTGGCTACACCGAAAGGACGGGGACGGGGTTTCCGCTTCGGACTGCCCAACGACGAATATTACTTTAAATCGGGCGAGGAAATGCGGAAGGCATTTGCTGATCTGCCCGAGGCTATTCTCAATATCCAGGAAATCACCGACAAGATCACACCTTATTCGCTGTATCGCGACGTGTTATTGCCGAAATTTGAGATACCGGATGAATTCCAGGTGGCCGAAGACGAGCTTGACGGCGGCAAACGGGGCGAAAACCGCTACCTGCGTCACCTGACCTATGTGGGCGCTGCAAAGCGCTATGCCGACCTCACCCCCGACATACAGGACCGGCTGGATTTTGAGCTGGCCACCATTGAGCGCACGGGGTATCCGGGATACTTCCTGATTGTGCAGGATTTCATCGCAGCGGCCCGGGATATGGGCGTTTCCGTTGGCCCTGGACGGGGATCGGCGGCCGGATCTGCCGTAGCCTATTGCCTTGGGATCACGAATATCGACCCCATTGCCTACGACCTGCTGTTCGAACGGTTCCTTAATCCCGACCGGATATCGATGCCGGATATTGATATCGATTTTGACGACGAGGGCCGCGGACGGGTAATGGATTATGTCATCCAGAAATACGGGGCCAGCCAGGTGGCACAGATCATCACTTACGGCACCATGGCGGCTAAATCTTCTATCCGGGATACGGCCCGGGTGCTGGACCTGCCGCTGTTTGAGGCTGACAAGATCGCTAAACTGATCCCGAACCTCAAACTCAACAAAATCTTCAACATGAATGCGCAGGCGCTACGCAGCGCGCTCCGTGCCGAAGAACTGGAGAATGTACAGCAGCTGGTGTCGCTGGCACAGGGCAGCGGGCTGGAGGCTGAAACCATCAAACAGGCGCAGGTACTTGAGGGATCTCTCCGCAATACTGGCATCCATGCCTGTGGCGTAATCATCACACCGGATGACATTACCAATTTCGTACCTGTGGCCACAGCAAAGGACTCCGACCTGTACGTGACCCAGTTTGACAACGCGGTAGTGGAAAGTGCTGGATTGCTCAAAATGGATTTCCTCGGCCTGAAAACCCTGACGCTGATTAAGGATACGGTCAAAATCGTAAAACACCGCCATAAAATCGAGCTGAACCCGGATGAATTCCCGATAGACGACGTCAAAACCTATGAGCTGTTCCAGCGTGGCGAAACGATCGGCATCTTCCAGTATGAGTCGCCCGGCATGCAGAAATACATGAAGGAACTCAAGCCCACGGTATTCGGCGACCTTATCGCGATGAATGCATTGTATCGGCCGGGACCTATGGAGTACATTCCGAGCTTTATCCGCCGGAAACGCGGCGAGGAGCCCATCAGCTATGATATTGATGCCTGCGAGGAATACCTCAAGGAGACGTATGGCATTACGGTTTACCAGGAACAGGTGATGCTGCTTTCGCAGAAACTTGCCGGATTTACCAAAGGTGAGGCCGACGTACTCCGGAAGGCCATGGGCAAGAAGCAGCGCGATGTACTGGACAAGATGAAGCCGAAATTCATCGAACAGGCTGTGGCAAATGGCCACAATGCGAAGGTGCTCGAAAAAATCTGGAAAGACTGGGAGGCATTTGCGAGCTATGCCTTCAACAAATCGCACTCGACCTGTTATGCTTGGGTTGCGTACCAGACGGCTTACCTGAAAGCGCATTATCCGGCGGAATATATGGCGGCGGTACTTTCCAATAACATGAACGACATCAAGCAGGTGACCTTTTTCATGGAGGAGTGCAAACGTATGGGCCTGCAGGTTCTGGGCCCGGATGTCAATGAATCGTTCTATAAATTTACGGTAAACGAACAGAACGCCATCCGCTTCGGAATGGGCGCTGTGAAAGGTGTGGGTGCCGGTGCGGTTGAAACAATCGTCCAACACCGCGAAAAGGAACCTTACAAATCGATCTTTGACCTCGCACGCCGGATTGATCTGCGGGCCGCCAACAAAAAGGCTTTTGAAAGCCTGGCCTATGCCGGCGGGTTCGACTGCTTTTCCGGTACGCACCGCGCACAATACTTCTACGCCGACGGCGATGGTGGCACGGTGCTGGAAAAAGCGATAAAGTACGGCGCGAAATATAAGGAAAATGAAAATTCGGCCCAGGTAAGCCTCTTCGGCGGAAGCAATGATGTACAGATCCCCGAGCCTACCTTGCCTGTATGCCCGGAATGGGGATTGATCGAAAAGCTGAAGTACGAAAAAGACGTTATTGGCATTTACCTTACCAGTCACCCACTTGATACCTACCGGTTTGAAATCAACCACTTCTGCCAGCACGGTGTACGGCTGCTCAATTTGATTGACAAAATGAAATCGACCACAGTGGAAGAAGAGGTAAGCCGCGAATTCAGCAAGATCAAAAACCGGGAACTAACCATCGGCGGGATGGTGACGGCGGCCAGTCACCGGGTAACCAAGAACGGTAAGCCGTTTGGGGTCATGTTATTTGAAGACTATGCTGACTCGTATGAAATTGCGCTGTTTGGCGAAGATTACGTGAAAATGAAGGGGTACCTGCATGAAGGTTATTTCATTCAGGTGAAGGGCATCATCCAGGAACGGTTCCGCCAGCCGGGCAACTGGGGATTTGAGGTAAAAAACATCCAGCTGCTTTCGGACCTGCGCGAGAAGCTGGCCAAATGCCTGACCATCCAGGTACCCTTACATGAGCTGAATGACCGTTTTGTTGACCAAGTAAAGCAGCTGGTGCATACCAATATCGAACAATCGGAAAACAAAACCTGCCAACTACGGTTTATGGTATTGGATCATGAAGGTGAAATTGGACTGGAAATGCCATCAAAAGGCATCAAAATCAACCCCAGCAATGAATTCATTGAAGGATTGGTGGCATTGAACGGCGTAAAGTATAAGTTAAATTAATGTCAGAATCCGCGGGAATGGCTTTGGTAATGAAACGGATGCCTTATCTTTGTATTGCTGCCTGCAAATGAGGGCAGCTGAATAACACGGTAAAAAACTAAGGTAACATAAGCGGATAGCTGCCAAATGGCGGTTCTCCGCAAACTAAACTAAAAATCATGGCATTAGAAATTACAGACAGCAACTTTGATGAAGTTGTATTGCAATCGGACAAACCCGTGCTGGTGGATTTTTGGGCAGAATGGTGCGGTCCGTGCCGTATGGTAGGTCCTATTGTAGAGGAATTGGCCAAAGAATACGACGGCAAAGCCGTAGTAGGCAAGGTAAACGTGGATTACAACCCGGACATCTCAGTTAAATACGGCATCCGGAACATCCCGGCGCTATTATTTTTCAAAGACGGCCAGATTGTAGACAAGCAGATCGGTGCGGTACCCAAGTCGGTACTGACAGACAAGCTGGTAAAGCAACTGTAGCGGTAATACACCGCAAGCAAAAAGCGGGTGCCCCATAGGTACCCGCTTTTTGCTTATACGGGAGATGAATCAACTTTCTCTTATTTTACGTATGTTTGTGAAGTAATTATATTATGCTGAAACAAACATTACAACAGAAACTCCTACAAAAATTATCGCCTCAGCAGATTCAGTTTATCAAGCTGCTGCAGGTGCCTACCATGTCATTGGATACCCGTATCAAGGAGGAGCTGGAGGAAAACCCGGCACTGGAAGATATCAGCCTGGCCAATATGAACGAGCCGAGTGAAGAGTATCCGGACAAAGACCCTGATGAGGAACGTTTCAGTGAGGATGATCAGCCGGCGGAGATGGATGAATTCAACGTAGACGACTACCTGCAGGCAGACGATATCCATGATTACGGTGGCAGCGCGACAGCCAATGGAGATGATGAAGACGACCGCAAGGAAATACCGATTGCCATCCAGCACTCCTTCTTTGAGAATTTACAGCAACAGTTGGATCTGCTCGCGCTATCGGACAGGGATTTTTTAATCGGGCAGCAAATCATCGGTAGCCTGGATGATGATGGTTACCTCCGCAGGCCCATCGCTTCCCTCATAGACGACCTGGCTTTTTCGCAGAATATCATGGCGGAAGAAGCAGACGTGGCCGAAATCCTGAAGATTATCCAGGAATTTGACCCTCCGGGGATCGGTGCCCGTGACCTCCAGGAGTGCCTGCTCATCCAGCTGCGTAAAAAAGACCAGGAAAATCCGATCATCAAAAAAGCCATTAGCGTGGTGGAAAACTACCTGGATGAATTTACCAAAAAGCATTATGACAAGCTGGAGCGATCGCTCAATATTGATTCGGATGAACTGAAAGATATTATCAATGAAATCCTGAAATTGAATCCGAAACCGGGCGATTCGGGGGCTGTAGCCGGAAAACAGCTGCACATCATTCCCGATTTCCACATTGCTAATAATGACGGGGTGCTTCACCTGACGCTGAATGCCCGGAATGCGCCCGAACTGCGGGTCAGCCGGTCGTACCAGGAAATGTTCGACCACTACGACAAAGCCGCGCAGAAAGACAAAAAAATGAAGGAGGCCGTCCAGTTTGTGAAACAGAAACTCGATTCGGCGAAATGGTTCATCGATGCCATCAAACAGCGGCAGCAAACGCTGCTCAAAACAATGAACGCCATCATGAACTACCAATACGACTATTTCCTGACGGGTGATGAGCGCCAGCTACGGCCCATGATTCTGAAGGATATTGCCGACCGGATAGACATGGATATTTCCACGGTATCACGGGTGGCCAATTCAAAATACGTACAAACGGAATTCGGCACATTTCTGCTTAAATCCTTCTTCTCGGAAGCCATACAGACAGACAGCGGCGAAGAGGTTTCGAACAAAGAGGTGAAGAAGATATTGGAAGAATGCATTTCCACGGAAAATAAACGCAAGCCGTTGGCGGATGAAAAACTCACGGAAATCCTGAAAGAAAAAGGATATACGATTGCCCGCCGGACGGTGGCAAAATACCGGGAGGCCATGGGTATACCTGTAGCCCGATTACGGAAACAGCTTTAGGATCAATTATTAAATAAATCATCAAACTATGAAACAGCTTCTCTTTCCTTCAGTAATCGCTGCAGCCCTATGCGGCTGCATGGGCAACCAGAACCAAAACGCTTCCGATACGGCTTCCGCCAAAACGGAGCCTGCGCTTACCCTTTCCTGGAAAACCGACACCATATTCACCGGGTCGGAGTCGGCATTGTATGACGCCAGTGCGGATGTCATCTATGTATCCAGTGGAAATACGGCATCGGGCGAAAAAGACAATGATGGGTTCATCTCTGTGGTTAATACGGATGGCACCATCCGCGACCTTAAATGGGTGGAAGGCAACCTGCATGCCCCCAAGGGAATGGCACTGCTCAACGGAAAACTGTACGTGACCGATATCGATGCCATCAAAGTGATTGATGTGACCACCGCAGCGATTGAAAAGACCATCCCTGTGGAGAATGCCGTTTTCCTGAACGACATGGCCACCGATGGCAAGCAGCTTTATTTTTCGGACAGCCGCGGCGGCATCATCTATTCCCTGAATGTTGACGGCAAGTATGCTGCCATTAATTCGGAAAGTAAAGGGGTAAATGGCCTGGAATGCCATAACGGCCAACTGTATTCACTGGACGGCGAAGGGCTGAAGAAATTCAGCACTGACGGCAACTATACCCCGGAAATTATCAATGCGGAAGTTACCGGCGGCGACGGCCTGGTCATTCTCAATGACACAACGTTTGTAGCCAGCCGCTGGCACGGTGAAATATTCTTCATCCGGGGCAGCGAAACGACTGTACTCCTGGATACACAGGCAGAAAAATCCAATACGGCCGACATTGGGTTTGTCAGTGGAAAAAACCTGGTTATTGTACCTACGTTCCTGAAAAATGAGGTAGCGGCCTACCAATTGAGTTTCTAATAACGGAACGCTAACCGCATCAGCAACCTAACAGGTTTTCAAAAACCTGTTAGGTTTTTTTGTGTTCTAATAAGTAGTACCTTTGGGCTTTCAAAAAACAGGATATGCGTAAAGTTAATATTGGCACCGTACAAATGAGCTGTGTAGCCGACAAAGCGGCTAACCTGGCCAAGGCAGTTGAGCAAATTCGCGTCGCCGCATCAAAGGGCGCGCAGCTAATCTGCCTGCAGGAGATCTTTTCCACCTTGTATTTTTGCGACGTGGAGGATTATGACAATTTTAAACTTGCCGAACCTATACCCGGACCGTCAACGGATGTGCTGGCTGCCCTGGCCGGCGAACTGGGTGTTGTTATTGTTGCTTCCCTGTTTGAAAAACGCACACAGGGCATTTACCACAATACCACTGCTGTTATTGACGCCGATGGCAGCTACCTGGGTAAATACCGGAAAATGCATATTCCCGACGACCCCGGGTATTACGAAAAATTTTACTTTACGCCCGGCGACCTGGGCTACCGGGTGTTCAAAACCAAATTTGCTACTATTGGCGTGCTCATCTGCTGGGATCAATGGTATCCCGAAGCTGCCCGTATCACGGCGTTGATGGGTGCAGAAATCCTCTTCTATCCCACGGCTATCGGGTGGGCCAACTCACAGGATGACCCGACCAATACGGAACAGTACAACGCCTGGCAGACCATACAGCGGTCGCATGCCGTGGCCAATGGAATTCCAGTGGTTGCCGTAAATCGCGTGGGCGAGGAAGCAGAAATGGCTTTTTGGGGAGGATCATTTATTTCCAACCCCTTCGGTAGCCTGCTATACAAGGCGTCGCACGATGCGGAAGAAACTGTTGTCACGGAGGTCGACCTCGGCCAATCGGACTATTACCGTACCCACTGGCCATTTCTGCGTGACCGGCGGGTAGACAGTTATGCGCCAGTGACCAAGCGGTTCATTGACGAATAATTCGCTGTGTTCCCATATCTTTCCAAAAACCTTTTATTTCTTTGAATAAATGACAAACCCGACACCAAAAGCGTTAGGCTATCATTTTCCGGCCGAATGGTATCCCCACCGGGCAACCTGGCTAAGCTGGCCGCATAAGGAAGCCAGTTGGCCCGGTAAGCTCCAAGATGTATATGTACCTTATTGCCAATTCATCAAAGCGGTGTCAGCTGGTGAGCAGGTGTGCATTAATGTACGCGATAAGGCAATGGAACGCCTCGCATCCGAGCAGCTCGACCGAGTGGGCGCCGACTTAACCAGCATCAGCTTTTACCACCACCCTACCGATGACGCATGGTGCCGTGACCACGGCCCGGCTTTTCTGGTAAACAAAGGCGCCAGCGACGCCCCACGACGGGTTATTGTGGACTGGGGGTACAACGCATGGGGCGGTAAATACCCTCCCTTCGAACAGGACGACCGGATACCTACATTAGTCGGCGAGGCGTTGGACATTCCGGTTTACCATCCCGGGATCGTGATGGAAGGTGGTTCGGTTGATTTCAATGGAGCAGGCACGGTGCTTACTACAACTGCCTGTCTGCTGAACAAAAACCGGAATCCACAGCTAAACCAGCAGCAGATTGAAAATTACCTTTATCAGTATTATGGCGTGGATCAGGTGCTTTGGCTCGGTGACGGCATTGTGGGCGACGATACGGATGGCCATATTGATGACATCACGCGGTTTGTCAATGAAGATACGGTTGTGACCGTTGTGGAGACGGATAAGACCGATGAAAATTATGCCGTGTTGCAGGATAACCTGGAAGCGTTAAAGAAAATGCGCCTGGCCAATGGCAAATCACTGAACATTGTTGAGTTGCCGATGCCCGCCCCCGTTATTTACGAAGGACAGCGCCTGCCGGCATCGTATGCTAATTTTTACATCTCCAACGCTGCGGTGGTGGTGCCGACTTACCGCGACAGGCGGGACCAGCAGGCATTGGATATCCTGGCGACCTGCTTTCCCGACCGCGCTGTTGTGGGTATCGACAGTACCGATGTTATCTGGGGACTTGGAAGCTGGCATTGCCTGAGCCAACAGGAACCGGCTGTAATATAACCAACATAAAATTAACGATTTGTTAATATAAAGAACATCATGGGATAACGTTAAGTGTAGAAATTCGTAACCGTAATTTAACAAAAAGACAAATGATGAACCATCGATCGCTGACGCTGCTTACCCTCTGTATTTTTCTTTCCCTGCCCGCCATATTATATGCACAGCGCCAACGGGATGAACGTGCTACCGTAGAGGATTTTGACGGCATCGAATTCACCGGGGACGATTCCACTTTCTATATCAATTTCAGGTTCCGTATGCAAAGCCGGCTGAAATATACTTCCATCAGCGGAAATGACTTCGGGGCGGAAAGTTTTGAGGCACGAATCAGGCGGCTGCGGCTCCGGATGGACGGCTACATCTATAACCCGAAGCTGACTTACACCATCCAGCTGGGCTTTACCCGCGGCGACCAGGATTACGACGATACTGATGTACCCAATATCGTCCGCGATGCCGTGGTATTCTACCATTTTACGGACAATTTTTACGTTGCATTCGGTCAGAATAAACTCCCCGGAAACCGTCAACGGGTAAATTCTTCCGGCGAACTGCAATTTGCCGAACGTTCATTGGTGAATGCCAATTTCAATATCGACCGTGATTTCGGCATTAAAGCCTATTACTCGCCGATGCTCGGTGAGATACCGTTTCATTTCAAGGGCGCAATCAGCACCGGAGAGGGGCGCGTAGCTAACGTGACGGACGATGGACTGGCCTATACCGGCCGCGCCGAAGTGCTTCCCCTTGGTGCATTTACGAATGGGGGCGACTATGTGGAGGGGGATCTTGAATATGAGGAAACACCGAAGTTATCAATTGGTGGGGGATATAGTTTCAACGACCGCACTACCCGGGCAGGCGGACAGACAGGTAGGTACCTGGCGGCGCCGATGACGTTGAAGACCTCCTTTTACGATGCGATATTTAAATACCGGGGCTGGGCATATCAGGTAGAGTACATGAAACGGGATGCTGCCGATCCAGTTGGCACTGATGAAGAGGGGGAAGAAGTACACGCGTTCAAGGGACAGGGCATCAATCAACAGCTTTCTTATGTATTGAACCGCAATTCAGGCTATGAACTTGCCGGCCGCTACACCTGGATTAAGCCCCACCGGGATATCAGCGCGTTTGAGTCGCAGACCGAAGTCGTTGAATTGGGCCTCACCAAATATTTCCGTGCCCATCGCCTGAAACTGCAGTTGAACGGTCATTATCAAGTGAAAGACGGTGTGTATCAAACGGCATATGACGGCAACAATTGGGGGGCCACATTCCAGATTGAATTAGGTATCTAAGGGTACTATTCCGTTAAATCTTATTGCCGGATTGCCGAAATGATTAATTCGGCGGTACGGTCAGATGCCCCGGGACTGCCTATTTTTTCCATGAGGATATCGTAATTCTCAAGAATATTGGCACGATACTCCTTGTTGTTTATCAACAAATCGAGCTCATCGGCAATGCGGTCGATGTTGCAGTCTTTCTGGATGAGCTCCCGCACGGCAAGCATACCCGTGATCAGGTTAACCAGTGAAATGAACCGAACCTTAAGAACCATCCGGGCAATGGCAACGGATATGGGATTGGCTTTGTAGACGACTACCTGCGGTACGCGCAGGATGGCCGTTTCCAACGTGGCTGTCCCGCTGGTTACCACGGCCGCCTGGGCATGTTTCAGCAAATCATACGTGGCATCAAAGATCACTGGCAGGTTCAATCCGGCCATGTATTGCTGGTAGAATTCCCGATTGAAATTCGGCGCCCCGGCAACAACGCAGTGATGACCCGGAAACAAACGCGCTAAGTTAGCCATAATGGGCAATATGCGGCTGATTTCCATTTCACGGCTACCGGGTAAAAGCGCCAAAATCGGGCGATCGGTCAGCTGATTCTTCGCCAGGAAATCCGGTTGGTAGCGGTAATTTTCAATGGCATCCAACAGCGGATTGCCCACGTAATCGACCTCCATGCCCCAAGATCGGTAGAAATCAACTTCAAATGGCAGGATACAGAATAACCGGTCGACCACCCGTTTGATTTTCAGCACCCGTTTCTGGTTCCAGGCCCAAACTTTGGGTGAAATGTAATAACACACGGTAATGCCGTTTTTCTTGGCAAACTCAGCTATGCGGAGATTGAACCCCGGAAAATCGATCAAAATGAGTGCATCGGGCCGATGGGCAAGCAAATCGGATTTAACCTGCCGAAGGTTTCTGGTAATCTTCCGCAGGTTATTAAGCACTTCCACGAAGCCCATGAATGCCATTTGCGATGTATGTATCACGGCAGACTGCCCTGATGTTTCCTCCATCCGGTCGCCCCCTACGATACGGAACTCGGCGGCTTCGTCCTGCTTTTTAAGTGAGCGGATCAGGTTGGCGCCGTGCAGGTCGCCCGATGTTTCTCCGGCTATAAGGTAATATTTCATTGGCTGTTTCGATAATAGGTATTCAGCGTTCATCCGATTTCACGGGCTGCCCGCCGATCCTAGCTGATTATTAGCTTTCCCGTGACTGTCTTCAATTTTTGCTTCCTGTGGCCAAATCTCCCTGGATGGCATACCAGATGCCGCCAACGATATGCTGTTGGAATACGGGGTCTTCAAAGGACGCTTCGGTGTGACCCAGGGCGGTATAGAATACGCGCCCGCCTTCATACTCATGATACCAGGCAATTGGGTGATTTGCACCCATGCCACCACCTTGGTACGAGTTTTCGTCGAGCTTCAGCAAGAGTTTCACATCGCTGTTCATCTCCCGGAAATCATACCACTCATCTTCGCGGTGCCATACCGTCGGGAGGTGCCTGGTAGCCGGATGCTTGTCGTCGATCACCAGGATATCGGCATACTGTACTGCTGGATGGCGGTCGAAATACCCGCCGATCAGTTTACCATACCAGGGCCATTCGTAGGCTGTCGTGCTTGCCGCATGAATACCCACCAAACCCTTCCCTTTACGGATATACCGTTGAAAAGCCGCCTGCTGATCTGCATTGAACAGATTGCCCGAAGTGCTCAGGAAAATAAGGGCCTGATAAGGCTGCAGGCCCTCGTCCGTAAAAAGCGAAACATCTTCCGAGTGATCCACATCGAACCCATGCTGCTGTCCCAGCTGTCTGATTACTGCAGCCGCGGCTTCGATGTTGGCGTGGCGATAGCCCAGCGTTTTGGAAAATACGAGTACCTTCGGCCGCTCCTGCGCATAACCAATCCGTGCGATCATCAGGTATATGCAAAGCAACGTAATCGATCTAGACAGGTGCTTGTTCATGCTTGGCAACTTTTATTCTGCAATAAGGATCCGGTAGAAATCGAGGCTTTCGCGAATGAGTTCGTGGGGTACAAATACGTCGATGTCGCATTGCCCGATGCGGTTAAGTAGGGCAAAACCGATGCGGTCGCCGATATTTTTCTTATCGTTTTTCATCAGCGTAACCAGTTCATCGTAAATGGCATTGTGGTATGCATAGTCAGGAAAATGGGTCCGAAACGTATGCACGATATCATCCAGTGCTTCCTTTGTTAATCCGTTTATCCGGTGGGCGAGATACGCCTCGCAGATCATCCCCACGGCGATGGCTTCGCCATGCAGCAGGGGCCGGGCATCATGGGCAAGGGAATATCCTTCAATGGCGTGGCCGATGGTATGTCCGAAATTCAATATCTTACGGAGTCCCTTTTCGGTAGGGTCCTGTGTCACCACTTCATTTTTTATGGAAACAGAGTGGTGAATATCCGCAGCCGATAAACGAGATGCGTCACTTGCCTTGATCCGTTCGTAAAAATCCCGGTCGAAAATCAATCCGTGTTTAATCACTTCGGCAAAACCCGAAACCAGTTGCCGCTGATCCAGTGTATCGAGGAATTTTGTGGAAATAAAAACGGCCTTGGGTTGGGTAAACGTGCCGATAATATTTTTGACGTGGTCCAGATCAATTCCCGTCTTCCCGCCGACCGAGGCATCGACCTGGGACAATAACGTGGTGGGGACCTGGATAAAATCGATACCGCGTTTAAAGGTGGAAGCTGCAAACCCACCCATATCCGTGACTACACCACCGCCAAGGTTAATCAGGAGGCTCTGACGATCGGCACCAAAGTCGAGCATCATTTTCCAGACACCTACGCAAAAATCGATATTCTTGTTCTCTTCACCGTCATCTACCTCGATGATGTCATAACCGTCAAACCCGGGCATTGCCTCCAGCATAACCGGCAGACAGTGTATATTGGTGTTCCGATCGGTAAGTATCAAGATTTTTGTATAATTGGCCGTCTGAATAAATGAAGCCAATTTTGCCAAGGTATCATCAAATACGACCTGATAGCCTATACTTGAAATATAGGACAGCTGTTCCGGTGCCGCAGTCCCACGCACTTGTTCTTCCATATCAATGTTTTTATCTTGCAGTCATTAATTTCAGTTCGAAATCCTTAACCCGGTCGTAATAGGGAATAGTAGCCCTTCTTGCAAACTGGATAAAATTCATGATGACGCTGTCGCGCTGGGTTTGCGGAATGGTAGAAACGATATCCTGTCCATTGCTGTCATAGATCGCCAATCTGCCCGTACCCTGTATCGAATCAGGGAATTGCTGGATATGCATTAACACCGCGGCATATTTCTGTATGCCCTTTGAGTAAGCCGCCAACGCGGAAGATGCAGCCACGGTATCTGTTTCAAACCGTTCCACCACCGCGCCTTTGTTCTTATTCCCGTCATAAGCTTCTACGGTCACCGAAAGCACATATGAGCCCGATTTCGGTTTGTCCTGCCCGCATGCTGCCAGCAATATCCCGGCGAAAAGTAAACTGAAATACCTGTTCATGGTCAATTACGTTAAACGCACTTGTTTTCCTTCAAATTCAACGACGTCTCCCGGCCGCACCTTAAGCCGTTTGCGGTAGTCAACCTGCCCGTTGCAGGTAACCAGGCCTGCTGTTACCGCAGCCTGCGCCTGCCCGCCGTTCTCAACCCAGCTAAGTACCTTAAGCAGTTGAATTAACTGGATATATTCGCCACTAATCTTATATTCTGCCATATTACGCAAATGTACTGCATAATTGCTGCCGAAACAAGCCATAATCCCCCTTAGTTATCTCCTTAACGCGTTGTTAACTGCTGCAGCGCCACACATAAAGCGGCTGTAGGCAATCCCACTACATTGGTATACGGGCCGTTAATCCGCTCAACTGCGGCCAGTCCGATCCATTCCTGTATGCCGTAGGACCCCGCTTTATCGTAAGGCTGGTAGTGACGGAGATAATAAGCGATTTCCTCAGCGGTTAACTCCCTGAATTGGACTTCAGTGATTTCATGGAACAGGTAGATGGCATCGTTGGGCTGACGGATGGCAACGGCTGTGATCACTTCGTGCGCCGTACCGGATAGTCGTTCCAGCAGTTTGCTTGCATGCGCTTCACTTGTTGGTTTACCCATAATACAGCCATCGTGGACCACAACGGTATCCGCTGCCACCAGCAGTTGGTCTGCCTCGATCGTCCCGGTAAAAGCACGAGCCTTCTTTTCGGCGATAAACCGGACAGCCGCTGCTGCGTGAAGATTGGCCGGAAAGGACTCGTCCACTTCATAGGCAGCCACTTCAAACGTAATACCCAATTGCTTCAGTAACGCTATCCGTCTGGGTGACTTTGAAGCCAGGATAATTTTATGGTTTAAATAGGGAATCCGGGATTGTTCGGTTGACATCATCATAGCTAGCGGCTGGTCACCCTGGAATCCACGTCCCAGGTTCCATGCAATTTCATTACTTTTTCAATAACATCACGCGCAGCACCGGCTCCGCCTTTTTTCGGTGAGACATACATCGATATGGCTTTGATTTCCTCGGCCGCATCTGCAGGACATGCCGGAAAACCGACTACTTTCATATTTTCCAGGTCAGGAATGTCATCCCCCATGTACAGAATGTCAGCCAATGTGAGCTGATTTCCGGACAACCAGTCGCGCAATACCGCACTTTTGTCATGTATATCCAGGTAGATATCCCTTACGCCCAGCCCTTCCATCCTTTTCTGCACTCCCAGTGATCTGCCGCCAGTAATCACCGCTATTGGATATCCTCTTTTGACTGCGAGCTGAATCGCATAGCCATCTCTGGTATGGAATGTCCGCAGTTGTTCTCCCTGTTCGTTAACCAGGACGCTTCCGTCTGAAAGTACGCCATCTACATCAAAAACAAAGGCTTTTACACGCTTAAGTTGATCAAATATGGTCATTGTATTGTCTTCCCGGATTTAATTTTGTGCCCTCAAACTTAAAAATAAATCCCTGATTTGGCGTTTTTGCTCTATTAATTTTTTAGCGATTAAGCTGTTAGTGACTGGAAGAAACCAAACAAAACAAACAATAGTGTAAAAATAACACTATGTAAAGGTATTAACTGGTTTTGGCACGGCGTTTGTTAATACATAACCAAATGCTTGTAGGTATAAATACAGGCAGATTCAATAAACGTTCTTTTGACATTCATTTAACAAAAGTGTTATTGAAAAAATAAAAAATAGTGTTATTTTTGCACTATGAAATTAACCCGGAGACGGGAATTTAAAATTTGTCTTTTCATAATTTAGGTTTATAATTGGTTAGTAACAAACCCCGGTGCCCATCATCGGGGTTTTGTTTTTTGTTTCTTTCCGGTTACGTTTAGGAATAAACCCTGTTACTCATTTTTTTTACCTCCCCGTTCCACACTACCCGGCTTGGCAATAGAACCGCGCATTTCCGTATCGGCCTGTATATTCTGCATTTTATAGTAGTCCATGATACCGAGGTTACCGCTCCGGAAAGCTTCGGCCATGGCCATCGGTACCTGTGCTTCAGCTTCGATCACTTTTGCCCGGGCTTCCTGTGCCTTCGCACGCATTTCCTGCTCGGAGGCAACAGCCATGGCTCGTCTTTCTTCTGCACGGGCATTGGCTACCTTAAGATCTGCTTCAGCCTGGTCTCCCTGTAGTTTTGCGCCCACGTTTTCGCCGATATCGATATCAGCAATATCAATCGAAAGGATTTCGAAAGCCGTGCCGCTGTCCAGCCCCTTGGAAAGTACTGTCTTGGAAATCTTATCGGGGTTTTCCAGCACCTCTTTATGATCTTTGGCAGAGCCGATGGTGGTCACGATCCCCTCTCCCACACGGGCAAGGATGGTTTCTTCACCGGCACCCCCCACCAACTGATTGATGTTGGCCCGTACCGTCACCCTGGCTTTGGCGATCAACTGAATGCCGTCTTTGGCAACGGCGGCCACTGGCGGTGTATTGATAACGCGGGGATTTACCGAAAGCTGAACAGCATCAAACACATCCCGTCCTGCAAGGTCAATTGCTGTAGCAAGCTTGAAATCAAGTGGTATATTGGCCTTGTCAGCGGAGATTAATGCCTTGATGACATTGTTTACATTGCCTCCTGCCAAGAAATGGGTCTCAATCTCATTGGACGTGATGTTCAAGCCTGCCTTAGTGGATGTGATCATGGCATTGGTTACCAGCGCCGGAGACACTTTCCGGAGCCGCATAAGCAGCAAATTGAGCAGGTTGACCCGCACGCCGGACAGCTGCGCGGTAAACCACAGGTTCACGGGTAACAAATAGAGCAAAACAAAAAATGCCACAATGGCACCCACGATCATTAAAATAGGAGTGAAATTAGGATCCATAAGGTTATCAAATTTACCGGTTCGTTTACGATGTGCTAAAATTCGTCTGTAACGTGCTAAAGATACAATTATTTTCCTTCCTGCACATCACTTTTCGCCAATTGCCTATAACCCCGGTCTATTGCGATTTTCCTATGGATCCTAATGTAACCAACTACGGCGTCAGCCGGCTTCTCCGTTACATTTTCCGGAGTCGGCCCGATCCGGACGTTCGGACATTCGTCTGGGCATTACCGCTGTAATGTACATTGCCTGACCCGCTGATTGATGCATTTAGCTGATTCTCCGCATAAATAGCGATATTTCCAGAACCGGAAAGCTGGAGACTGGCAGACCCGCTTTTTAATTTTTCGCCGGAAAAACGTCCTGAACCACTGAGTGTGACGTTGGCTCGTTCTGCTTTTCCGTTAACTGTAATCCGTCCCGAACCGCTGATAGATACGTTGCACTCGGCCACATCGGCATCAAAAGCCAATGATCCAGAACCGCTCAATGCACCGTTTAATTCATCTCCGGAAATACGGCCCGAAACGATGATACTTCCGGAGCCCGACTGGGAAAGTGCATCGAGCCGCCGTGCAGCGACATATGCCGTTACCGCACTCCAACGACGCCCCTCCATTCGCCTTTGATTTTTGTACCGAATCTTTAAAACACCATTTTCCACTACGGTTTCGATCTCGTTGATGAGATCGTCATCCCCGGTCAACCGAACGGATTCCGTGTTACCAAGGGTTACTTCCACCTTAATGCTTCCGCTGTTGGACACGGCATGGAATCCGCTTACCGCGCGCGTTTCATCCGCCGGTGCTTCCGCAACGGCCACGGATACCATACAGCACAGCACGCTGAAGAGGCTTAGCCAGCTAACTACTGATTTTTTCATTGCTTTATGTTTAATGTTTGTCAAAAGACGCTCGGATTTCCGATATGTTGCATGGAATTTCTATGTTAATTTTCAAAACCGGACACAAACCGCTAATTTTAGCCAATTCACGAACATGTTCATATTTACCTATGCGCATTATTTCTGTAGCAGACAAAAAAACCGAACGTTTATTTTTAACCATGCCATTACCGCTGTACCGCAGCGACCCGAACTACATTCGGCCATTTGACAACGACGTCCAGGATGTATTCGAACCGTCAAAAAATTCGCTTTTCCAGCAAGGCAGGTGTGCCCGCTGGCTGTTGCTCGATGACACTGAAAAACCAATCGGCCGCATCGCGGCATTTTACGATGAAAAAACAGCCAGCAACAATACCCAGCGTACGGGCGGATGTGGCTTTTTTGAATGCATCAACAACCAGGCAGCGGCCAATATGCTGTTTGACACGGCCAAGACCTGGCTAACCGAACAAGGAATGGAGGCTATGGACGGTCCGGTTAATTTCGGAAACCGGGAGCGTTGGTGGGGCCTGCTTGTGGATGGATATCATCCGCCCTGTTATTGCTGCAACTACAACCCACCATACTATCAGACACTTTTCGAACAGTATGGCTTTCAGGTTTACTTCAAACAATTCACTTATCGAAGGGAAATAGCGGCCGAACTGTCGAATAAGATCCTCGAAAAAGCCGCACATACCCTTGATGATGTAGGTTATACCTATGACCACATCAGGCGAGATCAGCTAGACAAAGCTGCATCTGATTTCCGTACGGTATATAATGAAGCCTGGGGCAAACACGTGGGTGTGAATCCAATGAGTGAAAAGGGGGCGCAAAAGCTAATGAATAGCCTGAAGCCCATTCTCGACACGAAGATCATTTGGTTTGCATACTACCGGGACAAACCTGTCGCGTTCTGGGTAAACATACCCGACGTGAATCAGCTGATCGTAAAATTCATGGACGGAAAGCTTACCTGGTGGGGTAAGATACTTTTCCTCTGGAACCGATGGCGACGGCGCTGCAGAACGATGTTTGGAATCGTATTCGGGGTAACACCGGAACACCAGAAAAAAGGTGTGGAAGCTGCCATGGTACTACATGCGGCACGTCTGATGCAGCGGGAATTGAATTACGAAGATCTACAGATGAACTGGATCGGAGATTTTAATCCGAAAATGATGAATGTAGCCCGTTATGTAGGTGGCCGGATTTACAAAACCCATCACACTTACCGTTACCTATTCGATCGGACGATCCCTTTTGAAAGGCATCCCATTTTATAACGAATTGCATTTTCCGGAGCGGTTACCGGCACGTGATAAAGGGCCGCATTTTCCCGTTTCATATGCGACGATATTTTGCTTTGCTTTTGGAAATACTTGGAAATACCGCTACCTTTGGACTGGAATCAAAATTAATAGTATAATATACACGGAACATATCCCGGCCAAGGGATATCCGCTGTGCACATTAAAAATTAACACCCTTATAAATGAAAAAGTTATTTATCATCCCTGCATTGGCAGGTGCATTATTCATCGCCGCTTGCGGAGGTAATCAGACAAACGAACAAACTGCTACAGATTCTACTGAAACTGCCGCTCCCACCACACAAGCCCCTGCTGTTGATATACCAGGGTTGGATACTGTGGCGCTGAGCAATGAAATTGTGCTGGAAGGAAGCGACCTGATGCGGTTTGATAAAACATTATTCAAAGTAAAGGCAGGAAAACCTGTAAAACTTACATTCAAAAACGTTGGTAAGCTACCTAAGGAGTCAATGGGACATAACGTGGTTGTGCTTCAACCGGGCACAGACTTACCGGCTTTTGCCGGCGAGGCTATTAAAGCGGCTGACGCGGAATACATCCCACTTACGTTTGCTTCTTCCATTGTAGCCCACACAAAATTATTGGGTCCGGGGGAAACCGATGCTATTGAATTTACACTGGAAAGCAACGGCGTATTTCCGTTTATTTGCAGCTTCCCCGGCCACTACGGCATCATGCAGGGTAAAATTGTAGCCGAATAATTCCGGCTCAGCCGCGATACTACAAAGACAGTCAATTGGCTGTCTTTTTTTATGGCCAAACTTCTGTCGAACGGTAATTATGTTTACATTTGGCACATTAAAACAACTTTATAAATCTCATGCAATACGACGTCATCGTAATCGGAAGTGGACCGGGCGGCTATGTAGCAGCCATTAGGTGCGCCCAGTTGGGCCTAAAAACAGCCATCATTGAAAAATACAATACATTTGGCGGTACCTGTCTGAATGTTGGATGTATTCCTTCCAAGGCATTACTGGATTCATCCGAACACTACCATAATGCGGCTACCCATTTCGGTACGCATGGCATCAACCTGAGTAACCTGAAGGTTGACATGAAACAGATGATGGCCCGGAAAGAAGATGTGATTGCTCAGAACACGTCCGGCATTGCCTTTCTTTTCAAAAAGAATAAGATTGACAGTTTTATTGGCATGGGATCATTTGTAGACAAAAACAACGTAAAAATAACAGGTGAAGACGGCAAGGTTACCCAAATCAGTGGAAAGAACGTGATTATTGCCACAGGATCCAAGCCTACCGCCCTCCCCTTCCTACCTGTCGACAAAAAAAGGATTATTACCTCCACCGAAGCCCTGACATTAACCGAAGTGCCGGGCCACCTGATCATTATCGGAGGCGGCGTTATCGGGTTGGAGCTGGGCTCCGTATATGCACGCCTTGGCGCTAAAGTATCTGTAGTGGAGTATGAAAAATCCATTATCCCAACAATGGACGGTGGCTTAGGCAAGGAATTGCAACGGGTACTCAAAAAGTCACTGGGTATGGAATTCTACATGGGTCATAAGGTAACCGGAGCCATTACCAAAGGTAAAAAAGTAACGGTAACAGCTGAAGACCCCAAAGGGGGAGAACTGAAACTGGAAGGCGATTACTGCATTGTAGCCGTAGGACGCACGGCGTATACCGAGGGACTGGGATTGGAGCAAATTGGCATCAGCCTGGAGGACCGTGGAAAAAAAATACCGGTAAACGAGGGGTTGGAAACGGCTGTACAGGGGGTCTATGCCATCGGTGACGTGATCAAAGGGGCTATGCTAGCACATAAAGCGGAGGACGAGGGTGTTTTCGTGGCCGAACGAATTGCTGGCCAAAAACCGCATATCGATTACAATTTAATTCCGGGC
The DNA here is from genome assembly GCF_040395035.1 of Parapedobacter lycopersici. GTDB lineage: Bacteria > Bacteroidota > Bacteroidia > Sphingobacteriales > Sphingobacteriaceae > Parapedobacter > Parapedobacter lycopersici_A. The sequence goes on along the minus strand of NZ_JBEBRB010000026.1, from coordinate 7,319 downwards.
GTAGTTTACACCTGGCCGGAAGTGGCCAGCGTGGGAAAAACCGAAGAGCAGCTCAAACAGGAAGGCAGAAAATACAAAACCGGATCATTTCCGTTCAAAGCCAGCGGCCGCGCGAAGGCCAGCATGGATACCGATGGCTTCATCAAGGTGCTGGCCGACGAACAGACGGATGAAGTACTCGGTGTGCACATGATAGGTCCGCGTGCCGCAGACATGATTGCCGAAGCCGTGGTAGCCATGGAATACCGGGCATCCGCTGAAGATATCGCCCGTATCTGCCACGCACACCCCACCTACACGGAAGCACTTCGGGAGGCTGCCCTCGCGGCAACGGCCAACCGGGCAATCCATATGTAATTTATTGTTTCCGGGCAGCCTACCTAATGGCTGCCCGGGAAACTTTTGCAAAAACACCCCGCCGCAAACTGTCTCAGTCAATGCAGTGCATCAAGGCGTAAACGACAACATGGATGCGAAAACAATGAATTTCCACACCCGCAAATGGGTGAAACCGGAAGACCTTAACCCGAATGGAAGTCTGTTCGGGGGGACGCTACTCCGATGGATTGATGAAGAGGCAGTCATTTACGCTATTGTACAATTGGGCAATCCGCGTGTTGTTACCAAGTTCATCTCCGAAATTAATTTCGTTAGTTCTGCGCAACAAGGTGACATTATCGAACTGGGCATTAAAGCCACTGATTTCGGGCGCACCTCCATTACCCTTACCTGTCAGGTGCGCAACAAAATTACCCGGAAAAGTATCCTGACCATTGACCGGATGGTATTCGTCAATGTCGACGAGCAGGGCAATCCAGTACCTCATGGGAGGACAGCGATCACCTACGCTATCGAGAACGACAGATCCTGAGGAAGTAAGCGCTCTTATTACTCTTCGTGCCGTAGATTCCGCTCAACAAAAAAGGGAGCAAATGGGATTAATGATGCCAGGAAGAAAAGCAGCGCCCGGCTGAATTTCCAGCGATAATTGAACCAACACATCACCAAGAGGTAACAATAGCCGATAAACAGCAAGCCGTGTATCCATCCTACATAAGTTACCGCCTGGGGCATATCCCCCCAATATTTCAAAGGCATGGCAATACAGAAAAGAATAATGGTGGAGATTCCTTCAATAATCGCAGTATTGCGGAATAGCTTCAGTGTAGATTTATTTGTATTCATGATTAACGTTCTGCCTCAAAGTAACTGATTTTTCATCCATCTGCCTAATCAACAGGAGGTGTTTGACCAAAACATGACCGACAGCCTGAAATGTTCGGACAGCAAACCGGGTAAACGCATAAAAACAACGCTAAACAGCAAAATAATCTTGGAAAAATTTATGTAAGTTTGTCCACAGGTTAGCTGATTCCAGCACGATCGTGGAATCATCAACCATATACGTTACGTTAACTCAAACTCGAAGATCAAGAGCCCATGAATTACGACATTATTGTTATCGGGAGTGGACCGGGCGGTTATGTAGCCGCTATACGGGCTTCCCAACTCGGATTTAAAACAGCCATTATAGAACGGGAGTCACTGGGTGGCATTTGCCTCAACTGGGGTTGTATCCCCACCAAGGCATTATTAAAGAGTGCCCAGGTATTTGAATACCTCAACCATGCAGAAGAATATGGCATTAAGGTGAAGGGCGGTGAGGCGGACTTCAGCGCGATTGTAAAGCGTAGCCGTGGCGTTGCTGACGGAATGAGCAAAGGCATCCAGTTTCTGATGAAAAAGAACAAGATTGATGTCATAATGGGTACCGCCAAAATAAAAAAAGGGGGCAAAATTGATGTAAAGGGTGCCGATGGCTCGACAAAGGAATATACTGCAAAACACACCATCCTTGCAACCGGCGCACGTTCACGCGAACTCCCCAACCTGAAACAGGACGGCAAAAAAATTATCGGATACCGCCAAGCCATGAATCTGGATAAACAACCTGAATCGCTGGTTGTTGTGGGGTCGGGCGCCATTGGCGTTGAGTTCGCTTATTTCTACAATGCGATCGGAACCAAGGTAACCATTGTGGAGTACCTCGACCGTATTGTTCCTGTGGAAGACGAAGAAGTATCCAAACAACTGGAGCGCAGCCTTAAAAAAGCGGGAATCAACATACTTACCGGTGCGGAAGTGCAATCGGTTGACAGCACAGGCAAATTAAGTAAGGTGCAGATCAAAACTGCAAAGGGCACAGAAACCATTGAAACCGAGACGGTACTTTCGGCCGTGGGTATTACACCAAACATTGAAAACCTGGGATTGGAGGAAGTGGGTGTCAAAACCGAAAAGGGCCGCGTTGTTGTTGACGATTTTTATAAAACCAATGTCGATGGTGTGTATGCCATCGGAGATATCGTGAAGGGTCAGGCGCTTGCCCATGTGGCTTCAGCCGAAGGCATTACCTGCGTAGAAAAAATAAAGGGACTTGACGTATCGCCCATTGATTACAACAATATCCCGGGCTGCACTTACTGCTCACCGGAAATTGCGTCTGTCGGTTATACGGAAAAAGCGGCGAAAGATGCCGGTTATGAGGTTAAGGTAGGCAAATTTCCTTTTTCCGCGTCAGGAAAGGCAAGTGCAGCCGGTGCCAAAGACGGCTTCGTAAAAGTAATATTCGATGCCAAGTACGGTGAATTCCTCGGTGCACACATGATCGGCACGAATGTAACGGAAATGATTGCAGAAGTTGTCGTTGCCCGCAAACTGGAAACGACAGGCCACGAAATTATCAAATCCGTGCATCCGCACCCAACCATGAGTGAAGCCATCATGGAAGCCGCTGCCGATGCTTACGGTGAAGTAATCCATTTATAAAAGTACAGCAGGATTAGGTATTAGTGCACACCCCGGCCATTAAATTTATATGACTGCGCTAATACCTAATTAATTACTGAAAATCAGGATTCCATTATCGGCTAACTATTCTGATGAATCAACCGTGACTTGAATACGGTTTTGGACGGCTGTGGTTTTTCTTTGGTTTCCATCAGTTCAAAAAGTAATTCAGCTGCCTTTTTACCCTGTTTTCCAGGGAACTGCTCAATCGACGCCATTGGCGGATTTTCCATATATTTCCACAAGGGATAATTGGCATAACTGATAAAATGAATATCCTGATTGAGGGTAAGTCCCCGTTGACGGACGGCTTTCATCACATCCAATGTCACGTAATCATTGAAAGATACCACAGCTGACGGCCGGTCGGGAAGTGTAAGCAATTGGGCAATAGCCGCTTCATTTCCCTGCTGAGTTAAATCGGTATGAACCACATACGCGGGTTTAAAGGTGATTCCCTGCCGTTCCAGCCCTTTACGGTAGGCCGTTTCCCGTTCCCTACTCTCCGGGCGTTTAACCGGTCCGTTAATTAGGGAAATGGCACGGTGCCCACAGGACACAAACAGGTCTATGGCCTCAAACATACCCGCAGTTAAGTCACTTACCACCTGATGGGTGTGGTCAACATCCGGCACACAATCGAAAAACACCACGGGGATATTGGCACTTTCCAGCCATTCAACGAAACTGTAGTCGTGTGTGTTTTTTCCGATCGATATCAGCAACCCGTCTACCCGATGGGTTTTCAGTGTCTGCAAGATGCGTCGCTCACGGTCCTGATCATCCAGCGACTGGCCCATAATTACCGTATATTTACGTTCATTGGCCACGTTCTCAATCTCGCTGATTGCCTCTGCAAAAAAGGGTTCGGACAGGCGCGGCAATACCACCCCAATGGTGAAAGTCTTTCGTTGCTTAAAGAAAATGGCGGTCTGGTTGGGTTCGTAGTTTAACTCTTCGGCCACCTGTTTTACCCGCATCGTCGTCACCAGTCCGATACTCGGGTGTCCGTTTAATGCCCGAGATACGGTAGATGGTGAAATCTTCAATCGTTTTGCGATTTCTTTGATGGTTGTCGGTTTGCCTTCCTTCATCACATGGAAATTTAGCATCGTGGTTATAGACGCACGGACTTCGTAAAACCGCAATATACGAAAAATTATGGACGTTGGCTAATTGTATGGAATCGCCTTTCGGTCAAAACGGTACATTCCTTTATTACCGTGCCGATCGAGTGCCTGGTTGAGCTCGGAACGGCTGGCCATTCCGGTGGCGACCTGCTTGTTTTTCAGCTGTAGGCTACGCGCTGTAGCGGTAAAATTTCCCGTTTCCGCGTAGTGGAGTGCCTCGGCAATCATTGCCTCTTTGGGATCACCAAAGTCGCGTGTCAGGTCATCATACACCACCCGGTCTACCGGAAATCCGGAGAAATAATCGCCATATCCCTCCGAATTGAATGTCTGGAAAGAAACTGCGTACAGATCGACGTTCATGATATCCCAGGCAAAGTATCCCACAGGCTTTCCATAGGTGCGGTTTTCCCCGATCAGTTTCACGTCGATATGCGGCTCCAGCGTGTTGATCAGCAATTCACTTGCCGATGCAGTGCCTTCGGTTACCAAAAAATAGATGCGGTCCAGCTGCAACCCGTTTGGCTTATCAAAATACTGTGTAGGAAAGACATCCTTTTGCCATCCGTCTTCAACAAGTTCATCGTTCAGCTTATACGAATACATCAGGCCGTTCCCCACCGTTGGCGGAGCCAGCAAGTTGGCGAGGTAATCGGCTGTGACCACCGCTCCTCCCCCATTGTAACGGAGGTCCACAATCAGCTCATCGACGCCGGCAGTCTCAAATTGAGCCATCAGCTGATCCAGCTGGGTCTTCACATAGGTCGATGCATTATTTAAATCAAGTGTAGAAACGAAGATATCGAACGCAAAATACCCTACTTTTTTAGTCCCCGCGGTGTAGATCCGGTGCGCTAATATTGGTTGTATCTGATAGTTTTGCCGGCGAAGACTCACCGTTACCGATTCGCCGTCCGGCTTTTGCAGCTTGAGGTCAATGACCGACCCATCCAGTGCACCATACAGAAAAGCATAATTATCCTGCTCCACGGAAGCCAGCGACAGGTTGCTATTGCCATTGATGGCCAAAACCTTCCAGCCCCGTCTGATCCCTGCGGCATAAGCAGGCGATTGAAGGTCTACTTTCTTCACATACAGGTCTGTGTCATTCTGATACCGCACATCGAAGCCGAAGCTGCCGGATAGCCCCTGCTGGACTTCTGCATCCACGGTACCGGTCCGGTCCAAAAAACTGAAACGGTCGTAAGGATCGCCTTTGTCATTCCGGGCATACGTTTTTAATGCCTCCAGGACAGCATCAGCCGAGTTATAATTACGCGTGGGGAATTGATTGGGCAGTTCATCCTGCCATAGGTAAAAAAAATAGGTATAGATATATACCGAGTCTTTCAATAGATCTTCATCCGTATCGCCCCGGCTGGGACGTTCCAGTTCGGGCATAACGGAATCACGTTGGCATCCTGCCAGAAACTGGAGGGCCAGCAGCCCCACTACCAGTAGTTTTACGGTAAATTGCTTCATGGCCTATCTATTTTTTACGAACCGGCCGGATAAATAAACCGCGCCGCGTCAATTAGATCAATTTCCCCGCCGTCGGGAAGTGCCGTATTCCAGTTACCGGCACCGATACAAACAGCATCAGACGCCTGGAGGCCGTTATCCACCAGCAGGAAATGTAACGGGTGAAGTTGCTTGGCCGCCAATTCATCCTGAAAATATACCTTAAGCAAACGATCTAATCCATTCCATTCCAAGTGCTTCAATTTGTTGAGCTGCATAGTCGGATTGCCCGCCGTCAGAATAAATATCTTTTTATCCGCTTCGTTGAGTTCGCTCATGAGGTCAAGCATTGGCTGGTATAACAGCAATTTCAGCGGAAGTTTTGCTGCCGTATGCAGCCGGTCAAAATTTTCCCGGTATTTCGGGGCGATACCATACATATCGACAGCTCGGTCGAAAAGCCCGGATTCGCCATGATGCTCATATGCCGTTTTCAGGAAGTGTGTCAAATCTTTCGCCGGAGGTACGGTCTCCATATATTCCAGGAAATGGGCAAAGAGGTAGTATACCTGCAACAGGTAATCTTTTTTGGGAAACAATACGTCGTCAAGGCCAAATACAATAGCCTTTTTACCTTTATCAATGTCGGGACAGGTCAGCATATTCCATTGGAACTAAGAAAACAGTAGATGGTTTAATCTGCGATACAACATAATGCGGCTTCATCACCGGAGTCGGACAGAACAAAAACACCGGAAAGCCCAGTATCCATCGGCCCGGCGATATCCACGGTGGCGTGGTTCAGCGGCTGTCCGTTTTCGAGAATATGCAACGGTAGCTGAGCAGGCGGATTTTCAAAAAGCATTAACTGGTCAAAAAGCGCTTGTTCGGGCAATAATACGCGGATGCCATATTCGTTAAACAGCAACTTTGCTTCCAATAGCGGTTTCAGCTCATATTTACCAAGGGGAATCAACACCTCCACATGGCTATCAAGGCAACGTTTCAGCATTTCATGGGCAAAGGCCGGTGAATCCGCCTGTGGGATGCGTACATAATTTCCGCTCCGGAGCAATACCTCGGGCATTTCGTCCGCTGCGCCGAACACCACCCGGTGCGTTGCCGGCAGTTGGCGTGCCAGCCGTTGAGCGAGTGGTTGGGTGCCTTGGGTAATTAAGGTATACAGCGCCATGTACCTGTCAATTTATTTAGCTAATTAAGCCGTCTTTCATGTGCACGATACGGTCGGCCATAGCCGCGAGTTCTTCGTTATGCGTCACTACGACAAATGTTTGATTCAGTCTGTTTTGTAAATCCACAAAAAGCCGGTGCAAAGCTTCCGCATTTTCGGAGTCGAGATTCCCGGAAGGTTCGTCGGCAAGAATGATCGACGGGTTATTGATCAATGCACGTGCCACCGCCACACGCTGCTGTTCTCCCCCGGAAAGTTCGCCGGGTTTATGGCCTGCACGCCGACTTACGCCAAGCAGATCGAGCAGTTCCATAGCCTTTTCTTCTGCTTGCTTTCGATCCGTTTTCTTAATAAACGCAGGGATACATACATTTTCCAGGGCCGTAAATTCGGGAAGCAGATGGTGGAATTGGAATACAAAACCGATATGTGCATTGCGAAATGCACTCAGCTGCTTGGCCGAAAGCGTACCGATATCCATATTCTGGATACGCACAGTCCCGCGGTCCGGCTTATCCAGCGATCCGACAATATGGAGGAGCGTACTCTTACCGGCGCCCGACGCGCCGACGATGCTCACCAGCTCACCGCTGGCTACGTCCAGGTCCACGCCTTTGAGAATAGGCAATGCGCCGTACGACTTAAAAATCCCTTTCGCCTGTAGCATGTGGCGAAGGTAGCCAATT
>NZ_JBEBRB010000025.1:0-37906 GCF_040395035.1 Parapedobacter lycopersici | reverse complement strand
CGGTAGAACTTTCCGCCGAATACTTTTACCAGTGCTTTAGCCAGTACAATCATAAAGTAGAAGCAGCGTGGAAGCGGCCGTCGAGCAACAGCCACTGTTCCTGTATCGAGATACCTGGTGGAAATGCCTGATGGGAGGTAAGCACGAAGCTGGTTCCCAGCAGCCGCCGTTCTTCCACCCACAGCGAAAGACTGTTGATCGCCTGTTCGTCCAGTGTGATGCATGGCTCATCCAGCAGGATATAATGCGAATCGTCGAGGAAAGCCAATAATAACGACAGCTTTTTGACCATACCGGCCGAGTATTCCTGGACGGGGAATGACAGGTAGTCCGCCATACCGAAATCGGCAATGAATTTCTGCTTCCGGGCAGCGTTGCCCCGCTTGGCCCGCATGAATAAACCAATCAGATCCAGGCCGGTCATAAACGCGGGGAATCTCGGTTCACTTTCCGCGAACGCAATCCTGCGGCGATAGGCCATCGGCTGTTTGCGGAGATTCAGGCCGCCGAGGACGACATCTCCCTCATAGGCCAGCAAGCCCGCCATTATTTTCAATAAAGTGCTTTTCCCCGAACCGTTCCTTCCCTGAATCCAGGTTACGCCTTCACAGAATTGATGTGCGGGAATGTCCAGTACCGTTTTATAGCCGTATCGTTTGGAGAGCCTGCTTAGGGTTAATGCGTGCATGAATAGTAAAACTTGTCGGTAAGTAAGACGGCCGGACCATCATGTTGTTACAGGATAACTAGCGGAGGGAAGTAGTGGTTGGCAGCCACTGCGCCTGACGGAGTCGCCTCAAAAAACCCCCTTTGGGGGGTGTCGCCGCACTGCGGGCACCGCTAACTTTGCCTGCACTATCCCGAAGGAGTATCATTACATCAACGGGTATTAAAAACTGAACATGATACCAGCTGTCAGAAAGCAATCACAATGATACTGTTGAAGAATAGGAAAATTAACCCTCAATAAACAATTATTTTTATGAAAAAAGCAATCTTAATCTTAATGGCTGTCACCATGGTCACACTGGCCAACGCGCAGCCTTTCCAAAAAGGAACAACCATGGTAAATGCCGGTGTTGGCCTGGGCACCGCTTTGGGCGGACTCGGGAAGGCGCGCCCTGCCATCAGCGTTTCGCTTGATCACGGTTTCTGGGAAATCGGCGGCCCGGGAGTCATCAGCCTCGGCGGCTATATCGGAAACACCGGGTATAAATATACCGACCCCGGGTATACGGCTAAATGGAATTATATCATTGTCGGGGCGCGCGGTGCTTACCACTATAACGGTTTCGAGGTTCCCGAGCTGGACGTTTATGGCGGCGCCATGTTGGGTTATAATATTGTCAGCTATTCCGCAGACGGCGGGGGCACGGAGTTAAGCAACAGTTACGGTAGCGGTCTCGGGTTTTCCGGCTTTTTGGGCGGGCGCTGGCTTTTCAATAGTAATTTAGGTGCGTATGCGGAACTGGGTTACGGTGTTTCCGTCCTGTCGGCGGGGTTAACCTTTAAATTCTGACGGGCGCTTATTGGTCGGTTATCCAAGTAATAGCCTATCGGGTACTCATTGTGTAATTGCCCGGCAACGCAATTAATTAATGAACGGGACTGTCCAAAAAGGCAGTCTCTTTTTATTTTGGTAGCTTTGGTGTTTCTAATACCGGATGTTAGGCTCCGATAGCCTTGCTAAGCAGTCCGCTGCACCATGCATCAGTCGGTATACTTGATGGCCTCCGCCTTCTGGTACTTTTCCGCTTCGTCTGACCCCGCATAATTAAATCCCAGAATGATGACCGCGTCGGCCCCCACTTCCTGGCCTTTCGCGATGATCTGCTTCTTAGCCCACTCGTCACCATTTAATCCAGGTGATTTTTCTGAAATATGCCCGATGACTTTATATTCCCGTTTCACGTCTTTACCCGAGTAGAATACGTCAATAGTTGTTGTCGGTGCGTACCGGTCGCCCACGTACGCCGTAGTCGCACACGCGCCCAACAACAGTAAAATACCGGCAAAGAAGAGGGGCCTGAAATTTTTCGTAATTGTCATCCAAGCAAACATAGCCAAATCTGCCCTGATCTGCAAGGCGTGTATGCACCTGACTTATACCGAACATGAAGTAGCTCCATTGCTTATCGGGATGTGTTTGAAATCCGGCGCACAGGGAGTCTATCCGGCCGGCGGTTACGACCATCGTTTCCGAGTTGTCGTTTACCCAATTTTAATACGGATATTATAGGGACATCATAGGGACATGCTAGGGACTTTATAGGGGGAAATCCCTATAAAGCCCCTATTACGTTCCTGTTGGGCGCGGAATAACATTGATGAACTGACACGTTGGATCAGATCCAAAGCCAGGCAATTCCGGCAAGGCTGAAAATAGTCCGCGCGGCAAGGCGGACCACCTGTTCTTTTCGGGGCTTTGAAATTTATGGAAAATAGGATATATTAGTCGCGGCCGGCGTGCAACGCACCGTCATTGGCCCAATGGGTACCCACATGGTATTATCCTGTCGGGATGCCAGATTAACCAAAATAAACGAAAAATGTCTTCAGATAAGCATACATACGATGCTATCGTCATCGGATCGGGGATCAGTGGCGGATGGGCAGCAAAGGAATTATGCGAAAAAGGATTGAAAACACTCCTGCTGGAACGTGGGCGGAATGTAGAACATGTGAAAGATTACCCCAACGCATCAAAGCCTATCTGGGAATATCCTTACCGGCTTAACCGTTCGCAGGAGATGATCCGCGAGCGGCCACTCCAGTCCAGGCACTGGCCGATGAACGAACGCAATGTTCAGTTCATGGCCAGTGACATCGAAAACCCATACGAGGAAGTTAAGCGGTTCGACTGGATCCGGGGGTATCAGGTAGGCGGCAAGTCGTTGACCTGGGGCCGGCAATGCTACCGCTGGAGCGACCTGGACTTTGAAGCGAACCTTAAGGATGGTATTGCGGTGGATTGGCCCATCCGCTATCAAGATATTGCACCGTGGTACAGCTACGTTGAACGATTTGTTGGCATCAGCGGTAGCCGGGAGGGGCTGTCCATACTGCCGGACGGTGAATTTATGCCGCCGATGGAGATGAATGTGGTGGAGAAAGCGGTCGCCGACCGCATACGCCGGCACTACCGCGATAGCCGACGCATGTTTATCGGCCGGGTAGCCAACCTCACGAAGCCGCTTCCGGGCCGTGTCAACTGCCAATACCAGAACCAGTGCGACGCCGGCTGCAACTTCGGTGGCTACTTCAGTACGCAGTCGTCTACGCTGCCGGCGGCGATAAAAACAGGCAACCTGACGCTGCGCCCGTGGTCTATTGTAATGAATATCATTTACGACAAGGACAGCGGAAAAGCGAAAGGTGTAACGGTGCTCGATGCGGAAAACAACCAGACCTATGAATACTACGCCAAGGTGATTTTCCTGAATGCCTCCACATTGAACAGTGCCTGGGTGCTGATGAATTCCGCAACCGATGTGTGGGAAGGCGGTCTCGGCAGCAGTAGCGGCGAACTGGGGCATAACATCATGGACCATACGCTGAACAATGGTGCGTCAGGTACATTCGAAGGCTTTGACGACCGTTACATTTTTGGGCGTCGGGCCAATGGCATTTACATCCCCCGGTTTCAGAATGTAGACGGGGATAAACGGTCATATTTGCGGGGCTTTGGCTATCAGGGCAGTGCCTCGCGGACAGGTTGGAAGCGCGATGTCCGCGAGCTGAGCATCGGAGCCAGCCTGAAAGAAGAGCTTTGTGAGCCGGGCATGTGGCAGATGGGGCTTACGGGCTTTGGCGAAATTCTGCCCTATCACGAAAACAAGGTTTACCTGAGCAAAAATGTCAGGGATAAGTGGGGGCTGCCGGTGTTGGTGATGGATGCGGAAATTAAGGAAAATGAAAGAGCCATCATCGAAGATATCGTCAAAGAAGCCAGTGAAATGCTTACCATCGCCGGTGCCACCGATGTGCAGGAACGCAAAACCCCGTTCTATCTGGGGCAGGGTATTCACGAAATGGGCGCTGCCCGAATGGGGAGAGATCCGAAAACATCTGTTTTGAATGCTTATAACCAAGTCTGGGATGCTAAAAATGTTTTTGTTACCGATGGGGCCGCGATGACGTCGGCCGCATGTGTCAATCCTTCGCTTACCTACATGGCACTGACCGCACGGGCAGCAGATTATGCAGTTAATGCATTGAAGAAAGGCGATCTCTAGTTTGGTTACTGGCTGTTCTCGAAGGAGACGCAATAAGGACTCCAGCCGGTGCTGAGCGCGATTGCCCAACCTTGTCGGCAATTTTGCTTAGCTGTGAGTACCCTGAAAAATCACCATAGGTTTATGTTGCGCAGCCATGCGCTGGCGCAGCTAGCTGTGGAAATGTCCCCTTGTCAAAACCAGCACATGCCGTTGCCCTGCTTTAATATATCAATGTTTTGAAAACGAATCACAATTATTACACACTCTTTAGCCGTTTACCTTCGCGGTTGGCATGGGACGCGCCGCAGCACTGGGCCGATCTGGGTTGTGGTAATGGCGTGTTTACGGAAGTGCTGGCTGCTTATCTTCCGGTCCACAGTCGCATCACAGCGGTTGACAGGACCTATCAGCAGCTACCGGCTATTATGGGCAATGAAGTATCCGTATCTTTTCAACAGGCCGATTTCGTGGCCGGGGAGCTGGGCCTGCAGTCGTTACAGGGAATATTACTGGCTAATGCGCTGCATTTTGTGAAAGATAAAGAAGCTTTAATCCAAAAACTGGAAAAATATTTCGCCGCGCAGCCATCCTTTCTTATTGTAGAATACGATCATACGATAGCTAATCAATGGGTGCCGTATCCTGTTCCTTTTCAGAAACTGAAAAAGCACTTTGCCGAATACGGGTATCAGCACATCGAAAAAATAGGCGAACGGAAGTCGATGTATGGAGGTAGGATGTATGCAGCTGTTATTACCGGAAAAACAGCATAGGATTTCGTTGCTGGATCAGGGAGGTTCGGGGGTAATTCCTATCTTTACCCAATGGAGGTCATCATACGTAAAGAAGAAGAAACGGATTTCAGTGCTACTTTTGAGGTGGTAAGGCGCGCTTTTGAACATGAAGTACAAAGCGATCATCAGGAGCAGTTTTTAGTGGAGCGCCTGCGGAATTCCGATGCATTTGTGCCTGAATTGTCGCTTGTCGCTGAAATCGGCGGCCGGCTCGTTGGTTATGTGCTGTTGACCAGAATTAACATTAGCAATGAATCCGGGCAAGAGGCCGTCGCGCTAGCCCTGGCCCCCATAGCGGTGTTACCCGAATATCAGGGGAAAGGAATTGGGGGGCGACTCATGCAGGCGGCTCATCAGCAGGCAATCGCATTGGGTTTTGGAGCCATCGTATTATTGGGGCATGAAAATTACTACCCAAAGTTTGGATACCGTTTGGCAAGGGAATTCGGGATTGCTCTTCCGTTTGAAGTGCCTGACGAAAACTGTATGGCCATTGAGCTGATTGAAGGTGCCTTGCAGCACGTCAGTGGCACGGTTAAATACCCGGCTGCATTCGGGCTATGAGGGAAGTCGCATTTTTTAAGCGATATATCCCGACTGTTTATTCTCTTAAAATCTTTTCCATGGCTTTCCCTTTCGCCAGTTCATCCACCAGTTTATCCAGATAGCGGACCTGCTGTACGAGCTTGTCATCGATCTCCTCCACCCGATACCCACAGATTACCCCGGTAATTTTTGAAGCATTTGGGTTTATCCGGGGTGCTTCGGCGAAAAAGGTTTCAAAGGTTGTCTTCCTATCAATCTGCTGCTGCAGTGTTTGTGCGTCATAGCCTGTTAGCCAAAAGATAAGCATGTCCACCTCGGCTTTTGTACGCCCCTTTTTTTCCGCTTTCTGTATATACATCGGATAGACGCCCGCAAAAGACATGTTATATATTCTTGCATTATCCATTTTCATTATTTGTTTTGGTATTTTTATTCATTGCGTTTTCGCCGCTGATTACTGCCGCTATTTATAAACGTCAAGTAGTTAGGCTGCTTTCCTCATGCTAATTTACGAAAAGTATACGCTTTTATTTTTGTATACTTGTGAACTACCATCGATATCAGACTTCCATGAAATATCTGCCGTTTTTCTGCTGTGTACTGTTGTGCGGGGTCTGCTTGCAAAAAGATACCCGCTGCTGAACCTATAGATCCCGAAACACTGGATGAACTATGGACGAAACTTGCCATCCCCGGTCAGCAACGGGGTGTTTCTGCCATTTATGGCAATATTGACGACACGCTGGTGGTGGCCACGATGTATATGATTTACCTTACAACGGATCAAGGTAATTCATGGCAGTTGGTGGTGGATGCCGGGCGTGGGATTTCGGGTTTCGCCAGGGTGGAAGGAGAACTTAACGCATTGGATGCCTTTACCGACGGTGAAGCGACCGCGCGAACACCGTTTTTGTATTCTACGGACCATGGCAAAACATGGACTACCCACGGGAAGTTTGATGGCGAGGTATACGACAATATTAAAATCAACCGCAAGCGCGTCTTACTGACTGAGGACCAGTATTACTGGATTACACCCAGTGTCGCGCCGGTAGATGAATCGACGGGAGAGGAGCTTGCACATCCGGATGAGATTCACCGGCACCGCGATGGTGGGGAATATGCGATATACTTTCCTTCGGCACGCCGGATGAACTACTTATACCTGGACAATTACCAACGGCTCTACGTAGGTACGGAAGGCACCCGGTTTGTGTGGAGCACAGCAGGCAATAACCGGACGTTCCCTACGCATACCGATTCGGCTTTTATCTATATCGGCAGGAAGCCGGTTGGTGTGGACGATCTCTAAAGTATCCCCATTCCATGCACTCACCTAAATTGCAGCAATCGCCAAGTCGAATAATATCAACATGTTGTTGCGGATTTGGAACGATTGATTACATTAGTGCCTAAGTACTGAATAACTTGGTTAACTAGAAGGGCACGATCATGAAAAAAGGCATTTTGATCATCGCGTTGGCAGTTGTAGCGGCAGCCTGCAATAACACCAATACAGCGGGAACCGACACACACTCCACTGCAGCTGTAACAGAAACACAGGAGACCGGAGAAAATGAACTGTTCGGGAAGGAATGGAAGCTGATTGCATTAAATGGCAAGGCCATTACGCTTGACACCACTTTTAACAAAGAGCCGCTTCTTGTTTTTGATCAGGAGAAAGGCAGCATAAACGGGAACGGGGGCTGCAATAATTTTATGGCAACCTTCAAATTAACGGACACCGGAGGCATGGAAATATCCCAGGGGGGAGCCACCCTGATGGCCTGTCCCAACCTGGAATTGGAGGGACAATTCTTCGAAGGCTTAAAACAAGTGAAAAATTACCGTATTACCGGTGATACGCTATTCCTCGATAATGAGAAAAAGGAGGCAATTGCTACATTGGCGATAAAATAGCCGCGCAGTCAGCTGCGCATGCCATTCTATTATATGGTCTGTGCGGGTAACCCTAACCGCATAGGCCATACCCTCGTATAGACATCTTTTTCATACGGGTTGCAATGCAATTCATTGTTTAATAATGGTTGTCATTGATGCGTGTATTTCAGGCTGTGTGCAACCTTTGTTGCGGCAGGTGTAAAGTTTTCGTTCAAAATATCAGTCAGTTAGGTGTTTTATGTGCTATTTTATTTGCTAATTAAAATAGCGTTTCCGATTATTGTATTTACTAAAATTATTAGTTTATTGCAATCAATATGGAAAGGCACGTGGTTCATTGCGATCTCGATTCGTTCTTCGTGTCGGTGGAGCGGTTGCAGCATCCGGCACTGGCTGGTAAGCCGGTGCTGATTGGTGGCAGCAGCGACAGGGGAGTGGTAGCATCCTGTTCGTATGAAGCCCGGCGTTTTGGGGTGCACAGTGCCATGCCCATGAAACTGGCGCTTCGGCTATGCCCGGAGGCGGTGGTCGTACGGGGCGACCACGATCGCTACAGCCGGTATTCCGCTACGGTCACCGAAATCATCGAGGAGTGTACACCTGTAGTAGAAAAGGCAAGCATCGATGAGCATTACCTCGACCTGACCGGCATGGACCGGTATTTTGGCTGCTGGAAATGGGCACAGGAACTCAGGCAACGCATCATGCGGGAGACAAGACTACCCATCAGCTTCGGCCTGTCCGTCAACAAAACCGTCAGCAAGATTGCAACCGGCGAGGCCAAGCCCTGTGGCGAGCAGCATGTTGCCGGTGGTACGGAGAAGCCTTTCCTCGCCCCACTGTCCATCCGCAAGATCCCAATGGTGGGCGAGAAGTCGTACGTACTGCTGCGCAACATGGGTATCCACCGCATCCATACGTTGCAGGAAATGGAGGTCTTTACCATGCGGCGGGTACTGGGGGAAAACGGGGTAACCATCTGGCGCAAGGCCAATGGGCTGGACGACAGTCCCGTAGTCCCGTTCCGTGAGCAGAAGTCGATGAGTAAGGAAACCACCTTTCATCAGGATACCATCGAAATCGCGCTGTTGCGCCGCACGCTGGTAGGCATGGTGGATGCACTGGCATTCGATCTCCGGCGAGATGCCAAGCTGACGGGCTGTGTTACACTGAAGCTCCGCTATTCCAATTTTGATACGCATACCCAGCAGCTGCGCATCCCATATACCAACTCAGACCGGACACTCACCAGCACCGTGATGGAGCTGTTCAAGAAGCTATACAGTCGCCGGATGCTTATCCGGCTCGTCGGCGTCAAGTTCTCGCACCTTATCCATGGCGCCTATCAGGTAGATTTGTTTAATGACAGCGAGGAGGAAGTGAACCTCATGCAGGCCATGGATCGTATCCGCACGCGTTTCGGCACGCAATACATCATGAAAGGGATCTGTCTGCCGGAGGAAGGGGGTATCCATGCTACTTAACGTACACAGTTATTTTTCGCTGCGTTACGGCACCTTGTCACTGAAGGATTTACTGCGCGGCATGCTGCAACACGGTTATGATACCGCCGTGCTCACCGATATCAACAACAGTACCGGTTCGCTGGATTTCCTACAACAGGGACGCAAGGAAGGCCTGAATATCCTCGGTGGAATGGAATACCGTAACGGTGATACCCTGCTGTATATCGGTATCGCGCGGAACAGCGATGGATTCAGGGAACTTAATGAGTTCCGTACGCGTTATAACCGTGAAAACCGCGACCTGCCCGCACAGGCACCGGGGTTCGATAACGTGTACATTGTTTATCCCTACGGTACAGTCAGCCCGCGGCAGCTGCGCGACAACGAATACATTGGCATCCGTCCGGCGGAACTTACCCGCATCCGCATGGAACCTGTGACCAATCAGCAACGGTACGTTATGCTGGCCCCTGTTACCTTTGACCCACAAGAGTACAAGCTTCATAGGCAACTGCGGGCAATCGACCGCAACCTGCTGTTCTCCCAGGTGGAACCGCAGATGCTGGCTGCGGAAAATGAGGTGTTGATACCCAAAACCGAACTCCTGGCGCTATACCGTGATTTCCCGCAGGTCATCGGTAATACCTGCAGGCTACTCGGCAACTGCTGCTTCGATTTCGATTTCAAGGTGATAAAAAATAAGCAGGTTTTTACCGATAGCCACTACGGTGACAAACAGCGTCTGTATCAGCATACGGCCGACGGATTCGCGCGGCGCTATGGAAAAGAAGACCGGACGGCCTGGGCACGTATTACGCGTGAACTGGAAATCATTGAGCAGCGGCAATTCGCAAGCTACTTCCTCATTACCGACGATATCTGCCGCTACGCCCGCGGACGGAACTTTCACTACGTTGGCCGCGGCAGCGGAGCCAACAGTGCGGTGGCCTACTGCTTGGGTATTACCGATGTCGATCCCATTGCGTTGCATCTGCCGTTTGAGCGGTTTTTGAATCTCAAACGGCACTCGCCTCCCGATTTTGATATCGACTTCAGCTGGAACGAGCGGGACGAGATATACCACTACATTTTCGAACGTTACCCCCATGCCGCCCTGATGGGTACCATGAGTACATTTCGAAGCCGCAGCATTCTGCGTGAGCTGGGCAAAGTATACGGATTGCCCAAAGCTGAGATCGACCGGCTCGTGCACGAACCGGAACACGTGCTAAACAAGAATGAGGTTACCGACACCATCCTTTCCGTGTATGGCCGCATGGCCGACTTCCCTAATCAGCGTTCCATCCATGCCTCGGGTGTACTCATTTCCGAACGGCCACTCGCCCACTATGCCGCCATGGACTATCCGCCCAAGGGATTACCTACCATACAGCTGGATATGTATGTGGCCGAAAATATTGGCTTCGAGAAATTTGATATCCTCAGTCAGCGCGGCATCGGGCATATCAAAGACTGCCGGGAGATCGTGAAGGCAAATACCGGGCAAACCATCAGTACCGATAACCCTAAACGTTTCTTTACCGATCCCCGGATCGCCGCGCAGCTCAGTAGCGCCAACACCATCGGCTGCTTTTACATCGAGTCGCCCGGCATGCGGCAGCTGCTCACTAAACTGCGTTGCGACAATTACCCCACCCTCGTGGCAGCATCCTCCATCATCCGTCCCGGTGTGGCCAGTAGCGGCATGATGGCCGAATACATCAGGCGGCATCACGACCCGGCGGCCGTGACGTACCCGCACCCGGTATTCCGGGAGCAGCTGGAGGAGACTTACGGCGTGATGGTTTACCAGGAAGACGTGATGAAGGTCGCCAATGCTTACGGCGGACTGGACATGGCCGATGCCGACGTGTTGCGACGTATGATGAGCGGCAAGTACCGCGATAAGAAACCCCTGACCGAGATTGAAGCCAGGTTCTTCGCCAATTGCGGAGCGCGTGGTTATGACGAGCAGGTTAGCCGCGAAATCTGGCGGCAGATGGAAAGCTTCGCCGGCTACAGCTTCAACAAGGCACACTCCGCATCTTTCGCCGTGGAGAGCTACCAGAGTCTCTACCTGAAAACTTATTACCCCAGGGAGTTCATGGTGGCCGTGCTCAACAACTACGGGGGTTTCTACAACCGGAAAGTTTATGTTAATGAAGCCAGAAGGGCAGGGGCGGGGCTCCATCTGCCGTGTGTAAACCACAGCGTTTTCAACACCACGATATATGGCAGCGACATCTACCTCGGTTTCGACTGTCTGCTCCACCTGGAAGACCGGCTTGCACGCCGCATACCCGAAGCGCGTGCAGAACATGGCAATTACACCAGCCTGGAGAATTTTGTGTTGCGCACCGGAGCCGCGCTGGAGCAGCTGGTTGTACTTATCCGCTGCGGGGCGCTGCGGTTCACGGGGATAGAAAAGAAGGCGCTGCTCTGGGAAGCCCACCTGTTGCTGTCGGGTAACAGGCGGTCGGGCGTGGAGGGTGCGCCACCGCTGTTTGAGCCCCTGCGTCGTAAACCCGTATTGCCCCGGCTGGAGACCTCACCCGTGGAAGACCTGTACGACGAGCTGGAACTCATTGGGTTCCCTATATCAGGCAGTACGTTTGACTTGGCCCGGAGCAACTACCGTGGCGAGGTAATGGCGGCCGATCTGCTTGCGCACGAGGGCCGCACCATCCGCATGGTTGGCGACTTTGTAATCGATAAAAACACGCGGACTAAACGGGGCGATGTAATGAAGTTCGGTACCTGGTTTGACGCGCGGGGTGATTTCTTTGATACCGTACATTTCCCCCAAACGCTGCACCGGTACCCGTTACGCGGCGCCGGGCTGTACCTCATCGAAGGCAAGGTGGTTGTCGATTTCGGCTGCCCAACGCTGGAGGTTACCCGCTGTGCGAAAATGCCGCTCAAAGCCGACCCCAGAAGTGAATAAAGTATACACTCATACATCAATAAAGTGAAACAATAACGTTAAACAATTAATTATGGAACATGCAATTTTAGGACTCCGTACCACTATTTACCAGGTCGCAGACATCGCCTTCGCCAAAAGTTGGTATGCCGCGGCATTCGGTACCCAGCCGTATTTCGATGAACCCTTTTACGTCGGTTTCAATATCGGCGGCTATGAACTGGGTCTCCAGCCTGAACGTACCACGCCCGAAAATAAAGCCGAGAGCGGGGTTGCCTATTGGGGCGTGGAAGACCTCCGCGGGGCGTACCTTCATTTTATCAAATCAGGTGCGGCGGCATTTGAGGAACCCACTGATGTCGGTGGTGGCGTCGCCGTTGCCAAGGTAAAAGACCCTTGGGACAATATCATCGGGCTGATCTATAACCCGCATTTCGTGGGGGAGTAGCTGCATTTGTGTAGAGGTGCAGGACTAATTGCAGGTGTGTTAAGGCTTAATAAATACGGGCGATCCCGTTAATGAAATGGTATTGGTTACGCGGGTCTGTTTATTTTCCCAATCGGACTGCGTGGCCGTTTTAATGGCCAGGGAGGCGGGGAAACTGTACTGCGCGGCGGCAGTTTCCGACGCATTGCTGGTTTTGGCCCACAGCACATATAGGTAGTCGTCATCGGCGGCACCGTAAAAGGCCCCGCCATCGACATTGGATGGCAGTTGCAATGCAGCAGTTGCCGCCGGGTCGTATTGCCGGGAGCCCAATAAACCGCTCACTGTGCGCCATGCAATACCCCCGGGTGTAATGGTTGCCTGGTATGGACCGGATGTAATTTGTTGGTAAAAACCCATCACCTGATAGGGATCGGTGGCCTGGGCCAAAGGCACGTTTTCGGATGGACCGTAGATGTACAGTCCGCTAATACCTGCTTTTTGCGCTGCAATGGCCGCCTTTATTAAAAAGTTCCGCTGTACCTCGTCGCCGCCAACGTAACTGCCAATAGCTTTGCGCGGAACATTGGTTTCAGTAACAATGAATGTTTTTTCGGGGTTAGCCGTTCCGTTGTAGGCGTATTTATCCAGCACGGCCTGAAATTCATCCTTCAGGTGAATAACTGCCGCAGCAGCGGCATCCGAATTGCGGTTATTTCCCAATGAATACATCGGATATACGTGGTAGCTTAAACCATCGAACCAATCGCCCCCCTTTTTTGGATAAGCTGCGCTCACGCCCCCGCCGTTGGGATTGTCTGTATTGCGTAATACGGCATCCAGAAAGCCGGGATAACCCAGGCCACCCACGCAAACCATGCCATCCTTATCCAGCAGTTTAACGATCTCATACGTAATCCGGAGCATACGTACATACGACTGTACTGGCGCGCCAAAATTGGGTAAATCGCAGGGACTGGGGTCTGACTGGGCCCAGGTTTGGCTTGCAGGCCAGTTGTTGGTATAGTCCGGTTCATTCCAGACCTCCCAATACTTCACATAAGGCCCATAAGTCTTTACGGTATGGTAAACATAGCTGGCGTAGTAATTATTGGGATTTACCTCCCCGGCTGCAGACCAGATGGGCTCATACAGGTTGGCAAAAGTTTGCGACTGCACACCATTACAGTAACTTTTCTGTTCCCGGTGTTCATCGGCAGGTCCGTTGAGAAAGACGGTGTGGTCCCGGCCCCCCAATTGGCGGTACATTTCAAAAGCATTAACCCGGATATCATACCCCCATTCCTGTACAAAGCGGTCATACAATGCCGGGCGCAGGCTGTTTACTCCTGCGCCGGCAATACCCTTTTCCGAATTACCCATTAATAGTTCGGCCAGCTGTTCGTCGGACCAGCCCGCGTAACTTCCCATGTTGGAGCCATACAGGAACAACCCGTTTAAGTCGGAAGGCGCAGGGCCGGGAGGGGGAGACGGATCAGGATTTGGATTGTCCGGATTCGAACTGTCGGGAGGAGAAACGATATCCGCTTTTTTCTTCGTACATGAACCCAAAGACAGGGTCAGGAATAATAAAAAAAGAAGATAAATTCCACGAAACATGTACTATTGTTTAAGTTGTATTGAATGTAAAGCGTTCTCCTGTTTTCAATGCAACGCAGGTTGCATAAAAAGGCCGTTGGGTAAACTCAAATTTTGTACCAAACTATTTTTTTCCGCCGGTATCGATCGATAACGCTACTACCGGTTAACACCAACTTCTTCCCAAATGTTATTTATCCGCGAATGCTCAAACATATCCATTGCCACCCGGGTTGGTCTGCGTGTATCCACAAAGCGGTGTTTTTGTAAGCATAGAGGCGGGTGATTTGCACTCTTCCGGTAAACGGAATTCGGTGTTTGTAAGCGTTACAGACAGGAATAACGGCTGGGCATATCCGGGGGTCTTCCTGTTTCTGTGAAACCAGTAAAACGAAATCCGGCGAAAAGCGTAACTTCGAACATGCTTATTCAGGTCAATGCCGTTCATCCGCAAATTCAACACCAAGCCGAAGACCGTCCGCTGTATCAGGTTTTTTTGCTTCCCGATCCCGTGGAGGCGATGGTCGACTTTACACTGTACCGGACGACCGCTGCTTCATTGCTGTTCCTTAGCCCTTATCAGCATTTAACCTGGATAAAATCATTTTCAAGACCGGTTATGCAGGTTTTATTTCATGGCGATTTTTACTGCATTGAATACCACAAAAAAGAAGTGGCATGCAATGGATTGCTGTTTAACAATATTTACCTTCAGCCTTTTGTAGCCGTTCCTGCCGCAACATATCTTGAAATTGAGCGCATCATCCGGAATATGGGTCAGGAACTGAATACGGATACACCATTTTCGGCCGCCGTCGTAAAAGCATACCTCCAGCTTCTACTGGCATTGTCAAGCAAGGAGAAAAGGCAGCAGATTGACCTCGGTGCCGTTGCCGAAGGAGCGGAGATGCCGGAGGGATTTACCTTTCAGCAGTTACTTGAGACAAACTTTTCGGTACAGCGATCCGTGAATTTCTATGCCGAAAGGATGAATCTTACGTCCGATGTGTTCAGCCGGAAAATAAAAAACCAGCTGGGCAGGTTACCATCCACACTTATCCAGGAACGTGTGGTGCTGGAATCCAAGAAACTCCTGCACCTTACCTACCTGTCGGTTAAGGAAATTGCCTTGAAATTGCATTTTGATGACGAACATTATTTCAGCCGGTACTTTAAAAAATACGTCGGCGTTTCCCCCACAGACTTCCGGTTACAGGTTGGCATTTCCATCGCCGCATCAAAATAATCCATGATAAACACGTTTTTGTCCATTTATCGGAGCGGCTGCAATCGTTATTTTCGTGTTGAAAATAACATGTTTATGAATCCGATATTACATACCCTCGCCGGCGCACAGCGAAACCTGGTGCACCTGTTGCGCATCTCCATTTTTATCGTGATGGCCTGGATCGGCGGACTCAAGGCCTTTCAATATGAAGCCGATGGCATCGTACCCTTCGTTGCAAACAGTCCATTGATGCAGTTTTTCTATTCGAAGGATGCCCCGGAATACCAGCAATACAAGAATCCCGAGGGAAAGACAGTCACGAAAAATATCGAATGGCACAAGGCAAACAGAACCTACCTTTTTTCGTACGGCCTGGGTACGGTAATTGTCCTGATCGGATTGCTTGCCCTGGCCGGAATCTGGTGGCCGGGACTGGGGCTGGTCGGCGGACTTCTTACGTTCCTGATGTCGCTGGTCACCTTGTCTTTCCTGATCACCACTCCGGAAGTGTATGTGCCGAACCTGGGGGGAGATTTTCCCACCCCGCATTACGGGTTTCCCTACCTCTCGGGAGCCGGACGGTTGGTGCTAAAGGACGTGATTATGCTGGCTGCGGGTCTGATTGCCGCATCGGATGCCGCGCAACGGCTGCTCCAGCGCCGGGATTCCTCTTTCATTAAGAAGCCTGTTTCGCAAAACGAATAATCGTTACCTTTGTAAACCGCGGTACCCAAATGTGAGCTTATGAAGAAAATCGGATTCTTGTCGTTTGGCCATTGGTCCAATCACCCTAATTATAGCGCCCGTACCGCCAGTGACACGTTGTTGCAATCCATTGACCTGGCCGTTGCGGCCGAAGAAATTGGTCTTGATGGCGCCTACTTCCGCGTACATCATTTTGCGGAACAGCTGGCATCGCCCTTTCCGTTGCTGTCGGCGATCGGCGCCAAAACCAGCAAAATAGAGATTGGTACCGGCGTGATTGATATGCGTTATGAAAATCCGCTGTATATGGTCGAAGACGCCGGTGCTGCTGATTTAATTTCGGAGGGACGGTTGCAGCTGGGTATCAGCAGGGGCTCACCCGAGCAGGTGATTGACGGCTGGCGCTATTTCGGTTACGAGCCGGCCGAAGGAGAAACCGATGCTGATATGGGGCGCCGTAAGGGCCTGGAATTTTTGGAGCAGCTAAAAGGCGTGGGGTTTGCTAAGCCCAACCCGCGTCCGATGTTTCCGAATCCGCCGGGGCTGCTGCGTCTGGAACCGCATTCAGCAGGATTGCGTGAGCGTATCTGGTGGGGTGCCGCATCCAACGCCACCGCCACTTGGGCTGCCGAAAACGGAATGAACCTGCAAAGCTCAACCCTGAAATACGACGAGAGCGGCAAGCCTTTCCATGTGCAGCAGGCCGAGCAGATCAGACTGTACAAAGAAGCCTGGAAAGCAGCAGGGCACGGGCGCGAACCGAGGGTTTCAGTGAGCCGATCCATTTTTGCATTGGTAACCGACCAGGATCGCCATTACTTTGGACAGGAAGCCGGCCGGATCGATAAGGTTGGATTCATTGAACAGGGCAAACGGGCCATTTTTGGACGCAGTTATGCGGCCGAACCGGATCAGCTCATCCGGGAACTGGCACAGGATGAGGCTATTCAGGAAGCCGATACACTCTTACTGACCATACCCAATACGCTAGGTGTAACATACAATGTACACGTGCTTTCTGCCATTCTGAAGCATGTGGCGCCCGCGTTGGGCTGGCGATAATATCAAACGTGATCAAGTTGATACCGGAGCGAAACCAGTCCGGTATCATAGGTTCTGTTTTCCAGCAGCGTCAATCGCGTACGGCTGTTCCGGGACTGGAAGAGCAATTTGCCACCGCCCAGTAATATCGGGTGAACCGATAGCCACAATTCGTCCACCAGCCCTTCCTGCATGAATGCGTCGGTCAGTGACGCACCACCGTACAGCCAGATGGCTTTGCCCGGCTGCGTTTTGATTTTACGTGCTTCATCGATCGCATTGTGCGATACCAGCACCGCATCGCCATTTACGCTTTTCAATGTGGTGGAAAACACATATGTTTTCACAGGCGGCATACCGGGTGCCAGCTGCCCGTCATTCTCCTTCGCGTATGCCTGGGCAACCTCGTAGCTCTTCCGGCCGATGAAAACTGCATCTATACGTGAGAAAAATTCATTCAACCCGTAATCCTGATCGGTAAAACACCAATCATATTCGCCATTGGGCCCTTCGATGTATCCATCCAGCGATACTGCCAATCCTAAAATTACTTTTCGCATTTGTTTTCGTTTTGACGCAAAGTTGCGGATATCGGTTCGTCGCCGATTGTACGAAACGGACATCAATACAAAATATGCCGGGCCTGTGCCAGCTCGCCGGGCGTATAGCCCGTATATTCCTTATAATCGCGGATGAAATGCGCCTGATCGTAATAGCCGCTTTCATAGGCTATTTCGGTAAGCGAATGAAGCGGATAGCGCTTCAGGTGTTGCAACGACCGGATAAACCGGTTTACCCGTAAATACGCGTTCGGCGATAATCCCACAGCCTGCTGAAACTTCCGTGAAAGCTGTCGCTGGCTTATGCCCGTGATTCCGGTGAGTTTTCCTACAGTTAGCTGACCGTCCGAAAGCTGAACCCGCTGTAAGCAACAGGCTACCTGTGGGTCCTGCTTGCTGTTGGCCAGCAGCCTTTTCAGGTATTGCTGCGCTATCATTACACGGGTGTCGTTGTCGTCCGCATTGGCCAACTTGTCTTCCAGTTCGACCGCCAAGCCTTTCCATATTTCTTCCGCTGCCGCCGTTGTGTCGGCCAGTAAATGCATTGGCAGAGACATGAATTGATAGGCTGTGCCCGGGAAAAAGCAGATAGCAAGGCAGCCCGATCCTTTGCGCATCTGCACGTCCATCGGCCGGCTCATCCTAAACGTGACAATGCTACGTCGATGAAGTTTGTTACCAATAATGGCCACCGGTGTATCGGTATAATTGATAAACAGTTCCACGCAGGTGTCAGGCAGCACACGTATGTGGCGGGTATCCGCATCATCACCACAGTCCATCGTACAAATCAGTTTGATGAAGGACTGCAGTTCCGGTATGATAGCGTATCGCTGCAAGTGCATGGTATACAAAGGTAGCTGCGTGGGTTTCAAAAACAAATTCAGTTTTCGTTTTGTTTCCTGCCTGCAGGACAACCCATTCTTAACCTAAGTTAAGGGAATCCAGGGGCTAATACCCGATTTTTGTGAATAACGAATCAGATTTATATAATTAAAACATAGAAATAATGGCAAAATTAGCAAACAAGGTAGCCGTGATTACGGGAGGCTCCGGAGCGATCGGTTCTACCACTGCAAAATTATTTTTAGCAGAAGGCGCCAAGGTCGTTTTGGTTGACATCAATGAAGAAGTGTTGAGCCAGATTGCTTCCACACTGGACAGCAAAAATGTGAGTTATATCGCCGCAGATGTTACCAAAGCTGCCGACGTGCAGAAATACGTCCAGCATACGGTAAAAACATTCGGGAAAATAGATGTATTCTTTAACAACGCCGGTGTCGAGGGCGTAGTGAAGCCCATCGAGGAATACCCCGAAGAAGTATTTGACAAGCTGATCGCTGTGAATGTTAAGGGTGTATGGTTGGGTATTAAATACGTGTTGCCTGAAATGAACGATGGCGGAAGCATTATCAACACCTCTTCGGTTGCCGGACTAACCGGTTCGCCGTCCGTGAGCCCGTATGTAACCAGCAAACACGCCGTTATCGGCCTCACCCGCGCAACCGCCCTGGAGGCAGCCCCCAGAAAGATACGCGTTAACAGCATCCATCCCTCACCGGTTGATAACCGCATGATGCGCTCACTGGAAGAAGGTTATGCTCCCGGTTCCGGAGCGGAGGCCAAGAAAAATTTTGAAGCCGGCATCCCACTGAACCGATATGCAACAAATGACGATATTGCAAAAGGTGCACTTTTCCTGGCTTCCGATGACAGTAAGTTCATTACCGGCACCAAGCTCGTGATCGATGGGGGAATGACGATGGCCTGATGCTTAGGTGTAGGCAGTTCCGTATACCAATAGGTACCTTCCGGTAGGGGGCACCTTTTTTATTTTCAGTAACTTACTTCACGGATTTTGTCCGTTCTACACCTGCAGTTTGTCTTCTTTTCCCATCTGATTGCTGAATAACAGCGGTATCTTTGTTGTATTATGCCGCCCGCGGTTGGGGCTGGTACAGTAATTAAAAATTGATTAACGAATCGCATGGGAAAAGCAATAGCGGCCATCAATATGACGCTTGATGGGTTTTGTGACCACACGGTCGGAATTGTGGATGAAGAATTGCATCAGCATTACAGCGCGTTACTGCGCAGTGCCGGCACCATACTATACGGGAGGATCACCTATCAGCTGATGGAGTATTGGCCTCCGATTGTGAAAAATCCAACAGGCAACCGGTCAATAGATGAATTCGCGGTCATCATGGATGCCTTTCCTAAAGTTGTTTTTTCCAGGACATTGAAAAAGACAGGCTGGGAAAGTGCGCGGATCGCAACGCGAAGTATCGAAGAAGAAATTGCAGTACTCAAGCAGCAATCAGATAAAGATATCTTAATAGGCAGTCCGAGTTTGATTGTGGCGGCGACGGAACTTAACCTGGTTGACCAATACCAACTTTGTGTCCATCCCATTATCGCAGGGAAGGGCCTGCCGTTATTTAAAAACATCAGCGATAAGAAATTGCTGAAGCTCATAAAGACCAAAATGTTCGGTTCGGGCGTCATCGTGCTCTACTATGAGCCGATAAAGAAGTGAGGCATGCTGCACGGAGAAAAATAATCGATTGAATATGAGAGTCAAACGAATAGTAGCCAATATAAGTGCCGGCCAAATTGATGCAGCAAAGCGATTTTACGGGGATTTGCTTGAACTCGAAATCCTTATGGATCACGGTTGGATAACTACTTATGGCAATGAATCAAGTGCGCTCACTCAAATCAGTTTTGCAACAGAAGGAGGATCAGGTACGGCAGTACCGGACCTATCGATCGAAGTCGATGATATCGAAACCGCATATGCAAGAATGAGTGCCTCGGAATTTCCGATTGAATACGGACCAGTTGACGAACCATGGGGCGTACGGCGGTTCTTTGTGAGAGACCCCTTTGGAAAGCTGATCAATATCCTTGCCCATTTATAGCACCGGTATTCACCAATGGACGTTGCCCCATTTATGCTGTTAACCGGCCGGCGACTATGCCGAGATGGAAATACCCAGCAGCTTGTAAAACGCTTTCAGGATTTCCTGATGTCCCGGCCATGCCGGAGATGTCACCAGGTTGCCATCCAGTACCGCCTGATCCGCAGGGACGTTTTTCCAGGTCCCTCCGGCCAGTTCGATGTCGGGCCCTACGGCTACATATGCGGTTAAAGTCCGCCCAGTTAACACTTTTGCGGCAGTTAATACCTGAATGCCATGGCAGATAGCAGCCACCGGTTTATTAGTCTCAAAGAAGTGTTGCGTAATTTCCAGCACCCGCTGGTTGAGGCGGATGTATTCGGCCGACCGGCCGCCGGCGATGTACAGCCCGTCATATTCCGCCGGGTCCACCGCGTTAAAATTTTTATTGATTGCGAAATTGTGGCCACGCAGCTCCTTGTAGGTTTGGTCGCCGGTAAAATCATGTACTGCTGTTGGTACCACGTCTCCATTTTTGCGGTCGGGGGCAATGGCGTGTACTTCAATGCCCACTGATCCCATGGCCTGAAACGGCACCATGGCTTCATAATCTTCTACGAAGTCGCCAACCAATAATAATACTTTCTTTGCCATGATGATAAGTTTTAATGTTGATACAATACTATATTAACGAATAAAAACCCGAATGCGTGTGCCTGTTGGTTTTATTGGACAAAGCCGGAATTCATACCTATAAATTAAAAAGACACATTAATGCCGTATTTGCCTAAAAGCCCGGGAAGGCCGGTGATAGAAAACCGCGCTTTTTTAATCCGGTTGATCTCCGGATCAATGGAATAATGAAACGCCGTCCGAAAGTCGGCCCGCTCCAGTACCGAGCGATCAAAAGTGGCCTGCGCCAGGTCGCAATTGTCAAATACGGCATCTGAAAGGTCCGTCTCCGAAAAATCAACCCCCTGTAACTGTGAGTTTCCAAAAATGGTCTTTTTGATCTTTAAGCTGTAAAACGACGTATGATTTAACAGGCAGTCCGCGAATGAAAAAGAAAGTCCGAACTTATCGCAGGTATCAAACCGAAGCCCCAGCATCTTGCAGCCATGGAATATTACGTCCTGAAAAACGGTGTTGTTCAGCTTTGCCATGCTGAAATTGCAATTGTTAAACGTGCATTCCGAGAATTTAAAGCCGGAAAGGTCGCCGTCCGCAAAGTTACAGCTGTTAAAAATACAGCTTTCGTATTCGCCCTGGACCGGCACATCGCCGCGATCAAAAGTTTTGTCCTGTATATATGTTTCCTGCATCAGTCTGCGTGTCGTTTGAGCAAAAATACAAAAATAACCCGGTAGGGTGTCCACCATTAACCCATTCGAAACATACCTTTGTAAGATGGCGGGGCTCTTCCCTGAGGGCCTCCGGAAGTACATTCAGTAAGCAAAATGCCGTAAACGGATTTCATATGGAATACAGCAAACAATCGATCATAAGAACAGCGAAGCTTCATCGCATTACAGCATGGGCTGAGGAGAATCATGACATCAGGGTTGTATTGCTCACCAGTTCCCTGGTCAACCCAATGGCACCGGTGGATGATTTCAGCGACCTTGATATCGAGTTTGTTTTTGAAAACAATGCGCATTATGTCACCGATGCCGAATGGGTGAAAACCTTCGGCCGGCCGATTGCCATGGTTGAGGAAGACGATTCTTATTTTGATCATAAGCACGCGATGAAAATGGTACTGTATGACGACCAGGTAAAAGTTGATTTTAAGCTGTATAGCAAGGCCAAGTTCCTGGAAGAAGCGAAGCAGGACGAACTGCCGGAAGACTGGGATATTGGTTACCGTGTGCTGGTGGATAAAGACCAGCTGACCCACCAGTTGAAAAAGCCGACTTATCAGGTTTCCATAATCGCGCGGCCCACCGAACAGCGGTTCCGGCAGGTATTAAACGATTTCTGGTGGGATACCACTTACGTTGCGAAATGCCTTGTACGGGATGAACTGTTTTTTGCCAAGTTTATGTCGATGAATGTTACCTTGCCATTCCTAAGGTGCCGGGCTGTCAGTCGTTGACGGGCGTGAAACGTTGTACTATGCAGATTTATTGAGTTTCTTCTGCTTCCTGAATTGATAAACGGCGCCTACGATAAACAGTAGGAAAAGCACAAGCAGTGTCTTACCAATTAACGGATCCGCGGGCCCCTGAGCTAAAGGCCGCCCGACCGGAACCCGGGTAAAGGTTTCATTAACCGTAGGAACCAATGACAAGAAAAAACTGAACGAAAGAAAGAGATTCTCAAGAAGGCGATAACCGTTATTTCCCTGTTTTTTAGCATAAAGAAAATAAGCTGCCGTTATCAAAACTACAATGAACAGGGCGAAAATATGCCCTGGATTAAACCCTCCCTGTTTGGATAGACCTAAAGCTGTCAGTGAAGCCACCAGCGTACAATAAAAATATATTCTGCCGGTAAGTTGGCTTAAATCTATTTTGCCATTTCGTATGAACGCGATAACAGCTACAACAATGGCAACTATGCCGATAACTGTATGAAAAGCCCCTAAATTAGATAGTCCCATGGTGTTTTAGTTTTAAATTTGATCGTCATTATTGACAACACAAAATTGCAACACCACAAACAGACTGATTTTGCTTATTAGGTCAATTACTTGGTAATATGGTTCAAAAAGATGCTGAATCTAAGTTGATGCTTACTTCTTTAGTTTTATGCGGTAATTGGTAGGTGTAGCGCCATATTTGTCATGAAAACTTTTTGTGAAATTAGCAGGGTCATTAAATCCACAGTCAAAAGCAATGTCCGTAACACGCGCATTAGAAATTGAAAGTAGCTCGGCTGCTTTTTCCAGCCTTTTGGTCTTTATGTAATTTGCTGGCGTATCATTGTATAATTTCCTGAATTCCCTCTTGAATGACGAAACACTTAAATTGACTTTTTGTGCCAGTTCTTCTACGCCAATCTGCAAAAATAAACTGGCCTCGATAATTTGTTTGAACGTATATATCGTTGGTGAAAAAAGCTGGGATAATATAACTTGTATGGTCGCCGCATCTCGCGTTTGGGATAATAAAAGTACGATTTCCTTCAGTTTTAATATCAGGATTTCATCATTTGCCAACGACGGGTTCTCAAAATAGAAAAGGAGACCTTCAATATATTTTTGAATCAAAAAGTCATTATTTATTTTTCCGACTGACTGGTTGGTTACCTTATTACTCGGATGAAATATCAATGGGAGTTCTCGTTCGTAAACTTTCTTTAGTATATCCGGATGGAAAGTAACAATTACAATTTCACTACCGCTATTTGCATTTGACTCATGTAGTTGCTTCCCTGGGTTTATGCAGTTGAGCAGCAATGAATAATTGGTGGGGACATCAATCTGGTTCTCAGCCTCATATTGTGCCTCACCTTTTAGCACATATAAAAGACAGGCCTGTTGCGCAACGGGAAAGGCAAATTCAAAAGGCGGCTTAACCACTACTTTTTGAATGAACGATTTCCCAAATAGATCAATTTTTTTGTAGTCGATAACCATTTACCTAACGGTCGCTTGATGTTGATAAATAACAATGCCCATTCATGAAGCCAAACCTAAATAAAAATGTTGAATGGGATACATGGAGTAGCCTGTATTTGACTGTTATTGATGACGACGGGCCACCAGTAGCTTGTGGGATTTTGGTTTGCGTGCTGGTTAGGCAATCACCGTAAAAACAAATGCAATCAAAGCGGGGAGGCCCTGTTTAAAAAAAATACTTTTAGCTGCGGTCAACGCACCGTAAATGGCGGCTATAATCACACAGCCCAAGAAGAATAACGCGACATGCTGCTGCCAGTGAGCGTCCTCAATCAGCAAAGACCAAATCAGGCCGGCTGCCAAAAAGCCATTGTAAAGCCCTTGGTTAGCGGCCAGGTTTTTCGTTTCCGCAAATAGATGACCAGGTAGCGAAGTAAACGTTTTCTTTCCTTTCGTTTCCCAAGCAAACATTTCTATCCATAAAATGTATAGATGTTCCAATGCCACTACGCCGATCGTAATTTTTGCGATTATTCCAATTGTACCTTCCATTAATTCTCTTTTTTAGGGGATGAATAACCAGTTGTTTGCAGGCGATCCCAGAAAGGTAATATACTCCGTCTATATTCCGCATACCCCTCTGGAAGGTGTTCAAAAGCCTCCATGACAAAAGTAACGGGCTTGTCCGGCGGCCACGTCCAGTAATTTCCCTCCAAAACAGCAGTCGAAGACCGAATATTCCAATCCGGGATATTTATCATCGAGAACCCAGTTGCCGCATCGAAACCAATACCGGCCTTTTCCAGCGATTCCGGGTCGGTGTAACTTACTTGTATATCGGCATTCAGCAGTAGATTACTGCTGTGTAGCGAAACCTTTTCTATGGTAAAACCATTTTCCCCGGCCTTTTCGCCATGCTGTGCAATGACGAGGATCCGCTGCAGCTCATTTACTACCGCAACGCTATCTTCCGGCATTACGATGATGGAAAAAAGATCTTCCTGTGCTATTTCAATGGTTTTAGTGGCAGGATTAAACGTCACCGAAACTTTCCTGCTTACAATCCTGGCGTCCTCCATGCCCATGAAGGAAGCCAGTACAAAGAATAAAATGTTTATCGGATTCATTGTTCCATTCTTGCTGACAGGCGCTATGATCCGCCTTTCAAAAATAACAGGATTTATCGAAGAACCGTTCCCCGGGAACTGTTTTTTTCGAACTGTGCAACCACTAAGCGGTTCAGCATCGGATGCCGGCCTGGTCGTTGTTGCCGAAAACGGAACCTACCGCGCCGGACACAGCTAGTAAGAGACGACGTCCGGTTAACGGTTCAACGTCAGGCGGTATAGGGCAGTCGCCTGTTCGCCGTTATCGGGGTCCTCGCAAAGGAAAAACGTCAGGTGTTTTGTATCTGCTTCAACAAACGTTATTCCCTCAAATTTATGTGAATCCGAAATCAGGATGTAATCCCCGAGGGTAAAGTCGGGCAGTGACAACGTACCCAGCAGCGTCCCGTTTACGGCGCCGTCGTGGTACGCCGACTCCGTGTCTT
Source organism: Parapedobacter lycopersici (assembly GCF_040395035.1). Taxonomy (GTDB): domain Bacteria; phylum Bacteroidota; class Bacteroidia; order Sphingobacteriales; family Sphingobacteriaceae; genus Parapedobacter; species Parapedobacter lycopersici_A. The sequence continues at coordinate 12,481 of NZ_JBEBRB010000025.1, read as the reverse complement.
CAGCGGCAGCGAGAAAGTATACCGTGTCACCACCCACCATAACCGCATCGGTAAGGGCAGTACGTACACCACCCAGTTCCGGTAATTCAACTGGCAGAAACGTCGTGTCCCGGTTTGCAGCGTCCAGCTTAAAGATGCTGTTCATCTGGTTAGGGCCATTCCCCCGGTTAAATAGATAAACGTTCCCGTCACGATGGATGGCGCCCTCCAGGTTAAAGTCGTCTTTCCTCAGGCCGGCGAGCTCCCTTAGCCGGGCATAGCTATCCGTCATAGCTTCGACGGCGTCGGTTTGCCGGCTTTCCATGTCAAGCGTAATCCTCAGGTTCCGTTTCCCATTGTCACTAGACCCCGATCCATAAATATAAAACCGGTCTCCGTCGGCTGCGATCGCCTCAAAATCCCGCTTCAGCTTTTTGGGAAGCTGTTCATGGAGGCTGTCGGCTATAAGCAATACCTTGTCGAGTGCATCGGCCGATAACGAATAACGGTACAGGTAATTGCTATTGTCGGAAATCAGGTATACCGAATCATCACGAAAAAACAACCCCGAAGCAGCTCCCACACCTACAACGGTCGCCACTACCTTCAATACAAAATCAGTCATGCCCAACGCTGTTTATTCCGCTATGCTGAATTGTTTGCTGCCATTAATGTACAGACTCGAATCCTTCGTGTCAAACCGGTATGCTCCGTTTTGGTAACTAACATCCCCGGATCTGGTCAGGATTGGTTTTTCCCCATCTTCCGGAAGGAAAAGCTCCAGCTTGGACCGGTCATCATTGAAAACTGCAAAGGCACTGAAAACGGCTTCTCCTTCCTGACTATTGACAGGGTTTAACCGTACACCCACATCGAATACCTGGATACAATCCTGTCTCAGCTCGCTCCAGGTAGATCCGGTCGACGGCAGGCAACCGTGTTCGTCCTTTTCGCCGCCAACTGCTTGCGGTTCTGTTACGCTGTTTTGCGTAGCGTCTGCTGAAGTCTGCCGATTACCACAAGCTGCAAACGCTAGGATACATAATCCTAATAATGCAATCTTTTTTATCATGTCCGTAAAATTACCAGCTAAAGATATTAAATGCAGTCATTTTTTTAGATATTGCCGGTATTTTTTTACGGCACCACGATGATTTTTTGCCCTTAATAATGGATTACCATACGTTGAAAAGCGATGGTAATCGTATCATTTTATCATTTGTAAATATCAACTAATCGTATGCAGGTTAAGTTTTATGATTCCGATTCGTCGCTGAAACCATATGTTTTAATGTTTGCCTATGCCGAACTATCGGCGGAAGAACTCTCAAAAACCAAGTTTCTACCAGACAATGCCACGTCACTTACCCTGTTTCTCAATACGGACGCGTCGGTAACCGATTACTTCACCGGCAACACCGTTGACTTCCGAATTGCTTTTGCTGGACAGCATTCCGTACCCGTATGCTATACGCCCGGCGAAAATATCCGCATCATTAATGTCGATTTTTTTCCATGGGGGGCTTATTCCGTTTTTGGTCTCGAGCAATCGGCGTTGTATAACGTAACCTCGGATGCCACGCAACTGTTTCCAGACCTGAAAGACTTCATGCCCGAACTTACATCCCATTTGTATGATGAAGACTATTGTATGCGGGTTATTGAAAAATTTCTCCTCAAAGAACTGCAGAAAATGAGGAGACCTACTGACGAACGGATTATCAGGGCTTGTAGGGAGATCACTGAAAACAGGGGAAATATACAGATCAGGGAGCTCTGCAAAACCGTGGGCATGTCTCACTCCGGGCTTACCCGTTATTTTGCGGAAATGATCGGTGTTACCCCCAAAATATTCGGCCGGGTTGCCCGGTTTACGGCCGTGCAGCAATTTTTGGGCGAAAACCCAGGTGCCGGCTGGACTGACATCATCCACCAATTTGATTATTTTGATCAGAACCACTTTATCCGGGAATTTAAGCAGTTTACAGGCGCGGTTCCAAAAGACAGGAGGCAGTGGGAAGCGCTGTTTGACCCGCTGAAAAAGGCCATGGAAGAAGGTTTTGCAACCGATGCCGAGCAAATGCGGCGATACCGTGATGCCTCATTATATCAGATATTGCATTATATTCAACGAAACGGCTGATTAATCTACTAAAACCTGGCAATCCATAGCATAAAATCATTTGGCGATTTTATGCTATTTTTTTTTATGGCTATTTCCTTGTTTTGCCCGCTACCTGAATACTGAAAATTGATTGGTTCAGGCTAATATCTACAATGAAAACTTATTATGAAAACAACAAACACCCTTTTTCGGACTATTTTACTTGTTTTTATCGCTGCTTTTACACTCACTGCCTGCAGTCCTGACGACGGGATAGACGGGTTGGATGGGATAGATGGCATTAATGGTGTTGATGGCAAAAATGGTATTAATGGTAAAGATGGCGTCAACGGCAAAAACGGTGTGAATGGTAAAGATGGTGCCCGGGGTCCCGCCGGACCTGTTGGTCCCCGTGGCCCCGCCGGTGCCGATGGAGAAGACGGCCAAGACGGTGCTCAGGGTCCGGCTGGTCCCCGCGGCCCTGCCGGCCCAGCCGGAGCCGAAGGCCCTGCCGGCAAAGATGGCAATGCCAACGTGTTTTCCTCTAGCTGGAATAGCATTTCGTATACAGTTCCAATACCGCCTTACCCATCTGGCTTGTTGAATATTGTAAAAGACACCGTAATTGATAATTCCCAATACAGCATTGGCGCAATTCCCGCACGCGAGTTTACACCAGCCAGGCTTGCAAATTCGGTTGTTATGGTATACATGCGTTTTGGCAGCAGTCCCAGTTTTAACTTGCCATATCTTTCGGCTGCCGGCGGTAAAGTAAGCACCATCAATTTCTATACACAACCATATGCCCTTCGCCTGACCCGATTTACCCATGACAACTCCAACACGGTTAAATTGAACTACTCACTGCAATTTAAATACATTATCATCCCCAAGGGGCTTGTGGCAAATGCCCAATCCAATGGCGTGAATCTCAACGATCTCGCGCAGACAGCAGCCTATTTTAAATTAGCAGACCAATAAAAGCCTTGAATCATGCATATACCAAATGATAAGCCCAAGTTTACAGGTATACCGAAGCAAATCACATTCGCACTTTTAACCTTGGTGCTGTTTTTCAACGCCTGCGGAAAAGACGACCCGCAAACTGAACGCCTTGGCAACGATACACTGCACGGGAAATGGAAGGTCACCCATGTCGAGGGAAAGCTCTTTGTCAACGTGTCCGGTCTTCCCGAAACGGAGGCGCCCCTAGGCGCTTTTTGGGAAGATAAAATCTTCTTTTTTCAAAGCGAAGACCGGCTGGGCGTGCTTGAAGGCCAGACCGAAATCTTCGACTTCGGCGCTTATACCCTTAGTGGCGATAAGCTGACCGTAGCCAATTATCCCGGTGTGCTTTATGTTGACCTATCCGATGTTGCAACCATGAAACTCACCAGTCGGCAGGATGATTACTACCGGATGATGGCGTTCTACACCGGACAGTCCGAGGCCGAGCTCCGGCAGATGTACCGGGTGGATGGAGATATCGTATTCCGGTTGGCCCGTTAGCCTGCAGCAGCCATCACTGGCAGCGTTTCGTTTCAGGTAAAACGGATATATTTCGTGATTACACCGTAAGTTACTTGCCGGGGCGGCATACGGTATTTAGGGCATAATGCGCTGCAAATTCCTGTAGCGCATTCCTTATTTTCGATTATTTTTAAGAACTTCGTAATCAATCATATCCCTAAATAAATGAAACTAATTAGCCATATCCTCGCTGTATTATGCCTTTATGCCTGCAGCCCGACAACGGACGGCCAGCTTGCCGTTACCGGATTACGTGAACCGGTTGAAATCATACGCGATGAGTGGGGGGTGAACCACATCTATGCGAAAAACCAGCATGACTTGTTTTTCGCACAGGGGTATGCAGCAGCAAAAGACCGGCTTTTCCAGTTTGAAATATGGCGGCGCCAGGCCACCGGTACTGTAGCCGAAATTTTGGGTGCGCGTGAGTTGAAGCGGGACATCGGCACCCGGCTCTTCCGATTCCGTGGCGATATGACGGAAGAAATGAACCATTACCACCGCGATGGTGCAGAAATCATTACCGCGTTTACCGATGGCATAAATGCCTATATCGAAGAAATACGGCAAACCCCAGAAAAACTGCCAGTCGAATTCAAGGTGCTGGGCATCCTTCCGGAGCAATGGACACCCGAAGTCGTTATATCGAGGCACCAGGGCCTCCTGGGCAATATCGGAGCCGAGCTGAAAACCGGGCGTGCCGTTGCCACACTGGGTGCCGCGGCAACGAAAGACCTTTCCTGGTTTCACCCGAAGGACCCCGACATCAACCTGGATCCCAGCATCAATAAGGAACTGTTGTCTGCCGATATCCTGGAACTTTATAACGCCTTCCGCGCCCCGCTAAAATTCGAACAGGAAGACATACAGACCGCCTTCCGTACTTCCAACGCAGTAGCATTGGCCCAACGGCATGAAGAAAAAGAAGAAGACATCCTTTCCATCGGAAGCAACAATTGGATCGTCAGCGGCGCACATACGGCGGACGGGAACACCTATATGGCCAATGATCCGCACCGGGCAATTACCGTCCCGTCCCTGCGGTACATGGCGCACCTCGTAGCACCGGGATGGAACGTCATCGGCGGCGGCGAGCCCGAGATTCCCGGTATCTCCATTGGGCATAATGAATACGGCGCCTGGGGGCTTACGGTGTTCAGTACCGATAGTGAAGACCTCTATGTGTATGATATTAACCCGGACAATCCGAAACAATACCGCTACAGGGGTGAATGGGTGGACATGGAAACAATTTCGGAGACCATCCCCGTGAAAGGTCAGACTTCCGAAACCGTGGAGCTGCTGTATACACGGCACGGACCAGTCGTATATATGGATGCTCTACATCATAAAGCCTTTGCCGTACGGTGCGCGTGGCTCGAGCCGGGTGGTGCACCTTATATGGCTTCCCTGCGGTTCAACCAAGCCAAAAACTGGGACGAGTTCCGCGAAGCCTGCGGCTACAGCCACATTCCCGGCGAAAATATGGTCTGGGCAGACCGGGCCGGTAATATCGGGTGGCAGGCCGTCGGCATTGCACCCATCCGGCGGAACTTCAGCGGCCTGGTTCCCGTGCCCGGCGATGGCCGGTACGAGTGGGACGGCTACCTGCCCATCACCGAAAAACCCCATGTGCTGAATCCGACAAAAGGCTTTTTTGCCACGGCCAACCAAAATGTCACGCCTGAAGATTATAACCATTGGGATGCCATCGGATTCTCCTGGGCAGATGCGTTCCGTGGCGACCGGATCAACGAGGTGCTCAGCGGCGGCCAAAAATTCACAATGGACGACATGCAGGCCCTACAGGTCGACTACCTGTCGCTACCGGCACGAACGCTGGTACCGCTGTTGGATTCCCTCACGTTGTCGGACAGGGCTGCTGAGGCGCGGGGCCGGCTCCGCGGATGGGATCTCCAATTGGCACCCGGCTCCATTGAAGCCGCCATATATGTAGCCTGGGAAAATCAGATCAAAACCCTCGCTGCAGAACGGTTTATCCCGGCCGCCGCCCGGGAGATGATCGGTGGTATTCCGTTGACCAAACTGCTCCACTGGCTCACTGCGCCCGATGCCCGGTTTGGCCCAAATCCGCGGGAAGGCCGGAACATGTTTTTGAGTGAAGCCTTTGCAAACGGGATTGATTACTTAACAGCAAACCTGGGCGGTGATATGGATAAGTGGCAATATGGTCAGGAAAAATTCAAGCATACCTACCTGCAGCACGCGCTGGGCGATCTCGTAAACGACGAAACCAAAAAACAATTGAACCTCGGTCCGCTGCCCAGAGGCGGCAACGCGTATACCGTCGGTTCAACCGGCGAAAATAACCGGCAGGCAACCGGTGCCTCGTTCCGGATGATCGTCAATACCGGTGATTGGGATGCCGCTGTTGCCACCAACGGTCCCGGGCAGTCCGGCGATCCGGAAAGCCCCTTTTACAGTAACCTGTTTGCGCCCTGGGCAAATGATGAATATTTCCCGGTGTATTATTCCAGGGAAAAAATAGCAACTGCGGAAGTTGGAAAAACGATCCTGAATCCTAAGGAGTAAGAAGCATCAAAATCGATTGCTTCGCTTTTCCGTGCCAAACGGATATTTCCAGCGCGATCATTTATTGAACTGACCGCCCAGTATTGTAAATTTGCATTTTCGCTTTACAATGAAAATAAGCAAACTGCATCACATTGCCATTATCTGTGCCGATTACGAGGCCTCCAAAAAATTCTATACCGAAGTTTTGGGTTTTACGGTCGTAAACGAAGTCTACCGCAAAGAACGCCAATCGTTCAAACTGGATTTATCCCTGAACGGACAGTACCTGATCGAGCTGTTCTCATTTCCCAATCCGCCGGCACGCCCCACCACACCCGAAGCTACCGGGCTGCGGCATATCGCTTTCGGGGTGGATGATATTGCAGCGTCGGTTGCTTTCCTCCAATCCCATAACATAACCGTAGAACCGATACGGATTGATGAATACACCCAAAAGCAATTTACGTTTTTTAGAGATCCCGATCTATTGCCGATCGAATTGTATGAGTTATGATGCACACAGGAACTTGCTCGTCGTCTTCTTCCTGTTATGTGGCCTTTTACTGGGCCAAGCTCAGGTAAACCAGGCGACGACAACGGACGAAGACCAGCTGCGAGCGCAGATCGATGAATGGATGTCGCCTTACCGGCATGAAAAGCGGACCGAACTGACCGCATTATTTCAGGCGGAGGAGCGCACGCCGGCCACCATCAAGCAGCATCCCGTGTATAAACACATGCAACTGTTTTATGAAGCCCACCAAACCACCTACCATCAACTACGTTTGGAAAGCCTAAAGCATTATCCGCCCGCGCCGGCAACACTGCCCGGCTATGAACCGGTGGATATGGCGTATATCGAGCAGGATTTTGCAGGTGAAGAAATCGGGCTGTATGATGTTATCAATTTTGTGCAGGACTTTTCCAATATCCGTACGTTGGATGCCGGTGATACCCATACTGCAATAGGTGTCCTGTCGGGATTTGCGTTGCGTTACCTTACGGACGAACGCGGGATCAGTCGCACGGATCTGGCCACGCGGATGGCTTCGGGGACGCTCCTGTTTGCGGACGAGCTTTCCGCAACCGAATGGCAACTTACTTACGTAAACCGGTTATACGTTGTGCGTTTCCAGTGGGATATCCATACCAATAAGATAACCGGCCTGGAGCTGCTGACACACACCGGTGAGCCGCAGGCGGCCAGATGGATACAAGATGTGCAGGTCAATAGCCATACGCCACGACAGAGGCTCCTGCGTGAAATCCAGGCCTTCCGCTGGTCGCTTTATGACCAATCAGAAACGGCATTGCAGGCGGGCGGGAAGGAGCAGCTGACCCGGGATTTCATCCGGGCACACCGCAATGAGTATACGGCCGTGCGGAAATCGGCATTGGCCCAGCTCCCGCAACCGGATAAGGCATGGCAGGTGGCCTACCAGCAGGAGACTACCGGATTACTTGGCGACCTACTGTACACTCTAGGAGTTGAAGACGACAGGTCGCCGCTACTCCCAGCCATATCCTTTGCTGAAATTGGTTATGAAGAAGTATTTACCCAGTTCCAACTGCAGGGTGCACAGCGAGGGGATACCCCGTATGCCAGCGAACAATTTTTGTTCTCCTGGCTCGTTGGCAAGGATGTATACGCCCGGGAAATCCGTGAAAACGTGTGGGAAATTATTGCTTTTATTGATGAATATGCGCTACAGTATACCTGGAATATCGCCACAGATGAACTGCCGGAGATCGCCTGCTGGCGGAAAAAAATAAGGTTGTCAATTCACCCAAAAACACGACATTTACCCGGTTAAGAACCCGATTACACGATGAAGATCCTTTTTCTTCCGATGTTATTTATACTGCTCAGCATGGGCGCTTTCGCGCAGTTTGCAGGCTACTACATCGCACCGGCAAAAGCGGACGGCCAGCCCGAAGTGCGACTGGTGGTCGAAGAGAGCGGGCGCTATCACCTGTTTGCAAACGAACGGTATTATCAGGGCAAGTGGAATTCCCTGGACAAGCAAAAGGCCGAGTTGGTGATTGACCACCTGGACGCCGTTGAACTCTACGTATCCACCGGAAACAAAAACAGCGGACAGATCCTGTTCACCGGATTTGGTGATCAAAAAGCCTTTTTCCAGATGGGCAGCAATAGTTCATTCCGGCCCATTTTTAAGGAAGAACCGGTATGCCCGTACAGTAATACCCAGCAGCTCGGCGTTTACCGGTCAGACTTCGATGAGGTAACCGTGGCAATAAACCGCTCCGCCGATCAGGGAGATTCCCCCACCACGCTATATACCTACCAGATTCCCGAAGCATATGACGAGATCTATGTTGATGTCAATCCGATTGCTGCTTATGGAGGTAAGAAGCTGACCCTGGAACAGCAAGGCAATCAGTTTACCATGGAGAACATACTTTTCGAAAAACAACCCCTCAACGGGACTCCGATATTGAAGGTACTTGTTGAACAGCTGCGGTTATTGCGTAGCGCGCGGGCCGCTTGGTTCAAGGAAGAGCATTATCTCCAGTCAGACCGCATTGAACGGATAACGCCGCGCATTTCGCGCCAGGTAATTCAGGTGAGTGATATTCCGATGTTCAGTATCGAGTGCCCGGATGTAAACGATTTCCCGGTGGAAGCACCCATGCCGCCGAGGTAGTTGGACGCCATCATTACGCCAAACCCTTATTCTAACACTTTTTTAATCCGTTCTATTTTCCAACGCCGGTCAAGCACGTAGGTGGTATCTGTTTTTTCCAAGTGTTCATAAATAGTCAGACACTGTTCATGCAGTTGTTTGTTGTCGCCCTCCCTGTTATCCGCAATGAACAGCAGTATGTCGGCAAGCTTGCCTAAACTTTCGTTGGTTAAGCCTTTTTGTGTCTTGAGCGTGTCTATCAAGGTGTCGGAAGGAATGTCAACCAGTTTCTGAATGTCAAGGCCCAACTCGTCTTCAAGCGCTTGATTTACGGTTTCAACCCCATCGTCCAGTTGGTCCTTTTCTTTCCGTCCGAGTAAGTCGGAAAACAACCTAGCCAATACCAGCCCAAGCTGGTCAATTTGTTTTTTCAGGTAGTCTTCTTGTGCCATACTCAATAAATATACGCAATAAATTCACGGGAGCAAAAAGCTCATTAGGCCCAATAGGATGAGAGTATGCTAATGAGGAAAACAATAGCGTTTCCTGTGAGGCCATAAATTTTCGAGGAATAACAAACTTACTCGAGTGACAATCAGGAAACTAATCCACCGGAACAGGCTCCAACAGATTGAGTAATGCAGTAACGGCCTCCTTATCCGTGGGCGGTTCGGGTGCCTGTTCAAACCATTCGGCCTCTCCGGCTGCCCCCCTAACAATGCTAAAGCCGCCACTCAGTTCTATTTCGTCGATTTTGTTGATAGGCCCCCGGTGCAGGGCAAATAAACGATAAAACCACGTAGACTTTGTCTTGTTTCCGGTGGTTAGAATAAGGATGTTGGAATACAACGGATTGTTTAGCCTCGGATCGTCCACCACAACATTAGCGTAATAACGATCTAAAATCTGTTCCTTCGTCCGATCATCTTCATAGCGGAAAAGTAAGATACCCCGAGTAGCACCGTAGGGCTTGTCTCCGAAGTCGGTATTGGCCCACGCCATGTAAAAATCATGGTCCCCTTCTTCGTGATCTCCATAAGCAAAAAGGGTATGGTTGTAGCCCGTCACGAAACTTCCAAGCGCCTGCCTAAGTTGAGCTTCCGAATTGAACGTTTTTACCCGCGATGCGACTCCAGTGGGCGTAGTTTCTTTTTTTTTACAGGCATACAATCCTGTTATAATTGCCAATAAAAGGATGAGCTGTTTTGATCGATGTTTCATGCAATGTTTTTATTTAATAGGTTCAAGAAATTCAAGCAATGCGGTAACCGCTTCAGTATCTGTTGGTGGTGGCGGCGGGTTCAAATACGACAGGTAATCGTTGTAATAACCACACGATAATTCAATATGGTCGGACTTTTGCTTACCAGCACTGAAATCATGCACGTATAGGCGATAGATCCATTTTTTTCTATTGTTGTCCCAGAACTTCAGGACAAAGACATTTGAATACGCATTCAGCCTGGGATCACTGACCTCAAGAAAATTGCGTTCATCTTTTATGATGCGTTCCTTCGATGTTTCATTTATGGTGCCGGAAGTGAATGTAACATGTCCGGTGCCCTGGTCATTCGACCAAATGAGGTAGTAATGATGAAAATATGGATCGTACGCCGGGTCATCAAAACTGGAATACGTAAGGACAGGGTAATTGGTTAAAAAGGTTTCTAATAGTTGTTTTGATTCAGCTGCGGACGTAACAGATTTAAGCCGTACTTCAACTGGAATAGGAGCTGTTTTCTCCTTGCCGCAGGCTAACGCGCTGGCGATTGCCAGCAGCATAAGCAGTCGTTTAAGTTGATTCATATTTAGGGTTGTTCAATGTCAAATATAATTGTTTTTTTGACATTACAAGATGGCGGAAAAATCCGTTTTTTTTAGGGCAGAAGTGTCTACCCAAGGTGATCTTGATCTAGGCCGGGGAGAAGAATCAGTTTGCCAAGTGGGTAAAACCAGTCGAGGTAGTTCAATCGTTTAGAAAAACATCGATTTTGTTCAAAATATCCCGATAATTTTTGTCAAAATTTACCCGCTGCAGTTGTGTTGAATATGCGCCTATGCCTAATGAGCTTCCACAAAGTATACCGAACATACTATTTTCAGTCACAGTGGTTAAGAACGGCGTCAGTAATAAATACATGCCGGGGATAAAGAACGCCAGATAGCCCGCTGTCCCCAAGGCGATCCATTTCCTGCGATTACGTAATTTTGATTGAATTTCACCTAGAAACACGTTAGATGGCTGGGCAAAATCGAGGTTCTTAAAGTCGATAAACGACTTCCGGAATTGTCGAATGAGAAAAAGCAGTCCTACAATTACCAAGAGAAAGCCAATTATTTGCGTCAACGTAAAGCTATAATATGAGTAATTCTCGGTTTTTGCGATAAGGTAAATGAAAGCCGCTAAAATCAAAATACATAGCGGTAACATCAGAACCCCTACAATTTTTCTCGTTCTTTCCTTTTGTCTAAGGCGTTTTAAATTATCCTCCAAGCTTTGACCGTTCGTGTCGCTGAGCACGGTTGCATGCTGCACCTTAGTCCATATTGATTGTAAGCTGTCCATTTTTGTTGAATTTTGACGCCAGGTTTTTTTTAATTCGATTTATTTTTACGCCGATATGGTTAACGGATAAACCAGTTACCTCGCTGATATCAGCATAAGAAAGCTGTTCTAAATACAAAAGGATCACCGCTCTCTCCTGATCTTTTAGCTCATAGATAAAATTGAACAATAGTTCGATTTGATGGTCAATGGGATTGTTTTCATGCTGATACGTGAGTTGAATATCGGCTTCATATTCTGCCAATTTCAGTTGCTTCAAACCGCTACGCCTAAAGAATAAACACGTATTTAGCGTAACTCGATAAATCCAAGTACTCATTTTAGAATTGCCCTTAAACGACGCTAAGCCAGACCAAATATTAATACAGACCTCTTGAAAAAGATCTTTAGCATCGTCATCGTTGCCTGTAAATCCTCTGCAGGTCCGGTATATTTGATGATTATATTCGTCTAATATTTGTTGGAAATCGTACTTCATTACCCTATTAGATGCAATATGTTATTTTTTCTTACAGTAGACTTGGTAGGGTTTTCTTTTGAAATCGCAGTTTGCGACTTCAATTGTTCAGCTATCGGTTCATAACGCAGTATTTTGGATACTGAATATCAAAAAACAGATTCCATAAACACAGGTTAGTTTATCCTCGTAATAACTCATTGACCTTACTGTATTTAGATAAAGGCTAAGGTATGGATTTAGCATCAGGGTTTGGAATTTTTGATAAGACCAATCCCCTAAGCAAAAAAACCATGGATAAACCACTGCCGTTGCCGGTCGTCGTCGTAATATCCTGAGCGGAACAGCCAATACCGCCGGCCCTGGTCGTCCTCCACATAATAATAATCCCGGTGCTCGCCGTCGTCCATCCACCATTCACGTGCAATACGCTCGGGTCCATCCGCCCTTTTTACTTGGTGTACCGTGCCCTGGTACCGGAATATCATGGGCGGGTAATCCGGTATGGGCGCCGTTACATCTATCGGTTCCGGCCTGGCCAGCAGCCGCACGGGCCGGGGCCGGTCAGTGCGCCAGGCACTGACAACCGGCTCGCTAATGGCCGTTGCCCGCCTGATCGACCGTTCCGGCCAATGGTGCTCGTCGGGCAGGTAGCGGCTTAC
>NZ_JBEBRB010000024.1:0-38087 GCF_040395035.1 Parapedobacter lycopersici | reverse complement strand
CGTCATATATCGATTCTGCATCCGTACGCATGATGCGGTGCAGTTCGGGCAGGTAGTCAAAAAAATGCTGGGCGACGAGGTCATTATTGCATTCCTCGCATGCTTTTGTCCGGTTCAGGATGCTGACCAGTTCCTGCTGGGACTGTACGAATTGTGCCCTTAGCTGGTCAACGGTGCGATCGGGATGTGTCTGCCGCTCAGGAAACACCAGGTCGAGCAAACGCAGAGCCCAACCGGCAATCGCGCCGTTCGGCGGCACATTGGTTATCCCGCTTTGTCTATTATGGATATATTGGATAAATTCCTCGTTCATCAGTTTGTTATGAAAGATCGAATATAAAAACTTTTTAAGCAACCTCCAGCCGTTTACTATGTAACAATACGGTAAAAAAACCACCGGATCAGCCTACCAGCTGGGAATACAGCCGGTCAAGCGCCGCAGTTGCATTGGCACAGCGCCCCGGATGCACGGCCGAAGTCTGTATCATCGTGCTACGCTTAGCGGTAAGCCAGCGGAAACGCTCGGCCGGCGGCAGTGCCGCGATTGCAGTGATGTCGCCCCCACGGCCCTCACAGACCTGCTGGAATGCGGCAAGGTAGCTATGCAGGTCCGCTACATCAACGTCAGGGAATAACAGCGTATACCGGCTCGCATCAAGCGTATACCGCATTTGCAGGAAACGCTGCCCACGACAGTATAATATCACGCCAATGTTGATAAATTCTTCCCGTTCCACACGGGGTACCAGGCGGATGACGGCGTATTCAAACAGTTCTACTTCTTGCATCTTCAGCCTCATTTATAAATACGCTGGATGCGGCAACCCGCATCTCCAGAAACCGGGCATATACTTCCCGCGCGTCGGCTACTGAAACTTCCGGGAACGCCAGCAGCCATTCATCGGGCACCAGCCTTACAATCGCCCGGATACGTTCGGCTGTCAGCACCGCCTTACAGGCCGCATCTGCGTCTTCCAGGGCCGAGGCCCAGCGAAGCAGTACGTGATCCTTAACCTGGACGAAAGGCTTTAACGCCTGTTCCTCCCAGCCATCCCAGGTGTGGTGGAAATACAGTGATGCACCGTGATCAATCAACCACAGTTCACGGTGCCACATCAGCATGTTGGTGTTTTTTACTGTACGGTCTACATTGGTCAGCAGGCAATCGAGCCAGACAATCCGGGATGCAAGCTGTGGATCCACTACCGTTACCGCGGGATCAAACGTGATTGCACCCGAAAGGTAATGCAGCGCCAGATTAAGTCCTGTGCTGGCCCGCAGCAAATCCTGTATCTCCTCATCGGGTTCGGTTCTCCCAAAGGCCTCATTCAATACCGCAAACACAATTTCAGGGACCCGGAGGCCCAATGCACGGGCAATTTCGCCTCCAATTAATTCGGCGATCAGGGCCTTGCTCCCCTGTCCGGCGCCCCGGAATTTAAGTGCGTATAAAAATCCGTCATCAGCCTCTGCGATGGCCGGCAATGAACCGCCTTCGCGTAGCGGCGTCACGTAACGGGTCACCTGGACTGTCCGCAATGAAGGTATTTCCATTTCCTCTTTTTTACTATGATTATCCCGCTCCTGCGGGGATACTCCCGTCAAATATCCATATAATTTTACAAGTAGCGCTAACTTTATTTCCCGTTTTGCCCGTCAGTAACACGTTTTTGGCACGTTTGATGGGAGGATCACGTTATTCTCATTATATTTGTCGAACACCACAACGCAACAACATTTAAGGAAACGTAACGTACTTATGGACACAGCCGCCCAATACGACCGGATTATAACCCGTTGCCAGCATTTATTTATAAAAAAGACCACCGATTACGGCACAGCATGGCGGATCATGCGGCTTCCGTCAATTACTGATCAATTATATATCAAGGCGCAACGGATCCGCACATTGGAAGAAAAACGGGTTTCCCGCGTGGGTGACAGCGTAGTGGATGAATATATCGGCATTGTCAACTATTGCGTCATTGGCATCATGCAGCTGGAACTGGGCAACACCGGAGAAGCCAACCTGTCCGCTGCCGAAGTAGCCAAAAAATACGAGCAGGCAATAGACGAAACCAAAACATTGATGTTCGACAAAAATCACGACTATGGCGAAGCATGGCGCGAAATGCGCATAAGTTCACTGACGGATCTCATCCTGATGAAAATATACCGCGTTAAGCAAATCGAAGATAATGAAGGACATACTATGGTCTCCGAAGGCATCAAAGCCAATTATCAGGACATGCTCAACTATGCCGTGTTCGCGCTCATCAGATTAGGACTTGCCGATACCCAACCTTAACCGTTTACTTATGCAGACGATACCTACCACCGCGACACACCCCAATTACCTGCTTGGATTTTCACGGGTATTTACGGGCTTGCTGTTTATTTTTTCTGGGTTAATCAAAGCAAATGACCCAACTGGCTTCGGTTATAAGCTACAGGAGTATTTTCACGTCTTTGGCACTGATTTCCTGAATGACTATGCCACCCAGTTGGCGATCATCATCTGCGGCCTGGAAATTTTGCTGGGTGCCTTGCTGCTGCTGGGTTTCTGGGCGCGCACGGTTGCCTGGGGTTTACTGCTGCTTATTCTGTTCTTCACATTTCTCACTTTTTACTCCGCTTTTTTCGAAGTGGTTACATCCTGCGGATGTTTCGGCGATGCCATCCCACTTACGCCCTGGCAATCGTTCAGCAAAGACCTGGTGCTCCTTGCCCTGATCGTTATTATTTTCATCAACCGTCGGCAGATCCGGCCGATTATGGCAAGCCGTTCTGCACAGCGTTTATTAACCGCCGTGTTAATCGTTGGTTCTCTGGGCATCGGCGTGTACACCGTTAATTTCCTGCCTTTTATTGATTTTCTACCTTATAAAAAGGGTAATAACATACCCGAGCTTATGAAAATGCCCGAAGGTAAACAGGGTGATTTATACGAGTTGATTTATACGTTGCGGAACAAGAAAACCGGCGAACAAAAAAAGGTGTCTGACAAAGTATACCTAGCCGACGAAATATGGAAGGACGAAAACTGGGAAATTATCGGCGACCCGGAAAGCCATCTGGTAAAAGAGGGCTACCGCATTCCCATTCCGGACTTATTGATATCTGATGCCAATGGAGAAGATTTTACCCATGAGATTATCGAAAATCCATATTATAATATTATTGTGGTGGCCTGGGACCTGAGCCATACTGATCTAGCGGCATTAAGCCGGATAAATGCGCTGGTTATGAATGCCGCTGAAAACTACAACGTGCGATCCATACTACTAACTTCGGGCAGTGCCCAGGAAGCACAGCAGCTCAGCGACGAGCTGAAATTACTGACAGAAATATTTTATGCGGATGCCGTGCCTTTAAAGAGCATGGTGCGTGCAAATCCCGGTGTACTACTGATGCGAAACGGCGTCGTAATAGACAAATGGCATTATCATACACTGCCGACTTTCGAGGTGCTAGAAACCCGGTATTTTAGCAAGGGAGATTAAAATTAAAGAGGCTGTGGAAAGTGCGACAACCAATAACAAGACCATATTCCTGATCGGATTTATGGGAAGCGGTAAAACGACATGGGGTCGCAAGCTTGCCCAGAAAACCGGATGGCCATTTATCGATCTGGACGAACAGATTACCCAGTTGATTGGCCAATCCATCCCCGAATATTTCGAGCGCTACGGCGAGGATGCATTCAGGGAGCTGGAAAGCCACACGTTGAAGAGCCTAACGTTTACCCAGCCAACAGTTGTGTCTACCGGTGGTGGCACACCGTGTTTCTTTGATAATATGGCATGGATGAATGATAACGGCACAACCGTGTATCTCCAGCTTCCGCCGAAAATGCTGTGGGACCGGTTAACAAAAAGCAATATCACGTCGCGGCCGGCACTACGGGGATTGAGTGGAGAACAGCTGCTGGAACATATTCAGGCAAAATTAGCGGAAAGGGAACCGCATTACCGGAAAGCTGCCCATGTAATGAACCAACTGTCGCTGACTGTGGATGATTTGATAAAACTTACCGAAAATAGCTGAGGTTACCGATGTTAAACCGCTCTGTCCAGTTTCTGCTACTTCTGTTGATTGCCGGCTGCTGCGCCTCTTGTTGGCCATCCGAAAGCGGATACCGTTATGGCGCAAACCGGATCCGGTTACAGACCGCGGACGACCTGCATCGCTTTTTGACCTATCATGAGAAACGCTATCCGCTGGTCAGTGCGCACCGTGGCGGACCAACGCTCGGATACCCCGAGAATGCTATTGAAACCTTCGAGTATCAGACGCGGCACCAACCCCTCATCATTGAGTGTGACGTGCGGATGACGGCTGATTCAGTACTGGTGCTCATGCATGATGCAACCGTGGACCGCACGACGAACGGTTCGGGAAAAGTTGCGGAATACACCCTTGAGGCCTTAAAAAAATTGTATTTACGGGATGTGGAGGGCAACGAGATGCCCTATCGGGTTCCCACACTTGACGAAGCATTGCGTTGGGGAAAAAACAAAGTGATCTTTACCCTTGATGTGAAGCGCGATGCCCCTTATGCGGCGGTTGTCGCAGCCATCAGACGGAATAGCGCTGCTGCGTATTCGATAGTTATCACCTACAATGCCGATCAGGCAGCTACCGTGCACCAGCTGGACCCTGAACTGATGATATCAGCTTCCATTGGATCGGAGACCGACCTGCTTCGCCTCAACGAACGCAACGTACCCGATAACCGGCTGATTGCATTTATCGGCACCCGTGAAGCGGATGAAGCCTTTTACAGGCTTCTACATGACCACGGCATCATGTGTATAATGGGTACCATGGGAAATCTGGATAAGCAAGCCACAGCGCGTGGTGACCAGGTTTATACCGAATTCGTCGAACGGGGTGCAGATGTCCTGTCGACCGACCGGCCCAGGGAAGCGGGCAAGGCGCTGGATGTATACCGCAACGCATATAGACTCACTTCGCCGTTTATTAAATAATTTTCTCTCTCATGGCTATCCGAGTAACTGAGCTCAGCAAATCTTATGGCAACCAGCAAGCGTTAAAGGGGATTTCCTTTGAAGCAAGGGCCGGACGGGTATTGGGTTTTCTGGGACCCAATGGTGCCGGAAAATCAACCACCATGAAGATACTTTGTGGAAGCTTGCTCCCAACGGCGGGTGAAGCTTGGGTTGCCGGACTTCATGTGCATCGCGACAGTCTCGAAGTCAGGAGAAAGATCGGTTACCTTCCGGAAACCAATCCCTTATATCCCGACATGTATATCCGTGAGACACTGAATTTTATGGCCAGTCTGCATCGGTTATCCCAACCCCGGAAACGAATTGAAGAAGTGATCACACTGACCGGACTGGCGCCTGAGCTGCACAAGAAAATCCGTCAGTTATCCAAAGGATATCGTCAGCGCGTTGGATTGGCCCAGGCGATCCTGCACGACCCCGACGTACTCATTCTTGATGAGCCCACGTCCGGACTGGACCCCAATCAGTTACGCGATATACGTACGTTAATCAGACAACTCGGCAGTGAAAAGACCGTACTCCTCTCCACACACATCATGCAGGAGGTAGAAGCGCTCTGCGACGACGTGGTGATTATTCGGCAAGGCGAGATTGTCGCCGACTTCGAATTAGCAGATTTAAACAGGAAGTACCCCGATACCAACCTGGAAAAACTGTTCATCCGGCTGACCGCCGGCGAATAAAATTTCTTAATAGTTACTGTTTTCCGCTTTTTTTAAACATTATGGCACGTTTTATGTTTCTAATATGGCGTATTTAAGAAAACATACAAAAAGTAGACACTTAAAATTGTAAAAACCATGAAACATTTATCTTTATTCTCTGTATTATTATTGGCTGTGATATTCTCAGCCAGCGCACAGCAACCGGAAGTTAACCGGCCCCAAACTTCAGCCAATGTCGGAATGGCTCCCATACAACAAGGGAATTGGATCGTTGGTGGTAGCTTAGGCAGCTTAGGATATAGTTTTGAGGGTGAATCATTTAACATCAACCTCAATCCCCGTGCTGGTTATTTTGTGTCAGACGGATTGGCTGTTGGTTTAGGTGCTAATGTCGGATTAGCTACCAGCCCCGACGCTGACAACGTGTGGACTTATGGAGTGGCTCCATTCGTACGTTATTACTTTGGACAGGGCTCAAGCGCAACCGGCCGGTTTTTCGGACAGGGTGAAGTGGGCATCGCAGGCAGTTCTATTGGATCCGGTGCTGATCTCGCTTTCGGTATTGGGGCAGGTTATGCACACTTCATTACTCAAAGTGTAGCTTTAGAAGCTATGGTAGGTTATAACTACAGCAAGGCAACTGTAGCCAATGCAAACGCACAGTCCGGCCTGGGTGTAAGCCTCGGTTTCCAGATTTATCTTCCTGGACAGCGATAAGCATAATAACATTCAATAACAAAAAGGCCGTCCCGGGGAATTCCCGGGACGGCCTTTTTGTTTTACCTGCTATATTTCCTATTTTCGATGCCGCATTCCATAAACAGATACGCACTTGCTTAGTATTTACAAAAAAGAGGTTTCTGCATTTTTTAATTCCCTGACCGGCTACCTGGCCATAGGTATATTCCTGCTTATCTCAGGACTGTTGCTTTGGGTATTCCCCGATACCAGTATCCTGGAATATGGTTACGCCACATTAACGAGCTTTTTCACCCTCGCTCCTTACCTGTTTATGTTTCTGATTCCGGCCATTACCATGCGTAGTATAGCGGGTGAACGTGCGGAAGGCACGTTGGAGCTGCTGCTGAGTAAACCTGTCAGCCGCTTCCATTTGCTGCTGGGCAAATACTTGGGCAGCCTTACTGTCGTGCTGCTTGCGCTTATCCCAACGGGAATATACTACTATACGGTCTACCAACTCGGGCTCCCTGCAGGGAATATCGATACGGGCGCGGTAATTGGTTCATATATCGGTCTTTTCCTCATGGGGTCCGCGTTCACGGCGATCGGCGTACTGATGTCGGTGCTTTGCCGTAATCCCATTATTGCCTTTCTGTTGGCCATATGTTGCTGTTTTTTAGCCTTCTATGCCTTTGATGCGTTGGCCGGCATACCGTTGTTCCATGGCTGGGAAAGCAGTGTGAGTAACTTGGGCATGCAGGCGCATTATGCCGCACTCAGCCGCGGTGTGCTGGATAGCCGGGATGCCGTCTATTTCGCCAGCTTCATTTTCTTGATGTTGTTTAGCTGCCTGCTGGCGCTGTCCGACCGCGGATCGCTCCGTACAAAAAGGCCAGTATACGGCATTGCCGCCGTAGGTGCCGTGCTGCTGATGAACGGTGTGGCGGCAAACTATTTCGGACGGGTTGATTTTACCGAGGAAAAGCGGTTTACGCTGTCACCGCTTTCACGGGAAACCGCGGCAAACCTGCCCGACGAAGTACATGTTACCGTTTTTCTCGACGGCAGCCTTCCCCCGGGGTTCAGCCGATTAAAACAGGCAACGGCCGACCTGCTGGCCGATCTGAAGGCCTATTCGGGTGGAAAGCTGACGTATGCTTTTCTGAATCCCCTGGAAGGAAACAGTAAACAACAGGAAGCACAGGTAAACGCCTTGGGCGAACAGGGAATTAACCCGACCAATCTGACGGTCCGGACGGACGACGGCCTTACACAGAAATTGATCTTTCCCGGTGCGCTGATAGCTTACCGCGACACGCAGATTCCGGTAAGCTTACTGCAAAACCGAACCGGCGCGCCGCATGAAGAAGTACTGAATAACGCTGTACAGAACCTCGAATACGCGTTTGTTTCGGCATTGCGCAAAGTCACTGCCGATGGCCGACCATTGGTTGGGTTTACCGAAGGGCACGGCGAATTAGACGAATTACAGTTACATGATGCTATCCAAAGCCTGATGGGGGGATATCAGGTTGGCTGGGTCGATCTTAAGGAAATGACATTTGAAGGGCTGAACCAACTTGATGTACTGGTCGTCGCTAAACCACGCCAGCCATTCAGCGAAGCCGAAAAATACAAAATCGACTACTTCGTCATGAATGGTGGACGTGTCCTATGGGCCATTGATCAGGTAAATGCCGACCTGGACAGCTTGCGTACAACCGGAGAACAACTGGTGCTGGCCAGAAACCTTAACCTGGACGACCTGCTCTTTACTTACGGGATCCGGTTTAATTATAATCTCATTGCCGACATGAACAGTGCGCAAATCCCGCTTACTGTAGGCAATATCGGCGGGCAGCCGCAGATCGAGCTGGCACCCTGGCTGTTCTATCCGGTTTTCGTACCGCTCACAACACATCCGATATTAAAAAACCTGGATGGTATCCGCAGTGAGTTTTCAGGTACGCTGGACACCATTTCTACACCAGGTGTCCGGAAGGAATTCATACTCCAATCGTCGCCATTTTCCAGGTTGTTTGACGTTCCTGCCACGGTAGCACTGCAAATGGCGGGAGAAACGCCTGATCCGGCTAAATTCAAGAACCACCCTTATCCGGTGGCTGCTCTTCTTGAAGGCACGTTTTCATCGGTCTTTTTAAACCGACCCGTGCCGGAAGGCCTGGTTTCCGCTCCGCCAGTCCCGTCACAGGGCAAACCAACAAAAATGGTAGCCATTGCCGATGGCGATGTATTCAAAGGGCAGGTAAACCCGGCGGACGGCTCTCCTTATCCCCTTGGGTGGGACCGCTATGCCGAACGGCAGTACGGAAACCGGTCGTTTCTGTTGAATGCAGTCGATTACCTTGCTGATGATACCGGAATTATATCCCTTCGGGCCAAAGAGATAAAACTCCGCCTACTTGATCCGATCAAAGTCAAAAATGCACAGCTTCGCTGGAAAGTGCTGAACGTCGCTCTCCCGCCCTTGTTACTATTCCTTGGCGGACTGCTCCAGCAATACCGTAGAAAACGAAAATTTGGGTAAAGGAATTGTTATCATATAATGCCACATTATTATCCATATTAGACACAAAAGCCTTATTTTTGCCGGCAGTTTATTCCGTATCTTAAAGTTATCGCTGGAACAAAATCTTTCATGGAGAAATATGTCAACAGGTATTACCTCACCGAAGTAGATCGTTATGATGACACCATCTATTGCCACCACGCAATGATGGGTGAGAAACTGATTCCGGAACATGTGCATAAAAAAGGGCAGTTTCTGTACACCGAAGGAGGTGTGGTTTACCTTAATACACCCAAACAATCCTACTTCCTGCCTGCCCGGCACTACATCTGGATCCCCGCCGGCGTTCGCCATAGCATCCATCCAAGTTCCGCGGAGGTGATCATGCGGAACTTATATTTCCCGGTATATGAACATGACGACGACTTTTTCATGCGCCCGGGTATCTATCCGGTTGATAGCCTGTTGATGGAGCTGATGATGTTTACCAATCGATGGAATGGCAACATCTGGCCCGACGACGAGGGACGATACAGCATTGCGAAAGCATTCAAAATGCTACTATCCGAACTGGGTCGGGGCGCACTACCGCTGAGCCTGCCCTATCCAAGTGACCCGCGACTGGTTAAAATCGTCGAATATATGGACCAGCATATAGCCAACCATATCAGCTTCAGGCATGTAGCCAATCAGTTTGATATTAGTGAGCGCTCGCTGGCCCGGTTATTCCAAAAAGAATTGAACATGTCATTCATTCAGTATTTTACAATCTTACGGATGCTAAAAGGGTTGAAATTACTGCTCGACGAGAAACTCAGCATTAATGAGGTTGCTGCCAGGGTTGGATATAGCAGTTTACCCACATTCAGCAATACATTTACAAAAATTGTCGGGGTTCGGCCAAGCGAATACGTTAAGCATAAAAGCCTGTGGAACCAATAATTTGAAAACAAAACCATTAACATGAAGATCACCTTACTCATTACCGTATTTGCGGTTTGCCTGGTTTCCAGCTGCGCGGATCCAACCGGTGGAAACAAACACGAAATCGTATGGAAATCCCTATTCAATGGCAAGGATCTCAATGAATGGACGATTAAAATTGCCAAGCACCCCGTCGGCGAAAATTACGCCAATACGTTCCGCGTCGAGGATGGATTGCTGAAGGTACGGTACGATGGGTATACGGATTTCGATCAGCAATACGGCCATATTTTTTACAACACGCCCTATTCGGCATACCTGCTTCGTGTGGAATACCGTTTTACCGGCGAACAGGCCCGGGGAGGTGAAGATTGGGCATGGCGAAATAGCGGCGTCATGTTGCATGCACAGGCACCAAACTCCATGCTGCAGGACCAGGATTTTCCAATTTCCATTGAAGGGCAGTTTCTTGGGGGCAATGGTACCGAAGCACGCCCTACCTGTAATCTCTGTACGCCCGGCACAAATGTGGTAATGGACAGCACGCTGTTTACCCCACATTGCATTAATTCAACTTCCCGTACGTTTCATGGCGACCAATGGGTAACTGCCGAATTTTTAGTATTGGCCGATTCTATGATTCAGCACATTGTTGAAGGAGATACCGTATTGACTTATTATCAGCCCCAAGTTGGTGGCAGCAACGTTTCCCAATTTGACCCGGCGGTAAAAACCGACGGAATACTGCTCCAGCAGGGATACATTGCGTTGCAAAGCGAAAGCCATCCCATTGATTTCCGGAAAGTGGAGTTGCTCGACCTGTCACCTTATCTCCGCGATCCCCATGCCCTTCGGCAGGTACTTGCCCTAGCCGGCAATAAAACCGAATAAGGCTGACGACACGACACAATACAAAAGGCCGTCCCGGGATATCCCGGGACGGCCTTTCATACTGTTGTACTATATCTGTAGATTATGACAAGCTATTCACCAGTTTCGTCAGCTTCGATTTGTTATTGGAAGCTTTATTCTTATGAATCACATTCTTTTTAGCCAACCGGTCAAGCATTGAAATGACACGGGGTAACAACGTTTTGGCTTCTTCGGCCGAAGTGGTGTTTCTTAACTTTTTAATCGCATTACGGGTCGTTTTTGCCTGATAACGATTTCTCAAACGCTTAGTGGCCGTAGACCGGATTCTTTTAAGTGCTGATTTATGATTTGCCATTTATTTTTAGCTATTTTATTTCTGCCTTATTTTCGGACTGCAAATGTAGCACCTTATTTTTAATATTCAAAATCCTAATCATTCAAAAGTTTAAGTTTTCCTGTATTTTCATCAGAAAAAATGTTCGGTGCCTTGCGTGGAGGACAAGCGGGCACGCAGCGTCCGGATACACCCAAAAAATGAGCTTTCGCAAATTAATCCCTTTAAAAGGAATTACCTAAGTTTGCAGCATGCAGAAACACTCCATGGATCAATTGCAACGGCCTTCAGTTGAGGCGTTCCGCAAGCAAGCCAAAACCCCCATTACCATGGTACTCGATAATGTACGGAGCATGCACAATGTAGGTTCGGCGTTCCGGACAGCCGACGGATTCGCTATCGAACGGATAATGCTTTGCGGTATTACCGGTACGCCTCCCCATCGGGAAATCGAAAAAACTGCACTTGGCGCTACCCGATCGGTACAATGGGAATACGTTTCAGAAACCGCCTATGCCGTTGCAGAGCTACGGAAAGCGGGATACCACATAATTGCTGTCGAGCAGGCGGAAGGTAGCATTCCGCTCCAGCAGTTTGTCCCTGACCCTTCCGAAAAATACGCATTAATCTTCGGAAACGAAGTACACGGCGTATCGGAAGCCGTCATGCAAAGTTTGGACACCTGCATCGAGATCCCCCAATCGGGCACCAAACATTCACTGAATGTAGCCGTATCAGTAGGTATCGTACTTTGGGATTTCTACGCCAAGCTCCAATTCCGGAAAGTTGATTAAAATCAACGCGTAATCGCCGGTTGCATTTTCCGCTCTTTTCAATGCCTGAATCACACCGGTCGTCACCTGCAGTTCGGTAATTGTTTCCCGATAATCGAAGTTGCCGTTATATGCCATTCCACAGACTTGCATTTAAAAGCAATTTTATCTAAGTTTGCGGGGCAAAAACCAGAACAATGAGCGTATTAGTAAATAAGCATTCCAAAGTAATCGTACAGGGCTTCACAGGTAACGAAGGCACTTACCATGCATCACAGATGATCGAATACGGCACCCAGGTCGTTGGCGGCGTAACTCCCGGAAAAGGCGGGCAAACCCACTTGGACCGGCCGGTATTCAATACGGTGCAGGATGCCGTAGACCAAACCGGGGCCAACGTGTCTATCATTTTCGTCCCTCCCGCCTTTGCTGCAGATGCCATTATGGAAGCTGCCGCTGCAGGTATTGAAGTGATTGTGTGTATCACAGAAGGTATTCCGACCAAAGACATGATTCAGGTAAAGTCATACCTCAGTGATAAAAACTCCAGGCTTATTGGACCTAATTGTCCGGGCATCATCACAGCCGATGAGGCCAAGATTGGCATCATGCCCGGCTTCATTTTCAAAAAAGGCGCGGTAGGTATCGTATCCAAATCCGGAACGCTTACTTACGAAGCTGTTGATCAAACAGTAAAAGCCGGACTTGGAATTACAACAGCAATCGGAATCGGCGGCGACCCGATCATCGGAACCACCACTAAAGAGGCTGTGGAACTGCTTATGGCAGATCCGGAAACCGAAGGAATTATTGTCATCGGCGAGATCGGCGGTGGCATGGAAGCCGAAGCTGCCCGTTGGATCAAGGAACATGGCACGAAACCGGTTGTAGGCTTTATCGCCGGACAGACCGCGCCTCCGGGACGCCGCATGGGTCATGCCGGTGCTATTGTGGGTGGTGCAGACGACACCGCTGCCGCTAAAATGAAAATTATGCGTGAATGCGGAATACGGGTGGTGGAATCCCCCGCCGAAATTGGAAAAGCAATGGCCGAAGAATTGGCCGCAAAAAAATAAACAGCCTCATTTGTTGGCAGAAAAGGCACCGCTTTTTGGTGCCTTTTTTATTTTATACGCGATGGTAAAGCCGCACATTCATCAGATATTTTGCACGCAAAAACAGCATTTAGACCGTTAATTCGCTGCAATTACCTACCTTTGCTGCCATGCTGTCTGTTACAGAGGAAAATTACCTTAAAGCATTGTTGCGTATCACCGTCGAACAAAACAGCACCGGTGAAGCGGGCACGAATCAATTGGCCGGAAAACTAAACGTACGTCCGGCCACGGCCACTGACATGCTCAAAAAATTGAAGGAGAAGCAGTTGGTCAACTATGAAAAATACGGTAAGATTTCCCTCACACCTACCGGACGTGACCTAGCTGTTGCCGTCATCCGCAAGCACCGCTTATGGGAGACATTTTTATACGATAAACTGGGATTTAGCTGGGATGAGGTACATGATATCGCAGAAGAGCTGGAGCACATCAAATCAGATAAACTGGTGGACCGGCTTGACAAATTCCTGGGCTATCCGCAATTTGACCCGCATGGCGATGCGATACCGTCTGCCGATGGCGCGTACGTTAACGAAGACCGAAAAACACTGGCAGAAGCCGCTGCCGGCAAGTCATACACCATCATTGCGGTGAAAGACAACAGCCCTTCGTTTTTGCAATATGTCAGCCAAATGGGTATCGGCATCGGCAGTGAAGCCCGGGTAGCGGAAAAATACGACTTCGACAATTCGATGGCCCTGGAAGTGGACGGACGCAAGATTAATATTTCTGACAAAGTGGCCCAGAGCATTTATTGCAAACGCATTTGATCGGTTTACCTGTTAGCAACACCATGGCACTATCTTCAGACATCAACATCAAAAATAAGAAGGCATATTTTGAATTCCATATACTGGATACCTATGTAGCCGGCATACGCCTTCTGGGTACAGAAATCAAATCCATAAGGGAGGGGAAGGCCAATATTAACGATTCGTTCTGCTCCTTCTTTGATGACGGCCTTTATATCCGTAACATGCACATTGCTGAGTATTCCCACGGCTCATTCTATAATCACGAGGCAAAGCGCGACCGGCAGCTGCTGCTGACCAAGAAGGAGCTCAAAAAACTGAAAACCAAAAGCGAGGAGCGCGGTTTTACCATCATTCCGTTGCGCATGTTCATTAGTAACCGCGGGTTTGCCAAAATTGAAATCGCATTGGCTCAGGGGAAAAAAGATTTTGACAAGCGGGAAACGATCAAGGAGCGCGACACCAAGCGCGAACTCGCACGGGTGCTGAAACGATAAGGGCGCGGCGCCCCTTCCAGCCTATTTAATGATAATACCGATATTCCGGAGCAACAGTGAGGCATTGAAAATGGTGCACTCCCCGGTCTTCAGTTTATAGTCGAACAGCATGTCCCCTTCGCTGACCTGGATATCGAAATGGTAGTTTTCGACGATGCCCGGATATTCATCAGCCAATTTCGCCAATTGGAGGTCGTGCGTAGCCACCATCCCCACCCCGTCGTCGGCTATCAGCTGCTCAATAATCGCCTTCGACCCCCGGTACTTATCAGCTGAGTTTGTTCCCCGGAGCATTTCATCGATCAGGAAGACCGTATCCGGCTGTTCTTTAACCGTTTGCAGCACCATCTGTATCCGGTTAAGCTCCGCCCGGAACGTCGAAGTACTTTCATTCAGCGAATCGGCAATGCGCATATACGTGACGAGGCGGAAGACCGAAATACGCATCTCCTTGGCGTTGACGGGAGCGCCGCAAAAAGCCAGCACAGCATTGCTTCCCACCGTACGCAGAAATGTACTTTTCCCCGCCATATTGGATCCGGTGATCAGTGCGATTCGGTGATTTTCCATCCGGTAGTCATTCGCAACTGCCGTAGTTTCGGGTATCAATGGGTGCGAAAGGCCAACGGCTTCAATCACGGGCGACGGGCTATCGACAACAACGGGAAAGCACCATTGGGGATGATTGTGTGAAAACACCGCCAGGCTTACCAACCCTTCAAACTCATGTACCACATCAAAAGCGTCAAGAACCTCCGTACCGTATTGACGGCGCCAATCGAGCACTGCAAATACCTGTTTAAAATCCCAGAGCATGGTCATATTAAGCAACGCACCTACCAGCATGTTCAGGCGGTAGTCCAGCCGGTCAAGGATTCTAGCCAATGCATCCAGGGCACCGGAAGCTGATTTATTTTCAAACGTCAACTCCCGGGATAGCTTTTTATTAAGCTGACTTTGCCAATCCCTGTTCTCAATGCGTTTGATCGCAGCTGCAAAAGCAGCAAGTACCTGGCCTGCACGTCCCATTTTCCCCGCTATGCGGCTTACCCTGGCCGCATAACCGATCGTCCAAAGCAGGTGGGCGAGTGCAAGAAATACCGCAATGCTGCGAAATACCGGAACGACAAAGGCCAATCCGATAAGCAGTGCCATAAGCCACGGAGTCAGTTGCACGTAAGCGCGAAGCAGCCGATTGCCAAATGACAACCTGTCCTGTTTCAGGTACCCGGCAAACTGAGTTTTAAAATCACGCTGTTCAGCAAGGTTAAACAATAATTTAACCTGAAAACCCTGGCACCAGTCCAGGTCGCCCGCCAATTCGCGGATCGCCTGCTGCCGGTTCCTAATCAGTGGCGCAGCAGCAGGCGCAGCAAGCCATGATGCCAGAAACCTGTTTCCTTCCGCCGTAGCGCTGCGGTTTATTTGGGCAAACAGCGAATAAGGTCCGAATAGATCTAAATCGTCGCTATAAGGATGCTTTTTGTCCTTAAACACCGTGCCGTCAGGATACCGGTTAGGGCGACCGTCCGCTACATCCAATTCGTTCTGGTTAACGGTACGCCAATCCAGTAGTTCATTTTTCTCCTTTTCCAACCTGCTCTGCCGCCAGACCAGCCAGAAAAAAAACAGGAGTATCGCAAAGAAAGCGACAAGGAACAACCAGAGCTGTTCCGCCCGCACAGCGGCAAACAATGCGACACACCCACCAATAATGGTACCGAGGCGAAGAAGCGCGTAGGCATTTATGGACCTGCGTACCCGGTTAAGCGCCACGTCAGCCGAGGCAATATGATGGTTATAACGTTCCAGGTTTTCCATACGCATGAGATTAGCTTTTTGGCATCACCATAACTTCACCTAAATCACCAGGCCTGATCGCCCACCAATGGTACAAACCGAAAGGTGTCCAGCTCGATCCGTTCATAGTCGCGTTCCCCGACCCGGATAACGGTCAGCATTTTCTGTTCCTTTTCGTTACCCACCGGAATCACCAATACGCCTCCTATTTTAAGCTGCGTTAGCATGACCTCCGGCACCAGTGGGGCACCGGCGGTTACCAGTATTTTATCATAAGGCGCATGTTCCGGAATCCCCTTTGAGCCATCGCCAAAGAAAAAATGGGGTCTGTATCCTATATAAGGAAGCACCTGGATGGTCCGGTCATATAAGCTGCGCTGGCGTTCAATGGTATATACATCGGCTCCTAGTTCCATCAGTATACAGGTCTGATAACCGGACCCCGTTCCGATTTCCAGCACCCGGTCTCCCGACGCAATATGCAGCAGTTCCGTCTGATAAGCCACGGTATAAGGTTGCGATATGGTCTGCCCGTCGCCTATCGGAAAAGCAATATCCTTGTATGCCTGATTCCAGAAAGTCTCGTCGAAGAAAAAATGCCTCGGCACCTTTCCGATTGCCTCAAGCACCCTGGTATCTGCGATCCCCCGCTGTTTCAGCAGTGCAACCAATTGTTTGCGGGCACCCCGCTCACGATAATTATCGATAAACTTATACGCCATTATGCTTCAAAAATAAGCAGATATTGCAATTTTTTAGTATCATTGCGCTAATTCGCTAATACATAGCGGGCTTAACTTGGATTGGGACTGTAATTCTTAGCAGATGAAAGGCATTCTTTTATTTTTTGCATTATGTACGGGTATTTCCGGCGCATGGGCGCAAGTCGTCCGCATCGATACGGTAGCCTACCCCACTCCGCACGTCCCGAAAACAAAGAAGAATAACTTTAATATCGACTACTGGTACACGGTTGCCGTACGTACATATGGCTATGAACAGTTTCCACAGCTGCTGAACCAGGCTGAATTGCCTTTCCTGTCGTCTTACTTTAACGGCATCCTTTTCAAGTATAATGACAACCAGATTGGATACCGTCTTCAGGGAAACTACTTTGACCGGGATATCGCTTTTGAGAATGAGTGCAAAGGATGTGCACGGGCGAGCGGACGCCTGCAGAACACCACCATAAAAGTAGGCATGGAGAAAAGCATTAACTATTCGCGCCTCCAGCCCTATTTCGGAGCCGACATCGGGTTCATGGCCCAGAAATTCCGGGGAAGCAGCACCAATTACACGTCGGCCGAGCAGGTATTTAATGAAGACACTAAAAACGCCGCGCTGTTTTCCCCGTTTATCGGCTTTAAACTGTACTTGATCCCCAGAGTAGCCATTGGTGCCGAAGCCAACTTTAACATCGCCTACTCATACCAGAAGCTGAATGCGTATGCCGAAGAGACACGTGTTGGTCCGCCAACGCAGAGCCGGCGCTACAAGTGGGAGTATTTCTTCGCTCCGTTGGCTTCGGTTTCGTTGCAGTACAGTTTTGGCCTCATCAATCAATAAGGATCCACATCCACCTGCAGGCGTATTCCCTTATTTATTTTCTGTGCATTAAAATCCACTAGAATGGCCGACAGCAGGTGCTTTACCTTGGCAATACTGGTACCTGTGCGCTCCACCTTCAGCAAAATACTGTAAATATACTGGTTACGGATGCGACCAACAACCGGCACTTCCGGCCCCAGCACCCGATGCCCCAGTTCCTGCCTTAATGCCGCAGCAAGCCGAAGGGCTGCCTCCTGTGCTAGTTGCTGTTCCCGGTGTTTAACGTCAATTTTCACCAGCCGAAAAAACGGCGGGTACGCATAATTTTTTCGCTCGGTCACTTCGGCCATAAACATTCCCGTATAATCATGCGCAACAACCTGTTGAATAACGCGGTGCGTGGGTGTATACGTCTGGATAATGACGTGTCCGCTATCGTTTCGTCTGCCGGCACGGCCACTCACCTGGGCCAGTAAGGAAAACGCCCGCTCATATGCCCGGAAATCGGGATAGTTGATCAGTCCGTCGGCATTGATAATCCCAATCACGCTTACTTTCCCGAAATCGAGTCCCTTTGCCACCATCTGCGTACCGACCAGGATATCGTAACGGTGCTCATCAAATGCACCAAGCACCCGCTCAAAACCATGCTTGCCCCGTGTTGAGTCCAGATCAAGTCGCCCAATGCGGGCATGAGGAAGCAGCATACTCAGCTCTTCTTCTACCCGTTCCGTACCGAAACCCTTACTCGTAATATTGGTTGAGCCACAGGCAGTGCACACCTGAACCGGATCTTCCGAAAACCCACAATAATGACAGTGCAGCTTGCCGCTGCTCCTGTGATAGGTCAAGCTTACGTCGCAATGGATACATTTGGTAATATACCCGCAGGTACTGCATTGGGATACCGGGGTATGACCCCGTCGGTTCTGGAAGAGGATCACCTGTTGCTGGTTATCAATAGCCCGTTTCATTTCCTCAAGCAGCTGGCCGCTGAAATAAGAAAACATATTTTCTTTGCGGGCCTCCTCGGCGATGCTCAATGTTGTAATCCTTGGCAGCTGCGCATCCCCGTATCGCTGATCAAGCTTAACCAGTCCATACTTTCCCGCCAGCGCATTGTAATAGCTTTCCACCGATGGGGTAGCTGATCCCAGAAGCACCCTGGCGCCGTGGAGATGCGCCAGGTAGATGGCGGTGTCGCGCGCGTGATAGCGGGGGGCAGGGTCAAATTGCTTATAAGAAGTTTCATGTTCTTCATCGACGATAACCAGTCCAAGCTGCTGCAACGGCAGAAAAACAGCGGATCTCGCACCCACTACTACCCGATAGTCGCCCTTCAGCACCTTATGCCATACCTCTGCCCGTTCATTGTCATTAAATCGCGAGTGATAAACACCCAGACGATCGCCAAAATGCATTCGCAGTCGCTCGGTAATCTGCGCGGTAAGTGCAATCTCCGGCAATAAGTATAGCACCTGTTTCCCGGCTTCCAGGGCTGCTTCAATCAGGCGGATATAAAGCTGGGTTTTCCCCGATGCCGTTACGCCGTGCAGCAGGGTTACTTCCTTTTCCAGGAAACAGGCTTCAATCTCCGCAAGCGCCCTGGTCTGCACATCGCTCAGCGTAAACACGGGTGAAACCGGAACATCGGTCTCTCCCAACCGGCTAACCGCCCGTTCATGCAACCGGAAGATCTCCTTTTCCGCCAACGCGGCAACGGTAGCGGCACTACAGCCGCTTGTTTCCATCAGGTCCGACTTAGCCACCTCGGGGTTTGAGCGGCTCAGCTGGAGGTAAGCCAGTACGGCATCCTGCTGTTTCGGAGCCTTATGGAGGGCGTCGAGTAGCATTTTACGGCCCGTTTCATCGGTATATGCCTCGTCAAGGGTAACGAACACCTTCATTTTGGGCTTATACTTTACCGCTATTTCTTCCGAAATCAAGATAAACTGTTTATCGAAAAGCTGTTTAAGGATCGGAAAAACGGTCTTTTGTCCCAACAACTTGGTCACGTCGCTAACTTTCAGCTCCGGCGTAATATCCAATGCATCCATAATAAGGTATTCCTTATCACTCAGCGTCGACCGGTCGACATTTTCCCCACTAGCGGCAACGATCTTCGTCTCACTGGCCAGTTTCAGTGCAGCAGGCAGTGCCGCCTGCATCACTTCTCCCAATGCGCACATGTAATAGGTGGCCATCCAGTCCCACAGCTGCAACTGCCGCGCGCCGACGATGGGAAGATCATCCAGCACATCCAGGATATATTTGGCTTCGTATCGCTCGGGAGGGCGGTCGCTAATCCGGTAAACCACGGCAGCGTAGACCTTGTTTTTCCCAAATTGGACAATCACACGCTTGCCTGCAGCCACCCGGTCGTTCCACCCGGCGGGAACCCGATAAGTATACAATTTGGAAATAGCCAAAGGGAGGACAACCTCGGCAAACAAGGTAACGCGTGTATCCGGATTACCTTCGGTAAATTCAAGCATGGAACTGTAAAAGATTAACGGGTGGCCGTGCCGAAAGCCAACGGCCTTATCCCTTGTTTTTAATAGTGGCTATAAATAGACCAGCCCAGCCGACAATAAAGCAGAGCCCACCCAAAGGCGTTATGGGACCCAGTATTGCCGGCTTCCCGAAATTTGTCAGTGAATAGGTACTCAACAGGTATAATGAGCCTGAAAAAAGCAGAATCCCCAAAGTAAAGGAAATATAGGAAAGCTTGATAAATGAATTTTTTGCGCGCGAAAAAGTAGCCAGAAACAAGAGCGCCACGGTATGGTAAAATTGATAATCCACCGCGGTCTCCCAAGTTTCTAGGTGATCTTCACTGACTTTATTTTCCAAACCATGCGCGCCAAAGGCACCCAATACCACAGCAGAAAGACCAAAAAAAGCGGCCGTGAGTATAATACGTTTGTTCATTAGTACATCAACGTTTTTTATGCGGTTAACGGTACAATTGTTCGCCAAACATAGCTAAAAATAGCCTGATATGCAATGCCGGTCCAACGGATCCATGTGTCTTCCGCTGCGTAACAAAGATGCGAATAAACTTTGTTAAAATTTCTAATTCGGTACTTTTTATGTTAGGTTTGTTGTTGATGAAAACGACCATTATCATCACGTCGGTATTGTTCCTTGCGGTGATTATTGCTTCCGTATTTTATTTCAGGGACTTAAGTGGTGACAGGCAATCCAGGCGAAAACCATTTACCCACATTCCGGAAGATGCGGCCTTACTGGTATCGTTCCGGAACGATGAGACATCGGATCGTATATTTGCCGGTTATAAACTGTTCGAAGCAATTCTCGGCGACACCCAATTCCGCGATCTGAAGTTGCTCCGCTCAACTATACTGAACCACGGATCAGTGATTTCCGCTACAGACGGACAGGAAATTGTACTTTCATTCCATCCGGGAAAATCACGGATCGATTACCTGATGGCTGTGCCAATGGATACCGATCACCCCACTACCGCCCTGTTCGACGAAATCAGTGCCATGGATACCAGTTTCCACCTGACATGGGCAGGCACCGGACAGGAACGCTTCCGCATCGCATCCCGGGACCTCTCACGGCCGCTGTTCGTCGGCCAGCGCGATGGCGTCATTCTTGCCAGTTTTGCCGACACCCTTGTGGCGCGTGCCCTAGATAAAAATGAGCCCAAGCTCTCTATGCAGGCCATTGAGCAGTTCCGGAGCGAAGACAACAAAAACACACCAGCGACGTTGTATCTCAATCACCACAGGCTCCACAACCTGGCGAGTACCCTGATGCAACGGGCTCCCGGCGACTTCATCCAGCTACTCGCTGAAACAGCGGGTCAGTCGATGCTAAAAATGAATTTCAACAGCAATGCGCTGATGTTCAGCGGAACCAGCACATTGGATACCACCACCAGTTACCTGGCACTGTACAGCAGGCAGCAGTCCGTGGAACAGCAACTGAAAAATGTGGTACCTGCAGACGCAGCCACTTACCTGTTGTTTGGTGTATCCGATTTCCCGGCCCTGCACCGGGGCATTGCCGACCTATTGGACAGCCGCGGCGAAATGGCTCAAATGAGCGAACAACACCGGTTAATCCAGGAGCGGTCCAAGGTTTCCATTGCCGATGACCTGCTACCCCTATGGGGAAATGAGTTTGCCGTCATTGAACTGGCCAACCGCGAAACCCTGGGCATTATCGAAGTCAAGGATTCCCTTGCATTTGCGCGGGTTATCCAGCAGATCAGCACGGATTATCCCGAAAACATCTACCGGCTCAACCATTCCAACCTACTCTATTACAGCTTTGGCGATCCGCTCCGGTCATTTACGCGTCCCTATTTCTTGTTCACCGGCAATTATTTTGTCTTTGCCAACAACACCAGTACGCTGCGGCGTTTTGCGGCAGACTATGCAGATGGACGAACCTTGACTAACACGCCCGGATACCTAAATTTTGACCGCCTTCAGGCCAATAAAGCAAATGTGTCCGTATTTGTTCACAACGAAAATGCAGCAAACGCAATTGCACAGCGCCTGAAGCCTGCTTTCCGGTCGGCTTACACCGCAGAAGATGATTTTGGCTATTCTGGATTTTATGCCTGGTCATTCCAGCTTTCGGGTGCTTCGGGCCGCTTTTTCAGTAATTTTTACGCCCGGTATATCGATGATGAAGCACCCGGTGTCACCCCCGAGTGGACGTTTGACCTGGAGGGCACGCTTGTCACACCACCCATGGTATTTCAGTACGATGACACCAGCCGGTTTATCCTCGCACAGGCATCCAGTCATATTTTATATGCGCTTTCGACTTCGGGAAAGCAGCTGTGGAATGCCCAGCTACCCGGACCGGTATTGGGCGATATCCTTCAACTTGCCGACAGTAGCATGCTGCTCACGACCGCAGAACGGCTTTACCGCTTTGATGTTCACGGTGATCCGCTGCCGGGCTTTTCGCTGGAACTTCCCCATCGTGCATCGTATGGCGCCATCGCATACGAAAACGGCGGCGACCTCCGGCTGTTTGTGCCCGCAGGCAGCCGCATTTTGGCCTATGATGCAAAAGGGAAAATGCTATCCGGTTGGACAGACCAGACGCTTACGGGCGATATTCAGTACGGACTGAAACAGGCGACATTGCAGGATATTCATTATGTTGTTGCCGCTACAGATGCAGGGGATGTCTATTTTTTTAATTACAATGGCCAGTTGATCCACCGGAATGGTGGCGACAATCATACGGTTTTCCGTAATCCCATCGCTTTGCAGTACAGCCCGGAAGCAGCCGCCTCGTCACATGTAATCACCAGCGATACAGCGGGTGTGTTAAAACGCTTCTACTTCGAAAACAGGCAATCAGTCGATACGCTCAGCAGCCGAAGTGCGAATCATTATTTCGACGCCATAAACATCACCGGAGACACTGTTCCCGAATTGGTATTCACAGATCGCGGGGAGCTGTCGATATACGATAATACGGGTGACAATCTCGTTTACCAGTACGATTTCGGCCAGGACATCGAAAACCGGCCGATCTTTTTTCCAGCCGCTGCCGGCAAGTACCGGGTTGGGGTGACTACACCGGCCAACCAGTTGCTGTATGTGTTCAATGAAGACGGGACAATCGTACCGGGCTTTCCGGTAACGGGCCTTCCGCCGTTTTATTTCGGAACACTGCAGGCGGCCGGCCCTGCTTACCTACTGGTTGGTAAGACTGATCGGAAATTGTATGCTTATCCGTTTTAGATCTTACTTTTTTTCCGCAAAAACGTAAGCAAAAACTCGTCGCTGTACCCAGTCGCTACCACGGCAGTGCGTCAACCTGCAAGCCGCGGCTGGCTACTGCGTAAGCAGGTATCAGGGTTTGTGTTGGCGGTAGCGGGGCTGATACAACATTGGCGACTTTTTACGTGGAACGAGGGGTTTTACAAACCACTTATCATCGATCGTCAAATATCCACCACCGTTCACAGACAGATCACCAAACACCCATCACAGACCACTGTTCACCCTTCGCCAGTCACAGACCACGGACTGCTAAAACTAAAACTGGCCATCGATCACTTTTTCGGTCGTAAATCAACTGTCTTTACACCCGACAGCGGCCTGATGCCCGCTCCCGGCGTATTGGTATACTGTGCCGTAATCCGCATCACCGTCGTACTGTCACTTCCTGCGGGCGGACGGGCCACAATCGTACCCTTGGCTGGCAGCGATTTAAGTTTTGCCTGCTGGTTATCTCCCAACGAAAGCACCCATTGGATAATCTGCCGGGCCTCGGATTCCTTCATTCCGGGATGGGCTGGCATGGCCACTTCGCCCCATACGCCGCTCCCCCCCTGCAATACTTTCCCGGTAAGGTAAGCTGCCGCGTCGTTTTGCTTCCGGTACCTGGCCGCCACCTGAGTATAAGACGGTCCCACACTGGGTCCGTCAACCTTGTGGCACGACTGGCAATCGGAAGCCAGCATCAGGCTTCGCCCAAGCACCAGTTCAGATACCTGCTGGTGTCCCAGCGAAGCGCCCGCCAGATCGGTGCCCTTAATGTAGTCCACAGACACGACCAGGTTTGCCGGATCAATGGGCCGATCGCCATCGGCTACCTTTACTTCGTAGCCGATTGATTCACCCGGCGTATAAAGGCCGGATGTATTGGTCAGCACAACCTCAATAACCGGATTGTCGTTTCCGGCATATACCGCTACAGGTGCGCTGGATGTCCGCGCCCCCGAAGGATCTTCAACTGTAACGCGGACGGTGTATTCACCCACCTTATCTAGTGTATAGCTAAGCACCGGTTCCTTGGTCTGCCGGGTTACGTCCCCTATCTTCCAGGTATACGTCAATGGATCGCCCTCGTAATCGGTAGCAGCTACTTTCGCCTGTACCGTGAACGGCACGCCGCCGTTAACCTGTTCCACTTCAATGGCACCGACCTGCGGAGCCAGGTTTCCCGGCAGGTAATCAATGCGGGCAATCCCCGCATCCTCATTCTTCGTAAACCATCCGGTACCGTATTCCAGCACATAAAGCCGGCCATCCTTACCCACTTCCATATCAATGGGATTATTGAACTTCTGTCCCTCCATGAACGGTTCCATCTTGTCAAAATCACCATTAGGAAGCAGGGTAACCGCCCGGATCCACCCGCGTATCCAATCGTAGATAAACAGCTTGCCTTCGTAATATTCCGGATAGCGTGTTGCCTGAGGAAAGAAGTCGCGGTAATATACCGGCCCTGCCATGGCGTTACGTCCGCCGGTGCCAACCTGCGGAAAGTCAGGTGAAGCAGCATAGGGGTACCAGATAAATGCCGGATGCGCCGGTGGCAAGTGTTGCAAACCCGTGTTATTGGGCGAATTATTTTCTGGTTTTGCCGGGTCGAAAGCAGCACCGGATTGCCCGGTTGTGTAATTATATTCCCGGTAAGGGTAATTATTGCCAACAAAAAGCGGCCAGCCGAAGAAACCCGCTTCCCGTGCCTGGTTCACTTCGTCGTATCCACGTGGTCCCCGGGTAGCGAGGCTATCGTGATTGGCATCGGGCCCGACTTCGCCCCAGTAGAGGAAATTTGTCTTCTGATCGATGGCAATACGATACGGGTTACGGTTGCCCATTACATAAATTTCCGGACGGGTTTTTTCCTGTCCTTCGGCAAACAGGTTACCCTCGGGAATCGCATAGGTGCCGTCGGGCAATACCTTAATGCGAAGGATTTTACCTCGAAGATCATTGCTGTTGCCCGAACTGCGGCGGGCATCATATTGCGCAAAGCCCGGCCGGCCGTCCAGCGGTGCAAACCCGTGGTTCTGGAACCGCTGGTTTGGCTGATCAAATGGCGTGGAGTTATCGCCTGTCGACAGGTATAGCAGCCCGTCGCCGCCAAAGGCAACCGATCCTCCCGTATGGCAGCAGATGTCGCGCTGCGAGTAAAACTGGAGAATAATTTTCTCGCTGCTTTTATCCAGAGTATCGTTAGCATAAACAAACCGCGATAGCCGATTTACCGAAGTATCGGTTGGACTATAAAATGCATAGATATAATTATTGACCTCAAAATCCGGGTCAATGGCCAGCCCCATAAACCCTTCTTCAGCATTTACATTGGGAACTTCGGTACGATGGTACACATCGAGAAACCCCACCTGTTTCAACGCCTGTGTTTCCTGGCTGTAACGCATCAGTTCACCGCGTCGCTGCGCAACCAGGATGTCGGTATTGGGTAATATCGCCATTTCGGTCGGTTCAAAAAGGCCGCCAAGCTGCAATTGGGTTTTCACGAAACGCTGCCGTTCGGGGACCGGCAGGCTCTTTGCCCGGTTGTAATTCAGCTTCCTGTTATCCCCAATCGCATATCGGATCCCTCCCAGTATATGCCTGGCAATCAATGGATCCTGAAAAGCTGCTGCTGAATGGCCGAACCCGGTATAAAATGCGCGGCCACCGTCGTAATCGTGGTACCACGCAATGGGATGATCCGTGCCATTCTTCCCTCCTTCATAACTTTTCTCATCAATGGTAATCAACACGTGTATATCCGGTGAAAGCTTCTTAAAATTATACCACTCATCGTGGTAAGTGAATGTGGCTGGCAGCGAATCAGTGGCCGGATGATTGGCATCAACAACCTGGAACGCTGCGTCCTGCGGTACTGGGTGGCTATCAAAATAAGCCCCAACCAGGCGACCGTACCAACCCCAGTCGTACTCCGTATCCGAAGCAGCGTGGATGCCCACATAGCCTCCTCCCGCCTGGATATACCGTTCAAAAGCGACTTCCTGGTAGTGATTAAGTACATCACCCGTCGTGTTCAGGAAAACAATGGCCGAATAACGCGCCAGGCTGTCTTCCTGGAACCAGGTGGCGTCGGACGTCGTATCCACTTCATAACCATTGGCAGCAGCCAATTGCATCAGTGCTTCCCGTCCATCCACAATGGACTCATGATAAAACCCCGCGGTCTTACTAAATACCAGCAGCCTGGGTTTCCCGCTTCGTTTATTGCACGAAACAGCCGCCATCACAAAGATAGCCAACATGGAAAACCATAAAATCGATTTAGTTTTTACCTGTAAAATCCGGAGCGAGTTTTTTATCAGCATAATGTGTTTGTCAATGGCAATGAATCCGGCATAAATTACTCATAACTTGTTATTACGGAAATTATGCAGTGCTCATCTGTATAATCGTTTATTGATCTATTGTATCTAGGTTCAATGCAATGCCTGTAAAAGTCGTAATTTTTCCAGATATATTTAAACCGGCCGGCCGATAAATTTCGTTAATGGGTTTGTATCAATGTTGTCATGGCACACCCACTGCCCCGACATTCCCAATTCTTTACAGATTTAGCCTGTTATTTCATCCCCTGTTATGACATGATACCCATGTGTATCAATGGAACCGCTCAACCTCGACCTGACTTATCCGGTCCGGCATGCTGGGGAGGATAAGGTGCTTTCGGCATATTCTTTGAAGGTTCTAAAGATCACATGCGGCGTGACAGCAACAGCAAAGGTCGTTTTGTTCACAAGAATTAAAAAATTCGGATAGCACTGCTGTGCTACCGTTTTGGTCAAACGGCCGGTCAACTATGGAGAGAAACATAAAAACAGCAGGTAAAGGAGGGTTATTTGGACGAAAGCCTTGATCTGGCATTAGTGATCGCATGGCCCGACGTTACGGCACGGGGAGATGAGCGATGGATGGCCATATTGAAATCATTAGGTGTTGTTAAGAATTTAAACTTCAAGGTAGGACATGCCGCCATTATCCTGGTGAAACGGAGCGGTGAGCTGACCTACTACGATTTTGGCCGTTACATTACCCCTCGCGGTTATGGCCGGGCTCGTTCAGTAAATTCCGATCCCCGTCTCTTGCTGCACACTCGTGCCATTGTCACTGAAAAGAGCAGCATCAGCAACTTACAGGCTATCGTCGACGAGCTCCACCTGCTGGAACCGGCCACTCACGGCGGCGGCAGAATGTTCTTTTCCATAGCGAACGGCATCTCCTATCACCGGGCTAAGGCGTTCGCCGACCGGCTCGTCAGTCAGGGCCCCATAAAATACGGCGCGATAGCAAAAGGTAATAACAGCTGTTCCCGTTTCGTGGCACAAACCCTGTTGGCTGGAATGCACGCGGGCCATCCGGCAAGAACATCGCTCGTTTTTCCCGAAAGCGGTAAACCAAGTCCCATGAGCAACGTGATAAACGCCGTACCCGACAGGACGATTTATTGTTATTACCGCGGTGCAATCACCGCACGCAAAATAAATCGCTGGCAATCACTCCGGTTTCAAGCAGACCTGCTGCTGCACAATCTTTCGTCGAGCAAGGCACGTTTATTGCCCTGCGACCGGAAACCCGGCAATATTACTGAACCCGAACGGCCGGATGAGTTACCCGAATCTGCCCAATGGCTGGGAGGCATCGGTGAGGGAGCCTGGTTTTCGCTCGAAAGGTGTGCGAATACCGATACGTACCAGGTAGTGAAATATGCCAGTCAGGGCAGAGAAGAATACCGGGTGAGATGCGCTGCGGCACAGGCTGTAGACCTCCAGGCTCCGTATCATTTTACGTATCATTTCCAACATCAACAGTACATCATCCGCCAAGGGCAGCTAGAAATTGCCCTGAGCGCTATAGCGGTTCCGGTGAACAGCTGAAATAAAAACGAAAAAAGCGAATATACTTACACAAAACAACAATGGAAATCAACATCTTAAAATCAAAAATCCATACGGTAAAAGTGACCGAGGCAAATGTTGAATACAATGGATCCATCACTATTGATGCTGATTTGCTGGACGCTGCGCAGATAAAAAAATACGAGCAGGTTTATGTCAATAATGCCGTGAACGGCAGCCGGATCATGACGTACGTATTGCCTGGCAAACGTGGAAGCGGTGAGGTGTGCATGAATGGCGGTGCCGCATTGCACGCTAAAGTCGGCGATACCGTCCATATTCTCAGCTTCTGCAATGTCACGGAAGAAGAAGCTGACAGCTACCGGCCGGTGTTGGTATTCACCGAAGCGGGCAACCGGATTGCTTCCATAGAACACTATGATTACTGATATCCATTCGGCGGATATTCCTTATATCCGCCACTCCCCACAGCCGGTCCATCGCATGCTCGCTTTCCTACTGGAATACCGGTACCAACTCACGGTATCAAGGGATTTACGGAGCAAAAAAGTCCGGCACGCACAGCCTGTTAATTTTTCCGTTTTACCTGTATAAAAAATTCGGTAATCGGATTTTTTATAGTAGGTTTGCACTCTTTTAACATCTGAATGTTGACACAGGAAGTCCTTAAGC
The DNA here is from genome assembly GCF_040395035.1 of Parapedobacter lycopersici. Lineage (GTDB taxonomy): Bacteria > Bacteroidota > Bacteroidia > Sphingobacteriales > Sphingobacteriaceae > Parapedobacter > Parapedobacter lycopersici_A. The sequence continues at coordinate 9,239 of NZ_JBEBRB010000024.1, read as the reverse complement.
ACCAACTTGCTGCACCTAAGCATATTGTCGTTACTACGCACCATAAACCAGATGGCGATGCACTGGGTTCTTCACTGGCCATCTACCTTTGGCTGAAGGCAAAGGGACATACCGTGCACCTCATTGTTCCCTCCGATTTCCCAGCATTCTTCGATTGGATGCCCGCCAGGGAGGAGATCAGGATCTATACTGCGGATATCCAGGCAAACGACACGCTGATTGCCGATGCTGAAATGATATGGTGCCTTGACTTCAATAACCTCTCCCGCATCCATGCCATGGAAAATGCGGTGCGGAATGCACCTGGTGCAAAAGTGATGATCGACCATCACCTGGAACCCGAAGGGTTCGATGTTTTCCGGCATTGGGATAGCAATGCGGCGGCTTCTGCCCAGTTGGTTTATGATTTTCTGGTGAATGTGATGGACGATCACTCGGCCATTACCGCCGAAATAGCCACGTGCCTATACACAGGACTAATGACAGACACCGGATCTTTTCGCTTCCAGACCACAACCCCCGAAGTCCACCTGATCGCTGCTGACCTCATCCGACGGGGCGCCAGAAATTGGGAAATACAGGAACTTGTTTACAACAGTTCATCGGAAAACCGGCTCAAATTTCTGGGTTTTTGCCTATTGAACCGGCTTGAAGTGCTTCCGGAATACCATACCGCCCTGTTCAGCATCTCGCGCCAGGACCTGAACCGCTTCCATATCACAACAGGCGATACTGAGGGCCTTGTAAATTACGCCCTTTCGATCAGCGGCATTAAACTTGCTGCCCTGATCATTGACCGTACCGACCAGGTAAAACTATCGCTCCGGTCGGTTGGTACATTCCCTTGCAATGAAATCGGCAAAAAGTATTTCAATGGCGGGGGGCACCGGAATGCCGCTGGAGGCAATTCCAACGAACCGCTGGATAAAGTCGTGGAAAAATTCAAATCAATATTACCTGCATATAACGAACTATTAAAACAATAACAAATCAAACAAAATGAAGAAATCAATTTTAATTTTAGGACTTGCTGCGGCGGTTTTGATGGGTGCCTGCCAGCAATTCAAGACAGGCGAAGGCGGGTTGCAATACCAGATTGTTAAAGACAACGGACAGGCAAAAGCGCAGGCCGGTGACCTCCTATCGATCGCCATGACAGTGAAGACCGACCGGGATTCGCTGCTCTCCAGCACCTATAAAATTGGCCTTCCACAGATCATCAATATTGCGCCCGACAGTGTTCCGGGCCTTTACGCGGGCGACTACAACTCGATGTTTAAACTGCTCGGCGAAGGCGACAGTGCCGTCTTTAAGCTTGATTTGGATACCATGGCTGCCAAAACCATGCAGCCCAAACCTGAGTTCGCTGACAAATACATTATCTTCAATGTAAAGGTGAACCGGCACTTTAAAAAGGGTGAGCTTACCGATAGCGCACTGTATGCCGAAGTGAACACGTACTTTGAAGCCGAAATCGAAAAGTTGAAGCAGGCCGAAGCGGGAAAAATCAGCAAATACATTGCGGACAACAACCTGGAGCCGTTGAAAACGGCGTCCGGCCTGCAATACGTGATTGTTGAAGAAGGTACCGGCGAGAAGCCCACGCCCGGCGATACCGTACAGGTTAATTACACTGGCGCACTTACCAGTGGCGACGTGTTCGATACATCCGTGAAGGAAATTGCCGAAAAGAACAACATTTTCAATCCCATGCGCCCTTATGAACCCGCTAAATTTGCCATTGGCGTGCGGCAGGTAATTCCGGGCTGGGATGAAGGCTTACTGTTATTGCCAAAAGGCAGCAAGGCAAAGTTGATTATTCCGTCCGAGCTGGGATATGGTGAACGCGGAGACATGCGCGGGACCATTCCGCCGTTTGCTCCCCTGGTCTTTGACATCGAGCTGGTCGATGTGCTGAAACCGGCAGCACCGGACAGCACGGCAAACTAAAATACCGCGAAACGCCCCGATTATTACCGGGGCGTTTCTTTTTAATACCTTTGCAGTTATCCATTAGTCCATCCGGCGGCTATCCGCTATGGAATACATGATTTTTAATAATGACACAGGAAACCGTATTGATCGACACCCATACCCATGCCTATTACCTGTACGGCGATGCCGAGCTGGACATCCAGATGCAGCGTTGCTTCGACCACGGTGTGCAGCAGCTGCTGTTACCGAATGTCGACCGCACATCCATTCCCAAAGTGCTGGGCATGGCGGCAGACTATCCCGCCAATTGTTATCCGATGATGGGGCTTCATCCGTGTGAGGTAAAAGCAGATTATCTCGACGAGCTGGCCGTTGTTGAACAGACTATTGCCGAAAATAAGGTATATGCCATCGGTGAAATCGGCCTCGACCTGCATTGGGATAAAACCACCCTGCCCGAGCAGCAGGAGGCGTTCCGGATACAGACCGATTGGGCCAAAGCGCTCGGACTGCCCGTATCCATCCATTGCCGGAATGCGTTCGATGAGCTTTTTGAACTATTGGACGATCAGCAGGACGGCCGGCTCACCGGCGTGCTCCACTGCTTTACCGGCACGCTGCAGCAGGCTGAACGCACGATCGCCCTCGGCCTCCATTTGGGGATCGGCGGAGTGGTAACGTATAAAAACGCGGGTCTCGATCAGGTGGTCAGCCAGCTGGATCTCCGCCACCTGGTACTGGAGACCGACGCGCCCTACCTGGCCCCTGTGCCGCATCGGGGAAAACGCAACGAAAGCAGTTACCTCTTGCATATTGCACAAAAAATCGCAGATTTGCAGGGAATTCCCTTGGCGGCGGTTGCCGACGCAACAACCGAAAACGCTAAACGGATATTCAGGATATAATATGCAGCTTACCAAACCATATCATAGCAGCCAAACTGATGAATAATGTCTTTGTAATCTATACCGGGGGTACCATTGGCATGGTCAGGGATGAACAGACCGGTACATTTATCCCCTTTGATTTCGACCTTATTGCCAAAAATATTCCGGAGCTTGCCCGGCTTAATTACAACCTGCGTGTACACTCCTTCACGCCAATCATCGATTCGTCCAATATGACACCCGCCATCTGGCTGGAAATGGCGAGTCTGATCAAGGATAATTACGACGACTATGACGGTTTTGTCATCCTCCACGGTTCGGATACGATGGCCTTTTCTGCTTCGGCCCTGAGTTTTATGCTGGATGGTCTACAGAAACCTGTAATCCTGTCGGGTTCCCAGTTGCCGATCGGTGAAATACGGACAGATGCCCGGGAAAACCTGATCACCGCACTGGAACTTGCTTCCGCCAAAAAAAGAGGGAAATCACTCATTCATGAAGTGTGTATTTTCTTCGATAATAAATTATTCCGGGGCAACCGTTCGTTCAAGTATAACTCGGCCAAATTTGAGGCGTTCCGTTCGCCTAATTACCCCGTACTTGTAGAAGCCGGTGTTTACCTGAAATACAATAATGATGCGCTGCTAAACAACAGTGGCATGGATTTCCAGCTCCATACCCGGCTTGACGATGCCGTTTCGGTACTGAAGCTATATCCGGGAATCAGCAGGCAGGTCGTCCGCGCCGTACTGGAATCGGATGCCCGTTCGGTCATCATGGAAACATTCGGATCGGGAAACACCACCACCGACAGCTGGTTTCTTGACATGCTCCGGCAGACCATACGGAATGGCAAGAATATACTCAATATTTCACAGTGTAAGGTGGGCAGCGTGGAGCTTGGCCGTTACGAAACCAGCAAGTGGCTCAAAGAGATGGGTGTACTGAATGGGTATGACATGACTTTTGAAGCTGCTGTTACCAAGCTGATGTATCTGCAGGGCGAATTTAACAAGCAAAGCGATGTAGCCTATTGGGCAGAAAAGAATATCCGTGGCGAACTGACCGTACAGGATTAACCGGTATTACTCCGGCTACCGTCGGCCCCGGCGTCATGGGAAGCCAGCAGGTCAGCTACTACAAACGTACTTCCGCCAACGAAAATCAGGTCGGCTTCCTGTGCCTGTGTTTTTGCGGCCTGCAACGCCGGCATTACGCCCGGGAATGCACTTCCCGACAATCCATAACCCTGCGCCTGTTCCAGCAGTTCCACAGCGGGGAGCGCCCGTGGCATATCCACCTGGCAAAAATAATAACGGCCGTGCGTGGGGAGCAGCGGAAGCATATGGCTTAGGTCTTTATCGCGCATCACACCGATCACCAGGTGAAGCGCCGCATGCGGGGTCGCCTGGATGTTGGCCAGCACCTCCCGCCATCCGTCTTCGTTATGCCCCGTATCACAGATGACCAGCGGCCGGGTCGACAGGGTCTCCCACCGGCCACGAAGTCCGGTAAGCTGCTGTACCTGCTTCAGCGCCGCTGAAACATCCGGTTCGGCAATGGCATACCCCTGGCTGCGCAGCTCCGTGACTGCCTGCAGCACGCCCGGCAGGTTGCGGGCCTGGTAACCGCCCATCAGGTCCAACGCATAACGAAAATGCCCACCGTCGCTCCGATGCACCACTTCTATTTCCTGATGCGCTTCGCCGCGTTGCTGCGCAACCGGCTGCCACCATTCCGCAGCATAAGTCAACACACTCTGCCGTTCGGCAGCTGCCCGGTCGAACACGCCGCTCACTTCCTCCTGCCGTTCGCCCACGATTACCGGAACCTCCGGTTTGATAATTCCCGCCTTTTCCGCGGCAATTTCAGGCAACGTATTGCCCAGCATCGCCATATGATCGTAACCGATATTGGTAATTACCGAAAACAGGGGGGTAATGATGTTGGTCGAGTCGAGGCGGCCACCCAGACCGGTCTCCACCACGGCAATATCCACGTGCTCACGAGCGAAGTAGGCGAAGGCCATGACCATGGTGAGTTCAAAAAAAGAAGGTTGTATTTCCTCCACGAGTGATCGGCTGCGGTCGACAAAGCCAGCAACTTCTTTCTTAGGGATGGGCACGCCGTTAATCCGGATACGTTCGCGGAAATCCACCAGGTGCGGCGAAGTATACAGGCCGGTTTTGTAGCCGGCCAGCTGCAGTATAGCCGCCAGCATGTGCGATGTGGACCCCTTACCGTTGGTGCCTGCAATATGAATGGACTTAAATTGCCGGTGCGGATCGCCCAGCGCAGCGCAAAGCCTTAAGCTATTGGAAAGATCCTTTTTGAAAGCGGATGCTCCGTCGCGGGTAAACATAGGCAATCTGGTGTACAGATAATCGATTGCCTCCTCGTACAGCATGTGGTATGGAATGTGATAATTATTTCAGCCTGAAGTAAATGGGAACGACAGCTTTCTGCACCTGGGGAGCCTGCTCCAGCCGGTTAAGCCGTGCACCCCGCAGGGCGCGTTCGCATTTTTCCCAAAGTGACCGGTCGGGCAGCGTCGTACCCCGCACACCTGCCCGGGCATACGTAATCCGTCCGTCGGGAGCCACGTGGATCTCCACGGCAACAACGCCCGCCTGCTGCCCGTTGTCTTCGATCGCCGGTGGAACCTCCCAGCGTCTGTTGGTCACCGAAAGCGCCATATTTCCGTCACCGGAACCGCCTTCTCCGTAATTAGCTGCCAGCGGATCGCCCAGCTTGCTTCCCTGGTTACCTGCTTCCGTACCTGTGCCGTCGCCCCTACCCGTGGAGTTGTTCTTCGCACCCCGGTACAACGCGTTCGGATTGATAGCCGGTTTGCTGTCTTCTTTTTCCACCGTAGCCTCTTCGGCATTGGCTTTCTTTCTTTCGTTGGCCACTACGGCAGGTGCATCTTCCAGATCCTGGGTGACTACGCTCCTTTCCGTAATCTGCTGTGATGGTGTTGGCTGAACCGTTTCCTGTGGGTCAATCCGGTCGGGGCGCACCTCATTTGCGTTGGGGTCCGCGGAAGCTTCATCCACGGTCATGTAGTCGTCGCCCATCCCGATATCGGATGTGCCGTAGTTGACAATGATACCGCCCATCCCGAATTGCGGCAGCGCCGAGCCGATCATGATGAAAAAGCTGACCAACAGCAGCCCCCCCATGATCCCGCTCGAAATCCACATGGCCTTCGGGTAATTATTCTCTTCCTGTGTATGATAACTCATGGTACTAAATGCAGTGCTATGATTCTTATCTATTAGCTATGATGAAATCATCGGCTTTTTTCCATAACCGGTTAGCCACCGTTATTCCCGAATGGGTTCAGTAGCCAACACCAACCTGATTTTCAATTTATTGGCAACATCCATTACCGAAATCACGTTCTGAATGGGCACGGTGCTGTCGGCGTAAAGCATGATGGTCAATTCCTCACCGGGCTGTACGTAGGCCTCCAGGGCTGTCATCAGGTTTTCATACGGCACCTCCTGTTTATCCAGGAAATATTTCAGGTCCTGTGTTACGGAGACAGTTACCGTTTTCTTGGCAACCGACTGCTCTCCTGCACTTGATCGTGGCAGCAGCAGCTTCACCACCTGGGGGTTAGCTACAGCAGATGCCAGAAGGAAGAATAACATCAGGAAAAACATGATATCGTTCAGGGAATCCGTAAACACACGGATCTCCGAATTATTTCGTTTTGCTCTTAAATTCATTTGTCAAATACTTTTTATGGCCTTATGAAACCGCCGTTTGCATCGCCTTTACAGCGTGCTGCCGGGCAGGTTTCAATCGTATCAGCAGCAATTAGGAGCCGGGCTCGTCCAGCAGGTCAACAAATTCAATGGCATCGGTCTCCATCCGGAGAATCAGCCGCTCCAGCATTGTATTCAGCACGTGATATCCTGCAAAGGCCAAAATACCGATAGTCAGTCCCGAGGCCGAGGCAATCATTTTCACATACAGACCGCCGGACACACTGGCAATGTCAATCCCACCCGCAGCTTCCACATCGCGGAAGATGATAATCACTCCGAAAATCGTACCGATGAAGCCCAGCATCGGCGCGACCGTCGAAATAATGCTCAGCAGGTTGAGGTTCTTCTCCAGCCGGGCGACTTCCAGTTTACCCACATTTTCAATCGCTCCTTCGATGTCCTTAATGGGGCGTCCGATCCGCAGCAACCCTTTTTCCAGCATCCGGCCCAATGCGCTGTTACTTGACCGGCAAACAGACAGTGCAGAGTCCAATCGGCCGGAAAGCACACTCTGTTTAATGTGCGACATCAGGTTCGGGTCATATTTAGAGGCTTTTTTTATCGTCAGGTAACGTTCAATAAAAATCACCAGGGTAGCAAAAAGTAACAACGCCAGCGGAATCATAATCCAGCCTGCCTTAAATAAAAGCCCGATAAGGCTTACCTGCTCATTTGCGAGCTCTACCGTCTGCTGTGCCGCTTCCGCCATGGTATCCAGCGGGTAAATGGTGTCTTGTTGTAATAGTAACATAAATTGATCGTGTAATTTTTTTAAGTATTATGTTGTTTTAATATCAATGCATTTTATTCCGTTCCATCGTGGACGACCTTGGCAATCCAGGCTCCCGGCTCAAAATTCTTCTGTACGCTAACGAGTTCCCGGTAAGCTTCCTCTTCCGTGGCAAACGATCCCCAGCTGATCTTTTTCCGGTTGCCCGGCATCCGGCTTTCGATTGCCTTCAGGTCATACCCCTTTGCCTTCATTTCCTTCACGTATTTATCCGCCTGCCGCATGGTAGCAAACGAGCCGACGATAATTTCATAGGTAACCGCGGGTTTGCTGGCTTCTACCGGCGCCGGCGCAGCAGCTGCAGCAGCAGGAACGCTATCACGCCCGCCGGCAGTTTCCATGGCAACCGGCTGGCCCGTGGAATCGGTCTGTCCGCTATCCAGCGGCAATTGTGCGGTCTGTCCGGCAACTGGCTGTTCCGAATCGGTCTGGTCCGAAACGGATGTTTGCTTTATGCCAGTCAGCCACGCAGGCTGGTAAAACCATATACCGCCCGCCAGCAATGCTACTACCACCGCCGCAGCGACCCACCAGCCCGTGCGGCGCGACGGCTCCTCCAATGTCTCCTCATCTTCATCCGGCGCTGCTGTTTCCTGTTCCATGACCGGCTGATCATCCGCAGCGCCCGCGGGAATAACCGGCCCCGGTTCTTCCACTGTTGTACCCGGAGGAAGTTCCGTGACCGCCGGTGTTAACGGATGCAGGGCCTTTACCGGCCTGCGCGTCAGGCCCGCAGGATTCAGCTGTTCAAACACCAGCGATGCGCCATCGGCGATTAAATAACCCAGGCCCGACAGAAGTACCTTGCCGTTATGCTGTGCGGCGGCAATCAGTCCCTGTACCAGTTCGTCCAGCATACGCCCCGCCGACTCCTCGCTGAGTTGTCGCTGGGCACGCAGGTAATCGGTCAACAGCAGTCCACTCCCCTGCCCTTCAACCAGCTCAATACGCGTGCCGGGAGCAGAAAAAACCTGTCCCTCTGCTTCAAACGAGGCCGGAACGGAAATTTTCCGGAAGATGCCGATACCCGGCACATTTACTTCCGGATATTGCCTCAACAAATTCGCTATGCACAGTCCCAGATTCATCCTTTCAACTTTCTCCCTGCAAAGTTATAACCTTATCGGTCAAAATGAAAAATTAACACCACCGATCACATTCAGTCCCAGTCGCGGGTAAAACAGATAACGTTCGTAGGTGGTGCTCATCAGGTTATTCAACCGCACATACACACCGATCCGGTCGGTTGCACGGTATTCAGCAGCTGCGCTAAGATCCACAAACGATGGAATGGTCACTTTTCTTCCACCGGTTGCAATCTCCGTCCAGCTGTAATCACTCAGGTCAATGGCGGCATCCCCGACAAAACCGTAGGTCAGCCCCTGAAAGAGCAGTTCCCCATTGATATACAGCTTGTCACTGATGTTGATCCGCGTATGTGCCGACAGTCTCATTTTGGGTGTGAACCACGCCTCCTGCTCCTGTGCCAGATCGAACTCATTGAAGTTGGCCTTTCCACCCAGGCTTACTGTTTCCGAAACCCGTACATTAATCTCACCTTCCAGTCCGATGATCTTGCTGGCGTCCTCACCGCTTTCGTAGATGATATCAAAAAGGTGGGGCGAATCCGCGTTATTCCGGTAGAAAGGCATTCCCTCAACTTGTCTATAGAATGCTTGCACTTTATATCCGAAGGTTGCGCCTGCATTGCCTTTGATTCCACCGAATATGTGCAAGCGGTCAACCGAATTGCGTATGGCAATATTGGGTGCCAAGAATGGGTTTTCCCTACTTAACTCACGGAAGGCTGTTTTATTGACATCGCCGTTAATGCCACCGAACAGGTGGGCA
>NZ_JBEBRB010000023.1:0-38703 GCF_040395035.1 Parapedobacter lycopersici | reverse complement strand
CCGAACCCAACGGCATCATCCCCCCGGAGAACGGACCACAACGGATAAACCGGACCGGTGGCCGAGGCTTGGGGATGCATTTCCTGTCTCTTCAAACCAAAGTGCATGCGGACGCAGCGGGGCAATTGCTCCCCGGTCACGGCAAACAATATAGGCGGTTGTATCTGTGCGCTAACCGTCCTTACCCGGCTTGGTAAACCGCGGTCTGAAGCCAAGTGGCTTGGCAGCGGATTGTTTGGAGACATCCGGCGCTGCTGGTTTTTCTTTCGTTGTTTCTTCTTGCTGATCTTCTTCTTGCTGCTTTGGTACAGCCACAGGTTTTGATTCCTCTGGTTTGGCAGCCGACGTAACACCCGCTTTAAACCGGGGCTTGAACCCCAGGGGCTTGGTTGGCGCCATGGGTGTTTCGGAAGATTCGTTAGTAGGTGTTTGTGTTTCCGCCGTAGCCTCCGGTTTTGGTTCCTCGGGCTTGGCTACTGGTGTAGTACCGGCCTTAAACCGGGGCTTGAACCCTAAGGGTTTGGCTGAAGTTCCAGCTGCTTCGGAAGTTTCGTTAGTAGGTGTTTGTGTTTCCGCCGTAGCTTCCGGTTTTGGCTCTTCGGGTTTGGCCACTGGTGTAGTACCGGCTTTAAACCGGGGCTTGAACGCCGTTGGTTTTGCAGGGGTATCTGTTGTTGTTCTGGCGGTGTCTTCAGCAGGTGGTGTTGTCGTAGCTTCCGCCGTTGATGCACCGGTATTTGGAGGGGATACGGCGCCTGCTTTGAAACGGGGCTTGAAGCCAACGGGCTTTGCAGTAGCCGTTCCCGGCGGTAGGGCCTTTTCGCTTTTGACTGCAGGAGCGGCAGCGACCACCGGTTCCGCATCAGCGGGAGCCGCTATTTCCGGAAGCAGGTAATCTTTCCGCAACCGGTTAAACCAGTATTTTTTGGTGTGGTCAAAGCTCTTCTCCCCCATTTTAATGTAATGCTCGCGGAATTCCCCATAGAGGTCCGGCTGGGCACGCCGAAGCTGTGCCAGGTCGATTTTTTTCTTTATAAAGAATTCCTCGAACGTCATTACGCCATATTATGATATACTGCCTGCACGTCGTCATCCTCCTCGATCTTGTCAATCAATTTAAGTACTTCCGCTGCATCTTCTTCCGAAACTTCGGTACTGGTGAGCGCGATGCGCTCTAATTTGGCACTTTTGACTTCAATACCTTTTTCCTCGAGCAGGCGTTGCATGTTACCAAAATCTTCAAATGATGTTTGTACGACAACGACGTCATTCCCTTCCTCATCGGACTCCACATACAGTTCCTCCAATCCGCCGTCGATCAGTTCCAGCTCCAGCTCTTCGACATCGAGGGCCTCGGGAACGGCGAAACGGAAAACGGATTTGCGCTGAAAAATGAAATCGAGCGATCCTGTCTTTCCCAACGTACCTCCTGATTTGCTGAAATAACTGCGGATATTGGCTACGGTACGGTTGGTATTATCGGTAGCCGTTTCGATAAGAACCGGGACGCCGTGCGGACCATAGCCTTCATACACGTGTTCTTCATAACCTTTCGCATCTTTATCGGATGCCCGTTTTATTGCTGCTTCAATGCGGTCTTTGGGCATGTTTACTGCCTTGGCATTCTGGATAGCCGTGCGCAGGCGGGAATTGGCTTCGGGGTTGGGTCCGCTTTCTTTGACGGCAATGGCAATTTCCTTCCCTAACCGGGTAAACTGTACGGCCATTTTTGCCCAACGTTTGAATTTCCGTTCTTTTCTAAATTCAAATGCTCTTCCCATTAGTTGTTTTTTTAAGGTTTACAATCATATCTGCTGTGATTTCGGCAAGGCCATACCGAGGGCTCCAATTCCAGTCACGGCGCGCCTCCGCGTCGTTGATGCTACTGGGCCAAGTGTCTGCAATGGCCTGCCGTGGGTCATTTTTTACATAGGTTATGGTAAAGTCCGGCAGGTGCCTGCGGATCGCGTCGGCCAGCATGGCCGGGGAAAAGTTCGTGCCGGTGATGTTGTAACTCGATCGGATGCGGATCTGGTCGGCCGGGGCATCCATCAGGGCCAGTGTACCCCGGATGGCGTCATCCATATAAAGCATCGGCAGTGTAATGTCTGCCGATAAAAAGCACGCATAGGTGTGGTGTTCCAATGCCTCATGAAAAATATGAACGGCATAATCCGTCGTACCGCCGCCCGGTGCGGCTTTCCAGCTGATGATGCCGGGATACCGGATGCTGCGGACATCGACGCCAAAACGGTTATGATAATACTCGCAGATCCGTTCGCCCGCTAATTTGCTGATCCCATAAACCGTGGTCGGATCCATGGTGCAATATTCGGGCGTATCTGTTTTTGGTGAATGTGGCCCGAAGACCGCAATGGAACTGGGCCAGAAGACTTTTTTGACTGCATATTCCATGGATAGATCGAGCACATTCAGCAGGCCGTTTATGTTCAGATCCCAGGCCTGGCGTGGGTGCTGTTCTCCGCTAGCAGACAGTACCGCGGCAAGCAGGTAGACCTGCGTAGGACGGTACTGCGTAAACAGCAGGTGCAGGGCTTTCCGGTCTAACACATCGATCAGCTCAAAAGGCGTGTCATCGTCTGCCGATTGCGGTTTCCTTATATCGGAAGCCACAACCTGTGCCTGCCCATATTTTTTACGTAATGCGGCAACCAATTCGGTACCGATTTGGCCATTAGAACCCAGGATGATGATGCGTTCTGCCATTGCATGCAAACTTAGTAAAATGGCGGTATTATTTTATTACTTTTTTGCCAATACAAAGCTTCGCCGGATGGTTTTTCGCATTCCCAGGCTATTGTAAACCTCAATCAGGGCGATGTATATCCCCATGGGCAGTGGCCGGTGGGTATCCGACCGGCCGTCCCAGGTAACAATCCCTCGGGTTGCCAGGCTTTGGTTGCGCTGCAGGCGCCTCACCAATTGCCCGTTGTCATCGTAGATGGAGATACTGGCCATATTACCTGGTTCAGGAAAATGGTAATTAATTTCCAGGAGATCTTCAAACCCATCGCCGTCAGGCGAGAAAGTTTTGGAGGTCAGGTAAACGCCGGGTGTTCCTTCCATCTGTATTCCCTGTGAGTTGCGATAGCCGGGTGTGGCGCCACCTACGGAAGTAGCGGCCGAGTGAAAATTCCCCGGGGCGTTGGTCGCAACATCGAATTGTTTTCGCTCCAGGGAAATTCCCTTTGGGTTGTCAATAAAGGGGGCGTGCATGGATGCACGGTACACTAGGCTGTCTATTGTCTGGCCGTGACTGACCAGCAGCGCCGTGCCGGATTCGTTGTTGAAGCGTGGTAATGAGGCCATTTGGATAAAGGCGCGTGGGTCAGCAGCGGGGTAATGCGCCTGTACGATATGCGGTTGCGATGTCAGCACTTTATATTCCATGGGATGAAAAAGCAACTGGCTTTCACTGATCTGCCGGTGCCCGGTGACCTTGCCCTTGTTTACATGTGCGAGATAGAACTGCTGCAGGTCCACCGTTTTGGAGGAATGATTGTAAACCTCGACAAAATCCACGCCGTCCGTTTCCACCCCTTCCATTGCTTTACTTTTTGGGTTAAAGAGAATTTCGTTGATCAGGATATCATTGGTCACCGCGGTATCCGGAAGGAAAAACACGTAGCTGAAGTCCGCTGATAACCCGGTACAATTGACGGCATCGGCAACCGTAAACGTATATTCCCGACCCGCAGGGAATGTGCGGTCATAATGAAGCAATACGTGGCGCGGACCGATGAGTTGTACGCGCTTGGGCCTACCAATACCGTGGCTTAACCAATATCGGTCCGGTGACACAGCAACTGTGGTGTCCAGGGCCTGTGTGTAGGCGAGCAACAGCTGCCTGCCATTTTGAACCTCAACATCCAGCAATTTGAAATCAACGGTAAACCCGGGATCGTGTACAGCGTTCCGGGTACCGGGTGTGCCGCCCCGTTCATCCGTACTGGCCATCCAATTATCACCTTCCAGACAAAGCTCCAGCGGACTAATGCGTTCGAGGCTCCATCCACCGCGTTCTTTCTTGCTGTCGTGGTACCAGGAAGGATCGTAGATTACCTGGTCAACGATCGTACCGTATGTATCTTTCAACGTCAGTGTGGTACCCGTATTAACCAGCGAGGGCCATGGGCTGAGCCCTGTGGTGTTGCTATAAGCATCAAAAACAGCCGTATCGGACGCGGCGCAGAGTATGAGGTAACCATTCGGTGGGATTTTTCCTTTGGAAATCACGCCGGAGCGGGTTTTACTTGCAAACGTCCAGCCGTCGAGTACAACTGTTTCATTCGTCGTATTGTACAATTCCACATATTCCAACGGCGGCAGTCCTGCCGCTCCCTTGGGATTGGCCATTAGTTCATTGATGATCACCGCATGGGGCCTGGCGGGGGGAACGCTGCCGGCGGTGTCGGGTATTGTGTCGGAAACGGGACCGGCGGGTTTAATCAGCAGGTAATCCAGCGCATAGTCTGCCCGGCGGGTTTTCGAAAAATGCGCGAGATAACCAGCATATGCCGTGTCGGTGAAGGTAAAGTCCGCGGAGATAACTTTGGCGCTTTTTGGCGTGATAGGCGCAAAAATCCCGCTATCGTATTCATCGGCCAGGATCTGCCAACGCCCTGATTGGTTGTTTATGATCCGGATTCGGGCACGGAAGCGGTCGCCGCGATTGGGAATGGAATCACTTTGGAATATGCGGGATCGTGAATCGCCGTGCTGCTGCCAGATGTGGTAGACATGCTTCCCCTTTGCGCCGTCGACCTGCACATGATAACCGTCGTGGTGATCCGGTAACGTGTCTGACATGGCCAGGTACAGCCGTACATAATTACCCGCGGAAAGCGGGCCATCGACCTGTATCCCCGTTTCCCAGACCGTGTTGTTCAGGCGACCGCTGGATGCGGCAAGGAATCCCGGCGAGGCAGCCCCTTCCACTAATTTCAGCCGTTCGCCAACGACATGGAATGCAGCGGTGCCGCCATGCCAATGGGATTGCAGCCCGGCGGAAAAATCATCGTAAAAAATCGCGCTGTCCGTTTGGTCGGGCCGTAGCTTGTTTTCGACCGGCTCCTGCGGAGCAATTACGTCGATGGCCGTGGTATCGACGGAAAGATCGTCGAAGTAAAATTGATCGGCATTGGTAGCGGTAAACCGGCAAAGGAAGCCAAAAAAAGACGTGTGCATAGCGGCCGTGTCCCTTACAGTACCTGCGGTGACCAACGGGCCCTGGTCGACCCCGAGCTGTAATTCCCAGTCGCCCGCTGTGTCCCGGATTACCTTAATCCGGTCGTTAATATTCGCCGGGTCCGCACGTTCAATGGGCGGACTGCTGAGCAGCAATCGGGTATTTTCCCCTTCCTGAAGGTATAAGTGATACCGGTCTGTCGGACCATTTTCCCCAATCTGTATGAAATAGCCGTTTAATGGGGCGGTCAGTGTATCGTGATCGGCTATAAGATAAATGCGCAGCTGGTTGGCTGGCGACGGGTTAAATCCCATCCGGATGCCGATTTCCCATCGGACACCAGTTGCGAGTTTATTTTCGGTACTGATGTAGGTTGTATTGATGGTTTGGCTCTGGAGCTGTGCGTCGGCGTTGATGCCAAAGGCGAAGGTATGTCCACGCCATTGGAGGTTGCTGGGATACTGATTCGAAGAAAAGTCTTCACGAACCTGGGCGAGTGCCAATGCCGGAAAGATGCAGCACCATAGAAACAGGCTGTTTTTCATAGGTTTAGGTTTAAGTGGTGCCTCAAGGGAATATTACAATTCCGTGTTGGAAAATGAGGCTAAACTTCGTATGTTTGACGGCTAAAAATAATAATTTTATACGTAAAAATTCATTCACAAAAACAAAGCAAAAATGAGAGTGGCAGTAGTCGGCGCGACCGGACTGGTTGGTTCGGAAATGTTAAAAGTATTAGCGGCGCGCAATTTTCCCGTAACAGAATTGATTCCGGTAGCTTCGGAGCGGAGCAAGGGTAAGGAAATCGAATTCAAGGGGAAGCAATATAAGGTGGTTACACCCGACGAAGCCATTGCCCTGAAGCCCGATGTGGCATTGTTTTCGGCAGGGGGAAGCACGTCGCTTGAAGAGGCGCCGAAATTTGCAGCTGCCGGTGTGACCGTGATCGACAATTCTTCCGCCTGGCGGATGGACCCGACTAAACAGCTGGTAGTACCTGAAGTTAATGCAGATGTATTGTCGGCTGACGACAAAATTATTGCAAATCCCAACTGTTCAACAATACAGATGGTTGTGGTACTGAAACCGCTTCACGACCGCTATGGCATAAAACGGGTTGTTGTATCGACATATCAGTCGGTTACAGGTACCGGGGTTAAGGCCGTGAAACAGCTGAATGATGAACGTGCCGGCGTTGACGGGGAAAAAGCATACCCTTACCCGATTGATTTGAACGTTATTCCTCACATTGATGTGTTCCAAGACAACGGATACACGAAGGAGGAAATGAAGATGATCCAGGAAACGAATAAAATCATGGGAGATGACCGCATACGGGTTACGGCGACTACTGTACGCATTCCAGTTATTGGCGGACACTCCGAAGCAGTTAATATCGAATTTGAACAGGATTTCGACCTGAATGAGGTACGTACCCTGTTAGCCGATCAACCCGGTATTGTCGTGGTAGACGACCCGGCGAACCTGAAGTACCCCATGCCCAAGGATGCCCACGGGAAGGACGAAGTGTTTGTGGGGCGTATCCGTCGGGATGAGAGCCAGGCAAATACGGTGAACCTGTGGATTGTGGCAGATAATTTACGGAAAGGGGCGGCCACCAATGCGGTTCAGATCGCGGAAGCGCTGCTGAAAAAGCAGCTGCTATAACGGTTTCAACGAATAAAAAAGGCGGCCCCGGGCCGCTTTTTTTGTATATTAAGCACACAACGGCGGATTTGAAGACATAAACTATTTTAGCTAAGTTTGTTTCACCACCAATGGTAAAAGAAGACCATTTTGCTGAACAGGGAAACAGGCGGGTCCGTGAACTAATTTTTAATGACAGTCAACTAGCATGGTAAATTCACTTTTGGGTGTGATCCATGATATTGCTTGAAAAAGCGAATTTATCTAAGTTTGCAGATTGTTTGCGCGGAATCAACATGAAAAAGAAAACGGAGAGCAGAAAGGAACGGATCATGAGGGAAGCATTGGTGCTGTTCGCCGAAATTGGTTATGCGGATACTTCCACCAAGGCCATCGCACAACGTGCAGCGGTGTCGGAAGCACTTATTTTCAAACATTTCGGCAATAAGGACAACCTGCTGTTTCATTTAATCAAGTCGGGATACCGGCGTGTACTGGCCCATCATAAAGGCATGATGACCTATAAAAACGCAAAAAGCTTCCTGCGCAGCATGATTAATCTGCCGGTGGAGTTGGTCAACGAGGAACCGTTGTTCTGGAAGCTGCAGGAACGTTTATCGCATCATGAGTTTTCCAGGCAGCAACACGAGTTGTTTATGAAGCCGGTGTATCCCATTATTAAGAAAGCTTTTTCAGAATTGGGATATGAGTATCCTGAG
This sequence comes from Parapedobacter lycopersici, assembly GCF_040395035.1. GTDB lineage: Bacteria > Bacteroidota > Bacteroidia > Sphingobacteriales > Sphingobacteriaceae > Parapedobacter > Parapedobacter lycopersici_A. The sequence goes on along the minus strand of NZ_JBEBRB010000023.1, from coordinate 31,128 downwards.
CTGGAAACCCAGCTTCTTCTGCTCATTATTGAGGCGCTTTGGAAGAAGGAAGCCAACGGCGAATTGGAGAATACGGCAGAATTAAACAAGTTTTTGGAATCCAGATACGGGCTTTGATTCAGACAGTAGACTTTTCATTGGCCCATCGCGGGCGTCCCCGGTATTATTTTTGTATATGCATGTAATTATGCTTAAAAAAGCGGTATTAGCAGTTGTTTTTAGTTTAACAGTATCCATTGCTGCATTTGCCCAGCAGCGCGAAAAATTTATCCCCTTCATTAATTCCCAGCATGCCTGGGTGGATTCGGTGTTTAACGCGCTGAGTAGCCGCGAAAAGGTCGCCCAGCTGTTTATGGTCCGGGCGCATAGCGACCTTGGTCCAAAGTATATCGATTCGGTAGCGGGCGTAGTGCAGCGCGAGCAATTGGGTGGCATCGTTTTGTTTCAGGGCGGGCCGGTCCGGCACGCGCAGGTGATTAACCGCTACCAGCGGTTATCCAAAGTACCTTTATTTGTCGCGTTGGACGGCGAATGGGGTCTGGGTATGCGTCTGCCGGATTCGACCGTTTCGTTTCCTTACCAAATGGCACTGGGTGCCATACAGAATGAAGCATTGATTTACCAGATGGGACGGGAGATCGCCCGCGACTTTAAGCGCCTGGGGCTGAATATCAACTTTGCCCCGGTTGTTGACATCAATAACAATCCGCGGAATCCGGTCATTAATTTCCGTTCGTTTGGTGAAGATAAATTAAATGTAACGCGCAAGGGGCTGGCCTATATGCGGGGCATGATGGACGAAGGGATCATGGTGTCGTTAAAGCATTTTCCGGGCCATGGGGATACGGATGTGGATTCACATCACGACCTTCCCCGGCTTAATTTCACCGCGGGGCGGCTCGATTCGCTGGAGATGTATCCGTTCAGGGAATTAATCAAGGCCGGGACATCGGGCGTTATGATTGCGCACATGAACATCCCCAGCCTGGACAATACCCCCAACCTACCCTCTTCACTCTCCAAACACATTGTGACCGATATTCTTAAAAAGCGGCTCGGCTTCGACGGATTGATCTTTACCGACGCGATGGACATGCAGGGCGTGGTGAAGCACTTCCGCAACGGTGAGGCAGATGTACGTGCTATTATTGCCGGTAACGATGTGCTGGAGCTTTCGCTGAACAGCGCACGTGCGATTGACCTGGTATTGCAGGCCATTAAGCAGCAGCGGCTTTCGCAGCAGGATATTGATGCGCGGGTAAAAAAGATACTGGCCGCAAAGTACTGGCTGGGCCTGGATAATAGGCGGGAAGTCGCGTATACAAGCCTTTACGAAGACCTGAACAGGCCGCAGTTACGCTTGCTTAATCAACGGCTGGCCGATGCTTCCGTAACGTTGCTGAAAAGTGATTATACCATCAATTCGTTGGATTATTCCAAACGTACGGCCATCATTGGCATCGGTGATCCGGAACTATCTGAATTCCAGAAACAATTGGGTCGGCGTTTTGACAATCATTTATACTTTATGTTGTCGGCCGATGCGTCTGCCGATGATGTCGCGGCCGTATCCAGCGAATTAAAAGGGTATAGCCAGGTAATTGTGGCGCTCCATGACAAACGGGTGCGGCCCCGGAATACGTTGAACTACAACGGAACCGTACGCCTATTCATCAATGAACTGGCCAACATGAACAGCGTATTCTGTGTGTTTGCAAATCCATATGCCCTGGCGGGATTGCCGGGTGTGGAACAGGCCAAGTCGATCCTGGTCTGCTATCAGAATGATAAGGTGATGCAGCGCGCGGCGGCCAAGGTGGTGCTGCGGCAGCTGAACCCATCGGGCCGCCTTCCGGTAACCGTAAACTCATTCTTCCGTTATGGCGACGGGAAATAGCGCTATTGCAGCGCGACCAGCTGGGTATTCGACGGAAGGCTCTCGTTTTTCAACCGATCAATTGCCGTAACCACATACGTATATTGCGCACCGTTTCGGATCAGGTTATCGGCATAGGATAGCTGCGTGCTGTCATAGCTGATGTGCAGGATATTCCGGGGATTGCTTAAGTCGGGTGTCTCGCCCTGGTTAAATCGGTAGATGACGTACCCGTAGGCCTGCTCGCCGTCGGCGGCCACTTTCGGGGGGTGCCAGTGCAGAATAACGGCCGCCTGGTTCGCCATGGCGCGGGCTTCCAGGGCTGTCGGCGCTTCCGGAGCAATGCTGTCGAGCCACGGCATGGGCGGAGGAAGGGCCTTATATCGGTACAGGTTATATTGCAGCGAATCCCGGAGACCGACAATGTTATTTGTCAGGTGTTTAGAACTGTAGTAAACGCTGCCCTGTATGGCCGGATTTTTCCGGGCGTAACGTACTTGGTTGGGCAGCTGGCTGCGACTCTGCCAGCCGGCTCCGTTTTCACTGGCCCGGTAGGCGGCATGTCCGACGTAAAAATGCCGGCCATTGGCGTGCTGCGCCCACCAGTCTACCAATAACTCATAGGGGGCCAGGCGATGGCCGAAAGGAAAGTAAAGCTGGGGGTTGATGTAGTCGACCCACCCCTCTTCCAGCCAGGTCAGTGCATCGGCATAGAGTTGGCGATAACCGCTCAGGCCGCTGGTCTGCGATCCGCGCGGATGGTCTTTTTTATTGTCCCATATCCCAAAAGGACTGATGCCAAACTTGACGTATTTTTTTGCCGCATGAATGCTGTCTGATAACGGCCCGACAAGCAGATTGACATTATTCCGGCGCCAGTCGGCAATGTTGCGCATGCCATTCGGATAACGCCGGAACGTTTCCGTGTCCGGGATTTGTGCATTACCGGTCGGATAAGGATAAAAGTAATCATCAAGGTGGATGCCATCGACATCGTAGTTCCGGACCACATCCATGATAACGCTGATAATATAAGCACGGACTTCCGGAATACCGGGGTTGAACAGTTTTTTTCCGCCATAGGTAAAAAACCACTCTGGCTTCCGCCGCGTAATGTGATCGGCAGCAGTATTTGCACTCACCAGATCGAAGGTGGCGCGATACGGATTAAACCAGGCGTGGAGTTCCATCCCACGCTTATGGGCTTCTTCGATTGCGAATTCGAGCGGGTCATAGAACGGGGATGGCGCTTGCCCTGGTTTACCTGAAAGAAAGCGGCTCCAGGGTTCCCTGCTTTTTGCATAAAAAGCATCGGCAGTTGGCCGTACCTGCAGGATGATGGCGTTGATACCCGCACGCTGGTGATTATCCAGGATTTCGATCAATTCCCGTTTTTGCTGTTCGGCGCCTATGCCAGCTGCTGACGGCCAATCAATATTGACCACGGTAGCAATCCACACACCCCGGAACTCCCGCTTGGGCAGCCGGTCGTCGACAGCAGGGGGGATGGAAAGCGTATTGGCATACGCATGAAGGGCGAAAAAGGCAAAAAAAATGAAAACTGGAATTCGACGGAAATTACACATAACATTACATGGGTGCACAGGGGCTAAAGATAGGAACATTCTCGTATTATTCCATCAGCCCGAAGCCTAACCGCCGGTAGTTCATCCCCGATGCGGTGCATAAGCAGCAGAAAAGGCATAACTTTGCTTGGTCCCAACGTGCCTATTATATGATGAAAGAACAAATTTCCATAGTTGATATGTTCAAGATCGGTATCGGGCCCTCCAGTTCACATACACTGGGGCCCTGGCGCGCCGCCCAGCGGTTTGCTGCGGGCCTGGCGCAGCGGGGTATACTGACGGATACTGAGTCCGTGAAGGTATTGCTTTATGGTTCGCTGGCCAAAACAGGTATCGGACACGGTACCGACATCGCAGTTTTACTTGGTCTGAGCGGTGATGACCCAGTTACCTTTCCTGTAGACGACGTGCAGCCCAAGGCCAACCGGATCAAACGGCACCAGCTACTGCTGCTTGGAGGTATACATGAGATCCCGTTTGAATATGCGACAGACCTGATGTTACTATATGCAGAAAGCCTGCCGTTTCATCCCAATGCCATGACGTTCCAGGCATTGCTGGCCGACGGCAAGGCCATCAGCGAAACGTATTATTCTATTGGCGGCGGATTTGTCATACAGGAGGGGAATGAGGCGCAGCTAACGGAAGAAGTAGACCTGCCCTTCCCTGTGCAAAGCGCGCATGACCTGCTGGGCTGGTGTATCCGTACGGGGCTGGCGATTTCCGACCTGGTGCTTGAAAATGAGCAGGCTTGGCGCCCTGAAACGGAAACGAATGAGCACGTGTGCCAGCTGTTTACGGCGATCCGTACGTGCGTATACCGGGGCTGCCACACCGAGGGTACCCTGCCGGGTGGACTTGGTGTCGCCCGCCGGGCACATCAGCTCAATAAAAAACTGACGGCCGGCCGGACATATCATGATTATGACAGCTGGATAGCCGCCATTCGCGCAGGGGGCAATCAGTTTCCGTATATACTGGATTGGGTAAGCTGTTTTGCTTTGGCGGTAAACGAAGAGAATGCGGCTTTCGGACGGGTGGTAACCGCACCGACAAATGGTGCAGCAGGTGTTATTCCTGCCGTGTTGCACTATTTTATTGTGTTCCACGACGGGCTGAACGAAACGAAGATCAGGCAGTTTATTGCGGTTGCTTCGGAGATTGGCAGCATATTTAAAAAGGGCGCTACAATTTCCGCCGCGATGGGGGGCTGCCAGGCAGAAATCGGCGTTTCGGCTGCCATGGCGGCGGGCGCGCTTGCGGAATGCCTTGGGGGCTCACAACGGCAAGTATTGATGGCTGCGGAGATCGCCATGGAGCATCACCTGGGCCTTACCTGTGATCCGATCGGTGGCCTGGTGCAGATACCTTGTATTGAGCGCAACACCATGGGTGCTGTTAAAGCCATTACCGCTGCCCAGCTGGCACTCCAATCCAATCCGGATAAAGCGAAGGTCAGCCTGGATACGGTGGTGAAAACCATGTGGGAGACGGCCCAGGACATGCACGTTAAATACAAAGAAACCGCGGATGGAGGTCTCGCTGTCCAACTTCCACTCAGCCTTCCGGAATGTTGATGATTAATTGCTGCTGAATTGCACCTTATGTATGGTGCTTTCATCTTTTTTCTTTTACTTTGTGTATGCCACTTTTCATCAGTTCCGTCGCGTCAGGCAGTAATGGTAATTGCTATTATATTGGTAATGAGCAGGATGCTGTTTTGGTGGATGCCGGAATTTCCTGCCGGGAAACCGAACGCCGCATGGCGAGGCAGGGGTTATCCATGCAACGGGTGAAAGCGATATTTGTTTCGCATGAACATAGCGATCACATCAGGGGCCTGAGTGTACTGGCTAATAAATACCAATTACCGGTCTTTCTTTCTGCGGGTACCCGGAGCGCATGCCGATTGGCTATTCCGGAACGCCTCCTGTTTCCGGTAGCTGATCAGCAAACCGTTACCATTGGCGGATTGCAGGTGACGGCTTTCCGCAAATACCATGATGCAGCCGATCCATATAGCTTCGTGATCGACCATTCGGGGACTTCAGTCGGGGTTTTTACCGACATCGGCCGTGTATGTGAACAGGTAGCGGCGCGTTTTGCACAATGCGATGCGGCTTTTCTTGAAACCAATTATGATGAGGAACTGTTAATGGGAGGGCGATACCCCTATTTCCTCAAACAGCGTATCCGCGGTGGATATGGACATTTGTCCAATACGGAGGCGCTGGACCTGTTTGTCAATTACCGTTCAGCGCGGCTTACCCATGTATTTCTTTCCCATCTTTCACGGGACAACAATGATCCGGGTTTAGTGACCGCGCTTTTTAACCGGCATTGTGAAGAAACGAAGATTGTTCTGGCCGGCCGTTATGCCGAAACACCGGTTTATCAGATCGGAGGCGGCGCGGAAGGTTTGATCCCTTTTCCGGCGGCCGCGTTAGCGGAGCCGGTGGTCGAAGATGCCGCATACATGAAATAGTTTCCGTATACGGAAGACCATATTTTACACGTTTACCACTACTATAATTACATCGCTATGGGCACACACTTTCTCACACGGCTGGTGAAATGCATTTTACCATCAGGGGTACTTGCGGCTTTTTTGCTGTTTATTGCTTGTACAAAAGAACCGGATGCGGGGACCGGCCCCGTGGGTGCGGTAACCAACAGTGAGGTGAACCAGTGGGTTGCAGACAGCATGCGGTATTGGTATTACTGGAACACTGCTATCCCAGGCGATGAACGGCTCAATTTTGATCAGGATCCGGCTGCTTTTTTTGAGAGCCTGCTTAACCGACCAACGGACCGTTTTTCATGGATACAGAATATCCGTGAGTTAAAGGGCGAATTATCGGGAATTATCAAGACCAGTGGGTTGGGGTATGGCTTTTTTGGTATCAATACAGGCGATGGGCTTATTGCGGGCCTTACCGTCCGCTATGTATTGAAAGGGTCGCCTGCCGATATGGCCGGCATTAAGCGGGGCGACTTGTTTATTGAACTCGATGGCCAGGAGATGCCGGTTGATGCCGAGGGATATGTACAGGGTATCGACGCACTGCAGGGCAGCGATCCGTTTACACTCACGAAAGCGGTGCTGGACGACGGCGGTAATATTGTGAATACGGGTGAAACCGTGGAGCTGGCTCCCGTTGAAGGATTCCGGGAATCTGCCATTCTTCTGGATACCGTATTGACCGCTGAAAACGGAACAAAGGTCGGCTATTTATTTTACAATCGGTTTTTGGCGACGCAGGCACAGGAGCTCGTAGATGCCTTTGTTAAGTTTAAGCAAGCCGGCGTACAGGAGCTGATCGTCGACGAGCGTTACAATAGTGGAGGTGCCGTCGCTATTGCCGGCCTTTTATCCGCATTGATCCACCGGGATTTTGACATCAACAGTCCGTTTATCCGGATGGACTTTAACAGCGGGATAAAAGACGCCGAATATACCTACGGGGATCTGTTCGGTGCTGACAACAACGACCTGGTCCAGTCACTGAATCTGGGACTGGGCCGTGTGTTTATCCTGGCAACATCCAGTTCGGCTTCGGCAAGCGAACTGCTGATTAATAACCTCCGGCCTTTCCTGGGCAATGCGAATGTTATCCACATCGGCGGTACAACGGTTGGTAAAGACGAGGCATCCTACACGATTGAAAATACCGATCCCCGGTTTGCCGACAGCTGGGGCATACAACCGATTGTGCTTAAATACCAGAATAAAAACGGCGAAGGCGGATTCATCAATGGGCTGACCCCACAGTACGCCGTTGCGGAGGAAAGTGTGGCCCTCCAGCCTATCGGATCAAAGACCGACCCGTTGTTGGGAACAGCCCTTGGCATTATTGACCCGGGTATGCAGGCACGGCTGGATATGCAGATGAGCATTCGTCGATCCCGGTCGGGTAACCGCTTCAAGGAATTGCCGGGCGGGGGACAAGACATGTCTGATTCCCGACCACTGGACGTAACCGAGCTCTTAAAAGGAGAGAAGCCGGTATTGCGTTAAGTGGTGGCGTTCGCCTCCCATTCCATACCAAATAAATCGGCGATCTGCGCCCGCAGGCGATCTTTTACCTCGTCGATATCCACGTGACGCCCCAGCTCCCGGGCAAGGGAGGTGACGTCTTTGTCGTCAATGCCGCAGGGAACGATGTGATTGAAGTACGCCAAATCGGTATTTACATTAAAGGCAAACCCGTGCATGGTTACCCAGCGGCTGGCACGTACACCCAATGCACAGATTTTCCGTGCACGCTCATTATCGGCATCAAGCCACACACCGGTATATCCGGGATAGCGTTCTCCGGGGATCCCATATCCGGCCAAGGTACGGATAACGGCCTCTTCGAGTGTCCGTAAATAGCGGTGGATGTCCGTAAAAAAATTATCCAGGTCCAAAATCGGGTAACCTACAATTTGTCCGGGGCCATGATAGGTAATGTCTCCCCCACGGTTAATTTTATAATAGGTCGCCTGTTTTTGTTCAAGTTCCCGGTCATTCAGCAATAAATTCTCCGCTTTTCCGCTTTTTCCCAATGTATACACGTGTGGATGTTCGGTAAAAATCAGGTAATTAGGTGTGGGGTGTGCCGTGCCGTTTATCCGGTTCTCGGTCTTCTGCCCGACAACACCAGCAAATAGCGTCTCCTGGCGGTCCCAGGCTGCCTGGTAATCCACAAGACCCCAATCTTCAAAAATGACTTTTTTGTTCATCTGTTGACTTGGCAGCTGTCGGCAATCGGCCAGCTGTCATGAGCTAATATAGCAAATTATCGTACGGATACCGCGTAGTGTGTATTTCAACCACGGTGTCATATAGCAACCGCCGGAATTCTTCAATGTTCGTTCGGTCGGTGGCCGAAATAAACACGGCCGGACTGTTATGGCGGGCCATCCAACTGCTTTTGAAATCAGCCAGTGTCATCGGCTCTGCCTGCTCAGCTGCATCCTCCCCCGGTTTCGGTTCCGGCACAGGCTGATAGGCATCTATTTTATTAAACACGGTAATAGTCGGTTTGTCCAGCGCACCCAGGTCTTTCAGTGTTTCATTTACTGCGCGGATATGGTCTTCAAAGCTTGGATGGGAGATATCCACCACGTGGATGAGGATGTCGGCTTCCCTTACCTCATCGAGCGTCGACTTAAAGCATTCGACCAGGTGGTGAGGCAGTTTCCGGATAAACCCGACCGTATCGGATAGCAGGAAAGGCAGGTTGTCGATAACTACTTTACGCACGGTGGTATCGAGTGTGGCAAAAAGTTTATTCTCGGCAAATACATCCGATTTGGATATCATGTTCATGATGGTCGACTTTCCCACGTTTGTATAGCCAACCAGGGCCACGCGAATGAGCTGTCCGCGGTTTTTGCGCTGGGTCTCATTCTGCCTGTCAATGGATTTAAGGCGTTCTTTAAGCAGGGAAATCTTGTTCAGGATCATCCGGCGGTCACTTTCAATCTGGCTTTCCCCCGGACCCCGCATTCCGATCCCCCCGCGCTGGCGCTCCAGGTGCGTCCACATGCGGGTAAGCCGGGGCAGCAGGTATTGCAGCTGCGCCAGCTCGACCTGCGTTTTGGCCTGTGCCGATTTTGCCCGGCGGGCAAAGATATCCAAGATGAGGTTGCTGCGGTCCAGTATCTTGACGCCCAGTGCTTTTTCAATGTTGCGTAACTGGGATGGCGAAAGCTCGTCGTCAAAAACGACAATGTCGATTTCCTCAGCGGCAACATAGGATTTAATCTCATCCAGTTTGCCCGTGCCCACAAACGTGGCGCGGTCTGGATGTGTCAGTTTTTGGGTAAATATATTTTTTACCACCCCACCGGCGGTGTCGACCAAAAAAGCAAGCTCCTCCAGGTATTCCTGCTCTTTCTCTTCGCGCTCATCGGGCAAAATAATGCCGACCAGCACGGCGGTTTCGGGTTGTATGGCGGTGTCAAAAATTTTTCTCTTGGCCATGAATAATAAACATAATCGTTAAAAAATAATCAAAATGGCGCTTATCACAAGCGGCAGCTGTACAAGGGAGTAGTGAACGATTACATGGCAATTATAGATATAAACAAGAGACAAAGATAACTGTTTTCCGGCGTTTTGACAATCTGCATCAACCCCTTCTCGTCAGTTCAGCACAAAAAAGTGCGGCCGACACCGCCACGTTAAGCGATTCTGCCCCGCCGACACGGGGAATGGTAACCCGATGTCCGACGTGGGCCAGTACGGCGGTACTGATCCCATTGCCTTCGTTGCCCAGCACAATCAGCCCTTCGCCGGAAAAATCAGCGTCATATAGGGACACCCCGTTCAGTACGGCCCCGAATACGGGTACGGTGGCGTTGGCGGCCAGCCGCTCGATGTCGGTATAGTATATGCGCATGCGGGCCAGTGATCCCATACTGGCCTGCACAACTTTGGGGTTATATGCATCTACGGTATCCAATGAGCAGATCAGCTGGTTAAAACCGAACCATTCTGCTGTACGGATAATGGTGCCTAAGTTACCCGGATCCTGTACCCCATCCAATACCAAATGGAACCGGCTGTGGAGCTGACCGGGATCAAGTTGTATTTCTTTGGGAATTTCCACCAGTCCCAATGCCCCCTGCGGGGTTTTCAGTGCACTTATGCGGTTAAGTTCCTGTTCACTGACCTCCTCCGATTTTATATTTTGGGGTATTTTACCCAATTTTGCAGCCGCCTGCGGCGTATAAAAAATATGTTGGACGAGATAATCCGAATGGATAAATTCCGTTAATGATTTAGTACCTTCTACAATGAACAGCCCATTTTCTTTACGGAATTTTTTTTGTTGCAGCGAAGTGATGGTCCGGATCTGTGGTTTTGAAAGCATGGTTAATGATTAAACGGAATTGTTTTTTTGCCTACGCAAGTATAGGGCTTTTGTTGGTATTATTTGCATCGTGCCGTTCTACCCGCTTGCTGGGCGATGACCAGGCGTTAGTGACGAAGGTGGCCATCGAGGGGATTGATCCCGCCTTTCAGGAACAGGCAGCGGCTTACATCCCCCCTGAAATACGGCCAAACTCACCAGTTGACCTTTTTATCTATAATTTTGCCAATGCCCAGAATGGCCGCTACCGAACGGAGCATATCCGTCATGTGGGAGAGCCCCCGCATTTGCTGGATAGTGCGCTGGTTGATTTTTCTGCCCAGCAGATCAGCCGGTTTTTAACGGCTAAAGGTTATTTCAACGCGGCGGTTTCGCATCAGATTTCGTTGCAGAAAAAGAAGGCCCGCATTACGTTCGATATTGAACCCGGTGAACCCTTTACCCTGCGTCATGTAAATACGGCTATTAAAGACCCCGTGCTGGAGCGGTTATATGCACAAAGCCAACCAGAAAAGGGGCGTATCCGAACGGGGATGCGCTATGATGCGGATTCGCTGGTTGCTGAGCGGGAACGCATTTATCAATTGATGCGCCAGCATGGATATTACGATTATTTAAGACAGTATGTGCGTGTTGATGTGGATTCGAACCTGCACAGCAATCAGGCGGACATCAGGCTTTACATCGATAATCCCGAGGGACAGCAGGCCCATACTAAATTCACGGTTGACAGCAGCTTTATCACGATCAGCCATAGCCGGCCAGGTCTTAACCATGACCAGCCGGAACGGAGCACATTACCGGGCGGACTTCACTTTGAGGACCGTACAACCCGGTTCCGGCCGGAACCGATTGCCCGTTACCTTTTTCAGCAGCAGGGTGATACGTACAGCATGGATATGGAAAACCTGACGTATGACCGTCTTTATGAGCTCAACAGCTTCCGCAGCGTTAAGATCGAATACCGCAAGTCCGATTCCAGCAGGCTCAATGTGCATTATGAACTGACACCACGACCCTATATGGGGAATCAGATTGAAGGCGAGTATACATTCAACTCAGGTATGAGCGGTTTCAATATCGGGAATACCTTTACGCATCGTAACCTTTTCGGCGGATCAGAACAGCTCGAAGTGAAACTCCGTTATGGTGTGCTGTTTGACTCCCGGCTGGAAGGCAACTTGTTTGACCGGGTATTTAACAATGATTTTCAGGTGGGGGTAAACATTACGGTACCGCGCCTGATCCTGCCATTCAGCGTACCTGATGTCAGCAAAAACGGTTTGCCGCGTACCATATTTTCTTCCAATGTGCAGGCATTTGACCAATACCGGACGTATTCAAACCGGTACGTGAGCAACACCATATCGTACAGCTGGTTCAGTACGCCTTATCGGCAGCACCAGCTGACCCCGCTGGTACTGGAATACCGGTTTGGGCAATTGAACAGCGATTTTGCACAGCAGCTGATTGATGAAGGGTTCTTGCTTTATGTACGCAGCAATAACCGCGCTTATTTTGGGCTGGGCTCACAATATACTTACACCGTCAACGCGGCGAGGCTGACCCGCCTGGCTGACTTTTTTTATTTCCGGGGCGGGCTAGATCTCAGCGGCAATTTACTTGGCCTGGCCGGGGAAGTAATCAATTTCCGGCAAAATGAGGACGGCGAACGGGAAATCATGGGAGTGCCTTATCTGCAATATGCTAAGGTGGAGACCGATCTGCGGCTGTACCGGCATTTCGGTGGGGAACGGCAGCTGGTGTTGCGACTTAATCCGGGCATTGCTATCCCCTATGGCAATAACTCCAGCCTGCTGATTTTTGAAAAAAGTTTCTTTGGCGGGGGGATGAACGGAATCCGGGCCTGGCAGGCACGGACACTCGGCCCCGGCAACTATAACCGCGCAGTGCTTGACCCCGGCCTCCGGCTGAACCTCAGGAATCTCGACCAGTTGGGGGAGATTAAACTGGAAGGCAATGTGGAATACCGGTTTAAGGTGATGGATGATATATTTGGGGCGAAACTGAAAGGTGCCACTTTTGCTGATTTCGGCAACATCTGGCGGATCCGGCAAAATGAACTTAATCCGGGAGGCGAATTCGAATTTGACAAATTCCTGGGCCAGATTGCGATAGGTGCCGGTGCGGGACTGCGTTTCGACCTGGATTATTTCGTTATCCGGCTGGATGCAGGAGTGAAAATACGCGACCCGCAGTTTAGTGGTTCGAAACAGTGGGTGATTTCGGAGTTGTTCGATAGCCGCGACTTCAAGACCGGGTACCGCCTTACGAATGCACCCGACCGGTATAATTTTATCCAGTATAATTTCGGCATCGGGATGCCATTTTAATGGCGCTGTCAGCCCGGCTATCAGCCGGATTTTACCAATACCTAAAACCGTAATTCCTTGATGCCGTGAACGATGGTGTCGAAAATGTTTTCCAAATCCAGCCCTTTGCTGTAATTGAAGATAAATAACCCAATCAGCACCAGTACCGCTAAGATCATCAGTCTTTTGAAAAGGTAGGCGATTATTAAAAAGATAGCAGGGATAAGGATAAGGTAATACCAGTTAATGGCAATCGGATTGAGGCCTTCTTGGTTTTTCAGTACGTAATACAGCCGGCCGTGGGACCCGTTTTCATTGCGGTGCTTAATGAATACAAAGGCCGATGTTTCGATTGCCTGGGGAGTAATAGCAACCCCTTCGTTAAAATGCAGTTCCTGGTGGAATCCGTTGATCACAAATTGGTATGTGCCCGAAATGCCATCGAGCGGGACTTCATCCGCATCGGTCGCAATAACAGCCAGTTTATCGTTTTTTATCAGGTTTTCCTTGATAATGAAATGATTGATGGCCTGGTTTCGCTGCGCAAAGCCTAAAAAAGGGAGTGACAGTGCGATCAATAAATAAAGCGATTTGTACATAGCTTACCGCGGTGCTGATTGACGCAATGTTAAGCAAAAAACGCTAAATCCTCCATGTTTACTTCAGATTATTCTGTGTTATCTGTTCGTCTGGCCGTTGAGTGGCAGCCGGGCGACCGATAAATAGTTATCATGCAGTAGCCAGAAACTTGCATATAAAAGCAATTTTATCTTAGTTTGTGTAACACCCTCGGGCCTGTCGACGTTGCTGACGGGCTATATGCTGATTATAACCGCATTTACATGGACTATATTATTGGTGTAGACATCGGTACTTCCGGCACAAAAACGGTTGCGTTTGATATGAAGGGAGATGTACTTCGTACGGATCACGTGACTTACCCGATCCTGAATCCGCAGCCACATTATTTTGAACAGGACCCGGAAGTGCTGTTTGAAGCAGTTATCCGGGCTATTGGCCAAACGGTACAGGGGGTTAACCGGCAGACAGGTAATAACAGCGACTTGCTGGGTGTTGGATTCAGCAGTGCCATGCACGGCATTATCGCAATGGATAAACAGGGGATACCCCTGACGCATTGCATCATCTGGACGGATACCCGGGCTACCGCATTTGCCTCGCAATTGAGCGATACGCCCGAAGGTAGCGCCATTTACCGGGCTACGGGCACGCCGATACATCCCATGTCGCCACTTTGCAAACTGGGCTGGATGCGTATGCATCTGCCAGCAGTCCATGCCGCCGCGTACAAGTTTATCTCCGTTAAGGAGTATGTTTTCCTGCGGTTGTTTGGGCGGTATGTAATTGACGAATCCATTGCCTCCGCTACCGGACTTTTTGATATCCATCAGTTCAACTGGCATCCAGCGGCATTGGAAATAGCTGGCATCTCTGCTGATCGCCTTGCTGAACCCGTACCCATTACCTATTGCATGGAAGGAATGGATGAGCACCTGGCAGCCAGGATGGGCATTGCGGAAGATGTCCCCTTTGTCATTGGCGGAAGCGACGGCTGCCTGGCCAATTTGGGTGCGGACGTGATACAGCCGGGCGCGGCAGCAGTTACTATCGGAACCAGCGGAGCTGTCCGAATGACGTCGGACCGGCCGCGCACCGATGATAAGGCCCGTACGTTCAGTTATGTACTAACGCGTGAACTGCATGTACTCGGTGGGGCAGTGAATAATGGTGGGATTGTGCTTCAATGGTTTAAAGATAGTTTTGAACCGGCTGCTGTGTCCAGCGATGCGGCTTTCCACGGGCTTATGGACGCCGCCGCCGGCGTGCCGGCAGGATCAGAAGGGCTGCTTTTCCTTCCTTACCTAACGGGAGAGCGTTCGCCGCATTGGAATGCCGAAGCCAAGGGCATGTTTTTCGGCGTTCAGCTTCATCACCGTAAAGCACATTTTGTACGGGCGCTGCTGGAAGGTGTCATTTTCGGGGTGTACAGCGTGGGTAGGGTGCTGGAAGAAATCACGGGACCAATCCACACGATACATGCAAACGGCGGATTCGCTTACTCGTCACTCTGGCTTCAGGTGTTGGCCGATGTGTTCGACAGACCGGTACATGTGCGTAAAAATGTGGAGGCTGCTGCAAGAGGTGCATATGTTACCGTATTAAATGCGCTGGGCAAACGGTCAACGTTCATCGACATCGCTGACCAGCCGCCGCCTTCGGAAATTATTTTGCCCAGCCCGGCAAGGCATGAGGTTTACCGGGTAAATTTTGAACGTTTCGAACGCCTGTATGATAAGGTTAAAGATGAATTTAATTAATTACTACATAACCGATATGTATTATGCCTCTTGTTATTGTTGCGGGTGGTGTGCTGCTCTTATTGCTGCTCATCGTAGTTGGTAAGCTCAACTCTTTTTTTTCGTTGATTATTGTTTCACTGGCTGTGGGTGTTGCGCAGGGGCTGCCGGTGTCTGACGTGGTGCAGGCCATTGAACACGGGATGGGGGATACATTGGGCTCACTGGCCATGATACTGGGCTTTGGTGCCATGCTCGGTAAACTGATTGCAGATGGCGGCGGTGTTCACCGGATATCTTCCAGTCTGATCCATGCGTTCGGGCGGCGCAACGTACAATGGGCGGCGGTAATTATAGGGTTTGCCGTTGGTATTCCCATGTTTTATAATGTTGGATTCGTCATCCTGGTGCCTTTTGTGTTCGCCATTGCGATACAGACCGGCCTACCGCTTTTGTATGTGGGCCTGCCGATGCTGGCATCGCTATCGGTGACCCACGGCTATCTTCCGCCGCATCCGGGACCCACGGCGATTGCTGCGTTATACCAGGCAGATCTCGGACTTACATTAATTTATGGCACCGCTATCGCCATACCGGCCATCATTTTGGGTGGCGTATTTTTCTCCTGGACGCTTAAGGGTATCCACCCGAGTCCGCCGCCGCAGTTTATGGAAGTTGAAACGTTTGCCGACGAAGAAATTCCGGGGTTCTGGGTCAGTATGTTTACCGGTTTGTTGCCGGTATTGCTCATCGCGCTGGCATCTGCCCTGGCATTTGTGCTACCCGCGGATTCAGCCATAGCTGCAGGGATCGCTTTTGCCGGTCATCCGGTTATCGCATTGCTGATTTCCGTTTTGGTAGCGGTTTATACCATGGGACTTGCCCGCGGGAAGACGATGAAGGTGATTATGGGGAATATGGAAGAGGCTGTGCGCAGTATTTCCATGATCCTGTTTATCATCGGGGGTGCAGGGGCATTTAAGGAAGTATTGGTAACTGGTGGTGTGGGTGACTATATTGCCGGGTGGGCCGACAGGCTCTCTTTTTCGCCCTTGATTCTAGTGTGGGCAATTGCAGCGGCGATCCGCATATCGCTGGGGTCCGCTACGGTGGCCGGCCTTACCACGGCAGGCATCGCGATGCCACTCATTGCCTCAACCAGTACCAGTCCGGAACTGATGGTGCTGGCCACCGGGGCAGGAAGTTTAATGTTCTCCCATGTAAATGATCCGGGATTCTGGATGTTTAAAGAATATTTTGGCCTGAACCTCCGGGATACGATCCGATCCTGGTCGTTAATGGAAACCATTGTATCTGTTGTGGGGCTTTTGGGCGTATTGGTGCTGGATCTGTACGTGTAGACGCCCTAGCAGGGAATATGGAATGGCTGTGTCATTATGCGGCGGTTGCGATCCGATGTAATTAGATGCATGTATATGTAAGGCGGGTATTCCATAACGAAAAATTATTTTGTACATTTGAGGCCAAATCGTTACTGACATGGCAACAATAGTAGAAAAAAGACAACCAAAGAAAACGGAAAATAACGCAAACCAAACCCATTACTATACTACATTGGCGCTTGCAGTGGCCATTGGCCTTGCAGGGACATTTGTTCGGTTTATTCAGGATTCATTCCTGATGTCAGCCATATCCAATATTCTGCTGGCACTGGGATGGTTAATTGTATTCCGGGTGGTTTTCCGGATTATAAAATAGAGCTTCACGCAGCATAAGAGGTAACGCCTGACGTAAGAGTTAGGCGTTTTTTTATTGGCTAGCCGATCCGATTAACTATTGATGTAATTTTCCAACTGGTTGATCGTCTGCTGCTGGTCTTCAATAATGTGCTTTACCAGGTCCCCAATGGAAAGCATACCAATGACCGTAGCGCCTTCCACGACCGGCAGGTGCCTGAAATGGCGGTGCGTCATCAACTGCATGCAGTAGTCGGTTGTTTCATCACGCGTAATGGTATGCGGGTCCTTTGTCATGACTTCATGGATGGCGGTGTCTTTCGAGGACTTTCCCTGCAAAATGATTTTACGTGCATAATCCCGTTCCGTGAAGATGCCCAGCAAGTGCCCGCCTTCAATCACCAGCAGCGCACTGATGTTTTTCTCCATCATGGTTTTCAACGCATCATAAACCGAAATTTCAGGCGTGACCGAATGTACAATGTCCGGCTTGGCTTTTAAGATTTGTTTAACTGTTTTCATAATCGTTGTATCGTTAGTATTTATCAGGTTAATGGGATAAGCATAGTGGCGATAAAGCAACGGCTATTGGTTAAACACGCGGCGGCACAAATTTGTTATGATAAAGATAACAAATTATTGGAAATAATGGAAAACAGAAAAAGGCTACAAAAGTAGCCAGGGATTTTCTCCGGTCACTATTGTAGCCTATATTAACTTTGTATCGTGTGGTGGCCTACGGCTGTGGCCAGACGTGCCAGGGAATACGGGATAAGATCAGTATCAGCCCAATCGCATAAAACAGCAGCACGCTTGCATTCTGTTTTTTTGCGGTGGGTTGCCGTTTTGCCCTGGAGTATCCAACGGTGATCAGCACAACAGCAATGAGCATCGTCAGGGGATGTTCTAAAAAATAGAGGCGTGAAATGCTATTCTGCATTGCCCCCGAGGCATTTTGTACGCCGTAGGGTGACACGAAATAGATAATCAGGCCGACAACGAATTGCAGGTGTGCGCAAATTAGTCCTAAAAGAGCCATTTTCCGGTTATATCCCTTGTTTTGCAGGTAGGCAAACAGCACATAAAGGATGGAAATAACCAAGCCTGCGAGCAATACGTAGGCGAGCGTAGAGTGGAGGTGTTTGAGTCCGGTATACATAATTATTTAGTTAATGAAGTGGATTGCTTAGGTAATGCCGTTAATTCCAGATTTCGTTTTTTTCAGTTAATATTAGTGGTACCCCGTCGGTTATCACAATGGTATGTTCATGCTGGGCCACATACCCGCCCCGGTTGCCCACCAAAGTCCACCCGTCAGGTGATTCCACGGCGAACGTTGATTTGGTGGAAATAAAGGTTTCAAGTGCAATAACAGTATTTTTCCGAAACCGTCTGGTATCATATGGATCTCTGTAATTGCAGATGTGGTCGGGCTCTTCATGTAGTCCTTTTCCAACGCCATGCCCACACAGGTTTTTGATTACGGTATAGCCGTTCCTTTTCGCTTTGGTTTCGATTAGGTGGCCGATATCTCCAATACGTACGCCACCCTTTATCTGGTGGATGGCCTGCTGCAGAATCTGTTTTGATGCATCTACCAATTGCTGGTGTTGATGGATATCCCTGCCGAGTACAAAAGAGCCGCCGTTGTCAGCCCAATAGCCGTTCAGCATGGCTGAAACGTCGATGTTAATCAGGTCTCCCTCCTGCAAAACGGTCTTTTCGGATGGGATACCGTGAGCTACCTCCTGGTTTATACTGATGCAAGTCCAGCCCGGAAAGCCGTATGTGATTACCGGTGCCGATTTAGCGCCGAACCGGCTGAGCAGTTCACCGCCGAAATCGTCCAACTGTTTGGTGGTCATTCCCGGCCGGGCATACTGCCGCATTTCCTTAAGCGTCAGCGCCACGACGTCACTTACGCGCTTCAGCGCTTGCAGCTCGGTTGTTTTTGATATCGACATAAGCTTAAATATCCGCTAAAATTACGGAATAGTTTTCAGACCCCTGCTCCTTTCCCGTTATTCTTTACGCCGGACCCTATGTGTCTTCGCGCCTTATTCCTCCTTACCGCCCAACATGCGGACTTCGGCTATCGGCTGAAATAAATACGACCGCAATGTTTTTACCTCAATGCACCGGTAGCGTTTCCTCAGCCGTTCCTTCTTTTGGAAAACGCGCCCCCCTTGTATCGAGAAAAGTGCGTTGTCGGGAAGTTGATCAAGCGTCTGGAACCGGTTGTCTGCATCGTCATATTCCCGCAGTTGCCTGAACAGGTGCTCGTCTGCACAGCTGGAGGCCGCCGGATTATCCATATAGGCGGTGAGCGCGGCGAGGATGTCCGCCGGAAATACTGCTGCCTGCAGAAAAGGCTGCATGAGCAATCTGAAGTTTGCTTTCCACTCGGGTCCATGTGGTTTCACTAGGTTCCTGTAAGTATTCCACGTTTTCAGGTGGGCAAATTCGTGTACGGTGGTGATCAGAAAGGAGTAAGGGTTGAGGCTTTGATTCACCGATATGCGGTGCCCGTGCTTGCCATAAGGCGGACGGTAATCGCCAAATTTGGATACACGGTTGCGGCTGACCCGGAAGTGACACGCATTGTCGTTAATCCATTGAGAGATTACCGGCGCTGCCATCGGGGGCAGGTATTTGCTTAGTGCGCTACTGTAGTCCGGCATGGATGCAAACTTAAGATAAAAGAGGCAATTATTTATCGCACCGCTGGGGTTATGCCTTTTTTATTTCATTATCCCTATCTTTGAACAATGAACCGACTGTTGCATATAGAGGCAAAACGACTTGTTTTGCTTATCACTTTTATCGGAGTTACGTGTGCCGCAATGGCTCAGGATCTCAATGCGCGGGTGCAAATTCTTTCTCCTCAGGTACAGAATACCAACAAGCGGATGCTGGACGTGCTGGAAAAGGCGATCTCGGACTTCCTGAACAACCGGACGTGGAGCACTAACGAGGTTGGGCCCCAGGAGCGGATTGACTGTAGTCTCGTCCTCACGATTACGGCTTGGGATGGCTCATCTAATTTCACTGCACAGGCGCAGATTATATCCACCCGGCCGGTTTACAATACCACTTACAACAGTCCGGTGTTGAGCATATCCGACGATAATTTTAATTTCAGCTACACCGAGGGACAGTTAATGGATTATTCCGATCAGCAGTTCATGGGAAATCTTACCTCATTGCTGGCTTATTATGCGTATGTTATTGTGGGGCTGGATGCAGACACGTTCGCCCTCAATGGGGGCACCCCTTTCTATGCGGCCGCACAGAACATTGTGAATTATGCGCAGAATACAGGGTTCAATGGCTGGCGTTCCATGGAAGGAACAAATAACCGGTTTTGGCTAGTCAACAATCTGCAGGACCGCCGGTATCAGCCTATCCGTGATTTCCTATATCGCTTTTACCTGGATGGATTGGATAAAATGGCCGACAACACACAGGAAGCCCGCAAAGCCGTGTTCAACCTGTTGCCATTGCTGCAAAAGGTAGACCGCCTGGCCCAGGGTGCCGTGTTCAATCAGGTCTTTTTTACCGCGAAGTCAGACGAGTTAGTGGGAGTGTGCAGTGGTTTAGCCCCGCAGGAGCGGATGCAAGCCTACAATATTTTGGCAGCGGTTGATCCCGCCAATACGAGTAAGTATGAAAATTTACGTAATAGTAGATAGCGGTACCGTTCATTGACCAAACCCTGAGAAGACTATGCTCAATCGCCTGTCCATTAGTAATTATGCTCTGATCAATTCACTGGATATCCGTTTCGATAGCGGATTAAATATTGTCACCGGCGAGACAGGGGCTGGCAAGTCCATTATTTTGGGTGCATTGTCGCTGATTCTCGGGCAGCGGGCGGAGCGCCAGTATTTTTTCAATGAAGACCGGAAGTGCGTCATCGAAGGCGTTTTTGATCTTTCCGGCTATACGTTGCAGGACTTTTTCGTAGCGGAGGATCTTGATTACGATCCGGAAACTATTATCCGCCGTGAAATCAACAGCGACGGAAAATCGCGCGCATTTGTAAACGATACGCCGGTAACATTGCAGGTGCTTAAAGCACTTGCCGAGAAATTAATTGATATCCATTCGCAGCATGCCACACTCCAGCTTAATACACCGGCATTTCAATTACTGGTGTTGGATAGCGTAGCCCAAAATCAGGCCTTGCGACAGCAATATACGCATCAATTCCATGTGCACCGAAAGGCATGGGCGCGGTTGGAGGCATTACGGGAGGCCACGCAACAGGCAAATGCAGAAGCTGACTACCATCAATTTCTTTATGATGAACTGGAGGCCGCCCGGTTAGAAGCCGACGAGCAGGAGCGACTGGAGCAGGAGCAACGCCAATTGGAGCATGCCGAAGAGATCAAACGCGGACTGATCAATGCATTATATGCGCTTCGTGACCAGGAAATCAACGCGCTCGGCCTGCTCCGGGAAACACAGCAGCAGCTTCAGCAGGCCGAACGTTACCTGCCGGCACTTGGTGAACAGGCCGCGCGACTGCAAAGCAGCCTGATTGATTTGAAAGACCTGGGTGAGGAACTCAGCCGGACGGAACAGGAAGTCCTGTTGGATGAAGGCCGCCTGACCGAAGTTAACGAACGGCTCAGTCAGCTATATGCGTTGCAGCAGAAACATCACGTATCCAGCGTGACCGAGTTGATTACGTTAAGGGAGACGTTACACGGACAGTTGCATGCGCGGTCTGCCGACGAGGCAGAAATACATCGGTTAACGGATGAAGTGGCCGGACTTAAAGCAGCGTTGCTGAAACGCGCAGCAGAGCTCAGTGAGGCAAGGAAGGGAGCGATTCCGATGGTGGAGAAGACGGTAAGCGAAATCCTGCATACGGTAGGCATGCCCAACGGCGTATTACGTATTGTCCTGCAGCCGTTAGGAACGGAAGCAATGAAAGAAAGCGGGGGCGATGACATCCAATTTTTGTTCACATCGAACAAAGGGCAGGATCCGCAACCGGTAGGTAAAGTGGCTTCCGGTGGTGAACTTTCAAGGCTGATGCTGGCTGTCAAATCGTTAGTAGCACAGACATCGGCGCTGCCTACCATTGTGTTCGATGAAATTGATACCGGTATCTCCGGTGAAGTGGCCCTCCGGGTTGGAGAGATCATGGAGCGCTTGGGCGGCGATATGCAGGTGATAGCGATTACTCATTTGCCCCAGATTGCTGCCAGGGGGCGGTCACACTTTAAAGTGTATAAGGCTGAATCCTCAGGCAAGACGGTTACGGGTATGATGCCCTTGCAACCCGCTGATAGGGTACTTGAAATTGCCCAGATGCTGAGCGGCGCTGAACCGGGAGAAGCGGCCATGCAGCATGCGGCGGCGTTATTGAATAACCAGGCTTAAACCTGCTGGAACGTTAATGCTATTTTTCAAAAAAGCGGAAACAGCACTACAATAAAAAAAAAACAGTATTTTTACCCGCTTCAATCAGCAATAGCGATACAGTAATTTAAAACCATTGCATATGTCCCATAACCTATTGAAAGGAAAGAAAGGAATTATTTTTGGCGCACTGGATGATAAATCCATCGCGTGGAAGACGGCTCAGCGCTGTGTGCAGGAAGGCGCCGAAATTGTATTAACCAACGCTCCGGTGGCGTTGCGGATGGGAACGATTAAACAACTGGCGGAGGAGTGCAATAACGCACCGGTTATTCCGGCCGATGTAACCAGCACCGAAGATATTGAGAACTTGTTTGATCAGACGTTAGCACATTTTGGCGGAGGGGTCGACTTTATCCTCCATTCGGTGGGCATGAGCATTAACGTACGCAAAGGCATCCATTATACCGAAAACAACTATGATTTCATGCATAAGGCATTCGATATCTCTGCGATCAGCCTGCACCGGATACTGGCCACAGCTATGAAAAAAGATGCCATTAATGAATGGGGCTCGGTTGTGGCGTTGACCTACATTGCCGCACAGCGCGTATTCCCGGACTATAACGACATGGCAGATGCTAAGGCATTACTTGAAAGCATTACACGGAATTTCGGATACCAGTATGGCGTTAAAAAGCATGTTCGGATAAACACCATCAGCCAGTCGCCCACGCAGACAACTGCTGGGTCAGGCGTAAAAGGTTTTGGTGATTTTATATCTTACGCGGAGAAAATGTCACCGTTGGGAAATGCTTCGGCCGACCAATGCGCGGATTACACCGTAACCCTGTTTTCGGATTTGACGAAAATGGTTACCATGCAGAATCTCTTTCACGATGGTGGCTTTTCCTTTACCGGCGTCAGTGAAGCCGTGCTTGGGGGAGCGGAAAGATAAACACATAACAGCACAATAAAAAAGCCGGCTTTTGCCGGCTTTTTTATTGTTATAACTCACCTGCGAAATCCGCGTCGGAAAGGATTACTTTTACGACAGCATTTTCCGGTAAGGGAACCTCAATTTCAGAATCCGCGAGAGGATCCTCGGCATAGATGGTTACGTTTCCAACGGTATAATTTACTGAGTACGCCACCCCATTGAATGTTGTCGGCAGGATATCATAGCTTGCTTCATCATCAAAACTGATGGCCACGCTTACGCTGCCTTCCAGCAAATAATAGTCAGTCAGGGCAGGGATGGCCTTGTCATAATACACCTGATAGGTAACGCCATTATCCCATTGCCATTGATTCTGTACAATGGTGTATACATATGAACGATTCGATGTGTTTTCGACTAGCTCGGTTTTGGTACAGGATGATAATGCGACGGCGGTTGTTGCGCCGATCAATAAAAGTAAAAGCCTTTTCATACGGAATATGTTATGTGTCTACATTACGTCACTTGTTGTATACAAAGCTGACGCATTTTATGTTGGTGAATATAACACAATAATTGCACCAATGTTTTACGCATAAAATAAAAAGGCGTCCCGATTTAATCGGGACGCCTTTTACCGACCGTGATATTTCGGTTTAATCGTCTTTTTTCTCTTCAGCCAGATCCGAGGGTTTACTGTCGTCTCCGGCCTGAATATGAACCACAATCTCCTCTTTGTCTTTGTCGTAGTCAATTTCCAGCATACTGCCTTCTGTGACTTCGCCTTTGAGAATTTCCTCTGCAATGGGATCTTCGAGGTATTTCTGAATCGCCCGCTTCAACGGACGGGCACCAAAATTACTGTCGAAACCTTTTTCGGCAATGAATTCCTTCGCTGCGTCCAGGAGGTTGATGTGATAGCCTAAGCCTTCGATGCGGACAAACAGCGACTTCAGTTCGATATCGATAATTTTAAAGATGTGTTCCTTATCCAGGGAATTGAACACAATAACATCATCGATCCGGTTGAGGAACTCCGGTGCAAATGCCCGTTTTAAGGCGTTTTCAATCACACTGCGTGAATGCGTTTCCGCCTGTTCGGCTTTGGCAGCGGTGGTAAATCCGACTCCCTGACCGAAATCTTTCAGTTGCCGTGCGCCGATGTTGGATGTCATGATCAGAATCGTATTCCTGAAATCCACCTTGCGGCCCAGACTGTCCGTTAACTGGCCTTCGTCCAGCACCTGCAATAATAGGTTAAAGACGTCGGGGTGCGCTTTCTCAATCTCATCCAGCAGTACGACCGAATAAGGTTTGCGGCGTACCTTCTCAGTGAGTTGTCCGCCTTCCTCATATCCTACATATCCCGGAGGCGCGCCAACTAAACGTGATATGGCAAATTTTTCCATATACTCACTCATGTCAATCTGGATGAGTGAATCCTCGCTGTCAAACATAAACCGGGCGAGTTCTTTCGCCAGCTCCGTTTTACCCACGCCTGTTGGTCCAAGGAAAATGAATGACCCAATAGGCTTTTTAGGATCTTTTAAACCGGCACGTGTCCGATGGATGGCTTTCACGAGTTTTTTAACTGCTTCGTCCTGTCCGATAATACGGCCTTTCATCGAGTCAGCCATGCCAAGCAGTTTCTGGCTGTCGGACTGCCCTACCCGTTGCACGGGTATGCCGGTCATCATCGATACCACTTCAGCTACATTATCTTCGGTAACCGTATACCGCTTGGTTTTTGTTTCGGCTTCCCATGCTGTTTTTTCCTGTTCAAGCTCTTCCAGCAGTTTCTTTTCGGTATCGCGCAATTTGGCCGCTTCCTCATATTTTTGACTGCGGACCACTTTGTTTTTCTCTACTTTGATCTCTTCGATCTTCTGCTCAATATCAATGATGCTCTGCGGAACATGAATATTCGTAAGGTGTACCCGGGAGCCCGCTTCATCTAACGCATCAATGGCCTTATCAGGCAGGAAACGATCGGTAATATACCGGGTTGTCAATGTCACGCAGGCTTCAATGGCTTCAGGCGTATAGTTCACATTGTGGTGTTCCTCATACTTTTCCTTGATGCGGTTGAGGATTTCTACCGTTTCATCATGTGAGGCAGGCTCAATCATTACTTTTTGGAACCGGCGATCCAATGCACCGTCCTTCTCGATGTATTGGCGGTACTCATCGAGTGTCGTCGCGCCGATACATTGGATTTCACCGCGTGCCAGGGCGGGCTTAAACATGTTGGAAGCATCCAATGACCCCGATGCGCCCCCGGCTCCGACGATGGTATGGATTTCGTCGATAAAGAGAATGACGTCCGGTGATTTTTCCAGTTCGTTCATCACGGCTTTCATCCGTTCCTCAAATTGTCCACGGTACTTCGTGCCAGCTACCAACGATGCCAGGTCAAGCGTAACAACCCGCTTGTTGAACAACACGCGTGAAACTTTCCGCTGCACGATCCGTAGGGCCAGCCCTTCGGCGATTGCGGATTTACCCACACCGGGCTCACCAATTAAGATGGGGTTGTTTTTCTTCCGGCGCGAAAGGATCTGTGAAACCCGTTCGATTTCTTTTTCCCGGCCCACGATAGGATCCAGGCGGCCATCTTCGGCAGCCTTGGTCAAATCGCGCCCGAAATTATCCAGTACCGGCGTCTTTGATTTAATGTCCGAGACTTTCTTGGGTTGGTTAAAGTGATCTTCTTCCTTAAAATCATCATCACCTGCTGTGGAGCCGGACGCCTGGTCGGTAATTCCGGCTTTATTCTGTTCTACATCGGCCTTGAATACGTCGTAGTTGATGTTGAATTGCTGCAGGATCTGGGAGGCGATATTATCCTCGTCGCGAAGAATTGAAAGAAGCAAATGCTCCGTTCCGATAATATCGCTCTTGAATATTTTGGCCTCCAGGTAGGTGATTTTTAATACCTTTTCTGCCTGTTTCGTCAGTGGCATATTGCCTATTGGTGCACGGGACATAGCGGAGCCCTTTACGGCGTCTTCTATAGACTTGCGTAATTCAACGGTGTCAATGCCGGCGCCTTTCAAAATCTTGATGGCCATACCATCTCCTTCACGAATCAGGCCAAGCAGCAGGTGCTCTGTGCCAATATAATCATGCTTCAGTCTGATGGCTTCTTCCCTGCTGTAAGAAATCACATCCTTTACACGAGGCGAAAATTTTGCTTCCATGAATGTCGTACCTTTCTTTTATTGCATAAGGATGCGATAAATGTATAAAAATTATCGCGTGTGTCCTTAATTATTTATGTAACATTTATCAACAATTGCGCCATACGGACGGTGCTAACATTTTGTCAGTAGATGCTATTGAAACTATTACACCATTCTGACGATTCTTTCGTTAAAGTCAGCTAAACCGATGGGAATGACGGAAGTTGCTTTCGGACCGATCTTTTGTACAATGATAGCAACAAATTAGCTAAGTTTGCAGTTCTTGGAATTAAACTATGGCTGACGAAAAAATAATATTTTCCATGGCTGGGGTCAATAAAATATACCCGCCACAGAAACAAGTTCTAAAAAATATTTACCTCTCTTTTTTCTACGGAGCGAAGATCGGTGTCATCGGGCTCAACGGCTCCGGAAAGTCATCTTTACTGAAAATTATCGCGGGTTTGGACAAGTCCTACCAGGGCGAAGTTGTGTTTTCTCCGGGATATTCGGTAGGTTATCTTGCGCAGGAACCCGAACTGAACCCTGAAAAAACAGTACTGGAGATTGTGGAGGAAGGGGTATCCGAAATTACGGCGATTCTTAAAGAATATGAGGAAATCAACGAGCGTTTCGGCTTGCCGGAAGTATACGAAAATGCCGATGAGATGGATAAATTACTATCGAGGCAGGGTGAGCTGCAGGATAAAATAGATGCAGTAGGCGCCTGGGAAATCGAAAGCAAGCTGGAACGGGCAATGGACGCGTTACGCTGCCCGGCTCCTGAACGAAAAGTGGCCACTTTGTCAGGAGGCGAGCGCCGGAGGGTGGCATTATGTCGTTTACTGCTGCAGGAACCCGATGTGTTGCTGCTAGACGAGCCGACGAACCACCTGGATGCCGAATCCATCGACTGGCTGGAGCAGCACCTGCAACAATACAAAGGCACTGTTATCGCGGTTACACACGACCGGTATTTCCTGGATAATGTGGCTGGGTGGATACTGGAGCTCGACCGTGGCGAAGGCATTCCCTGGAAAGGGAATTATTCTTCCTGGCTCGACCAGAAGGCAAAACGGCTTGCCCAGGAAGAGAAAGCAGAAAGCAAGCGGCAGAAAACGTTGGAACGCGAGCTGGAATGGGTGCGGATGGCGCCAAAGGCCCGCCATGCCAAATCAAAAGCACGGCTACATAATTACGAGAAACTTGCTTCGGAGGAAACCAAAGAAAGGGAAGAGAAACTGGAGCTGTTTATCCCTCCCGGGCCACGTTTAGGTAATGTGGTTATTGAGGCACAACAGGTGAGTAAAGCATATGGAGATAAGGTGCTATTTGAAAACCTTAGTTTTTCGTTACCCCCCGCCGGTATTGTGGGTATCATCGGTCCAAACGGTGCAGGCAAGACCACTCTGTTCCGGTTAATTACCGGTCAGGAACAACCCGACGGTGGTACTTTCCGTGTGGGCGAAACCGTGGCATTAGGTTATGTGGATCAGCTGCACGATGACCTGGATCCGCAGCAGACGGTGTGGGAAAATATTACCGGTGGCAATGAAAATATCCAACTGGGCAACCGTGCGGTAAATTCGCGTGCTTATGTATCCAAGTTTAATTTTAATGGAGCAGATCAGCAAAAGAAAGTGCAGGTACTTTCAGGGGGCGAACGCAATAGGGTACACCTCGCTATTACATTAAAAAAAGGGGCCAACGTACTCTTACTGGACGAACCCACCAATGATATTGATGTGAATACGCTGCGTGCTCTGGAAGAAGGGTTGGAGAATTTCGGCGGCTGCGCGGTGGTAATTTCACACGACCGCTGGTTCCTCGACCGGATTTGTACACATATACTGGCATTTGAAGGCGACTCACAGGTTTACTTCTATGAAGGAAACTATACTGAGTATGAAGAAAACCGGAAAAAACGCCTGGGTGATGTTGCGCCTACGCGGATTAAGTATAAAAAACTGGCCTAAGTGGATACCGGGAGACTACTGAAAGCGATCATTGATAATGCCATTGATGGCATCATCACTATTGACCTGCATGGCATTGTTGAGTCGATCAATCCGGCAGCGTCACACCTTTTCGGTTATGAGGCTTATGAAGTAATCGGCCACAACGTATCCATGCTGATGCCCGAACCGGACCATAGCAATCATGATCAATACCTCCGCAATTACCTGGAAACCGGTGTAAAGAAAATTATCGGTATCGGAAGGGAAGTCAGGGGCAGGCGGAAAGATGGAAGTACATTTCCTTTTAGGCTGGCGGTCAGTGAAGTACATTATGAGGACAAGACTGCCTTCACCGGATTTGTACACGATTTATCGAAAGAAAAGGAGGCTGAGGAAAAACTGCTCCATTATACCGAAGAGTTGGAAAATAAGGTAAGTGAACGGACCAAGGACCTGATCCGGCTTGTTTCGCAGCTGGAGAAAGCCAAATCCGAAGTAAGTCTTTCCCTGGCTAAGGAAAAGGAACTTAATCAGCTCAAATCGCGGTTTGTTTCCATGGCGTCGCACGAATTCCGTACCCCGTTGAGTTCGGTATTACTGTCTGCATCGCTCATTGAGAAATACGTGGAAAAACCAGATGTTGCAAACGTGCTGAAACATACCGGACGCATCAAAGGGTCCGTGCAATTGCTCACCAGCATATTGAATGATTTTCTGTCACTTGAACGGCTTGAAGCCGGAAAGGTTGCGGTGAATAAGGAAAAACTCAACCTGGTTCAGCTCGCCGAAGAGATTACCGAAGAAATGCAGCTTATATGCAAGTCTAACCAACATATCGTATATCAGCACACTGGGGCCGTTGGTGAATTTGCGCTGGATGCCAACCTGATAAAAAATTGTATTATTAACCTGGTATCCAATGCAATCAAGTATTCCGGAGAGAATACTTTTATCGAGTTTAACACGGAAATCACTGCCGAATACTGCACCATTACGGTGAAGGACAACGGCATCGGAATTCCAGAAGAAGACCAAAAGAACCTGTTCGAACCATTCTTCCGGGCCAATAATACGGGTAACATCCCGGGTACTGGGTTAGGGCTCAATATCGTTAAGCGGTATGTCGCCCTGATGGATGGGCAGGTACATTGCCAGAGTGCCCTGCATCGCGGGACGGTCATTACGCTGAGTTTTAAAAACCTGAACCTGAATTAACTGCCATGTCCAGTCTGCCAATCACCGTATTGATCATTGAGGATAACGACGATATCCGTGAAGGTACCCGGGAAATCCTTGAGCTTACCGGCTATAAGGTATATACGGCCTGTAATGGGAAAGCGGGTGTGGACGAAGCACTGAGCAGGCTGCCCGATATCATCCTATGTGATATCATGATGCCTGAGTTAGACGGGTTCGGTGTGTTGCACATGCTCGGAAAACATAAAGAAACGGCCCTGATACCCTTTATTTTTCTGACGGCAAAATCGGAACGGGCTGATATGCGGCGGGCCATGGAAATGGGAGCTGATGACTACCTGACCAAGCCGTTTGATGAGGTTGAATTACTTAATGCAATTGAAACCCGGCTGAAAAAACGCAAAAAGCTTGGCGAAATAGCGGACGTAAGTAAAAAGGGACTTTACCTGAGCGATGATAAGCAGGATCTGCTATTGGATGAACTGGTCCGCAATGCACGGGTGAAAACCTACCGGAAGAAACAGCTTATTTATCAGGAAGAAGATCCCCCACTTTATATCTATTATATAAAACGGGGTAAAGTACGCAACTTTCTGTATTACCTGGATGGCCGCGAACTTTCTACCGAGATTCACATCCAACATGCTTTTTTCGGATATGAGTCGCTGCTGCTGCAACAGCAGTATAATGACAATGCCGAAACGCTCGAAGAATCGGAATTGGCCCTGATCGACAAAGAGAATTTTTTGGAGCTGGTTTACCGCAAGCCCGCAATTGCAGGAAAGTTCATTAAATTGCTGTCAGGTAATATCCGTGATAAGGAAGAGCAATTACTGGGCTTTGCTTACCATTCCGTACGCAAACGGGTAGCCAATGCGCTGATTACCGTAGCGGAGAAGACAATTGATGCACCGGAACAGGACGAATGTACCATCCGCATCTCCAGAGACGACCTTGCCGCCCTGGCAGGTACCGCAAATGAAACGATCAGCCGGATGCTGGCCGATTTTAAAGATGAACGGCTGATCGTTAAAGAAGGTAATGCGATCCGGATATATTCCATCCATAAACTGCGGCACATTAAGCAATAATACCCAATTCCTGCAACCTGTCTCCGGCAGAATGTAACTAAAATCATATTTTTTACTGATGCTTTTCACCCGATACCGTCGGGTGGCAATGTAGCTTTGTGACCATATACTCATAAAACGGCTTTACCATGTGCATGTAGTGAAGTCCAAACCGAGCGTACAATGAAAGCAATTGCATATAATATCAAACTACAGGAAAAGGAAGCGTTAGCCCGTGCCAATGCTAAAAAGCACGACTTAACGCTGATTTCCAATGAGCTAAATGCCAACACGGTGGTTTATGCCCGGGGAAAAAATGTTGTTATTGTTTCCACGTACGACATTCTTGACCAGGAGATGCTCTGGCAGCTGAAAAGCATGGGAGTTAACAAGATCATCACCCGTTCAAATATTACTACCCATATTGATTTGAAAACGGCTACTGCAATGGCATTTAAAATTGCCAATATCCCACGGGAAGACATGCTAAGTATAAAGGGTATTGCAGAACAAATCATCCGTCACCTAAGCTTATGGGAGAGTGGGAAATGTGTAGGCACGGCATGCTGCTGCCAGAAAGTCTGTGCCCTAAAACCAACTAAGGAAACGGAACAAACTGATACACAGTTAACGGCCAATCGAACGGTGCGGTGATGGGGCGGGACTTTAACGAACTGGTTCAGAAATATAATGTAGCGGCTCCGCGCTACACCAGTTACCCGACGGTTCCTTACT
>NZ_JBEBRB010000022.1:0-38806 GCF_040395035.1 Parapedobacter lycopersici | reverse complement strand
ATACCCATCATCCCCGCCTGCCGGCTCGACCTGCTCGATGGCCCCAGCCTGCTGGTCTACCCAACCAACCGTGCCGCCTATGAGCGGCTCTGCAAGCTGCTTACCGACGGCAACCTACGGACAGAAAAAGGACAGTGCCACCTCTATAAATCCGATGTCTACACCTACCGCGAGGGCCTACTGTTCATTGCCGTTCCGCCCGATGGGCTAACGCCTGCCTTCGAACTGGAGCCCACCTTCGTACAGCACATGCACGAATACCGCGCGGCACTGGGCCAGCATTTTCACATCGGCGCCAGCCGCACCTACCGGGGCGATGACGGCAAGCTGCTGTTCCGCATCCACCAGCTGTGCGAACAGCTGGACACGCCCATGGTAGCCCTGGGCGATGTGCATTACCACATCCGCGGGCGGCGCGAGCTGCAGGATGTGCTCACCTGCATCCGCGAGAAATGCACCATCCACACCGCCGGCTACCGGCTGCACCCCAATGCCGAGCGGTACCTCAAGCCCGTCGATGAACTGCATCGCCTGTTCCGCCAGTATCCCGATGCCATCCGCAATGCCGAAGCCCTTGCCGCGGCCTGCCGCTTTTCGCTAGACAGCCTCGAGTACGTTTACCCAACCGAGCTCACCACCGGTGGGCGCACACCGCAGGAAGAGCTTGTACACCTCACCTGGGCGGGCGCCCATACCGAATTTGGCGATGACATCCCCCAGGCCACCCGGGATACCCTGGCCATGGAGCTCGCGTTTATCGAAAAGAAAGGCTACGCCTCCTATTTCCTCACCGTATACGATTACGTGCGCTTCGCCCGTGAGCGGGGTATCCTGTGCCAGGGGCGTGGCTCGGCCGCCAATTCCGCCGTATGCTACTGCCTGGGCATTACCTCGGTCAACCCCGCCAAGTTCCGCCTGCTGTTTGCCCGTTTCATGTCCGATGCCCGCGATGAGCCACCCGATATCGACGTCGATTTCGAGCACGAGCGGCGCGAGGAAGTCATCCAGTACATCTATGAGAAATACGGCCGCCACCGGGCCGCCATTGTGGCTACCGTTACGCAGCAGCGGCAGAAGGGTGCCCTACGCGACGTAGGCAAGGCCATGGGGCTGTCGCTGGATGCCGTGGGCCGCCTTTCCAGTGTCGTCGGCGGTTTCTGGGACAGCCCCATCGATGCGTCGTCCCTGGGTGAGCATGGCTTTAACCCCGCCGATCCCCACCTGCGTAAGGTGCTCCAGCTCACAAGCCAGCTCATGGGCTTCCCCCGGCAGCTCGGTCAGCACACCGGCGGCTTTGTCATTACCGAAGGCAACCTGCATGCCCTGTGCCCCATCATCAACGCCCGCATGGAGGGGCGCACCAACCTCGAGTGGAATAAAGACGACCTGGAGGCACTGGGCTTCCTCAAGGTCGATGTGCTGGGGCTGGGCATGCTCACCTGCATCCGCCGGGCCTTTGACCTGGCCCGTCAGCACTACGGCCTCGAGCTTACGCTGTCCAACATCCCGCAGGACGATCCGCGGGTATACGAAATGACCAGCCATGCCGATACACTGGGCGTCTTCCAGATCGAGAGCCGGGCACAGATGTCCATGCTGCCGCGGTTGTGTCCCAAATGCTTCTACGACCTCGTTATCCAGGTGGCCATCGTACGGCCCGGCCCCATCCAGGGCGATATGGTGCATCCCTACCTGCGGCGGCGCAATGGCGAGGAAACCGTCGATTACCCCTCGGAGGAAGTCCGGGATATCCTCGAAAAAACACTGGGCGTACCCCTGTTCCAGGAGCAGGCCATGGAAATCGCCATCGTGGCCGGAGGTTTTACCCCCACCGAAGCCGATGAACTGCGGCGCAGCATGGCCACCTTCAAGGCCAAGGGCGAGGTAAGCCAGTTCCGCCAGAAGATGGTGGATGGGATGATCAAAAAAGGGTATACCGAAGAATTTGCCAGCCGCGTATTCCGGCAGCTCGAGGGGTTCGGCAGCTACGGCTTTCCCGAAAGCCACGCCGTTTCCTTCGCCCTGCTCGTTTACGTGTCGTGCTGGATCAAGTGCTTTTACCCCGATATCTTCGCCGCAGCACTGCTCAACAGCCAGCCCATGGGCTTTTACCAGCCCGCCCAGATCGTGATCGATGCCCGCAAACACGGCGTTACCGTGCTGCCCATTGACGTCAACCACTCCATGTGGGACAACACCCTCGAAGGCACCTTTGGCCAGCGCCATGCCTTGCGCCTGGGCCTTCGGCAGGCCAAGGGCGTGGGTCAGGAAGATGCCGATGCGCTGGTGGATGCCCGGGGCAGCGGCTACACCACCGTGGCGGCACTGGCCGATGCAGGCGTATCTCCCGCGGCGCTGGAAAAACTGGCCGATGCCGACGCCTTCCGCTCGCTGGGTTTCGACCGGCGGCAGGCCCTGTGGCAGGTCGC
Organism: Parapedobacter lycopersici; assembly: GCF_040395035.1. GTDB lineage: Bacteria > Bacteroidota > Bacteroidia > Sphingobacteriales > Sphingobacteriaceae > Parapedobacter > Parapedobacter lycopersici_A. Next base: position 36,377 of record NZ_JBEBRB010000022.1, on the reverse strand, counting down.
CGCGTTGCAAAGCCGCCCCGAGGCACTGTTTGCCGGGCAGCCCGCAGAAACCACTGCCGAAGGGCAGATCCAGCTGCCGCTGATGACCACCGGCGAGCACGTGGTGCACGATTATGCCGCTACCTCGCTTTCCATAAAAGCACACCCGCTGAGCTTCCTGCGCGAGCAGCTGAACCTGCTGCACGTTACCCCAACGGAGCAGCTATCCACCATGAAAAACGGCATGCACGTCAAAGTCTGTGGCCTCATCACCGTGCGGCAGCGGCCCGGCACGGCCAAAGGCGTGTTGTTTGTCACCATCGAAGACGAAACCGGCTTTGCCAACGTGGTGGTATGGGGAGCGGTTTTTGAGAAATACCGGCGGGATATCCTCCAGGCCCGACTACTGCTGGTGTCGGGCAAATTGCAGATGGAGGGAGAGGTTATCCACGTGATCGCCCAGCGCTGCATCAACAGCAACGGCCTATTGAAGGGCTTGTCCAGTAAAGGAGATGGCGGTAATAATGAAACTGTCTTTTACAAAGGCCGGAATTTTAAATAGCCCTAACTCATCCGGAGGATGCTGAATAACTCGCTTGAAAATCAGGAAGCCCATATTTCCCCAACGGCTTCACCACTTGACAGATCGACAGGCTTATGCTGGTTGGCTCATCGAAACAGGTCATTAGTGTGTAGTCCATTGGAGCCGTAGATCAGTATGCGTTAACCGTTACCATATTTTCCTATTAAATATTGGAGTACCCGGTTCCGCAGTTTTCAATTGCTGTTTTTTGTTTCATGAACTATTTAATCGATTATTATTGTTATAATTGTGTTTTATCTCTTTGATAATTAGGTTAGTTAATAACATGCCCGCAATAATAGATGGATTAAAAAGCGTGCTATAACGATGTAGCCTGACCAATATGAACCTAACCTTATTTAAAAATGTTTAGAGTTTGCATTACGAAACGATAAACCAACAGTATGAACGCGATAGTGTTAATTTTAAGGAAATATCCTTTACGTAATCCATGAGTGTATATACGAAATATTCCGATTCCGATTTACTGCAATTTCTGAAAAGCGGAGACGAGCGAGTGTTTTCAGAAATTTATACAAGATATCACAGCCTTCTATATATTTATGCCTATAAGAAACTAAGGGATAAACAGAAAGCCCAGGATATTGTACAAGACGTTTTTATCACTTTGTGGGAAAAGCGCCTCGAATTGCGTATCTATGTTTCCTTGGCAAATTATCTTTATACCGCTGTCCGCAACAAGTCATTAGATTTCTTCGCTCGGAGGAAAGTGGAAGAAAGATATTTATCGTCACTACAACAATATCTGCACTCCCCCCATACTGCGGCTGACTTAGTGGTCCGGGAACGTGATATTGAGGCATTAATTGAAAAGGAGATCCAAGCGCTACCACCAAAGATGCGCGAAGTTTTTGAGTTGAGCCGTAAGTCGTATTCTTCACATGAAGAAATAGCACAGACGCTAGGTATTTCCAAGTTTACAGTAGATACGCAGATAAAAAGAGCGTTAAAAGTGTTGCGACTACGTTTATTTGGCAATCAAGTAAAATAGTACGTACAGACTCTTAAAAGCCAGTCCCCCTCTTTAGCCTAATAGTGGTAGTTCCAACTTAAAATTCTTATTGCTTGTACCCATTGCACGGGCCAATGTTCGTCATGGTATTGTATGCCGAGAAGGATCGCGAATGTTGACAAGTATCGGACCGTAGAAAAATAGTAAACCGGAGGTCGTTGGAGTGGGGCCACATAGCTCATTCAAACACCGACAAATCAGTGTCAAAACTAACTAGTAAATAACCAAAATTAAACCCATGATTATGAAAATAACGTGCAACTCATCTTAAATATTGGGAGATAATAGTGCAAAAAAAGCTGAGAGCGCCTTCAACACTCCCAGCCATTTTGTTCAATCTTTCATTATTCTTCCGGCAAGCCGGATCTGTAAATAATTTAAATAATGAACATCCGTGAAGTGTCCAAGCTGTAAGTAATTGACACTTCACAATTTAAACCGTTCAAATCTATGGATTTTTATTACAAGGAACAACCCTGTTCTTTACACCCTATTGTAAAAATTATAATGACCATGAAACTTATCCTATTGGTCATGGTATTAGGCATATTGCAGGTCAATGCGGAGAGCTACGGCCAAACCGTTACGTTGACCAAGAAGAACGCTCCGTTAACTGATATTTTCAAGGAAATCCGCAAGCAGACAAATTACGATTTTATTTACAGCGACCGGATGATGGAGATCGCCTCACCTGTTACCGTAGATATTCGAAATTTGGCATTGCAGGAGGCGTTGGTCAAAGTATTTTCCAGTCAACCGCTCACTTACATTGTGGACAGGGAGATGATTATCGTCCGAATGAAAATATCTCCGAAGCAGTTACCTCAGGTTGTGGCTCCGGTGAGGGAAGAACAGTCCCAGGAAGACATTGTCCGTGGAAAAGTGATGAATAATGCCGGCGAGCCGGTTAGTGGGGTTACGGTAATGATTGCGAATAGCAATACAGGGACCAAGACCGACGATTCCGGTAATTATTCCTTACAGGTTCCGACTGGCAATTCGGTGCTTCATTTTTCTTCCTTGGGTTATGCTTCGCAGGAAGTTCCCGTGAATCGTCGTCAAATCATTGACGTTGTTTTGCAGGAAGAGAGTTCCGAGCTGAGCGAGATTGTGGTCACGGCCCTAGGCATCAAACGCGAAGCGCGATCGCTGAGTTATTCCTCACAAACCATTACTGCCGATAAGCTCAATGAAGCCAAAGAAACGAATATGATCAATTCCCTCCAGGGTAAAGTGGCGGGCGTCACCATTACCAGAAGTGCGACCGGCCCAGGCGGATCGTCAAAAGTCCTGTTAAGAGGAAGTCGATCGATCTATGGGAACAACCAACCGTTGTATGTGATTGACGGTGTTCCGCTTGACAACACCTCCCAATCCCAGGTCGGCGGCACGACTGGAGGACGTGACGGCGGCGATGGCATCGGCATGCTAAACAGCGACGATATTGAATCGATGACTGTGCTAAAAGGTGCTTCCGCTGCGGCACTTTACGGCAGCCAGGGACAAAACGGTGCCATTATCATCACGACCAAGCGTGGAAAGGCCGGACGTGTCAGTATTGATTATTCAGGAAACGTCTCGTTTGACCAGCCCAATATCTTGCCAGAAATACAAACTCAATACGGTCAGGGATCAGGTGGACTTTACGCGGCAAATTCAGAGACGAGCTGGGGTCCTAAAATAGCGGGCCAGGAGGTCGAATTGTGGAACGGCAATACGGTTAATATGGCAGGGCAGCCAAATCGCCTTAAACAGTTTTTCAGAACCGCACAAACTTATACTAATACCGTCAACGTGATGGGCGGAACGGAGCGAGTACAAACCTATTTTTCGTACGGAAACACCCAAGCACAGGGTATACTTAGGAATCACAGTTTAAATCGTCACAATTTTGACTTCAAACTTGACAATAAAATCGGCGACAAGTTATCCTTTTTCTCCAAGCTTACCTATATAGTAGAGAATGTAGATAACAAGCCATACCTGAGCGAGCGAATTGATGTCGTGTCGCGCATCTATCGGGCCCCCGTTAGTATTCCGTTGGAACAGATGCAGCGCTACGAGTATTTTGATGAGTTGGGGGTAAGAAAACAAAGTTATTGGAAACCGGGGTCCGTGTTTCTATCGAATCCTTACTGGGCTTTAAACCGGCATTTATATTTTGAAAAGAAAGACCGAGTTTTAGGACTTTTTTCCGCCAAGTACGAGTTTAACGATTGGTTGGATTTTCAGATTAGAGGAAGCTTGGATAAAACGCTCCGTCAGACCGATGAGCGCATGTATGAAGATTCTTACCATAGCGCTGGTCAAGGAGCAGTCTATGCGCTGACAGGCTTTAACAGTCAAAGTACCAACTTAGATGGTCTTTTGTCGTTTAGACATGACTTTACACCGGCATTAGGGATTACCGGATACTTGGGTGGCTCCATTCAGGAAAGAAAATATTCCGGAACGAATTTCGATGCAAACGGTCTGAATAGATTAGATTTCTTTTTTATTCAAAATGCCAAAAATCCACGAGGATCCAATTATAGAGGACGCTCTCCCCAGGTACAGTCACTCTACGCCACCGCCACCTTGTCTTATAATAACTACCTGTTTTTGGACGTCACCGCACGAAATGACTGGTCGTCTGCGCTTCCGAAGGAAAACCGGTCTTATTTTTACCCATCCATCGGGCTAACCTCGATCTTGACAGACATTGTTCGTTTCCCCTCGTGGGTATCCTATGGGAAAGTCAGGCTGACTTATGCAAATGCGGGATACGGGGGCACCGAATACCTCGACCGCAATTACTTTAGTGTGGCGCCGGGCGGTGCCATCACAACGCCCCGAACGCGATCGTTGGGTAATTATAAACCAGAATTGACAACCTCTTTTGAAGCGGGGCTGGATTGGCGTTTTTTTCAGAACCGGTTTGGAATTGATCTAACCTATTATCGAACGAGGACAAAAAATCAGTTATTATCGATTGCCACTCCCTATGCCTCACTATTTGTAAATCAGTATATTAATGCTGGCCTGATACAAAATGACGGAGTGGAAATTAGTTTAAGTGCAACGCCTGTCCGGTCTAACGAATTTTCGTGGAACATGCTGGTCAATTTTGCGAAAAATAACAATAGGGTGATCCGACTGACGGACGAATTGCGGTCTGCCATAATCATCGATGATCGACAAGCCATGATCCGAGCAGAGGAGGGCGGCCGATACGGCGACATGTATATGGTCAATTGGAGACGAGATGAGCAGGGAAGGAGGTTAGTCGACGATGACGGCCGGGTATTACTGACAGGAAAAGATTCCTACGTGGGCAACTACAACCCCAATTACATGCTTGGTATAAACAATATCCTAGCATACAAAGGCATTTCGCTCAGCTTTCTGATCGATTACAGAAACGGTGGGACAGTTATCTCCGGCACACAGGCAATTTTGGATGCTGATGGCCATTCGGTCAGGTCATTGGAAGGAAGGGAAAGCGGGTTAGTACTGGATGCCTACACTGAAGATGGTCAGAAAAATACCAAATCGATATCTGCCGAAAGTTACTGGGCATCCGTAGGTAATTGGTCGCCGGTCGGTGATTTATATGCCTATTCCGGAACCAACCTGCGGTTACGCGAAGTCGCGCTTGGATTTTCAATCTCCGAAAGGTTATTGAGCAGGGTAGCCGTTATTAAAGCCGCAAAGATTTCGCTGGTAGGCCGAAATCTGTTCTTTTTTATGCGTGAGGCACCTTTCGATCCTGAAATAGCGGTTGGAACGACAAACACTGGCGGAATAGAATTTGCGTCATTGCCCAGTACACGAAATTTTGGATTAAACCTGAAAGTATCCTTTTAACGGCGATTATCTAATTACAATTAAACTTTTTTTGTCATGAAATACCAAACGATACACGGTAAAAAGAAGTGTACCTTTTTCACACTTTTAATCGTCATAATGCTCGTTGCAGGATGTACACATAAATTTGAAGAAATCAATACGGACGAAGGACGGCTAGCTGAGTTGTCGCCCACCGACATTCGAAGTTTATTTCCAAGTGCACAGCGTGCAGGTATCAATAGCACCAGTTATATTATATCAACTGCGTTGTTTGCTGGCGTATATTCCCAGCATTTTGCATCCACACAACCCGCGCACATGTCGCATCGATATTTGATTGTACAAGAATGGATTTCTGCACAATGGTTAAATACCTATGCAAATGCGATGCCCGCGCTTTACAATATCATCGAAAGCACGAAAGATACTGAACCAGCGATGAATGCAATAGCCAGAATATGGAAAGTTTTCGTGCTTCATCGTACCACAGACTACTGGGGCCCAATCCCCTATTCGCAGATTGGTGAAAGTAGTCCTGTAATCGCTTATGATTCACAGCGTGATATTTATTTTGATTTTTTCGACGAACTCGAAGAGGCAACCGCGGTTTTAAGTGCCAACTTAAACAAGCCCTCATTTGTAGACAAAGACTTGATATATGGCGGGGACAATGCGAAATGGGTGAAGTTTGCCAACACATTGCGGTTACGGCTAGCACTACGCATTTCGGGAGTTGAGCCGGAGAAAGCAAAAGTAGAAGCGGAAAAGGCTATTCAAAATGGAGTGATGACCTTACTTGAAGACGACGCCTACATGCAAGTGTCCGCCGCCAATCCCAATGGATTTAACTTGCAGTCTGGCTGGAACGAGTCTCGGATGAGCTCTACCATGGAAAGTTTACTAAAAGGCTATAACGATCCGAGAATAAGCAAGTATTTTCGCCCGGCAGTCAGGGATGGGCAATTTCGGGGTGTACGAAATGGGATGTCCCAAGCCCAACAAAACATACCCGAAAACAGTTTTGACAATAGTTCGGACGTCAGTTTGCGTCTTGCCCCGATTAATATGAACACAACACCCCAGGCAGTGATGTATGCAGCAGAAGCCTATTTTCTTCGGGCGGAGGGTGCATTGAACGGTTGGAATATGGGTGAAGCCGCCGAAGCACTTTATAACAAGGGGATCGAAATGTCCATGTTGACTTGGGGTGTGACCGATCCAGCGGTAATCAACACATACATAAACGGTACCACGTTGCCAATTGCGCCGGGAGGCTATTTTAATACGCCAGCTTTAACGGATATACCGGTAAAATTTTCGACAGATGCGGAAAAGCAGCGTGAACAGATCGGCACTCAGAAATGGCTCGCGTTATTTCCTGAGTCGCATGAAGCATGGGCTGAAATCAGGCGGTCTGGCTACCCAAAGTTCTATCCATTGATTAATTCAGACAATCCGGACGTTCCGAAAGAAAAGATGATCCGGCGTGCCACATTTTTAACTATTGAACGAAACAGCAACGGAAAGGCGGTCGCTGAAGCCGAAACCCTACTTGGTGGCCCCGATCGAGCCAGTACACCACTTTGGTGGGACGTCCATCCATTTTAAGCCGTTCCGACTTCTAAGATAATTCTGTTAGCAGTTACGATCGCATCATCTTTTTTGTAGCTACAGCCTCTTATTAATCAAATGATGAACAGAAAAACATTTATTCATATGTCCTCGGTTATCGGCGCGGTTTCATTAATACAATTGCCGGTTTTCGGATTTCCGTCAAAGGGAAATAGATTGCCAATAATCGATACACATCAACACTTGTGGGACGTTAATCGGTTTGGTGACGCATGGTCCAGACCACCCTTGGACAGAAATTTTGATCAACGTGATTATCTGGCGGCCATCAACGGCCTAAACGTGGTGAAGGCGGTGTATATGGAGGTGGGGGTACCGGCAAACATGCGACATGAAGAAGCATTATATGCTATTGAAATGTGCCGTGAGCGCGGGAACCCCACAGTAGCGGCTGTTATCGCTGCCGATCCCAATGATCTGGACCTAACAACATACCTTTCGCAGTTTTATCAAAACCCCTACATTAAGGGCATACGTTATTTTTTTAAGTCTGAAGAAGAAATCTTACGACCGTCGGTGATACACAATATCCAGCGGTTGAGTACCCTGAATATGAGTTTCGACTTTTCTGTTCCCACGCAATGGCTTCCGGCGATGTCAAGATTAATCGCGCAATGCCCTGATACCCGCTTCCTCGTTAACCACTGTGGAAATGTAGACCCAAGAGCGTTTTTTAATCGAGAAAGTCTTAGAGGAGAGACGCCTGATCATGATCGGGATCAGTGGATCACGGACATTACTCAAGTCGCCGATTGTCCGAATGTAGTATGTAAGATTTCCGGTGTGGCTACGCGGGCGATGAATCACGAGTTAACGGCGCAGAACCTAGCCCCGGCTATCAATTGCTGCTTGGATATTTTCGGTCTCGATCGGGTGATGTTCGCTAGCGATTGGCCGGTTTGTCTACGGAAAATGGAGCTGGGCCAATGGCTGAATACGCTCAAGGAAATCGTGCTTAATCGGTCTTATGCGGATCAAAAAAAGTTGTTTCACGACAACGCGGTGCAATTTTACAACATTTAAGCCGATGCATCCATCCATTAAGATTTTGCTTGTATTGTTAGCCGTATGCGTTCGAGTAGGTATGGTTTATTCGCAGGATGATCGAAGATTTCGCATCTTTCAGTTTCCATCGGATAAGATACCGACGATAGACGGTAATTCGGACGACTGGGATATTGTCGGAGAAGCATATGTAGTTGGCATAAACGAAATGTTCGATGATCGAATTGACAGCAATCGTCATCACAAGGCAGACCCGGCAAATTTAGATGTAAAGGTCAAAGTCGGTTGGGTCAACGGAATTAACCGGATCTATATCCTCTACGAAGCCTACGATAACTATTGGGATTTTTCACTCTCCGGCTTACACAACGATATCTTTGAAGTTGTGATCGATGGGGATCAGTCCGGTGGACCATTTATCAACGCGTTTCACCCAAATAAACAACTCTCACCGATGGATGCCTATTTTTCCTTTCACGGAGTTCATGCTCAGAATTATCACATCTTCACCCCGGCTCGAGGCAAAGACTGGGCGATGGTATGGGGTAGTCAACCGTGGATTAAGGAACTCCCCTACGCCAATGCGTCCTACAAGTATGACTTTCAGCCGGGCGAACCCGGGCGATTGACACTAGAGTTCTGGATCACGCCTTTTGACTACGCAGGTCCGGAAGGGCCATCTAGATCCGTCGAATCCACCTTGACCGAAAACAAAGATATCGGCTTAAGTTGGGCAGTTATTGATTACGACGACGTAAATAAGCCAGTGGGAAACGATGGGTTTTGGAACCTAAGCAGAGAGCGGACTATGTACGGAGATGCGAACTATTTATTGCCCTTCACCCTAATGCCACTCGAGCCACAATACCTCAAGCCGATTGATGCCCGATGGTCGTTTAACGTGGTTGATATGAACCGCCGTATGGTAGCGTTTACTGATGAGTCCATAGGTGAGGTTACCTCGTGGAAATGGGATTTCGGAGATGGTAATTTCTCAACGGAACAACATCCGTCTCACCGCTATTCTACAGCTGGGTTGTACATCGTGACGCTAAATGTCGAAGGGCCGTTGGGCGAGTCAAGTTTATCCAAAGTTTGGGATGTAGCGATCAAATAATTCAGCGCCAACATATTCAAGTAAATACATTTGCCACATGCGGTTATACGTAGCGGGAATGATACACCCCGGGGCATCAGCTGCAGATTGAAAAAGAATTAAGAGAAAGGAATCAATCAAAAATGAACAATAGAAACGATAACACAGTAAATATAGGTTTCCCATTAACCTGCTTGATTACGTTTATTTTGACATCATGTCAGCATCCGGCCAAGCAAGAAGAATGGGGTGTCTACGGTGGGGGAATGGGTAGGCAACAGTATACTGTTTTAAATGAAATTGATACAAACAACGTCAAGGATCTTCAAGTTGCCTGGGTTTACAACACAAAAGATGCAGGTCCATCCAGTCAGATTCAGACCAATCCATTAATTGTCGAAGGGGTATTATACGGAGTATCGGCAAAACTGAAACTCTTCGCATTAGATGCAGCATCTGGAACAGAAAAATGGGTTTTTGATCCGTCAGATAGTATCTTAATAGATAATGCAGGGCGCGTAGACTATGGTCTCAATGTTTGCCGGGGGCTGACCCTGTATCGCGGCGACAACAATCAGCGACTGCTATTTTATACGGCAGGGCCATCCCTGTTCTGCGTTGACGGCGAAACTGGCATGCCGATGACCACGTTTGGTACAAACGGTAGAATATCACTTCACGAAGGTCTTGATCCGCATAGGGAATTGAAAGATTTACGGGTGACCGCTACCAGCCCAGGCGTGATTTTCAGAAATACGATCATTGTTGGTACTAGTTTATCGGAAGAAGAAGAGGCAGCCCCGGGACATATCAGGGCGTTTGACGTACATACCGGTGAAATGAAATGGTTATTTAAGACGATTCCCGCCCCCGGTGAGATTGGCTACGATACCTGGAAAGATCCAGAAGCATACCGACATGTTGGCGGAGCCAATGCATGGGGGGGCTTTAGCCTGGATGAGGGGCGAGGTGTAGTATATGCGGCAACCGGAACGTCCAATCCAGATTTCTATGGGGGCAAGCGAAAGGGAGATAATTTATTTGCTAACAGCATTTTGGCGCTCGATGCTGCCACCGGGGAGTACAAATGGCATTATCAGACAATACACCACGACCTCTGGGATTGGGATCTGCCCACCGCACCTGTTTTAGTTACGGTAGCGGACAATGGCGAAAAGACCGACGCCGTCGCACAAGTAACCAAGCATGGATTCATTTTTCTGCTAAATAGGGACACTGGCGAACCCCTCCATCCAATTCCCGAAAAGGCCGTCCCCACGGATTCCGAGTTGGTCGGAGAAGAGCCCGCTCCGACGCAGCCGTTTCCGACCTTTATTCCGCCATTTGTCCGTCAAAGTTTCTCGGTGTCCGATCTCAACCCTCATTTGCCAGATTCGTCGTTTGCCGACATCAAGGCACGGTTTAAAAACTATAAAACCGGGCCTATCTTTACGCCGCCTACCGAACGCGGAACATTGGTAATCCCAGGCCTCCTCGGAGGTGCTGAATGGGGAGGGCCATCATTCGATCCGGAGACCGGTATTCTCTACATCAATGCGACAGAGATACCCTGGGTAATCAAAATGGCAAAGGTCAATACACAGGCAGCCCCTGAAAAAGTACAGACCAACTTACATGCAGGTACATTATTGTATAAAAAGAACTGTTCAGGATGCCACGGGGATGATCTAAAAGGTTCCGGTAATTTTCCGTCTTTACGTGATTTGGAAAAGCGGTATTCCCGCTCAGAATTTGCCGAACTTGTAACAAACGGACGTAGAATGATGCCTGCGTTTAAACATTTCAGCGCTTCCGAAACGCGCGCACTGGCTACGTACCTTTTAAAGATAACAGAAGAGCAGACGAAACAGTTCATACCAGCCGTTAAAGAAAAAAACGAGTTTTATGACTCGCCCTATCGACTTCACAGCATCGCGCAATTTTTATCAAAAGAAGGGTACCCTGCGATATCCCCGCCTTGGGGAACACTAAGCGCAGTAGATTTAAACACAGGGGATATCGTATGGAAAAGACCTTTGGGAGAGGTGCCCGAACTTGCTGCTAACGGTATCATCACCGGAACAGAGAACATTGGCGGTTCGGTGGTAACAGCCGGAGGCTTAGTCTTCATCGCGGCTACAAAAGATGAACGATTTCGAGCATTTAACAAAAAAACCGGGCAGCTGCTGTTCGAAACCGCTCTTCCGGCGGGCGGATATGCCACTCCTGCAATTTATGCGGTAAATGGTAAACAGTACGTTGTGATTGCCAGTGGAGGCGGTAAGATGGGCACGCCATCGGGTGACGCCTATGTAGCATTTTCCTTGCCGGATTAACCGATGAGCTCCGTGGTAAGCAGGAAAAGCCACCGAGCAAGAGGTCATCGACAGGTGTGTGAAAAAAAAATCACCTCCTTGTACCCATTCCACGTAGCGGTAATCGTCATAGTAAGGTATGGATAGAGACGCAAAAGAATTGCTGGAACGGTATCGTGCAGGACAGTGTACCAAAGAGGAAATTATGTTGCTCCAAAAGTGGTTTCACGATTTTGAGCAGGATCCCGATTCCAGATTAAGCGAATTCGATCTGTCTGCGGCCGAGGAGCGGTTCAAGCAGAGGATAAGCAAACATCTTGATGCAGGTCGGTCTCGCCGGATATCTTTTCGTCCTGCCATCGCGGCCGCCGCGATGTTGGCTGTTGGGATTTTAGCAGGGATATACTTCTATCAGTCAAAGCGGGATACCACGTTGTCAAATTACGTACAAAACGATGTAGATCCCGGTACAAACGTTGCGGTTTTGACATTAGGCAACGGGAAACAGATCGCATTGTCAGGGGAAGATGAAAGTACGCTAGTTGATGAGTCGGGCTTAATGATTTTAAAAGACGCGGAAGGCCGGTTAGTTTATAAGGTGGCGGCAGATGCGGATCAGCTGTCCAGGAAAATCGAGTATAACACTATCGAAACGCCGAAAGGGGGGCAATATCACGTCCAGTTGGCGGATGGGACGAATGTTTGGTTAAATGCAGCTTCTTCATTAACGTTTCCATCTTCGTTTGTAGGTACGAGTGAACGGCGGGTTGAAATGACGGGCGAGGCATATTTTGAAGTAGTCAAAGATCCCGATAAGCCGTTTATCGTGCACGGCGACAAACAGGATATTGAGGTTTTGGGTACAAGTTTTAATATATCTAACTACAGTAACGATTCGTTTGTTAAGACATCGCTGTTATCGGGCAGCGTCAAAATTACCCCAATTGATAAGGGCAATCAACAGCGAACAGAAGGTGTGGTTATCCGGCCTGGTCAACAATCGGTACTCACGGAAAGGAGCATAACCGTAAACGAGGTGGATATTTTAGAAGTCATAGATTGGAAGAATGGTGATTTTGTTTTTAATAAGGAACCGTTAGGAGGGCTCATGAACAAAATTGCGAGATGGTACAATGTAGAAATTATTTACGATGCCGGACTTGATACAAGTCAGACCTTTACAGGTCAGGTATCACGTAACAAAAAGCTCTCCGCTATTCTATATGCGTTGGAGTCGACCAACTTGGTTCATTTTGAGATTACCGGCAATCGCGTATTAGTAAAGCAGAGGCAGTACTAAAAATTTACTAACCAAATAAATTAACCGCAATTATGAAAAAAAATTACAACTCATCTTAAGGCGGAAGTACAGGGAATAAAAAAAGCTGAGAGCGCCTTCAACACTCCCAGCCATTTTTCAGTCCTTCATTATCCATCCGGGTTAACCGGATCCGTAAATAACTTAATAATGAACATCTGTGAAGTGTTCAAGCTGTGATATTAGCACTTCACGATTTAAACCGTTCAAATCTATGGATTTTTATTATAAGGAACAATATTGTTCTTTAAGACCTATTGTAAAAATTATAGTGACCATGAAACTTACGACATTGGTCATCCTATTAGGCATGTTGCAGGTCAATGCCGAGAGCTACGGACAAATCGTTACGTTAACCAAGAACAATGCGCTATTAACTGATATATTTCAGGAAATCCGTAAGCAAACCAATTATGATTTTGTTTACAGCGACCGGATGATGGAAATAGCTGTACCTGTAACCGTTAATATTAGAAATTTAGAGTTAGAGGAAGCACTGGCTAAGGTTTTCTCCGATCAACCGCTTACGTATGTTGTTGACAGGGAGATGATTATCGTTCGGATGAAAGCAGCACCACGGTCGGCATTACCGGTTAAAGCGGCTGCCAGCACGCTGTCTCAGGAAAGGGTTGTGCGTGGAAAAGTAACAAATAACACTGGGGAGCCACTTTCCGGTGTTACGGTTATGGTTGGTAATACGACTACGGGGACCAAGACCGATGATTCCGGTAATTATTCCATACAAATTCCAGGCAGTAATGCTGTGCTTCATTTCTCGTACCTGGGTTATGCATCCCAAGAGCAAGCCGTCAATCAACGCCAAACCATCGATGTGGTTTTGCAGGGCGAGAGCTCCGAATTGAGCGAGATCGTGGTGACGGCCCTCGGTATTAAGCGAGAAGCAAGGTCACTTAGCTACTCGTCACAGACGATCGGAGCCGAACAGCTCAATGAGGCCAAGGAAACCAACTTGATTAACTCCCTGCAGGGAAAGGTTGCTGGCGTAACCATCACAAAAAACGCAACTGGTCCTGGAAGTTCATCGAAAGTTCTGTTACGCGGTAATCGATCAATTTTCGGCAACAATCAACCATTATATGTCATAGATGGGGTTCCCATGGACAATACCAGCCGCGAACAAGGAACAGGCGGCACCCATGGCGGACGTGATGGCGGTGATGGGATAGGAATGCTGAACAGCGACGATATTGAGTCGATGACGGTGCTGAAAGGCGCCTCTGCTGCTGCACTTTATGGCAGTCAGGGACAAAACGGTGCGATCATCATCACAACCAAACGGGGGAAAGTTGGACGGATTACGGTCGATTATACCGGGAATTTTTCAGTTGACCAACCTTTTATTCTACCAGAAGTGCAAGCTGAATATGGCCAGGGAGCAGGAGGTGAATTTAATGCAAATTCAGAGACGAGTTGGGGTCCTAAAGCAACCGGTCAACTGGTTACATTATGGAACGGCAACGAAGTGCCCCTTAAAGGCCAACCAAACAGGATTAAAGATTTTTACAGGAGTGCAACAAGTTTAAGCAACTCTCTTGGAATAAGCGGAGGAAGTGAGAACATGCAAACTTATTTTTCATATGGTCACAATAAGGCACAGGGGATTTTGCGAAACCATGAACTAAATCGCCATAATTTTGATCTGAAGATTGACAATCAAATCTCCTCAAAGCTTTCGTTTTTTTCCAAGCTCACCTATATAATCGAGAATGTGGACAATAAGCCGTTCACCGGAGAGCGAAACGATGCAACGGGAAGCATATATCACGCGCCCGCATCCATTCCACTAAGTGAAATGCAGCAATTCGAATACTTTGATGAGCTTGGTAACCGCAAACAGAGCTACTGGCGACCCGGATCAATATACCTCTCCAATCCATATTGGAAAATGAACAGGCAACTCTTTTTTGAACAGAAACGCCGGATTTTGGGATTGATTAGTGCAAAGTACCAATTTACCGACTGGTTGGATTTGCAGCTGAGGGGAAGTATTGATCGGACGGACGAAAATACGGAAGAAAAGATGTATGAGGATTCGTATGAGCTGTCTGGTAACGGAAACGTTTACAATTTATATGCAGGCAATCGTAATGCTTCAAATTTAGATGCATTGCTGTCTTTCCGGAAGGATTTCACCAACAACATTAAGCTAAGCGGATTCCTTGGCGGAGCTATCCAGGAAACAAAATACGAATCTGTTTTGACAGTTGCTAACGGACTGAACAAGCTCGATTACTTTTTTATGAGTAATGCAAAGAATCCCAGGACAACAAACCGATATGGTCGGACTCCACAGGTTCAGTCCGTTTATGCTGCGGCTACGCTTTCCTATCAAGATTATCTATTTTTAGATATCACCGCGCGTAATGATTGGTCTTCCGCGCTTCCGAAAGAAAATCAGTCCTATTTTTATCCGTCCATCGGTTTGACTTCGATTCTAACGGATATTTTTAATTTTCCTTCATGGGTTTCGTATGGTAAAGTCAGACTCACATATGCAAATGCAGGTTATGGCGGACAGCAATATCTCACCGCGAATTATTTCACGGTTGGCGCTGGCGGAGTGATAAACACACCGTCTACCCGGTCGCTGGGAGATTATAAGCCTGAACTCACCTCTTCCTACGAAGCAGGGCTGGACTGGCGGTTTTTCCAGAATCGACTTGGTATTGATGCAACGTATTATTTAAGCCAAACGAAAAACCAGTTAATTTCATTGGCAGTTCCGAACGCGACACTGTATAGCGCCCAGTACATAAACGCAGGCTTAATACAAAATAGTGGCGTGGAGCTCATGTTAAGCGGTACTCCTGTTCAGACATCGGCATTTTCCTGGGACATTATGGTTAATTTCTCAAAAAATGTCAATAAGGTTATTAGGTTGTCAGACAGGCTTAAGACAGCTGTATTAGGCGACGATAGGCAGGTGCTGGAAACCGTAGAAGAGGGAGAGAGTTATGGAAGAATGTATATGGCTGAATGGAAAAAGGATGAGCAGGGTAGAAGACTGGTGGATGTGAATGGCGTTCCTATCGTTACGGCTAAGACAGCTTATGCCGGTAATTACAATCCAAATTACTTACTTGGAGTTAATAATTCATTTCAGTACAAGGGGGTTTCCCTTAGTTTTCTGATAGACTATCGTAATGGCGGAACCGTAGTAGCCGGTACCCAGGCGGCAATGGATGCGAGCGGAAATTCCGCTAATTCGCTTTGGGGGCGTGAAGGTGGACTTGTATTGGATGCATACACCGAGGACGGACAACCAAATACGAAAAGCATAACAGCTGAGACCTATTGGCAATCCCTGGGAAATCGGACACCGGTTAAGGACTTCTACGCGTTTTCAGCAACCAATCTAAGAGTGCGTGAGATCGTCTTAGGCTATAGTCTGCCATATGGTATTATTGGAAATTCAAGATTTATCCGCGGAGCAAAAATATCCCTTGTTGGACGGAATCTATTCTTTATCAAGCGATATGCACCATACGATCCAGAAATTGCGACAGCAACTACAAATAGAGGCGGCTTAGAATATTCTTCGTTACCAACAACTCGGAATATCGGACTTAACTTAAAACTGTCTTTCTAAATTTTTTCGTGAATACAACCGAGTATTCATAATAAGCTTCGTAAAAGTTATCATTTGTTAACGGCTTAATTTAAAATACGATGAACTATAGCACATTGTTATATAACAAGAAAATAAGGCGGGTGTTCCTTTGCCTGATCAACCTCATCCTGTTAGTCTCCTGTACTAAAAATTTTGAAGAAATTAATACGGACCCAGCAGGACTAAAGGACCTGAGTTCGCCTGACCTCCGGAGTTTATTCCCCGGGGCGTTGGTATCCGGACTTGGTGTCAGTTATAACGAAACTACCATGATGCTGTTCGCCGGTGTATATTCCCAGCATTTTGCAGGAACCAACCCCGCCCAGGAATCTCATCGGTACGTTATCGTCCAGCGATGGATGGATATTTGGCCCGGAACGTACATTAATGTCATGCCGAAATTAATTAACATCATTGAGGCAACCAACGATGGCAGCGAGCCGACAATCAACGCCATCGCACGCATTTGGAAGGTGTATACCTTCCACCGGTTGACTGATTATTTCGGGCCAATTCCATATTCTAAGATCGGTCAGGATACCACGGTTGTCCATTATGACAGCCAAAGGGATATATATTATGATTTTTTTAAGGAACTGGATGAAGCTACTGCCGATTTACAAAACAATCTGACCAAGCCGTCGTTCGCAGACAAAGACTTGATTTTCGGCGGCGACAACTCCAAATGGCTCAAATTCGGCAATACCCTTCGGCTGCGGCTGGCCCTGCGGATTTCCAATGTCGAACCAGAAAAAGCAAAAGAAGAGGCTGAAAAAGCTGTAACAGGCGGTGTAATGACAGCGGTAGACGATGGCGCCTATTTTAAGACCTCGGCAAACTTCCCTAATGGGCTGAATGCTTTTATCGGCAGAAACGGTTCCCGTATGAGTGCAGCGATGGAAAGCCTGCTCAAAGGATATAACGACCCGCGGTTAGCCGTGTATTTCAGTCCGGCACCGGAAGACGGCCAATATCACGGTGTTCGTAACGGCATGACGGTTGCACAACAAAATATCCCGCAAAACAGTGTGAATGCCAATTCTACTGTAGGCCCGAAGTACTTGCCCGAAAACATGTATACCACACCACAGGTAGCAATGTATGCCTCTGAAGCCTACTTTCTACGGGCGGAGGGTGCACTAAACGGCTGGGCTATGGAAGGCAGCGCCCAGGAACTCTATGAAAAGGGAATCGAAACGTCCATGCGGGAACATGATATCGATGATGATGCGGTAATCACTTCCTACATTAACGGTACAAACTTACCGATTGCTCCAGAAAATTACTTCGAAACCCCGCCATTAACAGATATCCCGGTTAAGTTCGAAAGTAATGAAGAAAGACAGCGCGAGCAGATTGGAACACAGAAATGGTTGGCATTATATCCCGAGTCGCATGAGGCCTGGTCGGAAATCAGAAGATCAGGTTACCCGAAATTTTATCCATTAATGAGCTCACAAAATCCAGATATCGCGCCAGATCAAATGATCCGCAGGATTTCTTTTCTTGATAGAGAGATTATTGCGAATGGTCCCGCTGTGGAAGCCGCTGTCCCTTTATTGGGAGGAGGTCCAGATAATGTTGCCACGCGTTTGTGGTGGGATCAGTCGATGTCTAAGTAATCTTTCGATAAGTAACCGACATATCATACTATCGTGTGGCTTTATTAAGCTGCATCATACACCTTTTACAAAAAATACATCTTGTTTAATTTTGTAATTTTCTATAAATCAATTGTTTACTTGTATATCCACACCAAAATGACAAAAAGAGATTCGAATACGGTTAACCGGAATTCAACACCGGACGCGGCCGGTACCCAAGAAGAAAATCTTAGTGTTGGTGCCGCAGGCGAAAACGCAATAAAGCGGCGTCGGTTTCTGGAGTTGGGTTTGATGAGCCTTGCTGCAACGGGTATTCCACACACCGCCAAGCCGTCTGTAGATAGTCGTCACACGACGTCTGCAGGAAATCAATCAAGGGCGGTCAATGACCTGATGTCGAAGCAATCCGACAGTTTTGAAACTAAAATGGGTCAGCTAAAAAAAGCTTGGGAATCAGGTGATTACCGATTAGTTAGGTCCCTTGGAGATTCCATCCGGAATTCTGCTATCCAAGCCCAGGTCACCGATGGTGACATCGGAAAACCTGTGGTAGGCAGCACCGAATACGGGGAAGTTTCAGCACTTCCCCAAACATGGAAAGCGTGGGCGAACGGCTGGAAATACTATAAAGCCATTGGCGTAGCTGAATCGGCGGGCATCGCCCGAAAAGCCGAGCCCGTGGAGGCGCTGCTGGCATTCCCGGCAGACCAAGTCTCCAACCTGTTCCGGGAAATCCGCGTTGCAGCGATTACCAATGGCGAGCTGAAGGAGGTTACCTCGCAGGTATATGGCGTTGTGAGGCGTGGGGAAGAATACTTGTGCAACGTAATGTTTCTTGCGGATAATAACGGACGCGAAAAGCGGAAGTTCCTGGTGTTGTATGGCAATCCCGATGCAGAATTACCCAATTACCAAACTGACTTATCCGTAAAGGGCGAAGGATTCAAACTTGAAATTGAAAACCAATATTATATCGCCTATCTCTCCGAACAAACGGGGCAATTGGAACGGATGCTCCTCAAGCGGGAGCACGGCACCGAGCTATATGCCGGAGGCCCCGGCCACGGCGAAACTCCATGCATTGATTGGGCACATGATTATGTAACTGAAGACAATTTCATGAAAGCCCGGATCCAGTATTGGGGTACGTGCCCCGACTTCGAAATCGTAAAGGGCCCTATATGTACCATCGTCAGAAGATGGGGCTTTCCGTATTCCGCTCTTCATCCAATTTATACCCCTTCGCGGCTCTTAATAGACATCGAATACCGGTTTTATGCCGCTCAACCCTACTTCTACAAGATCGGCGACATGCGGGCAACAAAGGACTTTATTGCGACAGCGCTGCGGGACGACGAGTGGGTTTTTACCGGACAGCCTTTTAACGATAGCTTGTGGATCAGTACCGATGGAAAAGTCAATCTGGGAGAGATTGACGAAGCCAATAAATTCAATGTCGGTGGTTTCGGCTATTTCAATCGGGATACCAAAGACGCGTTTGTTGCTCTTTATCTCGAGCATACCGCAGCGGTTCTTCCCGAACCCTTACACACCGGCCACTCGATGCTTTATTACAATTGGCACGGAACCACCTGGTCCCGCTATCCATTAGAAAGGAACCAAAAAGTATCCGAAGGCGCCGTACTGCATCAGAAAAACGCCTATACCATCACGCCATTTACGGCGACAGAAGGGCCGGCACATATTGAAGTCCTTCGTAAGCAACTATTGGCCCAGATGGCCGTCACGGCCTCGGCTATCACCCCGGGCACTACCGCCGCAGCTGCCGGTACACGCTTAGCCCGCCCAGGAGAGGCTGCTGATAGTGAGGTTGACAAGGCCGCGTTGTGGTCGGCCTTACGGGACTGCAAGGACCAGCAGTTATACATTTCCGATGTCAATATTGTCGAGCTCGGGTACATCTACGACCTATCGGTCAACCGCGGTATCGTCAACGTACTGATGACCATGCCACACCGCGGGAGGCCGCTTTCGAGTTTTTTTGTCTGGGGTTCCAGCAGCGTACATCGCGCGGTATCCAAAACCATTGTCGAAGCACTCATGTCAATTTCCGGGGTCAACCGCGTGGTGGTTGAGCAAACCTGGTACCCGGAGTGGAATACCAATTTTATCACAGGGGAAGCCCGAAAAAAATTAGGCGTTTGACGCCATCCAACTCAAAATGATCATGATGAAAGCATATAACAACGAACATACCCCGGAGCAACAGTTACCACTGGCCGAGTCGACTCCAATGCAATTAAAGCGCAGAAAATTCCTTGGAATGGGCCTTTTGGGTTTTGCCGGACTCACGTTACCGAACATAGCAACGGCAGCAAACGAAAAGTCAACATTCGGGAAATCGGCGGCACGGCTGGCCGTGGCCAACCGGCAGAACGACAGTTTTGAAGAAAAAATTCAGCTGCTGAATCGTGCCCTTGAAGGAAAAGATTACCGGTTGGCGCGTGCCATTACCAATTCACTCCGCATTTCGGAGATCCAGGCCCAGCACGACGAGGAAGACCTTGGTAAACCGTTAGTCGCCGCAAGTGAGTACGGGTCTGTAGCCACACTTCCTGAAGCCTGGAAAACGTGGGCGCAAGGCTGGAACTATTATAAGGTGGTCAGCTTAACGGAAAAAGCAGGGATTACGCGGCGTGCAGAGCCGGTAGAAGTATTATTGAGTTTCCCCCACGCGCAGGTTGATTCCCTAACTCGGGAGCTCCGTATTGCCGAAGTGAAAGATGGCAAACTGACCGAAGTGATTTCACAGGTCCTTTGCGAAGTGCGCAGAGACGATGAGCGGATCTGCAAACTACTTTTCCTCGCAGACAGCGGCGGCCATGACAAGCGCACCTATTTGGTGTTTTATGGTAATCCCGATGCCGAATTGCCCAATTACCAAACCGACCTCAATGTATCTGGAGAGGGGTATGGCCTAGACATCGAAAACGAGTACTATAAAGCCATACTATCCCGGCAGACCGGGCAGCTTGCCAAGATGATCATCAAGCGGGAGCATTGGCTGGAGATTTATTCCGGGGGGCAAGGGCATGGGGAGCCCGCGGGAATTGACTGGGCTCATGACTATGTTTCCGAAGACGGATTCCAGAAAATGCGGATATCACTTTGGGACGAATGTCCCGATTTCGAAGTCGTCAAAGGGCCGATCTGTACCATTGTCCGTCGTTGGGGATTCCCATATTCCCCCGTACATCCGATTTTCTCGCCCGCAAGACTACACGTCGATATCGAGTACAGGTTTTATGCCGGGCTTCCTTATTTCCACAAGCTTGGCCGGATGACAGCGGTGAAGGAGTTCGAGCCCGCAGCCCTGCGTGACGATGAATGGGTAATCACCGGTCAGTCGTTTACCGACATCATGTGGATGGGCCCAGACGGCAAGCTGAAAATCGGCGAGGTCCCGGCCGAGCAGGGGAACGACCTTTGGGGCATCGGCTTTTTCAACCAGGATACCAAAGATTCATTCATGGGGCTGTTTCTCGAACATGCAGCGGAGGGGCTACCCGAATTGAGCCATAACGGGTCGCCGCAGCTGTACTACAAATGGCACGGCCAGATTTGGAGCCGCTATCCGGTTCCAAAAACCGTGAAGACAATCCCCAAGGGCGCGGTATTGCGCCAAAAAAATGCCTATGCCGTCATCCCGTTTGATATGGAGACCGGTCCAGCCACCCTTGAAGAAATGCGCCGTGAGCTACGCAATCCGCTCACTGCTACCCGGGGCGAATTGCCGGCAGCCACCGGCAGCACCGGCGCAACGCCGGCGCGTCTGGCGCGCAAGTCGGAAGGCGGAGACAGTCCGGTCGATAAACGATTGCTGTGGGAAGCGTTACAGCAAGTTAAAGACCCCCAACTTTATAAGTCTGATATCAGCGTCGTAGACCTCGGCTTTGTATACGACATTGCCGTCCGGGGCGGGGTTGTAAAAGTGGTGTTTGCCATGCCCCACCGCGGCCGACCGCTCGGCGAATACTTTATGTACAGCTCCAACGTCGTGCACAGTACGCTTTCAAAGACAATTCCCGAAGCACTATACGCCGTTCCGGGTGTGCGCAAAGTCATCATGGAGCAAACCTGGTATCCCGGATGGAACTCGAATCGGCTCACCGATGTCGGGCGCAAGAAATTGGGCCTTGCCTAATCAAGCGGACGTGTAACTAATTCAGAAACAATGCAAACCAAAAAAATAAAAAACTACCGTTGGCTCGTACTTACCTTCCTCGTTTTGGCCACCACCTTCAACTACTTGGACCGACAGATCCTGGGACTATTGAAACCGGTACTTGAACACGAATTTACCTGGACAGAAACCGACTTTGCCTATATGGTTATGGCTTTTACCGGTGCATACGCCGTGGGCCTGGTATCCTGGGGTTGGCTGATCGACCGGATAGGGGCAAAGACCGGATATTGCATCGCCGTTTCCACATGGAGTATCATGAGTATGGTTCATGCGGCAGCGCGAAGTGCGTTAGGCTTTGGACTTGCACGGATCGGGTTAGGGCTGACAGAAGCCGGGAATGTGCCTGCGGGTATGAAAACGATTGCAGAGTGGTTTCCCAAAAAGGAACGTGCTTTCGCCACCGGCTTATTTAACGCAGGAACCAGCGCAGGCATTATCATCGCCTTACTGCTCGTCCCCCTAATCCTGAATACATTCGGATGGCATGAAGTTTTCATCATAACCGGCATGTTCGGATTTATCTGGCTTCTTGGCTGGTTAATAATTTACGATACCCCGGCAAAATCCAAACGATTGACGCAGGAGGAATACACATACATCCACGAAGATCAGCAGCCCGGCTCCAAGCCATTAGCATCAGCAGCAACCGTCAAAATTAAATGGTTTAAATTATTTTCGTTTCCACAGACCTGGGCGTTTATCACGGGCAAAATCCTGCTCGATCCCATCTATTGGTTTTTCATGTTCTGGCTGCCGTCTTATTTCGCTTTCAGCTTCGATCTGAACATGAAGGAGCTCAGCCCGGAACTGATGGTGATCTACACAATGACGGTAGTGGGTAGTGTAGGGGGCGGTTATTTTTCTTCCTGGTTGATCCAGCGGGGTTGGCCAACGCTAAAAGCACGGAAATTCGCACTCCTTCTTTTTGCCGTACTGGAACTTACGGTGCTGCTAGCCCAATATGCCACCAATGCATGGATGATTGTGGGTATATTGAGTTTCACCCTGGCCATTCACCAAGCCTGGAGCACGAATATCTTTACACTGGTAGTGGATCTCTTCCCCAAGCAGGCCGTTAGCTCGGTGACCGGCATAGGCGCAATGTCAGGTGCCGTCGGGGGCATGCTGTTTCCGTTGTTTGTAGGTTATATACTCGATCGGTACAAGCTGAGTGGTCACCTTGCAGACGGCTACAACCTGCTGTTCCTGATCTGCGGATTTACCTACCTGTTTGCCTGGTGCATTATCCATCTGTTAACCAGAAAATCACAGGTGGTGGCGCTAAGCGATATTACCAGCACACCAGACGTTACACATCAAAATACATAAAGCTATGAATACAACATTTAGTGGTCAGGTTGGCATAGTGACCGGCGCTGCATCCGGACTTGGTGCGGCCATCGCCGCCAAATTAGCTGGAGCGGGCGTCAAACTCGCGCTGTTGGACAGGGACGCGCAAGGCCTTGCGGAGATCCACGGCAAGCTCCAGTCGGATAGCCAATCCTATGTGATTGATATTACCGACGAAAAGCAGGTGTCCGAATGTATCGACACCGTTGTGGCACAGTATCAGGCTATTGATATCCTGGTTAACTGTGCCGGCATCACCGGTCAGACCAATATAAAAAGCCATGAAGTTTCCACGGACGATATGCAGCGCGTATTTGACGTGAATTTCAAGGGATCATTCCTGCTCTCCAAGTACGTTCTTCCTGTGATGCTTCGTGGGCATTATGGCCGTATCCTGCATATTGCATCGATTTCAGGGAAAGAAGGCAACGCCGGAATGTTAGCGTATTCGGCCTCCAAATCCGCTGTAATCGGGATGGCCAAAGTACAGGGTAAAGAATACGCCGGTACCGGCATAACAGTGAATGCCCTGGCACCTGCGGTTATCCAGACCGCGATGGTCGAGGCGTTGCCGGAAGAACAAGTGAAGTATATGACCGATAAAATCCCGATGAAGCGCTGCGGTAGCCTGGAAGAGGCGGCAGATATGGCGGCATTTATCGTGTCGCCCCAATGCAGTTTCACCACGGGCTTTACATTCGACCTTTCCGGAGGGCGGGCTACGTATTAATCACACACATTTATTAACCTGATTATGAAACTATTTCGATACGGTGATTGGGGCAAGGAGCGCCCCGGGGCTTTTGTAAACGGTGAATTGACAGATGTCTTTGCTTTCGGAGAAGACTATACCGAGCAATTTTTTGAAACCAATGGCTTACAGCGGCTGCGCGCGTTTATCAATGCCAACCCGCGGCTACTTAAGCCGGTACCACAGGGCGTGCGCCTTGGCGCTCCCGTATGCCGTCCCTCCAAACTTATTTGCATTGGGTTGAACTACGTCGACCACGCGATCGAAACCAACCTACCCATTCCCGAAGAGCCGGTGGTTTTCTTCAAATCCACCACGGCTATATGCGGACCAAACGACGACGTGATGTTGCCCCGTGGCAGTACAAAGACCGACTGGGAAGTCGAACTCGCCGTGGCAATTGGCAAACGGGCGCGTTACATTGATGAGTCAGACGCCCTGGACCATGTCGCCGGTTACCTGTTGCACAACGACTACAGCGAGCGCGCATTCCAGCTCGAACACGGGGGACAGTGGGTAAAAGGTAAAAGCTGCGACACATTTGCCCCGCTGGGTCCCTATTTGGTAACACCAGACGAACTCGGCGATGTGCATAACCTTGCGATGTGGCTTTCGGTCAACGGTAAGACGATACAGGAAAGCAATACGTCCCAGCTCATCTTCCGGATTCCCCGGATCATTTCCTATTTGAGCCGTTTTATGACCTTACTCCCCGGCGACATCATTTCCACCGGTACACCAAGCGGCGTGGGAATGGGGTTAAATCCACCAACATTTTTAAAGCCGGGTGACCGGGTTGAATTAGGCATCGACGGGTTGGGGTCATCCGGTCAAAACATTGTTCCGTTCTCAACGAATTACATTTTATAACCCACTATTTTCCAATTAGCAATAAAAGACATGAAAAAAAAAGAAAAAATTATCCACCCTGAACGCACTTCCGTCAACGACAGGATATGGCCGTTTTCCGATGCCGTGACTGTCGACGGCTGGCTTTATATCAGCGGACAGGGACCGGTGGATTTCTCAACCGGAGCGTTTTTATTAGGCAGTATTGAAGACGAAACCCACCGTACACTGCATAATATTTCCTGTCTCGTACAGGCAGCCGGCGGCACCATGGAAGACATCGTGAAATGCAACGTATATTTAGCAGACATCAATGACTGGCAAAAATTCAGCGACGTCTACACGACTTACTTCCCAAGTACTAAACCTGCCCGTACCACCGTACAATCGGGCCTGGGCTTCGGTATAAAGATAGAAATAGATGCTGTCGCAAAAATTCCAACGACTTAAATTCAAACGATATGTTTTGGGACCAACTGACATCCACCAGGCTTTCCGAACTGGATAGGCGGATTCCTGTACTGTTAAATATTGCAGCAACCGAGCAACATGGCTCGCATCTCCCCGTCGCCACCGACAGGCTTATTGGGGAGCATTTTTCGACATTGCTGAATCAGCAATTGGCAGCCAAGGTGTTGATATTGCCCGCGCTTGCCATCGGCTGCTCTGACCACCATATGGAGTTCAGCGGAACATTAACGCTCAGCCACAGTACCTTCGCTGCGGTTGTCAAAGAAGTCATATCCGCCGTACACCACCACGGTTTTTTTAAAGTGATATTGCTTAACAGCCACGGGGGAAATCAGGGCATCATGCAGGTGATCGTAGAAGAATTGGGTTATGCGAACCCAGGCCTGCATATCGTGGGAGCAACCTGGTGGAACCTAGCCAAGGGAGAATTGCAGGGTATCACCGAAACAGGGCCCGGCGGAACAGGCCATGCGTGTGAGTTTGAAACGTCGCTCATCGAAGTGATAGCTCCGCAACTGATAGACCGATTGCAAATCAAAAAAGGGGCAAACGAAGCCACGTTCCAATGGGCGGAGGGCGATATGCTGTATGGCGCAAAGGCTTCCTATTACCGTTCGATGAAAACCATGACGCCCAACGGTGTCTACGGCGATCCGACATTTGCCTCGGCAGAAAAGGGAATCCGGATCCAGGAACGTGTGGTCGCGGCGTTGAGCCAACTCGTGCTGGACCTCTACTCCATCGAAGGGGTAACCAAATAGACGTTCCTTTAGTTAGCCAGTCTTCCAAAATGAGGTCGGCATGTGGACCGGTTTCGCCGTCCCGTGGCCGTCCTTTTTATGAAACGCATTCCATCATATTCATGTTTACATTAACAAACAAAAAGGCAGTCATTACCGGAGGTGTCAGTGGCATAGGGAAGGCCATTGCACTGCTGTTTGCAAATCGCGGAGCGGACACGCAACTGATCGACGTTGATCAGGCCGGTGCCCGTGTTGCTTCTGAGATCCGTGAAAAGGGGGGCAGTAGCGGTTTCCATTTATGTAACATCACTGATCACCGTGCCGTAGCGCAGGTCTTTACACATATTGGAAAACACGATATCCTGATCAACTGTGCGGGTGTCGCACACATCGGGAAAGCCGATACCACCGCACCGGCGGATTTTGCCCGTGTGATGGACGTCAATGTCACCGGCATGTATCATTGCCTTCACGCATCGATCCCGTTGCTGCGGGCGAACGGCGGGGGCGTCATCCTCAATCTGGCCTCCATCGCTTCGTGGGTGGGTTTGGCCGACCGGTTTGCATATTCCGCTGCCAAGGGGGCCGTAGCGGCAATGACCCTTTCTGTTGCGCGGGACTACCTTGACGCCAATATCCGATGCAACTCTATTTCACCGGCGCGGGTCCACACCCCGTTTGTAGACGGTTTTTTGGCCAAGCATTACCCCGGTAGCGAGCTAGAGATGTTTGAAAAGCTGTCACATACGCAGCCTATCGGCCGCATGGGGCGTCCGGATGAGGTTGCTGCCCTTGCCCTCTACCTATGCAGTGACGAGGCCTCATTCATTACAGGCTGCGATTATCCCATCGACGGAGGCTTCCTGAAGCTGAACACCTGATATATCATTAATTTAATTTACTTCAACAAACAACGCTTATGCAAAAAATATTTACAGTTGGTCTTAAACAAGTAGGCATCCGCGATATCGAGGAGGTAGGCGGCAAAAATGCCTCGCTGGGTGAGATGCTCCAGCACCTCACGCCGCTGGGGATACGGATTCCCGACGGATTTGTTATCACGGTAGCTGCTTACCGCGAATTCATTGCCAGCAATGCGCTGGAAACCAACGTCCGGCAAATCATCGATTCCATCGACTATGATAACCTGGAATCCCTTCGCCGTGGCGGGCTCCAGGTTCGGACGCTGATCAGAAACGGAAACATTCCCGAAGCGCTGAGCGAAGAAGTGGTTGCCGCTTACCGGGCTTTATCCGGTAACTACAACCAGGAATTTACGGATGTTGCAGTACGCTCTTCAGCTACGGCGGAGGATCTTCCGGATGCCTCGTTCGCGGGTCAGCAGGAGACGTATCTGAACGTACGGGGTCCGGTGGCACTTATGGATGCGGTCCGGAATTGTTTTGCCTCGCTGTTCACTGACCGTGCAATCAGCTACCGGCGTTCGTTCGGTTACGATGACTTTTCAATCGGGCTAAGCATCTGCGTCCAAAAGATGGTCAGGAGCGATCTGGGGGCCTCCGGCGTTTCATTCAGTCTGGATACGGAAAGCGGTTTTAGGGAAGCCGTTATCATCAACGGTTCCTACGGACTAGGCGAGATGATCGTACAGGGATCGGTATCCCCGGATGAATTCATAGTATTCAAGCCCACGCTACAGGCGGGTTTCAATGCCATCATTGAAAAGAAACTGGGGGTAAAAGATAAGATGATGGTGTACGGGGACAAGCCCGACGAGCGTGTCAGGATAATCCCGACAGAAAAAAGTTTCCAGCACCGGTTCTGCATCAATGACCAGATGGTCCATTTATTAGCCGAATGGGTCGTCAAAATAGAAACCTATTATTCCAGCCTCAAAGACCGGTGGACGCCGATGGATGTCGAATGGGCTGTGGACGGTTTAAGCGGGGATCTCTTCATCGTGCAGGCACGTCCGGAGACCATCCACTCGCGCCGGGACCATCATACCTTTACGGAATACGTGATCGCAGGAAGTCCAAAAGAAATCCTCGTCCGTGGCATCGCAGTAGGAGACCGGGTCGCCTCCGGGAAGGTTAATATCCTGTTTTCAATGGACAAGCGCGTAATTGACGGACATGAGTTTACCGCAGGAGATGTACTTGTGACCGATATGACCGATCCGGATTGGGAACCGATCATGAAGAAAGCTTCGGCCATTGTCACCAATAAAGGCGGGCGTACGTGCCATGCGGCCATCGTTGCCCGCGAGTTGGGAATTCCGGCTATTGTTGGTTGCGGCAATGCGACGGAAATCCTGGAGCAGGGTCTTACGGTTACGGCGAGTTGTGCCGAGGGCGAAACCGGATTTGTCTATGAAGGGGAGGTCGACTTCCAAAAAGTAGAATACGACCTGCGCGAACTGCCTGCTACCAGTATTCCGCTGATGCTCAATGTTGCCTCCCCATCGATGAGTTTCCGTTTTTCGCACCTCCCCTGCAACGGCGTGGGGCTTGCGAGGGAAGAATTTATCATTAATAACTATATACAGGTACATCCATTGGCCCTGCTGAACCACCGACGGCTGGATGATGCGGCGCTTACCTCTGAAATTGAAAAAAGAATTACCGGTTATCAGAATGAGCGGGATTTTTTTGTTAAAAAGCTGACCTATGGTATCGCCAAAATTGCCGCCGCGTTCTATCCAAAAAAAGTGATCGTCCGTTTCAGCGATTTCAAGACGAACGAGTACTACAACCTGCTTGGGGGTTCCTATTTTGAGCCTGTGGAGGAGAACCCGATGATTGGCTGGCGGGGTGCGAGCCGGTATTATTCTGAGGCTTATAAGCAGGCATTCGGACTGGAATGCGAAGCGATCCGGGCGGTCCGCGAGGAGCTGGGCCTTGCCAACGTTGCGGTGATGATCCCGTTCTGCCGCACGGCTGATGAACTGCTTAAAGTGATGGAAACAATGGACCGATTCGGTCTGGCACGTGGCAGGGAAGGACTTGAGCTGTATCTGATGGCCGAGGTGCCTTCAAACATCATCCTGGCTGATGAGTTTGCCAAACACATCGACGGGTTCTCGATCGGTTCAAATGACCTCACGCAGCTTACACTGGGTCTTGACCGTGATTCCGCCCTCGTGGCAGAACTTTACGACGAGCGCAACGAAGCCGTCAAGATAATGATATCGAACCTTATTGCATCAGCCAAGCGGAATAACGTAAAGGTAGGAATCTGCGGCCAGGGCCCGTCGGACTTTCCTGACTTCGCCCAGTTTTTGGTAGCGCAGGGGATAGACAGCATATCGGTTACACCCGATTCGCTGCTGAAGACCATCCGGGCGGTTTCTTCCATCGGACAGCAAAACGTAAAGCTATGAAAGAAGAACCATTCAATTACGACCGGCGTTATCCGTCAGTCGGCGATCTGAAGCGGAAAGCCCGCCGCCGTATTCCTAAATTCGCCTTTGACTACCTGGAGGGCGGCTGCAACGAAGAAGTGAACCTCCGGCGCAACGAGGCCGACTTGGAGAGCATCGAGCTGATGCCGCAGTATCTTAAGCGCTACGCGGGGATGACGATGCGGACGGAACTGTTCGGCCACGTCTATGACGCCCCGTTCGGCATCGCGCCGATCGGGCTGCAGGGGCTGATGTGGCCCAATGCGCCGGAAATACTGGCCGGTGCGGCGCTAAAACACAACATTCCGTATATCCTGAGTACAGTGTCCACGGGCAGCATCGAGCGGATTGCGGAAGTCTCCAGGGGGCGTGCCTGGTTCCAGCTCTACCACCCCACCGAAGACCGCCTGCGGGACTCGATCCTGGACCGCCTACAGGCGGTGGAATGCCCGGTACTGGTTGTGCTGGTGGATGTGCCCTCGTTCGGATTACGTTACCGGGAGATCCGTTCCGGGCTTTCCATGCCCCCCAAAATGACGTTTCGCAACGTTGTCCAGGCGGCAGTGCGCCCGGCATGGTGCATGGAAACACTCCGCGCGGGGATTCCGGAATTTGCCACGCTGAAGCCGTATATGGAGCGGCATATGGACATGGCGCAGCTCGGTCGGTTCATGAATATGACCTTCACCGGCCGGGTCGATGTTGATAAGATAGCCGCCATCCGCGAGCGTTGGAAGGGTAAGTTAGTGATCAAGGGAGTTGTAAGTGAAGCAGATGCCGAGCGTGCCATTGATCTTGGTGTCGACGGCATCATCGTTTCCAACCATGGCGGCCGGCAGGTCGATGCAGGGGAGTCGTCGGTTAAGTCACTGCTACGGTTATCCAGCACCTACGGCAAGCGGCTGCCTATCATGGTCGACGGAGGTATCCGCTCCGGCCCGGATATCGCCAGGGTGCTCGCCTGCGGTGCGCGGTTTGCTTTCATGGGCCGTCCGTTTATGTACGGTGTTGCCGCCCTCGGCCGGCGGGGGGGCGACCATACCATCGGAATGCTGAAGGCACAGTTCAGGCAGGTAATGGAGCAGCTGTGCTGCGAAAACGTTGCGGATTTGGCCGGAACACGGATACCGGCGCTGTAAGGTGTAGCAGGTTTGTCGACGTAATAATCAGGGACTAGCCGTTCTTTTCCAAGACGATTTTGTTACCGTCTTGGAAAAGAACGCTTATTAGTTGTCGAGATGGCTGTATCGCATCAAACCGTGAGTAGGGAATGTTCTTTTCAATCACGGCCTTTATTGTCGAGATAGTTTGCTCGATCGACTGATTTGCTGTGTCAATAAGATTGGATTCATAAGGCCCCAAATTGTCAAAATGCTCCCACATTTTTATACCAACTTACGTTATGCCTCCATACGCATTACCTTGCTCTGGATATCCTCGCTGGCTATAACCCCGAACTTACACATTCGGTACGTCCGAAAGCCGTTTCAAAATCACATTTCGCAAATGCACTTCGTTTTCATCACCCCATTGGCCGAGTTTAGCAATGATGGGAATCAACGTCTGGCCAAAATCGGTAAGGCTGTATTCTACCTTAGGCGGCAAAACCGGATAAATAACTTTAGCTACCAACTCATGCCCTTCCAATTCTTTCAACTGCATATTCAACACCCGGCGTGAAGCACCCGGAATTTTCCGCTGCAATTCACTCGGACGTTTGTGTCCCTCGTTGATAAACCACAGCAAACGGATCTTCCATTTGCCATAAAGCACTTCGCCGATTAAATCCAAGCCGCAATTGAGGCTTAATGGTATTTTTCGCTCATACATCGAACAAATGTAGCCCAATACCCCAAAATGCGCAATAGGGAAAAATTTATCCCTATGCAATTCGTTTTTCCGTACTTGCCACACCGGAATCTACTCGTCAATTTTGCATAAAATTATACAAATGGCACAGGTATTTAATTTCAATAATGAATTATCAGGTAAAATAACGTTGGTAACGGGCGGTACCAAAGGGGCAGGAAGCGCCATCGCCGAACGGTTAGTAAACGCAGGCGCAACCGTTATCATCGCCGCAAGGAATACACCCGAGCAGCCCAATGAAAAACTGCATTTTATTCCGGCAGATCTAAGTCAATCCGCCGGTACACAAAAGGTGGTTTCGCATGTTTTGCAAACATTTGGCCGGTTAGACATTTTGGTAAATAACCTGGGTTCGTCTCAAACGCAGGGAGGCGGCTTTACAACCCTAACGGACGAAGACTGGGAAATAAGCCTTCAAACGAACCTGCTGGCATCGGTTCGGTTAGATAGGGGTTTTTTACCACAAATGCTTGCCCGGCAGACTGGTGTTATCATTCACATCGCATCAATCCAAGGCCGCTTGCCCCTGTACGATTCCACATTGCCCTACGCCGCAGCTAAAGCAGGGTTGATCAATTATAGTAAAAATTTGGCAAACGAAGTTTCACCAAAAGGCGTCCGGGTGTTAACCGTTTCGCCGGGATGGATTCAAACAGACGGTGCGACCGGTATGATGAATGAAATTGCGGAACGAACAGGGGTTACCCTAGAAGAAGCCATCGCGCAGGTCATGAAAAGCCTGGGCGGAATACCGATTGGCAGACCGGCGCAACCCCAGGACGTTGCCGAACTGGTTGGTTTTTTGGTTTCGCCAAGAGCCAGTTATTTAACAGGCACAGAGTATGTCATTGACGGCGGAACAATTCCGACGATTTAAAATAAACTCCTTAAACACGATTAAATTCAGAGCTATGGAACTGCCAAAAGTGATAGCAAAATTAGTAAACGCACAAAATAGCTACAACAGTACCGCTTATGCAAGTTGTTTTGCTGAAACGGCCGTTGTAGTAGATGAGGGAAAGACATACAACGGGCGAAGGGAAATTGAATATTGGATCGCAGATGCCAACGAAAAATACAAAACCATTATGAAACCGGTCAACTTTGAAGAGAACGGGACAACCCTTATTTTGAAAGCATCGGTTTCAGGCACCTTTGACGGTAGCCCTGTTCTGTTGAACTACCATTTCGAGTTCACGGGTGAGCAAATACAGTCGTTGAAAATCACCGGGTAGGGGCACGCCCGATCGTATTGTGAAACCGCGATGCGACATTGTCTATTGACCTCCTTGCTGCCTGCATCCATCCGGAACGGAAGCGGTACTTCCCCGGAATATTCCTATTTTTGAACGAACAACAAATAAAGTTAACGATGAGTGGTCTAAAAGGAAAAAAAGCAATTGTAACCGGCGGAAGCCGCGGTTTGGGCAAAGCAGTAGCATTGGCCCTTGCCGCTGAGGGCGTTCATGTTGGTATTACCGGACAACATGAGGGAAACCTGCAAGCGGCGGTGTCGGAGCTTCGCGATCATGGCGTAGAGGCGCACTATGCGGCATTTGACGTAGCAAATGAGGCCGATGTGAACAGCGGCATCAATAAGCTGGCCGACGCATTGGGCGGCGTAGATATTTTAATCAACAATGCCGGAGTCGGGTTATTCGGTACCCTGACAGAGATGCCCTCGGCCGATTTTAAAAAAGTATTTGATATCAACTTTTACGGTGTGTATTACGTTGCCAAGGCCCTGTATCCGTACCTGAAAGCATCCGGACATGGAGATGTGGTAAACGTGGCCTCTACCGCCGGCCTGAAAGGCGGGGGCGGTATGTCTGCCTATGCCGCATCCAAAGCGGCGGTGATATCCCTTTCGCAGTCGATGATGGCCGAATGGCGTAAAGATGATATCCGCGTGATTACACTGACCCCGAGCACCATTGCTACCGATATGAGCATACAGCTCAAATTAACTGACGGCAATCCCGAAAAAGTGCTGCAACCCGAAGATTTTGCACAGTGGGTATTGGATATCCTGAAGATGAATCGCCGTGCGCTGATTGCCAATGGATCGATTTTCAGTACAAACCCGTAGCCTGGTTTTGTTGGCACAAGAAACAAAAGCCCGTTGTTCTTTGAGAAAAATCAGATCCTATACGCATAACACATTGATAAATAAAGCAATGGAAAAGGCATTGAACCCACAAGACATTACCGACTTATTTTTAAAATATATAAATTCCGGCGACTTAGAAAAATTGGTTTCCCTATATGAAGATGGCGCGGTGCTGGCAATTGGCGAAAACAACGTCGCGCAAGGTAAGGAAGCCATTACCAGCTTTTACGCAAAACTTTTAGCAAGTAATCCGAAATTTGAAAAAGGTGTACAGCGCCCACCACTTATAAACAAAGATATAGCACTCACCTCTTCCAGACTGATCAATGGAACTGTTACTGCAGAAATAGCCCGGAAACAGCCGGACGGAACCTGGAAGTGGCTTATAGACCAGCCGATAATAGCAGTTGAAAAATAGTATAGGCCACTTAAAAAGCAACGATGGAAATACTATTGGAAGAGAACGGTTCCAAAGGCGCTGCCACGGCGCAGGAAGACGGTAAACGTGCAGGGATGATGACCTATTCCATCGCCGGCACAGGGTTGATTATCATAGACCATACCGAAGTTGAGCCGGCGTACAACGGCAAAGGGGTGGGCAAGCAAATGCTATACAAAATCGTAGACATGGCCAGGGCGAAAAACATCAAGATCATTCCATTATGTCCGTTTGCGGCAAGCCTATTCAAAAAACTGGAAGATATTCAGGATGTATTGAAGACATAAACTACTGTCGTGGCTAAAGCAGCTTCAAACTACTACACCTTTGATACCAATATAAACCCTTTCATTAGGTAGATCAGATTACGGTATCCAGAAATTATCCCCCCCGGGGGACGATTGGTGATAAATTACACAAGAAACATCAATCCGCTTGGTGACCGTTAGCGATTATGTCTGGAACACACCTATACCCACGGTTCCGCTGTAAAACCAATGGGTTGCCATCGGGCACCAAGCCGCGGTTTATTCAGGGAAGCTTACAAGTCGGCATCAGCCCGTATCATTGATTCCATGAAAAGCGTATCGGGCAATTTAACCCTGAGGCAGTATGTAGATGGTGTTGAGTAACAGTATTTTATGTTGTTAAATTGCTTTTTGGCAAGCTTATTGTTTGATTTGTGAGGCATGAACATTCCAGTTTGCATATTAACAGATGCGCTTGCAAAATTACCTGTATCTCCAGAAAGGGGAACGGAATTCGAGGTATATTGCTATGGCGTTTTAAGTCTTACGGAAACGCATGCATACTTACTGAAGTTTGAGTGGAATCTGGATGTAAATGGCTGGGTGCTTAAAAGTATATCACATTAGGCCGACGATCATCAACTTAAATCCTCATCACTCGCAGGTATTCATTGATTTTGTGTAGGTCTCAGGTTTAGGTTTCGCCGTCAAACTGATGGCGCGCAGCCCTGCTTTGGCGAGGCGCCATTTTTTTTACCTCTTGCAATTTCGGATTTAGAAAATATCTTTGTAACCGAATTTGGTTCTCAGCAATATAGTTGAATTGTTGACGCCCCCGGATCTAAACCTCCGGGGGTTGTTGAATTTACTCTAAATCCAATCGCTTTCATCATGTCCCGCTGCTTTAGCGATTTCATTGTGATCTCCAACGCCTGAAATGGTACTGACCATCGTCATTTCAGGTTTAGTATGCTAAACCAACTGCCATAGGGGGGGCGAGGTTTTATTCAGGGATCATCTTATATCACGTAGGTATGAATATCATTGCTTTTGAATAGAAATTCCTCAAGTGTTCGGATGTCTTTCTGCCGAACGTGCACTTCAATGTCAATGATTAACTCATTATTGTCATTCCTTTCGGTTTTAACCACGTTTTGATAGATGGTATACTTTTTAATCCGGTCAATGATGTCAAACCTTTTCTCGGCCTTTTCCGCGTTAAGTGTAATTCTAAGCGCTTTTGTACTGTTATTGGGTATTACCAGGTTACCAACCAATCGTGTTACGTGGACAATAATCACCGTTGTTATCAAAAAGATACCCCCAATGTAGAATTCGCCGAACCCAATGGCCATGCCTATCGCTGCCGACACCCAAATTATCCCTGCCGTGGTAAGCCCATGGATGGTAAATCCTTCTTTGAAAATTACGCCAGCGCCCAGAAACCCTATCCCACTTATAATTCCTGCAGCAATAGAAAAGCTATCGCCCTTTCCGCTGTAGTTCTGTGATAGGATAGCAAACAATGCCGACCCAACGGTAATGATTGTGATTGTTTTCAAGCCCGCTGACTTGTCTTTGCTTTCACGCTCGTACCCCAATATCACACCCGCAACTATTGAGGTGGCCGCTTTCCATATATCTGTTTGCTGAAAGTGCTGGTTTAATTCTTCCATAACTGTTTACCTTCGATTATCAAATCAAAATCTTCCGAAGAAATTCCGCCCGGTATTTATTAACAACCCAGTACTCACCCAATAAATGCTACATTAATGTAACAGTTTACCCCTTCGGTTGTTTTGCCCATATTATTAGTTGTGGTATTGGGCTTACCGGTAACCGAGAAACGATTTGGAAGCTCACCTCAGTTAAAATGGAAGAAGTACAGCCAGTGGATGAAGGTTCAATTTTATCGATCGCTCATTGCCGCTGAAGCCTAAACGCAGCCAAAA
>NZ_JBEBRB010000021.1:0-39065 GCF_040395035.1 Parapedobacter lycopersici | reverse complement strand
TAAATCTACATAAATAATTCACAATCGTATCCGCGATTACGTAAAGTTTATGATGGAAAACCTACGCGATTCCGCCGGTGGGCGGCCGTGAAACAGCATAACACCCCCCGGTTCCGTTTTTTATTGTCCAGGTCGTTTTCAAAATCGCTCATGTTCGATATTTTACCTTATTTTGGCCGAATATTCAGGCCGGCCACGGTAAACGGATTATGAGGTTAAAACTTTTTTTACTGTTCTTCGCAGGATGCATCACCAGTCCGTTAGCTGCACAAATTCAACGGGAGGTGACCGGGCTTGTACGTGATACAGCCAATTCAGGTATCATTGGGGCAGTCGTAACCCTGGCACCGGTGACCACCCCGGCCGATACACTGCTTACCCGGACGGATCAGAATGGCCGTTTCGTCTTTAACGGAAGGATTCCCCCGCAATTTACCCTCACGGTGCGCAGTCTGGGATATAATGAAGTACGCATACGTTCGATTAACGACGAAGCAGCCACGCACATTGTCCTGGGCGCGCCGATCATACTGCAGGAAGGCATGGTGGTGCTGGACCAAGTGGTGATTAACGGGGCGCCGCCGGTGGTTATCAAGCAGGATACAGTTGAATATTCAGCAGCCGCCTTTAAGCTGAAGGAAAATGCCGTTGCGGAAGACCTCCTGAAGCGGCTGGATGGTGTGGAAGTGGATCGGAATGGTAACGTAACCGCACAAGGCAAATCCATCACGCGTGTCAGGGTAAATGGCCGGGATTTTTTTGGCGGCGACCTGAAAACAGCCACGAAAAACCTTCCGGTCAACGTGATTGATAAAATCCAGCTGGTGGACGATTACGGGGACCAGGCAAACTTTACAGGCATCAAGGACGGCGAGCCGGAAACTGTTATTAATATTACCACCAAACCACGTGCAGCCGATGGCATTATCGCGAACGCGACGATTGGCGGGGGTACCGATAGGCGGTATCAGCTAGCCGGATTCGGGAACCGCATTAACCGTGAACGGAACATCGGCATTACGGCCAATCTGAACAACAACGGTGCCCAGATCGGCGGAAGCGGGTTCGGGGGGCGCGGCGGTCCCAGCACGGTTACGCGGGTCAATTTATCCGGTGGAAACGGCAGTTTCGGCGCCAGCGACGGCGGTGCGACGGATGGCAACGCCGGTATCACTACGCTTAGTTCGATTGGTTTAAACTACAGTAACCAATGGGGGCCAAAGCTAAACGTAACCGGTGGGTATTATTTTAACAGCAGCGAAAACAACACCATCAGTAATGTACTCAATCAGTATGCAACTGCCCTGGGAACGGTCTCCGGCAGCTCGGATGCCAATATTACCACCGACAGCCGTTCACATAACATGAACGCACGGCTGGTTTATACGATCGGGCCAAAGGACATGCTGATTATATCACCCTCAGTTGGCTTTACGTCGGGCGGCAACAGCCTGGCCCGGTCCAGCTTCCAGACGGGTGTCATCCGGCAAGACCAGGTAACCAATGGCAGGAACCGCATCAACACCCCGAGTATCGGTGGCAATATCCTGTACACACACCGGTTCCGGAAAGCGGGACGCGACTATTCATTAAACGTCGGCGCGAGGTCGAACGGAGTCAACAACGAAGACGACAATACAAACCGCATCCGGTATTACGATCCGGCTACCGGTACGCTTGAGCGCGACTCGCTGGATCATCGGATCAATAAACTGGACAACATGACGTTGTTAACGGCAGTCCGGTTCATTTACAGCGAGCCGATGAGTCAAACCAGCCGGCTGCAGTTCAGCTATAACATGAACTACAATCGCTACGACAATAACCGGGTTACGAACCGGGCCGGAGCGGCCGGTGAATTCGAACGGATAGACTCGCTGAGCAATGCGTTTAACTATTCATTCACGTCGCACCAGCTTGGCCTAAATTACGCCTATAAAACATCCGACGACGAACTTTCCCTCGGGGTTACGGCTAATCCGGCTCAGCTATCGGGAAGTTCCGCGGGCCCGGAAATCACGATCAGCCGGACCAACTTCTTCCTGGCTCCTATTTTCCGTTATACACACACCTATTCCCGCACGAAAAACCTCCAGGTAACCTACACCAGCCGGGCGGGTGAACCGACATTCTTCCAGCTGCAACCCGTACGCGACGCATCCGATCCGCAGCGACCGGTTGTAGGTAACCCCGAACTGAACAGTTCGTTCAGCCACACGGTTAACGCCAGCTACAACGCATCGAACCCCCAACAGCACCGTTCCTTCTTTCTGCGGTTCCAGGGGTCACTCACGAACGACCGGATCGTTCCGAACGTGCTGCTGATACCGGATGCTTACGGCAGTTTCAAGCGGGAAATCCATTATCTCAATACAGACGGCACGTACGCTTACAACGGAACTTACAGTTGGCAGCAGGCATTCGCCGACCGCCAGTATACCATACGCCTGAACGGTAATGCAGGCTATAACCGGAATGTGGCTTTTGCTGACAATATCCGGAATATTGCAAAGGAATGGGGCATCTGGCAGGGTGTGGGCCTGCAGATCAACCCGGGTTCATGGCTCGAATTCACACCGACGTTTGCTTATCGGTATTCCACCGTTGGTTATACGCTGCCGACGAGTACCGATGTCAAAATACATACCTATTCGATTGATGTGGACGGCAACGTATTCTTCCTTCACAACCGGTCGCTGATCTGGCGGTTCAACGGTATCAAAAATTTCAATACCGGCTATTCAGATGCACTGAATGTGAATCCGCTGGTGGTCAATTCATCCATTGAAAAGGCGTTTCTCAGCGACCGCAGCGCGACCTTGAAATTCGAAGTGTTTGACCTGTTTAATCAGGCCAACAACATCCGCCGGAATATTACCGATAACGGCTTCGCCGATATCAGCACCAACCGCCTCACCCAGTATTTCATGCTTACGCTGACGATGCGGCTTAATCCGCTTACAGGCAACACTGCTGCTGCTGCTGCCCAACGCACGAACGGCAGGTAATCCGCCGCGTCCGCGCGTGCAGCTGTGTTTTTCGACTGCGCTTCGAGTGTCCTTCGGGGACTGTTCGGGGCGGCTTCGAGTACGCTTCGACTGTTGTTCGACCCTTGTTCGACTCTTGTTCGGGGCGGCTTCGGCCGCGCTTCGGGGCTGGTCGGCGTGCAATCCGTTGCGCTCCGAAGGGCTTCGAAAGATCCCCGAAGCAGGGTAAAAGGAATCCCGAACAAGGGTCGAACAGGCGCCGATGCGTGCCCGATGGACAGCAAACGTAAAAAAAACAGGAAAGACACCGATTTTGCTTACTTTTACGTTATCATTCAAAATCGTTACGGCCATGTTCAACAAAAATGCACCTGAAACCGCGAGCCTGCTCATCTCAGAGCCTTTCATGCTCGACCCCAATTTCCAGCGCGCGGTCGTACTCCTATGTGAGCACGATGGCGAAGAGGGCACGGTTGGCTATGTACTCAACCAGCCAGCCACCATCCAACTGCGGGATGTGGTGGACAGTTTGCCTGACGCGGACTTTCCGTTGTTCTTCGGCGGACCGGTCGCGCAGGAGAGCATCCATTTTATCCACACGTGTTATGATCGTCTGAACAGCGGCATCGGACTCGGAAACGGGATTTTCTGGGGCGGCAATTTTGAAAGCCTGAAAGTACTCATCCAGCGCGGGGAAATCAAAGAAGAAGAAATCAAGTTCTTTATCGGGTATTCCGGATGGAGCCCCGGCCAGCTGGATCGCGAACTCCAGGAAAACGCCTGGGTAGTGAGTAATCAGTATAATCCGGACATCGCCTTTGTAAACGATGGCGAAAATCTCTGGAAGGAAGCCGTCGTATCCCTGGGGCCGAAGTATGCCCACGTAGCCAATTTCCCGCAAAATCCGATGTGGAATTAACGGAACTACGCAATTTAGGTGATCATATCAATGATACCGCGCCGCATTTCTATGCGGATTACTTTCCCTTTCTTATGTGTAATCAGTTCATCATCCACATGAACCAGCCGGTTTTCGCAGCGGATGGTAACCTCATGCATGGCCGTTACCGTATTCCAGGGCACCGCCGTACCGGGGTGACTCCCGCGCTTCAGACGGCGGACCGTGTCGGCAAATGCGCTCCGGTCAGCCTCCTTTAACAGCACCACTTCGAATTTACCGTCTGCCGGACTTGCATCGGGCGCCAGGATCAGGTTGGGACCAACCGAGCGGATATTCAGGATTTCGACCAATAGGTAATCGTCTTCGTATACCCTGCCGTCTATGGCAACTGTCGCCCGTTTGGCACGGTAATCTTCCGATATTTCCAGCAATTTCCCCAATGCAACCTGCAATTCCTCTTCTGCCGTGCGGATTTTTGCCGTATCCAGGGCTTTCATTTCCGTGATCAGCCGGGGAATCAGGCCGCAGCCCATTCCCTCCATAAAAAATTGTGCATCCCGCAGGTTTTCAATGGCGCCGACATCAATTTTTTTTGTATTCCAACCGGCCAGACTACGTTCGAAGTCGGCGAGTGCTGTCGAAATCCCCAGTGTCTTTGCGAAATTATTAGCGGTTCCGCTTGGTAGCAGAGCGACCGTAAGCCGACGATCAAGCACCCGGCGCTTCAATAGCTTTTTCATGACCTCCCGTACTGTCCCGTCGCCGCCCGCAATCACGACGAGGCCTGTGTCACTTCGGAACCGTTTCCAGCGTTTGTCTTTGATCGAAGCGTATTGACAGGTAAAACCATGCGATTCGATCGTATTGATCAGCCCATCTTTTATGGGATCCTGATCGCCTGCCTTAGGGTTGTGCAGCAGGTGAACGTGAAGGCCATTTCTCATCTTGTTGTTGCTATACGGTAATCGGAAAAACAAAAAATCGCCGACACTTGTTTTAACTACAATATGCCGGCTGGCATTTTAGCCGGCGACCGGAAACAAGGCTTATGCGGATTTTAGTTACCAATGACGACGGAATATACAGTCCGGGCATTAATGCACTGGCCGGTATTGCGGCCAGGTTCGGAGAGGTGGTGGTGGTTGCGCCCGATGTGGAACAGTCTTCCATGGGGCATGCGGTAACCCACTCCCGCCCCCTATCCTATAAAAAATCCCCCATCGAATTCGACGAAGGCATTGAAGCGTACCGGGTAAACGGCACACCGGCCGATTGCGTGGCCCTGGGCACACACCTGCGCAATAATATCCAGGTGGTATTATCCGGGATCAATATGGGGCCGAATCTCGGAAATTCCATGTGGCATTCAGGCACACTGGCTGCCGCTAAACAGGCGGTATTACTTGGCAAAAAAGGCATTGCACTCAGCACGCCTGTTGGGAATACTGAGCCCGACTTTGATTTGCTGACACCATACGTTGAAGAAACCCTCGGGCTGTTGCTCGAGAACCCGGATGAAATCGGACTGTATAATGTAAACTTCCCTCCCCAGCCAAAGGGAATGCGGTGGACACGCCAATCGGTCCGCTTTTACGACGGCAAGATTCTGCCGGGACAGGACCCCATGGGACGGAAACATTACTGGTTTACGGTCAGCCCGCTGGAACCGGCCGAACAGGACACCGACCGCTGGGCCGTGGAGCATGATTTCGTTTCCATTACACCGCTCCGCCTCGACCTTACTGATGAAAAAAAACTGGAGCAACTAAAGGGCTCGGCCGTCGAATCAATGGGCCGCTAGGGTATACCGTACGCTTCCCCAAGACGAACGTATATCCATTTTATCGGTTAAAAAACACTAATCCAATCATCATTTAAATACCATCTATTAATAATTGTATTTCAGCTATATATAAATAAATTTTTAAGTGTGTAATAATGACACTAAGTAGACAAATCCAGACGCAATAATGCGTACATTTGCATACACAATAAGATACTATTATTCACTTTATTTTATCAGTCATGATCGAGGAAATTTTAGTACAGGACGTACAGAAAGAACAACCTACCGCTCCCAGCACTACCTTAGCTGCTAAACGCAGGTCGACTTTTATCCCGGCGCGCTTCTCAGTCAACAGACTTAGAAAACACCCCGGAATACAAAAAGACCGGAATCCCATTGTTATTCAGTAGTGTAAACTCCTTTTTATTGAAGGGCTGATACGGGGCAAGCCTGTATCAGCCTTTTTTTATTTCCGGTTCGGGGTTATGGGACAGGAAAGAAAGATAAATCCCTAATAATCAACAAATAAAAAAGGCGCCTACTTTCGTAAGCGCCTTTCCAATCCGGGGTGGATAATCGGGCTCGAACCGACGACCCCTAGAACCACAATCTAGTGCTCTAACCAACTGAGCTATACCCACCGTGTTTGGACTGCAAAAGTAATAATTAAACCATAATCAAGCAATAGTTTTAAAAAAAAGCGGACGGAAAACTTCTTTTATGTATTCGTCTCCGTCCGCTTGATGACTGGGCTCCGCCCAACGGTTATTAACCGATCAGGCTGACGCTTCGTTTCACGAAATTAGTCAGGTCGCTGCCCGTAAGTAACCCCTTGGATAACAGTGCCAGATCAAATGCCTGTTTGGCCAGCTGGGCCTGCTCGGCTTCGTCGTCGACAGCGACGATGCGCTTGATCAGCGGGTGGTTTCCGTTCACTGTTACTTTGTAATTGTCTGGCATGGATCCGTAGAAACTCATTCCACCCCCCGTCTGCGCCATGTCTTTCATCCGCCGCATAAACTCGTCTATCGTAACCGTAACCGGGAGCTCGCTCTCGCTGAGTGCCTCCACATGGACCTTCATGTTTTCCCGACTGATCGCTTTTTCAAAGAGTTCAGTAGCCTTCTTGCTTTCTTCTTCGGTAAGTTCGAGTTTTTTGCTCTCCTCCTTCTCGATCAGCTTGTCAATGACATCCGCATCCACGCGCTTCAGCTGTGTCTTTTCGGTTTTTTGTTCCAGGTAGCCAATGAAGTGGCTGTCTATGGGCGAATCCAGTACCAGTACATCATAACCGCGTTCGCGGGCAGTGGTAACGTAACTGTCCTGCTGCGCGGCATCGTTGGTATACAGGTAAATCACGTTACCCGCTTTATCCTGCTGGATATCCTTCACCTTTGCCGCATATTCCGCTAGGGTATATACCTCACCTTCCGTATTTTTCAGCAGGCAGAAATCTGCAGCCTTTTCGGCAAATTTATCGTCGCTCAGCATGCCGTACTTCACGAAAAGGCCGATATCTTTCCACTTTTCCTCAAAGCCTTTGCGATCGCTTTTAAACAGCTCGGCAAGTTTGTCGGCCACTTTTTTGGTAATGTAGGTGTTGATTTTTTTGACATTGCTGTCGGCCTGCAGGAAACTCCGCGATACATTCAGCGGAATATCCGGCGAGTCAATCACCCCGTGCAGGAGCATCAGGAATTCGGGCACAATGTCTTTTACCTCATCGGTGATAAATACCTGGCGTGAATACAGTTTGATCTTGTTTTTCTGTATCTCAAAATTTTCCTTGAGTTTCGGAAAATACAGGATTCCCGTCAGGTTGAACGGATAATCCACATTGAGGTGAATCCAGAACAGCGGCTCATCGAAAGAATAAGGATATAGCTCGCGGTAGAAGGCCAGGTAGTCCTCGTCTTTCAGTTCAGCAGGCGCTTTTGTCCATGCAGGTGCCGTGTTGTTGATGATGTTATCGACCTCAACGGATTTATATTTCGGTTTCCCCTCCTCGTCCTCACCGTCCGGCTCACTGGTCGTCCGCTGGCCGAACCGGATGGGTACGGGTAAAAATTTGGCGTATTTGTCCAGAATCTCCTGTAACCTTCCTTTATTCAGAAATTCTTCGCCGTCTGCATTAACATGCAGGATAATATCCGTTCCCCGCGTGGTGCGGCTACCTTCCGAGATTTCGTACGATGTGCTGCCA
This sequence comes from Parapedobacter lycopersici, assembly GCF_040395035.1. GTDB lineage: Bacteria > Bacteroidota > Bacteroidia > Sphingobacteriales > Sphingobacteriaceae > Parapedobacter > Parapedobacter lycopersici_A. The sequence continues at coordinate 31,188 of NZ_JBEBRB010000021.1, read as the reverse complement.
TCGCATACCCATTTTGCGGGTTCGGCACCCTCCTGATAGGATAGCGTCTGGATCTCCACCTGGTCAGCAACCATAAAGGCCGAATAGAAGCCCAGGCCGAATCGACCGATGATTTCATTCGCGTCCTTCGCTTCCTTGAATTTTTCCACAAATTCGGTAGCGCCTGAAAAGGCAATCTGATTGATGTATTTCTTGACTTCTTCAGCCGTCATTCCAATACCATTATCGGAAATGGTAATGGTTTTTGCCGTTTCGTCAAATGCGACATCGATGGTCTGATCGCCCAGCTCACCGGTATACTGGCCCAATGACGAAAGCCGCTTAATTTTCTGCGTGGCGTCAACGGCGTTGGAAACCAGCTCACGGAGAAAAATTTCATTGTCTGAATACAGAAACTTCTTGATAACCGGAAAGATGTTCTCGGTGTGAATGGATATATTCCCTTTTTCTTGCATAATATAAATAGATGAATGCTTATGTTAAAATTCAACAGTTTGCTACCAAGATGTGTTCCATCCTGGATAAATACGACAATATGACAGTATTCCAGCGGGAAATACCTGAAATGGGAAAGCCCGGATAAACGAACTTATCCGGGCTTATATTAAGGGTCCACGACCGCCAGCTGATTATTAATCGCCTAATATGCCGTGCAGTACGTTATCATAGACATCCTTCGCATGGCTAACGGTATCGTAAAGTTCACCGTCTACAACAAAGCCGTTTTTCGTAACGGCACCGAGCAACGAAAACTCCACTCCGCTCGCGGCCATGAATTCAACAAAAGCCTCCTGATCTGCCGGTTTTACCGAAACGGTAATCCGTCCCTGTGCTTCACCGAACAGGAAAGCGTCTTTACGGATTTCACTGTCGGCGTCAATGGCAAAGCCCAGGTTACCCGCCATGGCCGATTCAGCCAATGCAATATACAGGCCACCATCGGCCACGTCGTGGGCCGATGCAATCAGCCGCTCCCGGATCAGGTGCTTGATGACCTGGTGCGTGGCATACTCCTCATCCAGGTTGAAATAAGGTGCTGGCGATGCTTTCACCCCATGGTAAGAAGCCAGGTACTGTGACGAGGCAATGTCATTATGCGATTCGCCGACCAGGTAAATAAAGTCACCTTCGGCCTTAAAGTCAAGCGTCATCAGGTGCTCGGTATTGTCCAGTACGCCCAGCATACCGATGGTAGGCGTCGGGAATACCGATCCTCCGTCGGGCGACTGGTTGTAAAAGCTGACGTTACCACCGGTTACCGGGGTTTCAAACTTCAGGCAGGCCTCACTCATGCCCTCGATGGCTTTCACAAACTGCCAGTAGACTTCCGGAATGTACGGGTTACCGAAATTGAGGCAGTTCGTAATGGCCGATGGCTCTCCACCCGCACAGGTGATGTTACGGGCCGCTTCCGCCACGGCAATCGCACAACCCGTCTTGGGGTCGGCATGTACATAGCGGGCGTTGCAGTCGACCGTCAGCGCAATCGCCTTGTTGGTTCCTTTAACGGCCACCACCGCGGCGTCACTTGGCCGGTTTGTAATCATATTGACGGTTCCAACCATAGAATCGTATTGCTTGGTAACCCACCGTTTGGATGCAATGTTCGGGTGCGACAACAGGTGCTGCGCTACTTCCCGCAGGTCCGCAGGCTCAGCAACGGTTTCCAGGCGGAACTTTTGGTATTCCGCAAAATACGCGGGTTCTTTATATTCCCGGTGATATACCGGTGCGCCTCCACCGAGTACCAGGTCATTTGCCGGCACGTCGGCCACCAGCTCACCGTCCATGTAATACTCCAACCGGCCGGTATCGGTTACCTCACCGATGATGGCACAGTTGAGGTCCCATTTATCAAACACCGCCTCCACATCAGCCTCCCGGCCTTTTTGCACAACGATAAGCATGCGTTCCTGTGATTCGGACAACAGGATTTCATAAGGCTTCATATGGGGTTGGCGCGTAGGCACCTTATCCAGGTTGATGCGCATACCGTGTTCGCCTTTGGCAGACATTTCGGAGTTGGAGCAGATAATGCCTGCAGCTCCCATGTCCTGCATGCCGATCACGGCACCGGTCTGGATAACCTCCAGCGTTGCCTCCAGCAGCAGCTTCTCCTGAAAAGGATCGCCAACCTGTACGGCCGGCAGGTCGTTCACCGAATCTTCGGTAATGTCCTTGGAGGCAAAGGCAGCACCGTGGATGCCGTCTTTCCCGGTCGCTGAGCCTACAATGTATACCGGATTGCCGACCCCATAGGATGTGGCGGACACGGTATCCCCAGCCTTAACAATACCCGCCGACATTGCATTTACAAGGGGATTTACCTGGTAACAGTCGTCAAAAAAGACCTCTCCGCCCACCGTGGGAATCCCAAATGCATTGCCATAGTCGCCGATGCCTTTTACCACTCCCCTGATCAGCCATTGCGTGCGCGGATTGTTGATGTTGCCAAACCGCAGCGAATTGAGCTGGGCAATCGGGCGTGCACCCATGGTAAAGATATCGCGGTTAATGCCTCCCACTCCCGTGGCCGCGCCCTGATAGGGTTCCAGTGCCGAAGGGTGATTGTGCGATTCAATCTTGAAGGCACAGGCAAGTCCATCTCCGATATCCACCAGTCCGGCGTTTTCCTCCCCGGCTTTTGCCAGCATATGCGGACCATCCTTCGGCAGCTTCTTCAGCCACACAATGGAGTTTTTGTAAGAACAGTGTTCACTCCACATCACCGAAAAGATGGACAATTCGGTAAAGTTCGGCGTCCGGCCCAGGATTTCCTTTATGCGATCAAACTCTTCGGGCAACAGGCCCAGTTCCTTAGCGGTATCTACGGTGGTCAATTCCAGTGTTTCCAAGATGAAGAATTATAAAGTAAATGAATTGCCACAAAAATAGGAATAAATACCCATTGGTTGGCAGGTATTCCCAAAATAAGCAAAGCACGCAAGGCTGTGTTTAATCAGAAAAAATCATAATTTTACCGGCAAAGCGCAATAGATGAAACCCGCCATGCCGGCACCTTGGGTAAAAGGCAATGAAAATGCAGGTTCCATGAGGTCGTTAAGAAAAATTGCGAAGCATTCATTGACGCGCTAAAACAAGCAGTGGATCAATAATTATTTTTCGAATGAAAAAAATTCTTTCGATCGATGGCGGTGGAATTCGCGGAATCATTCCGGGTATGCTGTTGGTGGCACTGGAACGGCGGCTGAAACGCGAGACAAAAAATGAAGAGGCGGCGATCGTTGATTATTTTGATTTTTTCGCGGGGACGAGCACCGGCGGTATCCTGACGTGCCTGTTGCTCTGTCCGGACGAGCAACATCCCGACCGGCCTAAATTTTCGGCCAAGGAAGCGCTCGACCTCTACATCAGTCACGGCAGCAGCATCTTCAAGGCGGGTTTTTTCAGGCGGCTGATTGCCAAATTCGGCCTGTTGAGCGAGCGGTATCCGAGCGCGACACTGGAACACATTCTGGATGTTTATTTTGGCGGAACCAAACTGAGCCAGCTGCTCAAGCCCTGCATTATTACGGCTTATAACATCGAATTGCGGAAAACCCATTTTTTCCGGCAGCAGGCGGCGATTACCCGTGGCGAAACAAGGGACTTTCTGCTGCGGGATGTATGCCGGGCGACTTCCGCGGCACCGACTTACTTCAGTGTTGCCGAAATTTATTCGCTGGCCGGCACCCGCTATCCGCTGCTTGATGGTGGTGTTTTCGCACCCAACCCGTCAATGAGCGCATTGGTGGAAGTGACCAAAGCCTTTAACCAGACAAAGATCAATGACATTTCCATTCTGTCGCTGGGCACGGGCCGGTCGCGAAAAGCATACGACTATGAACACTTCAAAAAGAGCCGCGCCATTACCATCGGTCCGGCATTAATCGATATCATGATGAGCGGAGCCGCCGAAAGCAGCGACTTCTTCCTGCAGGAACTTTACAAATCCGTTGAAAGAGGCGGCCAGTACGTACGGATTGAACCCCGGAACCTGCATAGCATCAACGAAGCATTAGACGCGGCCAGCCAGGAAAACATTGAACGGCTGGTAGCGCTGGGCGACCGGATGGTCAGTGACAATGATGCACTGATCAGCCAGCTGGTCACGTGGCTGATCAGTGAAAAGGAAAAAGTAACACCCAGAAATCCGTGGCGGTTCTTATCAACCAAAGACTAAACCGCCTTATTTTTAATCAATCAAACAGTTAAAATAATTCAGCATACAATGGAAGATAAAACCATCGCATTAATTGCCCACGACGGGAAGAAGCCTGAAATGGTGGGATTTGTAAAAGATCATATCGAACAGCTGCGGAGGGCCCGGCTGGTGGCTACGGGAACCACCGGCTCCTACATCCGGCAAACGGGGCTGGAAGTGGAACTGAAGCTGAGCGGCCCGAAAGGCGGTGACGCCCAAATTGCCGCGCTGGCCGCCGAGGGCAAAATTGACGCTATTATCTTTTTCCGCGACCCGTTGGGAAAGCACGCGCACGAACCGGACATTCAGATGCTGATGCGGGTATGCGACGTCTATAATGTGCCATTGGCCACCAATCCGGCCGCCGGCGCACTCTTTCTCCAGGGCATGTTCTGATGCACCCCGGCTAACTAGCTTCCGAGCCATGGTACGCTTCAACGGGCGTACCGTGGCGTATCCGAACCTAACGTAAGATTGCATATAAACGTGAATTTAGCTAAGTTTGCAACCTCCATTAACCCCAGGCGGCATGGTTAAAACAACGGATTCGATTGCATATTCTCCTTTCCGGCATATTTCACGGGCGATGTGGAAAGACCTCAACGGTCACCTCTCCTATCCGATTGCCGATGAGGACATCCACCAGCTGAATGCGCTGAACGAGCCATTGACCATGCGCGAAATCGAGGAAATCTATTTTCCGCTGAGCCACCTGCTGCGCATCCACGTGGATTGTTACCGCAGGCTCCATCAAAACGCCAACGCGTTTTTCAACAACCAGGCGAAGCGTCTCCCTTTCATCATTGGCATTGCCGGCAGTGTGGCGGCTGGCAAAAGTACCACAGCGCGGGTGCTGCAAAAGGTACTGTCGCTCGGCCCGGACAATCCGAAAGTGGACCTGGTTACTACAGACGGTTTTCTATATCCAAACGAATACCTCGAAGCGCGGGGAATACTCAACCGGAAAGGGTTCCCGGAGAGCTACGATACCAAGCGGCTGCTTGGCTTCCTATCCGATATCAAATCCGGAAAAGAGGTGGTTTTTTCCCCGGTATACTCACACCTGGTTTATGACATTATCCCGAACGAGCTGCAGCAGGTGACCCAACCGGACATCCTGATTGTGGAAGGCATTAATGTATTACAGGTGAATGTGCAGGCCCGGCGTGGACCGAAAGTATTCGTATCGGATTTCTTCGACTACTCCATATATGTGGATGCCGATCCGAAGAATTTGCTTCAGTGGTACATCCAGCGTTTCCAATGGCTCCGCAAAACCGCGTTCCAGCAGCCGGATTCCTATTTCCACCGCTACGCTGACCTCAGTGAAGCGCAAAGTGTGGAAATGGCAACAACCATCTGGGAGGAGATCAATAAGCCGAATCTAATCAAAAACATCCTGCCTACGCGCCTGCGCGCAGACCTGATCCTGGAAAAGGGCAGCCATCATTTCGTGAAGAGTGTCAAGATCCGGAAAGGCTAATGTTCCGGGCGCTGTTCGGCATCGTACCGGATGACTTCCCGAAAAATATCATTCCGGATCTGCCTCCTGCGGATGGCATCCTTGGAATGGGTAATAATCTGTAACTTATAATGAACGGCGTCTTTGTTTACACCAACCACCTTCAGTTGAAAGCTGCCCTCCACAATGATCTCCTGATGGCGCTGAATGACCGTAACGAGGTGTTTTTCGAGGTCGGTATGGCTACCTGCGTGGGCGAGCGGTAATTCGAAATCCATGGTCAGCTTGGTGGAGTTCTGCAGGGATTGGTTAATAATGTTGGTCGTAAATGCCGAATTATTGGGTATCAGGACGATATCGTCATCCTCATTCCTTACTACGATATTGGCGAGTGTAATGTCTACGATTTTCCCCTGGTGTTCGCCCATACGGATGGTGTCCCCAATGGTAAACTGATCAGAAAACATCAGGAAAAGCCCACTGATCATATTGGTAATGTAATCGCGGAATAGCAGGGCTATGGCCATGGCCACGATCGTAATGCTTGTCAAAAAATCCTTCGGGTTGATGCCGAATATCAGCATGAGTCCGATCACCCCGAACAGCACATTCAATATCGTTGCAAACTGGTTGATCCCCAGCACGTAATTGCCCCGGACGCGGTTGTGCTTTTTATTCCGGCGCTTATACAATGAAATCAGGCTGATCCGGGCAATGGAGATCAGGATGCTTCCCGTTAAAAAAACATTGATACCGTAGGCCAGCTGAGCAAAAATCGGATTATTGCGGTAAAAAGCCGAGGTCTCCGCAAACGAATAGCCAATGGCCAGCCAAAGGACTACCTTTAGGGCAAAGAGGAGTCCTTCCTTCAGCGGTTGCCGCTCTGTTGTTGATGTTTTGTGTATCATCGATGTAAAAATACATCATTCGGTGCTATTTTCCCTGCGCTCATATTGCATGAATGTGTATGCGAAAGCATGCCGATCATCCGCATCATGATGTATGGCGCTGACCAGCTCCCATTCCGCCGGATTGATATCCACGAAGTAGCTGTCGCCGTCCACATGCGTGTGCACGCGTGTCAGGTAAATCCGGTTGACTACCGGCAGGGCCTGCCGGTAAATTTCTGCTCCGCCGCCGATAAACACCTCGGCATCGGACTTACAGCGCGCAAGGGCATCGGCAAGCGAATGAACCACCTCGGCATCGGCCGGGTGATAATCGCGCTGGCGGGTGATGACGATATTCCGCCGTCTGGGCAGCGCGCCGTTCAGCGATTCGAATGTCTTCCGTCCCATGATCAGGCTTTTTTCAAGTGTCTTTTGCTTGAAGAACTTAAAGTCGTTGGGCAGGTGCCAAAGCAGCTGGTTGCCTTTGCCTATTGCATTATTTTCAGCAGCGGCAACAATAATGGAGATCACTTGCTTTTCCATCATCATTAAACCGCTACCGGTGCTTTGATGTGCGGATACGGTTCGTAATCGGCCAACCTGAAATCTTCGAAGGTGAAGCCGGAAAGATCTTTCACCTCCGGATTGAGCTCCATGGTGGGCAATGGCTTCGGTGTCCGGCTCAGCTGCAAAGCCGCCTGGTCAAAATGGTTGCTGTACAGGTGGGCATCACCCAGCGTATGGACAAAGTCCGCTGCATCCATATCGCACACCTGGGCTACCATTAACGTAAGCAGCGCGTAGGAAGCAATATTAAACGGTACGCCCAGGAAAATATCGGCGCTCCGCTGATAGAGCTGGCACGAAAGCCGCGGCCGGTGATATCCTTTAGCGGGCTCGGCGGGGGCCACATAAAACTGGAAAAAAGCATGGCATGGCGGAAGGGCCATGTGTTCGATTTCGGCAACATTCCAGGCAGACACGATAATACGTCGCGAATCGGGATTGGTCTTCAGCTGTTGAATGACCTGTGCGATCTGATCAATGTGCCTGCCGTCGGGAGTGGGCCATGAACGCCACTGCGACCCATATACCGGTCCCAGCTCGCCCGCTTCGTCCGCCCATTCATCCCAGATGCTTACCCCGTTGTCTTTCAGGTAGCGGATATTTGTTTCTCCCTTGAGAAACCAGATCAGCTCATGGATGATCGAACGCAGGTGCAGCTTCTTCGTCGTAACCAGCGGAAAGCCCTCCTGTAAGTTAAAACGCATCTGGTAGCCGAAAACGCTACGCGTGCCTGTGCCCGTGCGGTCGTGCTTTTCCACGCCATTTTCATATACATGGCGCATTAGATCGAGGTACTGCTTCATGGTTGCCTTTCCATTTCCGGACGTAAAGATAGCGAATTTTAGTTGTTTTTGTGTATTTTTGCTCCCTCAAATGAGTAAAAGAGTAGCCTTTTATACGTTAGGTTGTAAGCTGAATTTTTCGGAAACCTCAGCTATTGGCCGTATTTTCCAGGACGCGGGATACGAACCGGCACCGTTTAACAGCCGGGCAGACGTCTATGTGATCAATACCTGCTCGGTAACAGACAATGCCGACAAGAAATGCCGGAAGGTAGTCCGCGAAGCCCTGAAGTATTCGCCGGATGCCTATGTGGCCATTGTCGGATGCTACGCCCAGCTGAAACCCCGGGAAATTGCCGAGATACCGGGCGTGGATATGGTATTGGGTGCCGCGGAAAAATTCAACATCATTGAGCACATCAACGACCTCACCAAGCAGCCAAAGGCACTCATCCGGCATGCACCCATTGACGAGACCAACCAGTTTATACCGGCTTTTTCCATTGGCGACCGCACCCGCACCTTCCTTAAGGTACAGGACGGATGCGACTATTCCTGCACCTTCTGTACAATTCCGATGGCGCGGGGCATCAGCCGGAGCGGCACCATCGCCGACCTGGTTGACCAGGCCGAAAAAATTGCAGCCTCCGGTGTAAAGGAGATTGTGCTTACGGGTGTGAACATTGGTGATTTCGGTATCCGGAATGGCAAACGGGAAGACCGTTTCCTTGATCTGGTAAAGGCACTTGACGGGGTAACAGGAATCGACCGCTTCCGCATCTCTTCCATTGAACCCAATCTGCTCAGCAATGATATTATTGATTTCGTTGCGCAGTCCAACCGCTTCGTGCCCCATTTCCACATGCCGCTGCAGTCGGGTTCCGACAAGGTACTCCGGCTGATGCGCAGGCGTTACCAACGGGAATTGTATGCCGAACGTGTGGCCCGGATCAAAGCGTTGATGCCCGATTGCTGCATCGGCGTTGATGTGATCGTCGGGTTTCCCGGCGAAAGCCGGGAAGACTTTCTGGAAACGTATCATTTCCTCAACGGACTGGACATTTCATACCTGCATGTGTTCACTTATTCTGAGCGGGAGAATACCATTGCTGCGCAGATGGAGGGTGCAGTACCCGGTGCACAGCGTGGTGAACGCAGCAAAATGCTGCATATATTATCCGAAAAGAAACGGCGCGCATTTTATCAGACACAGCTGGAGCGTACCCAGCACGTACTGTTTGAAGGCGATGTCAAGGATGGCTACATGCATGGGTTCAGTCGCAACTATGTGAAAGTACGTACACCTTATGATCCGCTACTGGTAAATGAGATCGTTCCGGTCCGGTTATCGCATATCACAGACGGGGGCGATGTGGAAGCAGCCGAGGTATCCCCCGTATACACCACCCACTAATTACCGCTGGCCAACTAACTACTGCTGGGATTCACCGGCCTTCGCCGCCTTTTCAGCCGCCCGTTGCTGTTTGCGGAAAAATCCGCGGAACAGGAAATTATGTTGCAGGGCTTCCATATTCTGGTCGAGTTTTTCACTGCTTTGCTCCAGGTGCTGCATCGTCTGCCGGATGCTTTCCGCCATTTCGGGATCGTTCAGCAGCACCCCGACGGCATTATCCCGGTCATCCAGTTTTTCTGTTGTCTGATTCAGGTTGGTCACCAGCGCGGAGGCCGTCTGCGTAATGCCCTGCAGTTGGGCAACCGCTTCCTGCAAATTACCGTAAATTACGGTATCGGTCAGCAAATCATTAATCAGGGTACCTTCCGCACTTAGTTTGGTGGTCAGCTGGGCCAGTGCCTGCGAGGCTTTTGCCGTATTGGCCGACGTCTGGTTCAGGTTTGCGATCATCTGTTTCACATGTACGGCCATCAGCGAATCCGTGAGTACGGCCCCCACCGTTCCTTCGCCCCGGGCAATCCGGGCACTCAGATCGCCAAAATTCCGGGTAACCTCCACCAGATTTTCGTTGTTTACCTGAAGGGTTTTCAACATGGCATCCATCCCCCCGTCAACAGCCGACTGCAGTACATCACCGTCTTCAATGGCGGGCACGTTGTTGCTGCCGCCTTCAATCACGATCAGCTTATTTCCGATGAACCCCTCCGAGCCGATCTTCGCAACGGCATCCTTTCGGACAAATTGCCGGGATTTCTCTTCGATGACCATCTCAATCTCCACTTCCTGCAGATTCTTGAAATTAATCGCCTTGATTGTCCCTATTTTCACACCTGAAAACCAAACGTTATTACCTGATTTCAGTCCGCTTACATCATTAAATACGGTGGATACCTTTACCGTGCTTGAAAACCGGTTCTGCTGTCCACCCAGCACCAGTATTCCCGCTACCAAGATTATAATTCCTACCAATACGAAAATCCCTACAATGATGGTTCGTTTATTTTCTGCAGCATTCATAAGCTATCGTAAATGTCGTTCGTTCATGGAGCGTCGCGTCCGGTTTACCGGTGGCACGGATCGCCCCACGCAGCTATTTAATAAAATTATAGTCGTAAAACGGTTTTACCCGTTCGTCGTCTGTGTCAAATATGGCATCGAAACTGCCTTCGCGTTCAAACCGGCCATCAAGCAGCATAACAATGCGGTCGCCCACCGATTTGGCACAGGCCAGATCGTGTGTGATGATGATGGACGATGTTTTATATTTTTCCTGCACTTCATTAATCAGGCCGTTGATTTCAATACACGTAATGGGGTCGAGACCGGCCGTTGGCTCGTCATACAGCATGATCTCCGGTCTTAAAATCAGGGTACGGGCAATGCCGATCCGTTTGCGTTGTCCGCCGGACAATTCCGAGGGCATCTGATTAATTGCAGGTAACAGCCCCACGGAGTCAAGCACGTCCTCCACCTCGTGGTTAATTTCACCACGGGTAAGGTGCCGTTTGTTGCGCACCAGGGGAAACTCCAGGTTTTCCCGGACGGTCATGCTGTCGTACAGGGCACTGTTCTGAAAGGAGAAACCGATTTTCAGCCGAAGCAGTTGCAGTGCCTTTTCATCCAGTTCATTTACCTGTTCGCCAAGCACTTCAATGGTACCGGTATCCGGACGGAGCAGACCGGATATCAATTTAATTAATACCGACTTCCCTGTTCCTGACCGGCCAAGTACCACCAGGTTTTCGCCTTTGAACAACTGCAGGTCGACCCCACGCAGGACGTCCAGCTTACCAAACGATTTGCTGACGTTCCTGACGTCAATCACGCTTGTTTCGTAGTCGATATGTCCGTGTGCCTTGATCATGGTTACGCCCGCATGGCCTGAATGATTTGTACGATCAAAATTTCCTCAACAAAAATAAGAAACATTGACATGACCACCGCCCAGTTGGCGGCCTTACCTACCCCTTCGGTACCTTTGGAAGAGTTATAACCCTGATAACACCCCACAATGCCAATGGTGAATCCAAAGACAACTGCCTTAAGTACCAATGAAAAAATATCCAGGTAGCTGACCGCTTCAAATACTTGGTTCACGTATACCGTAAAACTGGTATCCTCAAACTGGTTCACACTGAGAAAAGCACCCAGCAGCCCCACACAGGCGGTATAGCAGGAAAGAATGGGGATCGTAATCGTAGTAGCCAGCACCCGGCTGACTACCAAAAATTTAAATGGGTTCGTGCCGGATACTTCCATGGCATCTATCTGCTCGGTTACTTTCATTGAACCGAGTTCCGCGCCAATCTGCGAGCCCACTTTCCCTGAAGCGATCAAGGCGGTTACCAGCGGGGCCAGGGCCCGGATAATGGCGATGGAAATCAGCGCAGGAAGCCACGATGTGGCACCGAATTCTGCCAGGGAAGGGCGGGACTGGTTGGTAAACACAAGTCCCGTAATAAAACCAGTCAGCGAGATCAAGGGCAGGGATTTCCATCCGACTTCGTAGCACTGCCGGATAATTTCCTTCACCTCGTAGGGCGGCAGTACCAACTCACGGAAAAATTGCATAACAAACCGATGGATCTGGGCCAATTCGATCAGTATACGGCTAACTTTCTTCAATATTCGTGGGTTTTAATTACACAAAATCAATGGCCGCTGCCAAAGGAAATTACCTGCGCGACAAAAATAGGACTTTCTGTTTAATTTAGGAGCACCAAAGGAAATTAAAGGTATTTGCGGATGAAAAGACTAGAACCAAAGGGGAAACGCGGATATATAAATAAGGGGTGGATTAAACCATGGCCGACAGAATAGGTCATACCTATGAGAATTAACAGGATGTTACACGAAAATCGAAGTGTTATGAAAACGTTAAAAGCAACCGGACGCTTATTATTTACGGCAATCGCTTTCCTGACATTTACCACAATTAAGACGGCAAATGCGCAACCCGGTGTAAGCGTTTCATTTCAGTTATTTTACGATGAATTGGCGCCATACGGCGAATGGATTGACGACCCCGATTACGGTTATGTCTGGCTTCCGGATGCGGGAGGCGGTTTTCAGCCTTATGCAACAAACGGACACTGGGTTATGACCAATTATGGAAATACCTGGGTTTCCGACTACGACTGGGGTTGGGCACCCTTCCATTACGGCCGTTGGGTATATACAGATTATTACGGCTGGGGCTGGGTTCCCGGATATGAATGGGGACCAGCCTGGGTGAGCTGGCGCAGTGGCGGCGGATATTACGGATGGGCCCCGCTGGGACCGCAGATGAGCATCAGCGTGAATGTCGGCATGCCCAATCATTATTGGGTATTTGTCCCCCAGCGTTATATTGCCAGCCCGCGGATTTACAATTATTATGTCCCACGCAGGAATCGGTTAACGGTTTATAATCACACAACTATCATCAACAATACATATGTATACAACAACCGTACGTATGTCAGCGGCCCTGGACGGCATGAAATCGAGCGCGCAACCCGCAGCCGGATTTCGGTCAGGGACGTGCAATCGGTCAATCGGCCCGGAAGGGCTCGTGTGGATAGCCGGTCTGTAAATCTTTACCGCCCGGATGTCGATCGGAACAGCCGCACGTCGGCACGTCCGGCACGGGTTTCCCGCGCGAGCGAAGCACGGGCGAACACGAATTCGCGCAGCGCGGCCACCCGGGCAGCAGCCGACCGCGGCACTACTACCCGCTCGGCACGTCCGGCCACACGTGAAAATACAGCTACTGCACCCCGCAGCCGTAGCCGCAGCAACGATGCCGTAACGCCACGCATGGAAAACCGCGGATCGGAACGCGCCGTAAGGCCCTCGGGAACGACCGGCAGGGAATCCGGAACACGAAGTGCCCGTCCGGCACGTACGAACAGTACGGAACGGTCCACTCAGCCGCGGAGCCAGCAAATGCAGCGCAGCCAATCGCGCACCGCACCGGAACGTAATTCGGTACGTGCATCCTCACGGACCCAATCCCGGAGCCATGAGGCCAGTCGGGTACGGTCGGCAGCGCGTTCACAGTCGCGGCCAGCGGTATCTTCCGGCCGCTCTTCGGAAAGCAGAGGCAATGTCTCGCACAGCAATAACCGCGGATCGGAACGAAGCGGCCGCTCATCTTCCCGGGGGGGCAGGTAATCAATTGTCAATAACAATAAACACAAATAACACATAGGAGGCTCCGGCCTCCTTTTTTTATGTACCTATTGCAGGCAGCCATAAATATGCTATTTTTGAAAACACCTATTAAATAACCACCTGATGAATAAGAGCAGAAGAACGTTTATTGGCCGTTCCCTGGCAGGCGCAGCGGCTGCCATCAGTATCCCGGACCTGGTGTCGGCCGCAATCGGCAAACCGCATCGCGCTCCCGCCGTAAAAATAGCACCGGATGATGTTGTGCTTTTCCAGGGGGATTCCATTACGGACGCCGGAAGGAATCGCGACGAACAGGCCCCGAACAACAGCCGCGCATTGGGAACTGGGTATGCGTTTCTTTCCGCGGCCCGGCTGCTCCGTGAGCATACCGATAGCGTAAAGGTATTCAACCGCGGTATCAGCGGCAACAAGGTTCATCAACTGGCAGAACGCTGGGAAAGCGACTGTATTCAACTTAAACCGGATGTCTTGAGTATGCTCATCGGCGTCAACGACTACTGGCATACGCTCACCGGCGGATATACCGGTACACTGGCCGTATACCGCGACGATTACCGGAAACTGATCGACCGCACACTGACGGCACTTCCGGATGTCAAACTGATCATCGGCGAACCTTTTGCCGTTAACCACGTGAAAGCGGTTACCGACGACTGGTTTCCGGCGTTTGATGCATATCGGCAAACCGCGCAGGAAATCGCGAATGAATATCAGGCGGCGTTCATCCCCTACCAACGTGTATTCGATGAGGCGGCCCGCAGCGTATCGCCCGGTTATTGGACGACAGATGGGGTGCACACCACCCTGGCAGGTGCCCAATTGATGGCCGAAGCATGGTTAAATGTGATCGGATAGCATGATCAGCTCCATACTGGATAACGACTTTTACAAGTTTACCATGCAGCATGCCGTGGTTAAACGATTCCCCAAGGCGCGGGCGCGATACCAGTTCATCAACCGGGGAGGACATCAATTCCCCGACGGCTTTGCCGAAGAACTGCGCAACGCCATAAACGGACTGGCTCAGCTGCAGCTAACCCGTCAGGAAAAAACGTATTTCGCCGCTACCTGCCCCTATATCGATCCCACGTATTTCGACTTCCTACAGGGATACCGATACGATCCGGATGAGGTTTTGATCCGGCAGCAGGGCAGTGAACTCCAGGTTTCAGTTGAAGGCTACTGGTATAGAGCCATCCTCTGGGAAGTGCCTATCATGTCGCTCATCTGCGAATTGTATTACCAAATGACCGGACAGCGGCGTCATGTCGATGAAACCGTGATGCTGACGGCCCGTGAAAAAATAGAAAAATACCGTAACCTGGGGGTAACCATCGCTGAATTCGGCACGCGGAGGCGGCATTCCTATGCCGTACACCAGCTTGTTGTCCGGGCCCTCCGGCAATATGGAGAAAACACATTCATCGGCACCAGTAATGTTCACCTGGCCATGCGGTACCAGACAAAACCCATTGGCACACATGCCCATGAATGGTTTATGTTTCACGCCGCTAAATATGGTTTTAAAATGGCCAACCTGCTCGGCCTTGAACACTGGGCCGAAGTGTACCGCGGCGACTTGGGAATTGCCCTGTCGGATACGTATACGACTGATGTCTTCTTTACGCAGTTCGACAAGAAATTATCCAAACTTTTCGACGGGGTACGGCACGACAGCGGCGACCCACTGCTTTTTGCCGACAAAACCATCCGCCATTATGAACAGAAAGGCATCGACCCGCTATCCAAGACCATCGTTTTCTCCGATGGCCTCAATTACGATAAAGTGGCCCGGATTGCGGCGTACTGCCGCGGAAAAATCGGATTTTCATTCGGAATCGGCACTAACTTTACAAACGATGTGGGCTTGCCCCCCCTCAATATTGTGCTGAAAATGACCGAAGCGTTCCCTGAAGAGGCGCAATGGGACCCGGTGATCAAGCTGTCCGACGATCCGGGAAAACACACGGGCGATACCGAAACGGTGAAACTGGCCAAGCAAATCCTAATGATTTCTGAATAGATGGTAACTGACATCCTTGGAACAGCGCTGCGGGATTACCTGCGTGGGCAATTTATGTCCCCCCTGCTGCTGCATACGAGCTATGGTGAAACAGAGGAAATGCCCGTTGATGAGTTTTTCCGCGGACCCGGTGATTTCCCCGAGCTGGAGCACGTAGCCCTTTCCTTCTGCAGCGGGAAAACACTTGATGTGGGTGCCGGCGCAGGCAGCCATGCCCTATACCTTCAGCAACGGGGTATGGATGTACATGCGCTGGATATCTCTCCCCTGGCGGCAACCGTGATGAAACAACGCGGTGTGGAACAGGTCAGCACAGCGGATTTTTTCAACTACCGTACCGGTCAGTACGACACCCTGCTGTTTCTGATGAACGGTATCGGCCTGTGCGGCGATCTGGAAAAACTGAAGGTGCTGCTGCGCCACTGCCGTTCCCTGCTGCGTGCCGGTGGGCAGCTGCTGTTCGATTCGTCGGATATTGCGTATTTGTACGCTGACGGGTCGGTGACCAGGCCAAGCGGGTATTACGGGCAGATCCGGTATCAGTATGAATACAGGGGGAACCGGGGTGCGCCATTCAACTGGCTGTACATCGACCAAAATACACTTACACAGTTAGCGCAACAAGCCGGCTGGGCTGTACAGGTATTGTTTGAAGACGGGAATGACCAGTACCTGGTGCGCCTGGTTGTCCGTTAATCAATCCACTCAAACCCGGTGTAAGGGACGAGCACGTCTGGAATCCGGATTCCCCGGTCCGTTTGGTTGTTTTCCAGTATGGAGGCCAGGATACGGGGCAGCGCCAATGCACTTCCATTCAGCGTATGTACCAACTGGGTTTTACCGCTTTCTCCCTTGAAACGCACTTTTAAGCGGTTACTCTGGTAGCTTTCGAAATTGGATACTGATGAAACCTCAAGCCAGCGCTGCTGTGCGGCGCTCCACACCTCCATATCGTAAGTCAGTGCCGATGTAAATCCCATATCGCCGCCGCAGAGCCGCAATACCCGGTATGGGAGGTCCAGCGCCTGAAGCAACGACTGTACATAACTGCTCATCTCCTCAAGCACTTCATACGACCGCTCGGGGTGCACCAGCTGAACCACTTCAACCTTGTCGAATTGATGCAGCCGGTTCAGTCCGCGCACATGGGCGCCGTACGAGCCTGCCTCCCTGCGGAAACAGGGCGTATATGCGGTTAATTTTACCGGAAAGTCGGCTTCTTTTACAATGACGTCGCGATAAAGGTTCGTAACGGGTACCTCTGCCGTGGGGATCAGGTAAAGATCATCTACGCCCACGTGGTACATCTGCCCTTCTTTATCCGGAAGCTGGCCGGTACCGAAACCGGAAGCTTCGTTGACCAGCAGCGGGGGCTGTACTTCGAGATAGCCGGCCTGCTGCGCCCTGTCCAGGAAAAAGTTGATCATGGCCCGTTGCAGCCGCGCGCCTTTTCCTTTGTATACCGGAAAACCGGCACCGGTTATTTTGGTTCCGAGTTCAAAATCAATGATTCCGTACTTTGCAGTCAATTCCCAATGGGGCAGGGCATCCGCAGCCAACGATGGTTTATTGCCGTGTTCCAGCACTACTTCGTTGTCTTCCGCGCCCGTCCCGGCCGGTACCGATACATGGGGAAGATTCGGAAGCAGCACCAGCTTTTCATGCAATTGCTGCTCCAATTCGCCCAGTCGGTCTGTTAACTGCTTAATCTGTTCTTTATACCCGCCCGATGCTGCCTTAATCGTTTCGGCTTCCTCGCGCTTGCCCTGGCGCATCAGTTCGCCAATTTGCCGCGCGCTCGCATTGGCTGATGCCGCCAGGGCATCCGACTCTGTCTGGATCTGGCGTCGTTGCTCGTCCAGGGCAACCACTTCATCAACCAGCGCAGTCTGCTTGAAATTTCGCAGGGCCAATCGCTCAATCACATGGTCACGGTTCTCACGGATATAATTAACTTGCAGCATATTTTCGTTTGCTTAATTTTCTTCTTTATCGGCTGTGAAGCTGTCCTGATTTTTGAAAATCAAGACGGTTTTGTTTATTTTGTGGCAAAGATAGGAAGGAGATATGATATTTGAGCCATTATCGGAGAGAAGATCCGTGCTATACCTCATCCCCACCCCCATCGGCAACCTGGAAGATATGACGTTCCGGGCCGTTCGGCTGCTCCGGGAAGCGGATATTATTCTGGCTGAAGATACCCGTACCAGCGCGCCCCTGCTGAAACATTTCGGTATCGATAGGAAGGTGTTTGCGCACCACCAGCATAACGAACATAAAGCAGTAACCGAAATCATCCGGTTCCTGAATGAAGGGCAGACCGTGGCCCTGATCTCGGACGCGGGGACGCCGGCGATCTCCGACCCGGGCTTTCTACTGGTACGCGAAGCCATCAAAAACAACATCCCGGTGTACTGCCTGCCGGGTGCAACAGCCTTTGTGCCGGCGTTGGTGAGTTCAGGCCTCCCCTCCGACCGCTTTTGCTTTGAAGGATTTCTTCCGGTAAAAAAAGGGCGGCAGACGCGACTGAAAGCACTTGCAGATGAGAGCCGTACGCTGGTTTTCTATGAATCACCTCACCGCTTGCTCAAAACCCTCGGGGAATTCATAGACACCTTCGGCGGCAACCGGCAGGCTGCTATCTCCCGGGAAATCAGCAAGGTGTATGAAGAAACGGTCCGCGGTACCCTGCTTGAGCTGAAGGCATACTATGAAACCAATCCCTTAAAGGGCGAATTTGTGGTTTGCGTACAGGGTTTGGGATAAAACTTGCTACCTTAGCATGGTAAAATAACCCATGAATATCGATCATTACATCAACGACGGACAGGATCCAAAAGTAGTGGAAAAACTCCTGCTTAAATTGCAGGACATGTTGGTTCCCAATGAAACCGTGGCCTATGTCGCCGTGCAGAAGATGCCGGCAGTAACGCTTTTTCCGGACAGTGTGGCGCTTACGGCGCGACGGATTTTGCTGTGTGAGTCGACCAAACTGGGTTTGGCTACCGATTTTAAGATTTTTCCGTGGACCGTCATCCGCGACATTTCGTTTAAGGAAGGCATTTTGGGTGCCCGGTTTGTGCTCGCGCTGAAAAATGGCGAGCAGGTGGAAATCACCCACATCCCCAAAAACCAGGCCCGTAAACTGTACCAGCAGGCCAGCAGCTTCTTCGAAGCATACCAACAGGAAGCTGAGGTCGGCGAAATACCCCGCCCCGGTATGGAGGAGGCCTCCGGTACCGCTTTTTCTGCATCCGAAGCGGTTGACGAACTCACGTCCAAACTGCAAAAACTGAAATCCCTGTTCGAAAAGCAGCTCATCACCCAGGCGGAATACGAACAGAAAAAAAATGAATTGTTATCCCAACTGTAAACCGTCGTGAAAAAAAATTACCTACTGGCCTTATTAAGCGCATTCCTGCTCTGGTTAGCCTGGCCACCCATACCATTTACCGCGCCGCTCCTGTGGATAGCGCTTGTACCGCTGTTGTGGGCCATGGAAGCGGTTATGCGGGGCCCGTACAACAAGAAAGGCCTTAAAATAACGCTGCTTGGTGGTTTTACGGGACTGCTGTGGAATACCGCATCCATTTACTGGGTTTTCAATGCGCTGAATGCAGCAATGCCGGTCTACGCCGCCGCGTTGGTATCGCTTATCCCCTTCGCGCTGGCCGCCGTATTGATGGCGCTGGCATTCCGGCTGTATTACCAGCTGCGCAAGCACCACGGCATCGGGCTTTCGATGGCCGGACTGGTTTCGTTCTGGATAACGTATGAATACCTGCACCAGACCTGGGATCTGGCTTTTCCATGGATGAACCTGGGCAATGGGTTTGCCAGCAGCCATCCGTTGGTCCAATGGTACGAATACACCGGAGTATACGGAGGTACGCTTTGGATCTGGCTGGCTAACATACTGCTGTTTATGGGGATATTATCGGTCAAAGACAAATTCGGCCCCATCCATCGATACAAATGGTTCGTTGGTTTTCTGCTCCTGGTTACGTTACCTTCCGGCTGGTCCCTCTACCGGTACGCAACCTACGAAGAGCACATAAACCCGGCTGATATCGTTGTGGTTCAGCCCAACATCGATCCTTACGGAAAATACAGTTTCCTTTCTCCCGAGTCCCAGCTCGACCAGCTGATCCGGTTGGCTGACTCGGTAGCCCAGCCAAACACCGAGTTCTTTATCTGGCCGGAAACGGCTATCGCCAGTCCACGGGGATATAATGAAGACGAGTTCCGCGAAAACCCCGCATTTCTCCGCCTGCAGGATTTTCTCTCCAATTACAAAAATGGCAATGTGCTTTCGGGGATCGAAAGTTACCGTGTGTACCATCAGCCCGAAACACCTACGGCGCGTAAGTTCGAAGGGGCTGAGTTGTATTACGATGCCTTTAATGCAGCCGTTTTAGTTGAAAATTCGGCCCGGCTGCAGTTTTACCACAAATCCAAGCTGGTCGCCGGCGTGGAGCAGCTGCCCTTCGGAAGCGCCCTGGCGTTCATGACCCCGCTATTCCAGGCATTCGGCGGCACAACGGGAGGATATGGCAGCCAGGAAGCGCCCTCGGTCTTTTACTCGCAAAGTGGCATTGGTGCCGCTCCGGTAATCTGTTACGAATCCATATGGGGCAGCTATGTTGCCGAATACGTCGAGCAGGGGGCACAATTCATCGCCGTGATCACCAATGACGGCTGGTGGGGCAATACGGCAGGGAAAGACCAGCATCTGGCCTACGCCAAATTGCGTGCCATTGAAACCCGGCGCTGGGTGGCCCGTTCGGCAAATACGGGAATCTCGGCGTTCATCAATCAACGCGGAGATGTGGTCCAGCAAACCGGCTGGTGGACCGCCGATGCGCTGAAACAGGATATCAACCTGAATGAGGCGATTACCTTTTATGTGCGTGCAGGCGATTACCTGGCTTATGCCGGGTGCGCGGGAAGCCTGATTTTCGGCACCGTGCTGCTGGTGACCTTCGGAAGAAGATCCAGGTACCGCAAACAGGCACAGTCTTAAGCCGTTGCGTATTAGCCAACATTCCATTACCTTTGCAACTATGCAAGTATACTTAGACAATGCGGCTACCACGCCTATTGACCCTGAGGTCATCAATGCAATGGTCGAAACCATGGAAAACGATTTCGGCAACCCATCGTCGATCCATGCGCATGGCCGCAAAGTAAAAACCATTATTGAAAAAGCCCGTAAAACGGTGGCGGGACTGTTACACGTGTCGCCGGCCGAGATATTTTTTACATCGGGAGGCACCGAAGCAGACAATACTGCCATCGTAAGGGGGATCATTGATAATGGCATCAGCCACGCCATCACCTCGCCGCTGGAACATCATGCGGTATTGCATACCCTGGAGGAGCTGGAGCGGACCGGGACCATCCGGTTAAGCAAACTCGGGGTAAATGCCCAGGGATACGTAGACCTGCAGCAACTGGAGCAGTTGCTACGGGAAAATCCGCATTCCTTTGTTTCGTTGATGCATGCGAACAATGAAATCGGTACGCTTACCGATATTGAATATGTATCCGCGCTCTGCAAGCAGTATGGCGCTGTCTTCCATTCGGACACTGTACAGACGATGGGCCATTTCGCCCATGATCTCCATAAGCTGCAGATCGATTTCGTTACGGGAGCTGCGCATAAGTTTCACGGTCCTAAGGGTGTTGGATTTATTTATGTAAACCACAACACGAAGATAAAGCCGTTTATCCATGGCGGCGCGCAGGAACGCAACATGCGCGGCGGCACCGAAAACGTATATGGCATTGTCGGCCTTGCCAAGGCGCTGGAAATCTGCCACGCGAACATGGAAGAGCACCGGCAATATATCCAGGGCCTTAAAAGCTACATGATTGACCAGCTGACTGCCAACATACCCGATATACGGTTTAACGGGGCCATAGCGCCGGAAAATAGCCTGTATACGGTGCTTAATGTTTCTTTTCCGTGCACGGATATTGCCGATATGATGCTCTTTACGTTGGATATCGCAGGTATTTCGGCGTCCGGGGGAAGTGCGTGCAGCTCCGGTTCCGATATCGGATCCCATGTGCTTCAGGCAATCGGCGCAGATCCGCAGCGCCCCTGTGTCCGTTTTTCATTCAGCAAATACAACACACGGGCAGATATTGACTACGTTGTCGATAAAATTAAGGAGTGCTGCCTCGACAAAGTCTGATCCGGGGAAACAATAGTTCCTCCCGCTTGTTTCCATAACAGGTAAAACAGGAGGACAAAAAATGGAAACGAAAAAACCCATCAATACTTCACGGGAAAATGACAGCAGGGACGACCGGAAATTTCCGAGGGTTACCCTTGAGCAGGAGGAATCGCTGGAAAAGGAAGAGGCATTGAAAAAGAAAGATTACAGCGACCGTAGCCATGGCCGCACACACGACTCGGCTATAGACGTCGATAATCCCGGAACGGTATAACGGAGCACATCGCTAATCTTCATCATCTTCATCCAATCCAAGGGCGCTCTGATACACGGCTTGTAATTCCGAGAGCGCGTGTCGGTCGCGCTTCTGTTGTGCGACCTCCATGCCCTGCCGGTAGGTGGCAATTGCATTGTCCCTTTCGCCGAGGCTTTCGTATAATCTACCCAAGTGATAATAAGTGCCTACATAGTCCGGATGGTCGGTCCGTAACCGTTCGTAGTAACGAAGTGCGTCGGCCGTCTGACCCGCCTTGAGGTATTCCGTGGCGAGGGCGTACAGCAAAAACGGGTCGTTTGGGTTGTCGTTCAGAAATTCAATTAACTGCTGGATGCGTGGGCTTGTCATAAGAATCGGATAATGATCGCTACAAAGGTACATATTCGACGGACGATTGTGTACAGGGTTGGTGCGCTCCGTTTCAAATATGGAAAAATTATGGTAGGTTTGTGAAAACGACTGCTCATGAAGATATTAGTTTGCATTAGCCAGGTCCCCGATACTACTTCAAAAATCACGTTTACCGATAATAATACCCAGCTCAACACCACCGGCCTTCAGTACATCATTAATCCTTACGATGAAATTGCGCTTTCGAAGGCACTTGAACTGACGGAAGGCGGCAACGGCTCGGTAACGGTAATCCATGTGGGCGAATCAGCTACTGACGCCACCATCCGGAAGGCCCTGGCAACGGGAGCGGATGAGGCGGTACGTGTAAATGCCGCCCCCCGTGATGCCTGGTTTGTAGCCAACCAGGTTGCAGGTTACGCAAAAGACCAGGGATTCGATCTTATTTTAGCCGGGCGTGAGTCCATTGACTACAACGGCTCGCAGGTGATTACGTTCGTGGGAGAACTGCTGGACGTCCCGTCGGTTAACGCGGCGAAGAAGGTCGCGCTCGAAGGCACTGCAGTCGTGGCTGAACGGGAAATTGAAGGCGGCAAGGAAGTGCTTTCCATTCCATTGCCGGCAGCGATCGGTACCTCGGAAGGCGTCGCTGAACCCCGCATACCCAACATGCGGGGCATCATGAGTGCACGCACCAAGCCGCTAACGGTAATCGATCCGGTAGATGTACCCGTGCTGACACAGGTCATCCGGTATGAATCTCCGGCCCCGAAGGGGGCTGTTACCCTGGTTGATGCCGGAGAAACCGAGAAACTGGTTGATTTACTGCACAGGGCCAGGGTTATTTAACCGTGCGCCAGTATAATATGTTCGTTTATCATCATTACATTAGCCTAATACGATAACTATGTCCGTTTTAGTATATACAGAAAGTGTTGCCGGCAAATTCAAAAAATCCGCTCATGAGGCCGTTTCCTATGCCAAGGCAGTAGCCGAACAGCTGGGCACCAACGTAACGGCCCTGTCAATCGGCGACGTGGATGCTTCCGAATTACAGGCATTGGGAAATTACGGTGCTTCAAACGTATGGAGCGTATCCGCCGAGCGGTTAAAAAACTTCATCAATCAGGCCTATGCCAGCATCATCGCTCAGGCAGCTGACCAATCAGGGGCCTCGGTCATCATCATCTCCAACACCTTCAGCGGCCGGGGATTGGCACCGCGTGTGGCGGCCAAACTCGGGGCGGGCCTGGCCGACGGTGCAGTTGACCTGCCCGAGGTTGCCGGCGATGTCCTAACGGTAAAAAAGACTGCTTTTTCAGGTAAAGCCTTCGCCTATACAGAGTTGGTTTCCCCAAAAAAGGTGATCGCACTGAACCCCAATGCGTTTGAATTACGGGAAGTCGGAGGCAATGCGCAGGTTGAGGCTTTCAATCCGGTTGTCGATGACCGTGACCTCACCACCGTAATAAAGGAAATTGTTCGTGCCGTGGATAAAGTACCGTTGCCGGAAGCGGAAATTGTTGTTTCCGCCGGCCGCGGGCTCAAAGGCCCGGAAAACTGGGGGATGATCGAAGAATTAGCCGATGTATTGGGCGCCGCCACCGCCTGTTCGAAACCGGTGTCTGACGCCGGCTGGCGGCCGCATGCGGAACACGTCGGGCAAACCGGTATCGCCATCAGCCCTAACCTGTACATTGCCATCGGCATATCGGGTGCCATACAGCATTTAGCTGGAGTAAGTGCATCGAAAACCATTGTAGTCATCAACAAAGACCCCGAGGCACCGTTTTTTAAGGTAGCAGACTACGGTATCGTCGGTGACGCATTTGATGTCGTACCCCGACTGACTGCTGCTATCCGAGCCTATAAAGGCAATTCGTGAATTTGATCATTTCCCGAAATCATGCTATCTTTATCCAATCGGTTTTGAAGATCGCATTTTGTAATACCAGCTTAAGTTTTGCATCTTTGCAGTTCGCGCAATGCACCAGGCATGAAGAAGATTAAGTTAGATATTGTTGGTTTATCTTATAGCCAGACACAGTCTGGAGCTTACGCGCTCGTGTTAGGTGAGATTTCCGGCCGCAGGCGCCTGCCGATAATTATCGGCGGATTTGAGGCACAAGCGATTGCCATCGAGATCGAGAAGATGACACCCAGCCGCCCACTGACGCACGACCTTTTCAAGACCTTTGCGGAAACGTTCCATATCAAGATCGAGGAAGTAATTATCTATAATCTGGTGGACGGTATTTTTTACGCCAAGATTATTTTCAACGACGGCCGGAAACAGACCGAAATCGATGCCCGGACATCCGATGCTATTGCATTGGCCGTACGTTTTAAAGCACCGGTGTACACCTACGAATTCATCCTGGCATCTGCCGGTATTGTCATTGAGGGAAATGATTTCGTATTTCTCGAAAATATCGAGTCCGCGGGTGGCGATCCGGAAACCAGGACAGCTCCGGACACGGCATCTTACTCGTCGATGACAGAAGAGCAGTTGCAGGAAACGCTGGCTAAAGCGCTGGCAGATGAAATGTATGAAAAAGCAGCGCGTATACGGGATGAGATCACCCGAAGAAAATCCTCCTAACGAATTCCACTGACCATCAGCTAAATCCCGGCGATCTATGTCGATAAAAATACGGCTTATCGCAATGAGTTTTCTCCAGTTCTTCATTTGGGGAGCATGGCTGATTTCCCTGGGAAGCTATATGGGAAGCCAGTTGAATTTTTCGGGGTTCCAGATCGGATCCGTATACGCCACCATGGGCATTGCATCCGTATTCATGCCCGGATTATTAGGTATCGTGGCCGACCGGTGGGTCAACGCAGAGCGCGTACTTGGCGCGGCACACCTTATTGGCGCATCCACGTTGATCGGTGTGGCCAATGTAACCGATTTTCAGTCGTTTTACCTGCTCATGCTACTCAACTCCCTGTTTTACATGCCCACCATCGCCCTGTCCAACTCGGTTTCATATAATGTGCTGACCCAGAAAAACCACGATGTGGTGAAGACCTTTCCACCCATCCGCGTATGGGGCACAGTCGGTTTTATTCTGGCTATGTGGGCGGTTGATTTCCTGGGCTGGACGGCGCATGGCAATCAGCTCTACGTCGCGGCGGGGGCCGGCCTGCTGCTGGGCTGTTACGCATTTACCTTACCCCCATCTCCTCCTTATACGGGCGGCCTGCGAAAAAAATCACTGGCAGTTTCGCTTGGACTGGATGCGTTGGTGCTGTTCCGGAAACGGAAAATGGCTGTTTTTTTCTTGTTTTCACTCATGCTGGGCGCGGCACTGCAAATTACCAATGCATTCGGCGGACCGTTTCTGAGTGATTTCAAAAACACATATCCGGAATCCTTTGGTGTGCAGCACCCCAATCTCCTGCTCTCCATCTCGCAACTATCCGAAACCTTCTTCATCCTGCTGATTCCCTTTTTCCTTACCCGGTTCGGCATCCGCAATGTCATCCTTTTCAGCATCATCGCCTGGATGTTGCGCTTTGGCCTCTTCGGCCTGGGGAATCCGGCTGATAAACTTTACCTGCTTGTATTATCCATGGTGGTTTACGGCCTGGCTTTCGATTTTTTCAATATATCAGGTTCTCTCTTTGTGGAAAAGGAGGCCGACCCGGCAATCCGTTCCAGTGCACAGGGATTGTTTATGATCATGACCAACGGATTCGGCGCCATTATTGGCGGCATCGGCAGTGGCTGGGTTGTGGATCATTTTACGGATGCAGCAGGCGTCAGGGATTGGCCAGGCATCTGGTTTACTTTCGCAGGCTATGCGTTGGTATTGGCTGTGCTGTTCATGGTTACGTTCCGGGATAAACGCAAGGTACAGTAGCATTTCACCCACCCGTCCCCTATCTCATGTTGATGTCGATGAGCCGGCTGTCTACCGGCAACGGTTCTACCGATGCAACTTTCACGAGGTCGTGATAGCCGGCATATAAAGGATTCAACAGGCAATTGAACTCCTTCCGGTTCACTGCCGAGCGCACGCGGATGCCAAGATACCGGGCTTCATGCATCCACCGATCACCAAGGCGCTTATTTTCCAGGTTACCCAGCTTCATCCAGTTTTTAGGGTATGATGCATCGGGCAACGTATAAATCAGGTCGGGGGCTCCGCTCACTTCGATGCTCAGAATAAACAACTTCGGCGGAATAATGGCCGAATCAAAATGAACCAGATTTTCGAGGTAAGCCAACGAGCTGTTCTCACTGGTATAGAGCATATAAGCGCCCGGATTATTCCACCGGCCGCCAAATGTATGCGCACCCATCCCCGAAAGGTCTGTAGCCCGTTTCGCTGATTTGGCAATCCGGTATAGCAACATCAGGAGTACACCCCTTCTTCAATGCGCCCCAATATGGTATTCACCAGTGCAAGTCCGGTAGGCATATAAAACAGTTCCAGCGGGCAGAGGTTATTCAGTGCCCTATTCGGCGTGGCCAGCCAGTCGCGCACCTTTTCTTCATCCTCAAAAACGGTAATTGCATGCTCCACCACCTTGGCGATTTCAATGACATGGGAAGAAGTGTGCCGGTCGAGCCGATCATCGCTTTTTTTACGCTCGATGGTCTTTACCGACATACCGAGGAGCTCCTCCGCAAACTGCTTTCTGGGTATTCCCAGAAAAGCGATCAGCACATCCAACGATGCCTTGGTCAGTCCGTCATTACTCAGTGCAATCAGGTCAAATTCCGTTTTGATGCGCCGGCCGACCGTATCCGGTCCGCCCAGCAGGGAAGATATGGTCCAATGCGTCTTGATTTCCTTTTTACTTGATAGTGCCATATGCGACATTTTATCCAAAGTTAAGGATAATTTGTCGCACAACCAAATCAGCCCGGCACAGCAGATTTGAAAAACAATAAAAAATGTTTTGTTATATTATCAAAAGATACTATCTTTGTTGCAACCAAACCAACAAACCTATTCCGATGAAATCCGTAAAACAGGCACATTTTCGCTATTTAACAAAGAAAGAGGCAAAAAACCCACTGTATACCATCGCGTACTTTTGCCGTAACGTAACCGGTTTAGCGCATTGGAGGCGTGATATCGACCGGGTCATCCGGGTCAGTGCCACCAACGGCGTTGGATTAAAACCGATCGAATTTGCCAACCTGCATTTCTGCTGGCAACAAATTTGCCAGCACATTGAATTAATTTATGTATTAAAACACGCGGTCCGCCACTGGGAAATCGAACCGGAATCCCCACACTACACCCTTACGCGATACCCCCGCACCGCCATTATTTTTGACCGCACCTTATTTCGAGGCACTTATCTTGAGTTCGATCGCCTGTCCCGGAAGGAGTTTGACAACATTGGTCTGTTCATCGATAAGTTTTTCACCTTCAAATCCCTGCGGGCCTGGCAGCGATTAATGGATAAACTGCTGATCACACTACTCAGTGAGAACAGACTGGGTGATTATTCCAAATATGAGCGGCAGGACTCAAAGATATACCGTTACCTCGAAAAACTGACTGAGGTGTTCTTTCTGATTTACGCAACGAAAGCCATAGCACATATCGCTGCACATCATGCAGCCGACTTCCTGCCGGATGACCCGGATAACAAACCCGATGGCAACGCCGTTTCGGAAGGACAGCAAGAGCAGGCCTTACTAACATCCGAAGTCCCTGATGATGGGGCACAGCCATCTATGGAGCGTGACGGCGGACCCACAGCAGAAAACCGCAACTAAGGAAACCGGTCAGGTAAACCTAACATGCACCCTTCGGGCAGCAGCCGTCAGAAAAGCTGTCCGGGGGTGTTTGTTTTTATGGGCCGCCTGGTCAGGACAACAGGTTCAGTAACTGATCCCGATCAAGCCCCTGGAAAAACGAGGTGTCGTTGCTTACCAGTCCGCCCGCCAGGGTCTGCTTGGCAGCTTGTAACAGGCGTACCTTTTCCTCCACGGAGTTTGGTGTAATCAGCCGATAAGCTGTCGTTTTCTTATCCTGCCCGATCCGGTGTACGCGGTCAATCGCCTGTGCTTCCACTGCCGGGTTCCACCAGGGATCCACCAGGTATACCACATCCGCCGCCGTAAGGTTCAGGCCGGTTCCGCCTGCTTTAAGACTAACGAGAAAAACACGCACGGTTGGGTTTTCTTGAAACGCATCAACCACCTGTCCCCGTTGCCGCGTAGCACCTGTTAAGCTGACGTACGGTACCGCAATCTCCTTTAGCATGTGTTCAATCTGGTGCAGCATCGAAACAAACTGCGAAAAGACAACGATCTTATGGTGAGGCGCCTTATCGGTAATCTGCTCCTTCAACAGTTCAATCTTGGCCGAAACGGCGGTATTTAACATGCCATCGGGCAGCAACGCGGGCGAATTGCAGATCTGCCGCAACCGCGTTAGCCCACGCAGCACATACATCGGACTCCGGTCCAGCTCTTCCCCGGAAAGCGCACAGATAAAATCACGGAACTCCTTTTCATAGGCATCGTAAATTTTCCGCTGGGCGTCGTGCATCTCGCTGTATAGGGTCAGGATAACCTTCTCAGGAAGTGCATCAGCTACTTGCTGTTTCGTCCGACGAAGGATAAAGGGCTGGATTTTTTGCTGGAGTTCTTTCCTGCGCTTCCGGTCACCGAATTGATCAATCGGCCGGCCGTAAATATCCCGAAAATACCGTTTGCTGCCCAGCAGTCCGGGACAGGCGAAAGACAGCTGGCCATACAGGTCAAACGAACTGTTTTCAAACGGCGTCCCACTGATGGCGATCCGGTTCCGTGCCTGCAGCAGACGGGCAGCCTTATAGCGCTGCGATTCTGGATTTTTGATGTGCTGGGATTCATCCAGGTATACGTAATTGAACATAAAGTGCTTCAAAAAGCGAATATCGGCCAGCAAGGTCGTATACGATGTGAGCACCACGTCATAGTCCCGGAAACCATCGGTTGTCTTCAGGCGCCGGGCTCCATAGCGGGTCAGCACGCGCAGCGAAGGCGCTAATGTCGCCAGTTCCCGTTGCCAGTTGAAGATCAGCGTGGCCGGAGCGACAACCAGGTCGGTACCTTTTTTGCCCGCCTCCCGTTGCGACAGCATAAACGCAATCACCTGTACCGTTTTCCCCAATCCCATTTCGTCGGCAAGTATGCCACCGAAATTGCACTCATCAAGAAAATGGAGCCATCCCAGTCCCTGTCGCTGGTATGGACGGAGGGTGGCCTGCAACGCACTGGGTTCTCCAACCTGTGGCACGGAGTCCAAATGCTGGATGCGGCTGCGCAACGCTGCGATTTCACTGGCCGTCTGCTCGTCTAGCATAGCGGCGTCATAAAGTGCGGCTACCGTTTCGAAATTTGTCTTTGCAAACCGGATGACTGCATCGTCGAGCACTTCCCCTGCATGAAAATACCGTGTGAATTTCTCGATCCACGCAGCCGGCAGGATGCCCCGGGTTCCATCGTCGAGCACCACGTATCTGCTCTTGTTCCGCAATGCTGCCTGGATCTTTTTCAGCGACGCCCGCTTCTTTCCGAACCGAACATCATAGGTTGCGTTGAACCAGTTCAGCCCACTGATAATTTTAATATCTATTTTTACTGTATTGGCATTTAG
The DNA here is from genome assembly GCF_040395035.1 of Parapedobacter lycopersici. GTDB lineage: Bacteria > Bacteroidota > Bacteroidia > Sphingobacteriales > Sphingobacteriaceae > Parapedobacter > Parapedobacter lycopersici_A. The sequence goes on along the minus strand of NZ_JBEBRB010000021.1, from coordinate 1,247 downwards.
TTTATTGTTATCCAATTCATTAAATCCAAATACTTCAATACCTAATTCACGCCAGGCTTCAAATGCTGGCAAGAACCATTCTTCATCCAGGAAGTGCCGCTTATGCAGGTAAAAATAATACAGTTGATTATCCAGTTGCTCAAGCAGGTAAGGGTGCTGTTTGATCAGCAGCGAAATAAACTGCTGTTCAAGCACCCCATTCCGTTGCACCAGAAACTCACCTCCATCCCGATCAACCGCCTTCACCTGTTTTTCCGTACGGATAGCCACTTCCGTTTCGCCGTACCGCATCACGGGTATAATCATCACATGATCGCCAAAATCAGCCAAATAAATCAACCGTTCCGGCGCTTTACCAAAGCCGCCCCCGGCCAGCTGCCGCGCAGTACCCGGCTTGAGATCGGGATATTCAATGGGGATGCGGTCGGCTAACTTATCAAGCAGCTGTTGCTGAAAAGCACGGAATTTGCTGCTATGAATAAGCAATGATCCACCGTTTTCATTCAGTAGCGCTACAACTGAAAGCAAGAGCGGATTGGCAATCAGGTAAAACACTTCATTAAGCACGATAAAATACCCGAACTTAAACGGCAGTTCCTGCAGGCTGTACCGCTTGCCATCCAGCGTAAGGGTACCTGTAATGGTATAGAAGGAATCGTTGGACGTGACTGACAGCCGCACGGTATCCGGGGCGATGGCTGCTTGTATGGGCATTAATGTCCGGGATGCCAGTTGCTCGCCGAGCTGATCGTCATGGTAATACAGCCGGTAATTGTTTTCCCTGACAACGGTACATAGGGCGTTCCCGATCGAATCGGGGCCGCCGGCGGTCAGCTGTTGCAAGGTTGCGATAGCCGCATAGAATTTTGCCCGGGTAGCCTCGGTGGTAGCGGAGATCAGATCCAGCGGCGGTATGCGGGTAAATGGAGGCTTCAGCTTACCTGATTTCGTACACTCGGCATCAATAAGTTCAACGGTCAGGTTACGGTAGTATTTGTGCCTGCTGATGACGAGTATAGTACGGTCGGGCGACGGCTGCATGATTGGCACCTGGTCAAGCTGTTCGACGCGTTTGCGCAGTTCGCTGTATTTCGGAGACGCCAGGGGCAATAACCCCGGTATCCGGGGCTGCACGATGAGCTGCCCTCCCTCAATCACCGGCTGCAGGTACCGGTCAAGATCGGCATCGGCTTCCTGTTCCAGTCCGTAACCGGGAGCCGCCTGCCTTAGTTTACGCAGCCGCAAAG
>NZ_JBEBRB010000020.1:0-41935 GCF_040395035.1 Parapedobacter lycopersici | reverse complement strand
GCGATTCGTTGCTGATCTACAACTACCTGCAGGATGACAGTTATTTCGTTCAGGTAGAAGGCACCAATGAACGCTACATCGACTGGGATAGGGTAAACGGAAGCCGACGGTCGCTGTGGAATTCCCGTGATCAGGCGGTGCGGGAACGCACGCGCCAGATGTATTACCAGGGTGATGACCGGGTTTTCGGTAAAGATGAACTGGATGTCCGCCTGCTGCGCTACCACTATGAGTGGTATGACCTGCGCGCGGCGACTGCCGCTAAAAATGACCCAACCAAAACACGGTCGGACTTCATCCGGCGGGATACCATCCTGGTGTATCCGGATACTACGGTATGGCTGAACGACTTTAGCTACGCGCAAAACGAGCCGATGGTCGAAGGCTATTTTTCCCATCCGTCTTTTGACGAGTATCCCGTCGTAGGGGTAACATGGCGGCAGGCACACGCGTTTAACACCTGGCGCTCCAGGCTGTTTGAGAATTATGAAAGAAGCCGGAAATCCACCCGCAGGGAGATCCGCCAACCTTATATGCTTCCGTCGGAAGCTGAATGGGAATATGCCGCCCGCGGCGGCAGGATCGGGTCGCAATACCCCTGGGGCGGTCCGTCAGCCCGCAACGCCAAAGGCTGCCTGATGGCTAATTTTAAACCAAGCAGGGGGAACTACATTGATGACGGCGCGGCATATACCGCCCCTGTTTATTCCTATTTTCCCAACGATTTCGGACTATACAATATGGCGGGAAACGTGGCGGAATGGACGTCTTCCACATTCAATGAATCGGCCTCTTCTTTTGTGCACGACATGAACCCGACGTATCGGTATGACGCCACTTCCGGCGATCCCGAATCGCTGAAACGCAAAGTGGTTCGCGGCGGTTCATGGAAAGATATCGGCTATTTCCTGCAAAATTCGGCACGTGCATATGAATATCAGGATACTGCCAAATCATATATCGGCTTCCGCAGTGTATCTGCTTACCCGGGCGTAGACCCCATGAATAATTAACAGAATAAATCTAGCTAACGAAAAGACGAAATATACCATGGCAAAAAAAGGTAAATTCAAAGTAGGCATTAACAATGTGGTTTCCTGGGGAGCAACCGTTGTGATTATCGGGCTCATGGCCAAGTTACAGCACTGGCCATGGGGTGACTGGATGATTGTGGTAGGACTGGGTACCGAGGCGTTCCTTTTCCTTATTCTGGGTTTCCAGCGGGAGGGAGATGATGTCGACTGGACACGGGTGTACCCCGAACTGGCGGAAGATTATGACGGCGAATTACCGAAAGCCACCACCCGGCCTGCACCGGTTTCCGCCATTGGTCATACGGCGGCGCTGGATAAAATGTTACAGGATGCCAAAATAAGTCCGGACCTGATCGGCAACCTTGGAGACGGTCTCCGTTCATTCGGCGATAAGGTCTCGGCTATATCCAACGTATCGGATGCATCACTGGCAACAGCGCAGTTTACGGAAAAAGTAAAAAGCGCCGCCAGCGGATTTGACCAGTTAAATGTTGCCTTTGAAAAGGCTTCTTCCGACCTGGCTAGCATTGGCAGCGCCAGTACCGACGCGAAAACCTACCAGGAACAGGTAGGGAAGCTGGCCAGCAACTTACAGCAGCTGAATGCTGTATATGAGCTGGAGCTGAACGAATCGGGCCAAAAGCTGAAAACCATTACGCAGCATTATGACAGTATTGCGGAAACGTTGAAGAACTTCAACGACTCCGCAGCAGATACACAACAGCTCAGGGAACAGGTTAGCCACTTGAATAAAAACCTGGCTTCGTTAAACGCCATTTACGGAAATATGCTGGCCGCGATGAATCAGCCCCGTGTGTAATTTACATTTTTAAACACCGACAACCATTTAAAAAAGGGATTACACGATGGCAGCAGGAAAACAGACGCCGAGGCAACGAATGATGGGGATTCTTTACCTCGTATTGTTGGGATTGGTGGCCTTGAATGTGAGTGATTCAGTACTCGATGCCTTCCGGAATCTCGCAACGAGCCTAGGCACTTCTACGCAAAATACGCAGACTACGATTGACAACATGTTCAGCGCCTTCAAGGCTACTAAGCTGAAAGACGAGCCGGAACGGGCCAAACCAATTCTTGGCCGTGCGGAACAGGCCAGCCAGCTGGCGAATAGCCTGACCGGCTATATTGATTCGCTGCAGCAGCTGCTCGAAACCGAGGGCGGCGGTTATAATGAGTCAACCGGCGACCTGCAAAAAAGAGACAACCTCAGCATCAGTCCGCGTCTCATGATTAAGGATAACGAAAAACGGGCAGAAAAATTACGCGCCCGCATCCGCGATACCCGTGCCCGGTTACAGGAGCTCTCTAATAATGAAGTTGGTTTTTCGCTGGATGCGCAGGACCCGCCCGCCCGCGGAGGCATTAAAAAATCATGGGAACAGGCTAATTTCGGCGACGGCATACCGCTTACGGCGGCCGTGACCGCGCTGGAGAAAATACGGGCAGACGTAAAAAATGCGGAAGCAGCGGTGGTGAAGCATGTTTTTGGGGAAATGGATATGGCCATTGTGAACCTCGACCGCTTTGCAGCGGTGGCCGTTGCACCGTCTTCCTATATTATACAGGGCCAGCCTTATACAGCAAAGGTTTTCCTGACGGCATATGATTCCAAATCCAACCCAGAAATTATCGTAGGCGGCAGCCCGCTTCCCGTCGTTGACGGGCAGGCTACCTATACCGTAAATACTTCGCGGGAAGGTGTATTTGACTGGACGGGTACCATTCGTGTGCAGCAGACCGACGGAACGGTGAAAGAATACCAGACTGCGCCGCAAACATACCAGGTAGCCCGGCCATCTGCTGTAGTTTCACCCGATGCCATGAACGTGCTGTATATCGGCGTAGACAACCCGATTTCCGTATCTGCGCCGGGTATTCCGAAGGAAAGCCTCGCCGTAAGCGGCCAGGGAGCCACGGTTGCCGGTTCCGCCGGTAAATACGTAGCGCGGGTAACGCAACCGGGTACCGCCCGCATCAGCGTATCCGCAAGGATTGGCGAACAAACACAGTCGTTAGGGACTACGGAATTCCGTGTAAAACGTATTCCCGCGCCACAGGCACGGGTAGCCGGCCGTTCAGGAGGCACGGTAGCAGCCGCGCAGATCCGGGGACAGAATCGTATTTTCGCAGGACTGGAAGATTTTGAGTTTGACGCCAAATTTAACATTTCCCGCTTTTCCATGCTGGTACAGAAACCCCGGGTTGACCCAATGGGACCTTATCAGGGCACGAACGGGACATTTTCCGGACCAATGCAAAATGCACTCAGCACCATCACACCGGGCTCTTTCGTGTTCTTTTATAATATCATAGCCGTAGGGCCGGACGGCCTGCAGCAGGAGTTGGACCCCATATCGTTCCGGGTCAATTAAAAAGGAGGTTAGGATGAACAGGTATTATAGCTTTTTAACGCTGATGCTGCTGGGTACGGCAGCGATGGCTCAACAGGAAAACCTATCGAACAGTACCACGCCGATTGAAGCGGAGGAACCTCCCGTTGATGGTTATTACGTAAAGTCAGACATTTTAGATAGGGAAGTAGTACCGTACGCCAATATCCGGCCGACCGACGTTGCCTACGTGAAACGGGTTTGGCGGGAGTTCGACCTGCGGGAAAAGATGAACCTGATTTACGCATCCCCCAAATCGCGGTTGATTGATGTGATCATGGAAGCCGTAATGGCGGGTGAGCTGACGGCGTACGACCCTACGCCTACTCCTGATGATCCCACAGGCGATAGCTTCAAAACACGTCTTTCGCCCGACCAAGTGATGGGGCGTTTCGGATCAGACAGCACTCTGGTGGAAGAGTACGATGCGGAAGGTAATGTGATTGCCTCTCGATTCGAGGCCACTGCATTCAACCCGGACGACGTGGTGCGATTCCGTATTAAAGAAGATTGGATATTTGATAAACAGCGCTCCGTCTTTGAACCCCGTATTATTGGCATCGCTCCGCTTGTAACTCCGAAAATGGATGAAATTACCGGTGATAGCGGAGTGAGTGACGATGCATTGGCCGGGTTGGACCAAATGCCGGAGATCGAAGGGTTATCCACCGGCAATGATGCCGCGGCAATCGCTGCGGATGCCTATCCCGCATTCTGGATCTATTTTCCAGAGGCCAGGCACATTTTTGTCAATAAAGAAGTGGCTTCCCGCCACAATGACGCGACCGGCCTTAGTTATGACGATGTCTTTATCAAACGTCTTTTTGCCAGTTACATCGTAAAACAGTCCAACCCCGAAGACCTTCGGATCCGGGATTATGTGGATAACGGGATCGATCGTCTGTATGAAGCGGAACGCATAAAAAAAGAACTTGTCGATTTCGAGCAGGACCTTTGGTCCTACTGATAGAATCAGTCAACAAGACAAATAAAAAAGCGTTAAAAGTTTGATTTTGAACTTGTTAACGCTTTTTTATTTTTTGGCACGTTAATCGTAGTGTTGCCATTATAATGCAAATGTAAAATTAAATAGACACCGGTACAGTTGGGAAAGATTTCCTAAGTTTGTACTATTGTATATAACAATATTGGTTTATTATCAACTATTAAGTCGTGCAACTCAAAAAAGTAGAAAAGATCTCCGGAATTAGCTCGGCTGACTTTATTAAGGATTATTTTAATAAGGGTATTCCTGTAATTATGGACGATTTCGTACGTAAGGACAGTCCGGCCTGGACCAAATGGAACTATGACTATTTCAAGGAAATAGCCGGAGACGCCATGATTTCGCTACACGGCAAGGAAGATGCATCCAATGACCGAGCGGCCAGTGCCCCTGTTGCCAAGATGAAGTTTGGCGAATACCTGGATATGATTGAACGCGGGCCAACGGACCTGCGGATCTTTCTTTTTAATTTGATGAAGCTCAAGCCTGAGCTTAACGACGACCTGATTTACAACGATGTCACTGGGGGCAAAGTGCTTAAATGGCTGCCATATCTCTTTTTCGGAGGAGAAGGCTCAAGCACCCGGAACCATTTTGACATTGACATGTCCCACGTATTCATCACCCAGTACAAGGGGGTAAAGAAAATTTGGCTGTTCCCGCTGGAACAATCCGATTTAATGTATAAACTGCCTTATAACTTCCACAGTATCGCGAACCTGAAGGCGCCGGATTATGAGAAATTCCCAGCATTAAAATACCTCAACGGTTACGAGGCGGAGATTCATCCGGGTGAGACCCTGTTTATGCCTTCCGGATGGTGGCATTACATCCAGTATGCTACGGAAGGATATTCCATCAGTGTACGGGCACTTCCTTCCAAGGTATATGACAAATGGCGGGGATTCCGGAACCTGGTGATTACGCGGAATTTTGATAATACCATGCGCAAGATTTTCAAAGACCGCTGGTTTCATTATAAAATTAATGCGGCGAACAGGCGGGCCGAAAAAGCATTAAAGAAAGTAAGGTAATTCAGCGGTTTGTGGACAGTATGCCTCCGAACCGTTCAATCCATAATGGAAAAATTCGCTACATTAATCAATGGCAGTAAACCGGTACTGGTCGATTTCTTCGCGACCTGGTGCGGTCCATGCCAGCTGATGCCGCCGATTCTGGATCAGGTTAAAGCGGCTGTTGGCGACCAAGCGGTCATTATCAAAATCGACGTGGACCGTAACCCTGCCGTCGCATCGAAATACGGCATCCGGGGCGTCCCGACCTTAATTCTTTTCAAAAACGGCGAAATTAAGTGGCAGCAGAGTGGAGTTGTCCAAGCACGCGAATTAATACAGGTAATTACATCAAATCAAACGATATGAAACGGTTCGCTTTCAGTCTGCTGGCAGTAGCCTTGCCTTTTTTTCTGTGGGCCCAGGAATCAGCCAAAACAGTGCAGGCCGACCGGTTTGCCCACTATATGGACAGTTTAGCTGTCTACCAGCTGGTGGATGTCAGGACAAATGCCGAATTTAAGGAAGGCCATATCTCCGGCGCCAAGCAGCTCGACATCAACAAAGCGTCATTTGAGCGCCGGGTCAGCCGGCTCGATCGCGATCAGTCGGTATTGCTTTATTGCAGGACGGGCAAGCGCAGCCACCGGGCAGCCCAGTTGCTTGAACAGCTGGGATTCCGGGAAATCATCGAGTTGGATGGGGGAGTCACTTCCTGGAAAGAGAGCGGTCATGACCTACAGGTCAAGTAATGGCAGGATGACGGAAAAATCGCATGGATATATTGCGATTGCCATCAACTGGCCGTAACTTCGTAATATGTATTTTTTCAGAAAAAAAGACCCCAATCGGCCCCACAGTTTTAATCTCAAGGTCATGCATGTAATCAATGCTACGGCGATCATTCTGTTTTTGCTGGCCATTTTATACAAGATTGTGGAGTATCTCTTTTTCAAGTAATGTCTGGTAAGTTTCTATTTCATGAAAACTGTTATCAATACGCCGAAGGCGCCTGCCCCCATCGGGCCATATAACCAAGCCGTTCTGGCCGGAAATCACCTGTATGTTTCGGGGCAGATTGCATTATCACCGGAAACAGGTGAGTTAACCGGAGACACGGTGGCCGATGAGGCTCGTCAGGTGCTCAAAAACCTTGATGCTGTACTGACAGCCGCCGGGTACACATTTGCAGATGTGGTGAAAACAACCATTTTTTTACGTGACATGGATGATTTTTCGGCAGTTAACACCATTTATGGCGAATACTTTACGGAAAATGCCCCCGCCCGTGAAACGGTGGCTGTGGCGGGACTGCCTAAAAATGTACGTGTCGAGATTTCGTTGATTGCCTGGAAGGCTTAGGCTTAATACCGGTCAGTCTGTTCCCGCACGTATCCGGTCTGTCATGGATCAGTATTCCCGTATAACCGGAATGCACTTCGGAAAGTTTTGCATAAATTCGCATAAACTAACGTGTACTGCCGGCAGCAGGGCCATCCGCTGTAATTGGTGGTTTACCAGCGGGCACGTTTTAACAGGAAAACCTTATAGTGACACCATTCAGCACCATAACTCCCATTGAATATCTAAAAGGGGTCGGTCCGAGCCGTGCTGAAGTACTCAAATCCGAATTAAGCATCTATACGTTTGGCGATCTGCTGCGCCATTATCCGTTCCGGTACATTGACCGTACGCAGTTTCATAAAATCAGCCAGCTCAGGCCCGAAATGGCGGCCGCGCAGGTAATCGGACGGCTGGTGCAGCTGGAAGAAAGAGGGGAACGGCGTGGAAAACGGCTGGTGGGTCAATTTATGGACGACACCGGCATTATGGAACTGGTATGGTTCCAGCACATTGGGTGGCTCAGAAAAACACTAACCGTTGGTGCGCCTTATGTCATCTACGGCAAGCCCGCTATTTTTAACAACCAACTTTCCATGACTCATCCGGAAATGGAAAGCTACCTTCCCGGAGCCAAAAATACCGGCAATATGAGCCTGCAGCCGGTATATAATTCAACTGAAAAACTGAAGAAATTATCGTTGGACAGCAAAGGTATCCAGAAATTACAGGTTGCCCTGTTGGAGGCCATTGCGGCACAGTTCCGGGAAACGCTCCCGGAATACCTACTGCGCCGGCACGGGTTAATGCCGCTACCACAGGCCCTCGAAGCCATTCATTTTCCCGCCAACCAGCAGGTACTACACCGTGCTGTCCACAGGCTCAAATTCGATGAATTGTTTTTTATTCAGCTGAAGTTATTGAAGAATAAACTGCTGAATACCCAGCGCTTCAAGGGACACCGTTTTGATTCGGTAGGAGAAAAGTTTAACCGGTTTTACTACGAAAGGTTGCCGTTTGATTTAACGAATGCGCAAAAACGTGTCGTTCGGGAAATCCGTCGGGATACGGCCTCGGGGGCACAGATGAACCGCCTTGTCCAGGGCGATGTGGGCAGTGGAAAAACAGTGGTAGCATTAATGAGTATGCTCCTGGCTACCGATAACGGGCTGCAGGCCTGCCTCATGGCACCCACGGAAATTCTGGCCCAGCAACATTACCACAGCATCAAAAAGCTGCTGGGTGAAGGGATCGCTTCGGTACAGCTGCTTACCGGTTCTACAGCCAGGAAAGATCGCCGGATTATCCATACACAGCTGGAGGATGGTTCGTTATCGCTTCTGGTGGGTACGCATGCATTAATCGAGGATGCCGTGAAATTTAAGAATCTCGGGCTTGTGGTTATCGATGAGCAGCATCGTTTCGGTGTAGAACAACGCGCAAAACTGTGGCGCAAGAATGATATCCCGCCCCACATGCTGGTCATGACGGCCACGCCGATTCCGCGTACCCTGGCAATGACCCTTTACGGGGATCTTGACAGCTCCGTGATCGATGAGCTCCCAGCAGGGCGCAAACCCATTAAAACGACGCATCTATATGAACATAGCCGACTCCGGATGTTCGGCTTACTGAAAGAAGAAATCGCCAAAGGCAGTCAGGTATATATCGTATACCCGCTCATTAAGGAAAGCGAAAAAATGGACCTACTGTACCTGGAAGCCGGCCTGGAAACGTTACAGCAGGAATTTCCATTACCGCGGTACCGCATCAGCATCGTCCACGGGAAGATGCCTGTCAAAGACAAGGAGTTTGAGATGCAGCGGTTTATCCGTGGGGAGACGCAGATTATGGTGGCAACCACAGTCATCGAAGTAGGGGTGGATGTACCTAATGCTTCGGTGATGGTCATCGAAAACGCTGAACGCTTCGGCCTATCGCAGCTACACCAGCTACGTGGGCGGGTGGGACGTGGGGCGGCACAGTCCTATTGTGTCCTCATGTCCGGAAATAAGTTAACCAAAGAAAGTAAGCTTCGGCTGGAGACCATGGTCCGCACAAATGACGGCTTCGAAATTGCCGAAGTGGATTTGCAGCTTCGCGGCCCGGGTGACCTGGCCGGCACCCAGCAGAGCGGCGTGCTGGACCTCAAACTGGCCGATCTAACCACCGACCAGGCCTTGCTGACCGAAGTGCGCAATAGCGTAATCGAGGTTTTCCATAATGACCCACAGTTGGACAGCGGCGAGCATATGCTACTCCGGGATTACCTTTTCCGAAAGGAAGCCGGTATCCAGTGGGAGAAAATATCGTAAGCGCAAAATCTTGTAAATGTGCCAAACAATTATTTACTTGCAGGCACATAAGGCATAATGGAAAATCATTCAGCGGAAAATGGCAAGCAATACGCCCTGATTACAGGGGCCAGCCAGGGGCTTGGAAAGGCCTTCGCACTGGAACTGGCCAAAAGAAAATTCCACCTCATCCTGGTCAGCCTGCCCAATGAAGGATTGCCTTTTGTAGCCAATCAGGTATCCGAGCTGGGGCAGGAAGCCCACGTTTTTGAGACCGACCTGACGCAGAAGGAAAATATTGTGGCGTTGGCCAACTGGGTAAACGCTCATTTTCCATTGTATGTACTCATCAATAACGCCGGATGCGGAGGAACGCAGAGTTTCCAGGATGTATCCATTGATTACCTGGATCGCATTATCCAGCTCAATATCAGGGCGACTTCACTGCTTACCCATCAGTTGTTATCCAACCTGATCAAACGCAACCAGGCATTTGTACTTAACGTGGGCAGCGTGGCAGCTTATAGCCCCATCGGTTACAAAACCGTTTACCCAGCTTCTAAGGCTTTTGTACATAATTTTACCCGGGGGCTGTATCAGGAGTTTGCCGGCAGCAATGTGTTTTTCAGCGTAGTCAATCCCGGACCGATGATGACCAATGCCGACTCATCCGCCCGATTGCAAAAACAGGGATTATTTGCGTCTATGGGACTGCTGCCTCCGGAAAGGGTGGCAGAAATCGCCATCCGGCAATTGTTTCGACGGGATACGTTGATTATGCTGAATTGGGCCAATAAGCTTACCTGGATGGTGATGAAGTTTTTACCAGTCTACATCCGGCTACCCTTACTCACCAATGCCATAAAAAAAGAAATTAACCGCACATGAATGTATTGGTTACCGGAGCCAATGGGTTGTTGGCCACCAACATCATCGTCCAACTACTCGCCCAGGACTACGGGGTAACCGGACTGATCCGGGATCCGCGTAAATTCCTCCTGCCCGCTCATCCAAAACTCCAGTTAATACCCGGCGATATCACCGATAGCGCATGTGTCATGCGCGTGGCAGCGAATTGCGATTACATCATCCACTGCGCGGCCTCTACCAGTCAAAACCTACTGCGGTATGCCGATTATTCGCTGATCAACGTCACCGGTACGGAACATATTATTCAGGCTGCTATAGCGAACGGCATTAAGCGTGTGGTTTACGTTGGTACGGCAAATACATTTGGCTACGGATCGCTGACGACCCCTGGTGACGAGACCTTGCCGCCTCGTGAACCGTTTGCCAGCGCGTGGTACGCTAAAAGCAAGCTGGAGGGACAGTATGTGGCAATGTCCGCCACGGGGAATATCGAAGTCGTGGTCGTAAGTCCGACTTTTATGCTCGGTCCTTACGACAGCAAGCCAAGTTCAGGCGCAATTATCCGTATGGGATATGGCAAGCGGGTTGTCTTTCACCCACCTGGTGGAAAAAATTTTGTGCATGTCGACGATGTTGCGCGTGGAACGGTGGAAGCATTGACGGCCGGAAAAAGCGGGGAGGCCTACCTGTTAGCTGGCGAAAACCTAAGCTATCGGCAGTTTTTCTCCCTATTAGCACAACAGACAAACCAGCGGACGTTGCTGGTGTGCCTGCCTAAGCTGTTGCTTATCGGCATAGGCTATATCGGCGATCTGCTGCGGACCATAGGGATAAAGACAGCCCTGTCATCCACAAATATGAAGATTCTTTGCGTACATAACTATTATACGAACAGGAAGGCACGGGAAGAGCTGCACATCAGCTTCCGCCCGGTTGCGCAGGCGATTGACGACGCCGTTGATTGGTTCAAGAAGCAAAAAATGCTCTAAATGTTGCCGTGGGGCAAAGGGCTACCCGGATTTCCGATCCCGGAATTTCTTATACCACTTGACGGCAACCATGAGCATAATGGCCAGTAGCAGGAGGCCGATTACACCATAAATCCAATTAACCGCACTTTTAAGTACAACAGCAAAAACGATGGCAAATAGCAACACCGTTGCCAGTTCATTCCACATCCTCAGCCGGTTGGACGTCCAGCTACTCTGCTCCGATTTCAATTGATACATGATCCGCTGGCAAACGAAATGGTAGCCAATGAGCCCCAATACAAAAACGAGCTTCACGTGCAGCCAGCCTGCCTGAAGCAGGCCCGGGGCATCGGCTAACATAGCCAGACCGGCCAAAACGGCCAGGTACATAGAAGGGGTGGTAATGATCCACCACAATTTGTGTTCCATTACCATAAACTGCCGGTGCAATACGGCGTATTCCTCCGTTCTTTTTTGCCTCGCCTCGGTATGGTAGATGAATAGCCTGACGATATAAAATAAGCCGGCCATCCAGCAGATGACGAAGATGATGTGTATGGCTTTAGCGTAAAGGTATATCATCATTCCCTGTATTTATCCGGAGGATATCAATACCGGAATTCCCGCACCACTTCAACGGCGTACTTTACGTGATCAAACGGAATATCCGGCATGATGCCGTGTCCTAAATTAAAGATGAACCCCGGCTGCCCGCGCATCCGCTCGAACAATTCGGTTATTTTGGTTTTGATTACACGTTTATCCGCGTACAGCACAAAGGGATCTAAATTCCCTTGTACGGCCACGCTTTTCGGCAGGCGGTCTTTGAGCTGGCGCAGGTCTGCATTCCAGTCAACCGACACAACATCGGGATTCGCCTCCGCCATCAGTGGTGCAAACACAGAACTTCCTTTGCAGAACGAGATCACAGGAATATCTTTCCGGTCGATTTTGGCAATAATTTCCGTATTATATCGGTGCGCAAAATGCCGATAGTCATCCCACGACAGCGCCATCGCCCAGCTATCAAAGAGCTGCACCGCATTTACGCCCGCCGCAATCTGCATGTTCAGGTAAGCTACCGTGACATCTGTAATTTTCTGCAGCAGCAGGTGCGCCAGCTCGGGCTCGTTGTTCAGGAGCAGCTTAGTCCGCTTAAAATCTTTGGAAGATCCCCCTTCCACCAGGTAGCTTAGCACGGTGAATGGCGCCCCCGCAAAACCGATCAGCGGAATGCGGCCCTGTAGCCGCTGCTGGATCACCTTTATTGCATCCGCCACGTATTGCAGCTTAGGTAGCACCTCGGTTTGCAGGGCTTCCGCCCCCGCCCTGTCCCTGACCGGATTAGCAAACCGGGGACCTACTCCATCTTCAAAGCTCAATATGCCACCCATCGCCTCGGGGGTAACCAATATGTCGGAAAATAGAATAGCGGCGTCTACACCCAGCAAATCCACAGGAAGCATGGTAACATCCGCGGCAATCTCCGGTGTTTTGCACATTTCGAGAAAGGAGTACTTATTTTTGATTTCCCAGTATTCCTTCATAAACCGGCCAGCCTGGCGCATCATCCATACAGGCGGGCGTTCCGTCTGCTGCGAAAAGGCAGCACGTATCAATAAATCATTCTGCAGTTTGTTTGTCACGATTGGTCTTTAGGTATTTCGTTTTCTATTTTGTTAATGATCTGTGCTATTCGCGAGGTTACTTCCAGTTTACGGGCCACTGCGATGTAGGCCCTGACCCGTTCATAATCCTTTTTATGAAGATTAATATTAGCCAGGTTTACCAGGATAATGGCCTTGTCATTGGGCCTGCGGAAAGGCAGCCTTGAAGCAATCTGGAAATGCCTTTCAGCCGCGTCGTAATCGCCCGCTTTTAACGCGAGGTTGCCACTCATGAACTCGTAATAGTTCCGTCTTTTTTTACGCAGGTACTCGGGCTTCTTTATATCTGCGAGCAACCGCCGCGCTTTTTCAAAATCATGTTGCTGGAAAGCCTGCGAGGCGAGGAAGACTGTGCCTTCCCTGAAATGGCTCCAGATTAGGTACCCCATTCCGCCTATGATAAGTGCGACCGACTGGTAAACATGGGCATAAATGGCATAGATTAACAACAGTAAAGCAAGCAATAATACGACGATACGTACTTTTGTCGTCATCATAGCTACTGGGGATTATCGGTAAACTTATACCCTACCCCGCGTATTGAATGAAAGTAAACCGGGTGTTTCTGATCAGGTTCGAAATACTTTCTGAACGTGAGGATGAAATTATCAATGGTCCGGGTGGAAGGGTAAACATCATAATTCCAAACCGTTTCAAGTATCTGTTCGCGGGAAACGGCTTCGTTACGGCGCTCAATCAGCAATTTGAGCAACATGGTCTCCTTTTTAGTCAATGATGTGACCGTTCCATCGGCGTGGTGGAGTTCATAGGAATTGAAATAGATGGTTTTGTCGCCGATCTGATACGAATTGAGTTCCTTGAGCTCCTCCCCTTTCATACCGCGGCGCACCAGGATGCCCACCCGTAGAATCAATTCTTCCAGGTTAAACGGCTTTACCAGGTAATCATCCGCTCCCTTCTTAAGACCGGTGATGCGATCCTCGCTGCTGTTTTTAGCAGTTAGGAACATAATAGGCACTTCCGAATTCTGCAGCCGTATCGTTTCTGCCACCTGGAATCCGTCGATTTCGGGAATCATGACGTCCAGTATGACCAAGTTGAACCGTTCTTCTTTAAATACCTTCAGGGCTTTTTTACCGTCGGTGGCTGTAGACACCCGGTATCCCTCCAACTCCAGGTTGAGTTTAATGGCTTCCAATAGGTGTTCCTCATCTTCCACCAATAAAATCCGTTGCTTAGTTTGCTGCATAATGGTTATTAAATATGACTTCAAAAACGCTTCCTGAGGGGCTATTGTCTCTTACTTTAATCTGCGCTTGGTGTTTTTCCAATACCGTCTTCACAATATACAATCCCAGACCCGTACCCTTTGTTTTTCGGGTTTCTTCCTGTCCTACCCGGTAAAATTTATTGAAAATACGCTTCTTTTCCTCTTCCTTTATTCCGATACCATGATCGGCCACTGAAAACAGGACATTTCCATTGTCTTTTGCTAACCGGACAAATACATGGGCGCAGGGTGGTGAATACTTCACTGCATTTTCAATAAGGTTAGTTACCGCATTAGTCAGGGCAAACCGGTCGCCTTCGATATACACCTCTTGTTCCAACTCGGTCTTGATGACCTGTGAAGTGCAGGAATGGATCTGCAGCCGGTCGGACACATGCTGTACCAGCTCGGTCAGGTTAATATCTTCCTTTGGAAAATTAGGCCGGATACCCTCCAGCTTGGTAGCAATAAGCACATTTCCCACGAGGTCGTCCAGCCGTTCAATGTCTTTTAACGAATTGGATAAAAACTGTTCCTGCTGTTCTTTGTTCAAATCGCGCTTTAGGATGGTTTGGATGTACAGTTTGATGGAAGCTAAAGGCGACTTAAGTTCGTGGGTAACGGCTAGCAGGAAGTTCTGCTGTTGCTTCTGGAGTTTATGTTCCCGCACAAAGGCCTTTTTCAATTTCAATGCCCCGACGAGGAAAATCACCATAAAAAAAATTCCCTCGCCAATAATCATCGACTTCCGGTGTGGCTGGGTCTCAATAAGCAGCACGCCCCACCAGACTAACTGTGCTGAAGCATAAAAAAGCAGGAAATAAAACAACACTATTGGTTTCCGCATATTAAACTCCTGAAAGGCAATCACAAAAGTATCGATTTATAGCCGTTAAAAACAAATGATGGGCTACATTATGACAATATTAAGAAAATTGGCCAGGGTGGCCGGCACAGAATGTATTATCTTTGCCCCGTGCAACCACGGAATAAAACGGATATTTTCTTCGACCTGGATCACACGATCTGGGACTTCGAAAAAAATGCGGAAGAAACCCTGATGGAACTTTTTGACATCTACCATTTCCGTAACCTCGGAATCCATGCTCCCGACCGGTTTATTGAAACCTATAACCGGAACAACCATCGTCTCTGGGCGATGTACCATCACGGGAAAATAAGCAAAAAAGAGCTCCGGGAGGCTCGTTTCGCCGACACATTCAGGGAATTGGGAATTGACCCGAAACTGTTTCCAAGTTCATTTGAGACGGATTACCTCCGCTTGTGCCCGCAGAAAACGAACCTTTTCCCACATAGCCATGAGACGCTTGGGTACCTGAAAGAAAAATACACCCTGCACCTTATTTCAAATGGGTTTAATGACGCTGCGCAGGTTAAGGTAGTCAAGTGTGACCTGAAGAAATATTTCAACACTATGGTGATCTCCGAACTGGTTGGCGTACACAAACCGCATCCGGAGATTTTCCATTATGCCGTGAAGCATGCAAACACGGATATTGCGAAAAGCGTCATGATAGGCGATAGCCTAGAAGCGGATATACAGGGAGCCCAGCGTGTGGGCATGGATGCCATTTATTTCAACCCCTGCGACGCCACTGTTCCGGAATATGTTACGCAAAGCATCCGTAGCCTCGATGAACTGACACGCCTTTTTTAAAACCGGCGCAATGTGGTTTAAGGGATATCGAAGGACCTGTTCCTTAAATGCTATTTCAGCTTCTCGTTGTTTTTATGCCGCTCGCCATCGCGAATGGCTTTCTTGGCGAAGTTTTTTTCAAGCGCGTCGGTAAGGTCAATACCGGTCTGGTTGGCCAGGCAGACCACTACAAATAATACATCGGCCAATTCATCGGCCAGGTCCACCTGTTCATCGGATTTTTTAAACGATTGTTCCCCATACTTCCGCGCCATGATCCGGGCTACCTCACCCACTTCTTCCATCAGCATAGCCGTATTGGTTAATTCGTTAAAGTAGCGGACGCCCGTTGTGTTAATCCATTGGTCTACCCGCAATTGTGCTTCTTTGATCGTCACGTTTTTGTATTTAAAGATGATGTGACCGGTATGGCGACCGGCCTTAGTGATTCTCCCTGTCTTTGGTGTCCATAATGATGGTTACGGGACCGTCATTTACCAGCGAAATTTTCATGTCTGCACCAAACACCCCTCTTTCCACTGGCTTACCGAGATGACTGGAAAGGCAAGCTGCCAGCTCCTCGTATAACGGAATGGCCTGGTCTGGTTTAGCCGCACGGATAAAAGACGGTCGGTTGCCTTTTTTCGTCTGTGCAAAAAGCGTGAACTGCGAGATCAATAAAATGTGGCCGTCAATATCATGGAGGGACCTGTTCATCAGCCCCTGGTCGTCACCGAAAACACGCAGGTTGGCTATCTTCTGTGCCAGCCATTCCAAGTCTTCCCGGCCGTCGTCCGCTGTTATCCCGACGAGCACCAGAAACCCTTCCCTGATCGCCCCCGTAATACGGCCTTCCACGGCACAGGAGGCCTCGGTCACCCGTTGGATTACGGCCCTCAATGATCCAGCGTGTTATTTTTTGCCAATGCGATACAACCTTCCTCCATCGGTAATGGCATAAAGCGCGCCATCCACCCCTTCGATAATGGCGCGGAAACGCTGGCCTTGGTCTGCAAGCAGGCGTTCCTCACCCACGACTTTGTTATTTTCAATCACCAGCCGCGCAATGTGGGTGCCACTTAACGAGGCAACAAATAAGTTGTTTTGCCATTCGGGAATAGCATTTCCTGCATAAAACGTAATGCCGCTGGGCGAAATCGAAGGATCGTAGTAATATACGGGCTGTTCCATCCCCTCCTGTTGCTGGATGCTGTCACCGATTTTTTTGCCGCTATATTCAATACCATAGGTAATGGTGGGCCATCCGTAATTTTTCCCCGCCTCGATCCGATTGATTTCATCTCCTCCGCGCGGGCCGAACTCGGCTTCCCACAGGTCTCCTGTTTCCGGGTGGATGGCGAGCCCCTGCACATTCCGGTGGCCATAAGAATAAATCTCCGGCCGTGCATCCGCGCGTCCTTCAAATGGGTTGCCCGGGGCCGGGTTTCCGTCTTTGGTAATCCGGATGACCTTGCCCAGTCCCGATTTGAGGTCCTGGGCCTGCGGCCTGGTTTCCAGGTCAGAGCGTTCTCCCGTACTCAGGATAATGTTACCCGTGCCGTCGAACAGGATGCGTGAACCGTAGTGCAGCCTGCCATCATAGGCCGGGGAAGCACGGTATATTACCTGTACATTTTCCATTGTTCGTTCATCGGCCGACAGCTTGCCTTTGCCTACTGCCGTAACTGTGCCGTTCGATGTATTGTCAGAAAAGGTCCAATAGACCATGCGATTTGATTCAAAACCCGGGTCAATAGTGACGCCCAGTAACCCCCCCTGTCCATCCGCATTCACTTTCGGCAAGCCTCCGATGGCTTCACCCAGCGCACCATCTGGCGCAACGATCCGCATGGTGCCTGCTTTTTCGGTAACTAAAAAGCGGCCATCCGGCAGGGCAGCAATTCCCCAGGGGCTTTCCAATGCTTCACTGAGTATGGTAACCGCATAATCAGTGGCTGTTTTTACGCCACCGACACGGGTTTGTCCCGCAAAAGCCGGTTGATAGTCGCTGTTCGGAGCATTGGTTTCGACTGGCGCAAGCGTCGAATCGGCACCGGCATTTTGCCCGTCCGTACTGGGAGACGAATTGCATGATGTCGCCAGCACCATGAATGTCGAAGCCACTCCCAACAGTTTAAATGTGTTCGTCATACCGCATAAGTTTTCCGTAAAAGTAATAAGTACTTACCAGTAAAACCAACAATAAGTTTCCAAAATCGTTTTATCAGAATTTCAGGTTCAGTCCCAATAAGAAATTAGCGGTTGCCTGCGGGAAATAATAATTGAAATGCTCACGGGCACCAGCTTCATTAATATACCCCCAAGTATAGCCATTTGCTTCATATTTTTCACGGAAGATATTATTGATCAGCAGGGTGAGACCCACATTTTTTATCCCCTTAAATTTCGTGTTATAGGCCAGCCTTACGTTGTTGACGAGAAAGGCATCCAGGCTCCGTTCCACAGTCGAGGTATTATCCAGGTACTGGCGGGACACGTATTTACTTATTAAGGCGATCTCGGCATTGGTGAACGGCCGATAGGCCAGTTCACTGGAGCCAACAAACGATGGGGACATGGCGATGTTTGTGCTTTCGTAAAAAAATTCCTGTTGGCTCTGGTAGTCATACAGGTCGACGTACTCTGTAAAATTCCTGATTTTATTGCGGCTTACTGCGGCCGTGACCAACCAGGTAAGTGGCCTAACAGGCTGCCATTGCCCATCCAGTTCAAGGCCGAGACGGTAACTATCGGGCACATTTTGCCGGATTGCACTGCCTACATCATTAATCTGTCCGGTTACAATAAGCTGGTCACGGTACAGCATGGCATAACCGTTGGCTCCCAGATTAAAGTTGCGTCCCGTTATGCGGTACCCCGCTTCGATATTTTTGAGGTGCTCGGGCCGGGGCCGACTGTTGGTTGACGATTCCGTATAGTCTTTACGGATCGGCTCTTTGTTACCAATGGCTAACGATGCGTATACGTTACTGTTGTTATCAAACTGATAACTTACCCCAACCTTAGGGTTGAAGAAATTGAGGTAATCCGTTTGATCAAGCTGGATCAGGTTACGATCGAATCCTAAAAAGGTGTATGCCACACGGCGGTACTGGAAATCCGCAAAAAGGTTAAGGCGATCGATACGGTACTCGGCTTTACCGAAAACATTGAAATCTTTTTTTACCGCATCGTCTTCATAATACCGGTCGCCCAATGTGCTATTCGATGCGTATTGTGCCCAGATCACCTCACCGAAATGCTTGCCGCGGTATTCATTGTATGCGCCCCCAAGCGTAAGATTCAAATTAACGCCGGTTTGGTAGTTAAGTGAATAAGTAAGTCCGTAGAAATGGTTATCAAGCCACCTGCGGCGAACCAGATCGGTCGCTGAAATCGTTTCTCCGCCGATAGTCACGTCGTCCAACCCATAGGATTTGAATTCATCCCCCTCCCGGTATTCTTCATAATATCCCGCGCCTCTGGTGTAGTGCAGCGCCGTGTTCAATGTCAGATTGTCGGCAAGTGCATTGGAATAGTGCAGCTGATAATGGGTCTGCGTATAATTATCAGTCTGACCTTCATAGGTAAATTCATTGTAGGTCCGGTCTGTTGCCAGCAAAGCTTCCGGCACGCCGTTCCAGGCTTGATAGGTACGTTCCTTTCCTGAAAACACGTTGGCCCGCAGGAGACTGCGCTCACCATGCCAGGCGCCGCTTAAAAAGAAGGATTTCAGGTCGGATGATGCCCGGTCTATGTAGCCATCGCTCTTGACTCGCGAAAGCCTGCCGTCGAAGCTGAATTTATTGTTAATAAGCCCCGTACCCAACCTGACCGTGTTTTTCAACGTGTTGTATGATCCGAGCGAATTGTCCAGTTCCGCGTAAGGTTCCTCATTAAGCGTGGTTGTCTGAATATTGATACTCCCACCGAATGCACCCGCCCCGTTAGTGGACGTTCCAACGCCCCGCTGAATCTGGATATTATCTACCGAAGAAGCGAAGTCAGCCATATTTACCCACACCACGGCCATACTCTCAGAGTCATTTAACGGAATGCCGTTTATCGTTACGTTTACCCGTGTGGCGTCGCTTCCCCGGATGCTCATACCCGTGTAACCGACCCCCGCACCGGCATCGGAGGAAACGACCACTGATGGCGTCTGATTGAGCAGAAAAGGCAGGTCCTGCCCGATATTATTTTTAGCGATATCCTCCTTACTGATGTTTTTATAGGTCGTGGCCGTCTGCTCGCTGGCCCGGGTGGCCCGAACAATCACTTCATCCGTGAGCACATTGCTGCGCCGCATTGAAAAGCGGGTTTGCTCGTTGTCACTAACGGTAACCTCGCGGGCCTGGGTATGAAATCCCACAAAGCTGACCTGCACTTTATAAGTTCCCGGGGCGACGTTACGGAATACCGCCAAACCGGATTGATCGGTATGAACAGTGGACAGGGTGCCCGTTAACTGTACGGAAGCACCGCTTAAAACCTCATCATTTTCATTGGAAACGACTTCGACAGTGAGCGAATGCTGAGCCAAAGCAGTACCCATTAGCACGAAAAACGCACTGGTTGCGATTAAATTTTTAATCATTTAAACTATTATTTTTTAGTTAAACATAACTACTGCAAGGGGTTCGCAGTGGTTGTCCTTATTTAACTTACCTTCCCTACGCCGGCATTATCCGGATCAGGTGCTCCCGATATATATCGGGATGGGTATAATCTCAGCCTTAATTTGTGTTTGATTGAACCAAACAAGGCACCCCTATATGATGGGGGCAAAGGTAAGCATAATTTCACAAAAACCACTTAATTTATAAACATTCTAAATATCTGTGTTTGACACATTTTTGACATACTACTGGTACCATATGTTGTACTTTTGTTACCGAAAAATTAAGTGAGCGGAATACAACCTTGAAAAATCTCAAAGTCATAGCATTCACCCATAAGCATGTTGAGCTGAAAGATTTGGGCAATTTGGTGATTTGCAATGAAGAGCTGGAAAGCCGGCTGATTCATCTTAAGCATAGCTTTGATATACCCGAAATATTTTACATCGGCACATGCAATCGTGTGGAATTCGTCTTCTACGGGCCGCATGAATTGACTCCGGGTTTTATCAAGGACTTTATGCACAGCCTTAATTTTTGCGTGCCGGCCGAGCGCCTGGAGTGTTTCCTTGGCCAGGTAACCACCTACGAGGGTTTGGACGCACTGAATCATCTGTTCCGCATGTCCTGCTCGCTTGAGAGTCTGGTCGTTGGTGAAAAGGAAATTCTGGCACAGGTCCGCAAAGCGTATGAACGTTGCCGAAAAAGTGGTTTTACCGGAGACTTCCTTCGACTGATGATGGAACGCCTGGTCAAAACAGCTAAGGAAGTATATACCCATACCCGGATCTCCCGCAATCCGGTTTCCGTCGTTTCGCTCGCGTACCGCAAACTCCGCGAAATCAAACTGCACGAAAACCCACGGATACTTATTATCGGAGCCGGCGAAACCAACCAGAATATTGCCAAATACCTACTCAAACATAAATTTTCAAATTTCGTCGTATTTAACCGTACGCTGGAAAATGCACAGGCACTGGGAACAGAGCTGAATGCACAAACCTATCCGCTAAGCGAACTGGGGAACTACAACGGCGGATTCGATATTCTGATCACCTGTACCGGAGCCCCCGAAGCCATTATCGATCAGGACACTTATCAGTCTCTTCTCAATGGAGAAACCGACAAAAAGGTGATTGTGGACCTGGCGGTGCCGAATGACATCCACCCCATTATCCTTGACAATTATCCGGTTCATTATATCGAAGTTGGCGGCCTACAGGCCATCGCTTCTAAAAACCTGCAGGAACGCTACGACGAACTGGTTCATGCCGAGCAGATCATCGCCGACAATATCCGCGACTTTTTACCGGCACTAAAGCAACGCCGGGTAGAATTGGCCATGCGCCAGGTCCCGGAAAAGGTAAAGGAAATTCGTGCATTGGCACTTAATGAAGTTTTTGCCAACGAAATAGGCACCTTGGATGCCAATTCCCGGGAAGTGCTGGAGAAAGTGATCGACTACATGGAAAAGAAATACATTAAGGTGCCCATGGTGATGGCAAAGGATATACTGGTAAAGACAAACCATACGGATCTTAACTGATTCACATCCATCGCACCAGCCCATTTCGTGTATATTCTAGGTAATCTTTTGACATATCCGTTCGGATAATGCTTTAATTCACTAATTTTGGCTATGATAATTGCGGAACCTTTGACTGAAAATGAAGTACCGGCGGCCCCACTTGTAGACCGTACACTGATTATCGGCACCCGGGGCAGCGAATTAGCCTTATGGCAAGCCAACTATATTAAGGATAGACTGGCCGAAATCGGCGTACCGGCCGAGCTTAAGATCATCAAAACCCAGGGTGACATTGTACAGCACCTGCGGCTTGATAAGCTGGAGGGGAAAGGCTTTTTCACGAAAGAGCTGGAAGAAGAACTCCTCAGTGGTGGCATTGACTTGGCGGTGCATTCGCACAAAGACCTTCCGACCGCCCATCCTGAAGGCCTGACGATCGCGGCTGTATCAAGCCGGGAGGACCCTGCGGAACTACTGATTATCCATAAAGACTGCGTCGATTTCAAAAAACGGCTTGCGCTGAAACACAATGCTATTGTAGGAACATCTTCCAACCGCCGCAAAGCCCAGTTACTGGCCATGCGTCCCGACCTCGAGTTCGATGACCTGCGCGGGAATGTCTTGACCCGTATTCAGAAACTCCGTGATGAAGACTACGACGCCATTATGCTGGCTAAAGCGGGCATCACACGCATTGGTGCCGACCTCAGCGATTTTCATGTAGAAGAACTGCCGCCCACCGAAATTATACCGGCCCCGGCACAAGGGGTGCTGGCCGTCCAGATCCGGGAAAGTGATCACAGCCTGTACAAAATCCTTCAAAAAATACACGATACGGAAGTTGCGGAAACCATCGCGGTCGAACGTGAGGTATTGCGCCTTTTTGACGCGGGATGCCATGCGCCACTGGGCTGTTATTGCCAGAAAAACAACGACAAATACGAGGTTTGGACGTCCAAAGCCGACGAAGATGACGAATTTCCGGATCGCCTGTTTTTAACTGCGACGGAAAGCGAAGGATTGGCCGAACGAGTAGCCGCCAAATACAATAAAAGCCGAAAATTACCAAGCCAGGTATTTATCACGCGTGATGTAGCCGAAAACAGCTACTTCCACCGTGCCATGGCAAAACACGGTATCAGCGTAGATGGACGGTCTCTGATCCGGATCTTCCCCATCATCAATAAGCTTGATCCTTTTATTCTAAAATATGTAGACTGGATTTTCTTCAATAGTAAAAACGGTATTGAGAACTTTTTCAAACTTGAACCGCGGCTCAGCAAACGGACAAAATTTGCTGTTATTGGTCGGGGTTCGGAAGAGACGTTACGGCAATACGGACATGCCCCGGACTTTTCGGGCGAACAGCAGGGCATCGACATGAAGAAAATTGCCGATGAATTTGCAACGATAGCGGCTGGTAAGACCGTGTTGATTCCCCGGGCGAAAGACTCACTGGAGACCATTCAAAAATCACTCCACGCGGACACTAAAGTCATTAATTTGCCGGTTTATCAAACCCGCATTGACACCGACGTTTCCAAATCAAATGCCGATGTACTTATCTTCACCAGTCCTTCCAATGTGGAGGCATATTTTGCGGACAACCTCGTAGAACCCGGACAGCAGATCATCTGCATTGGCCATTCCACAGGGCGGAAAATCGAAGAACTGGGACTTTCCTACAGCCTTCCGTATTCGCCGGATGAGATTGGCCTGGCCGAAGCTGTATTTGGACTGGACTATTAGCAGAAGGCATTGTTCCGTGAGCGTCAGCATGGCATTATTGCAATGGCAATCCGTGAGCGTAAATAAAAATAATTGTAGGTATGTTGATTAGACCAAGAAGGAACCGCAAATCTGCGGTCATACGTAATATGGTGCAGGAAACCCATATTACGGCTGCTAATCTTATTTTTCCATTGTTTGTTATTGAAGGGACAAACGTCCAATCAGAAGTGACGTCCATGCCTGGTATTTATCGGTACTCCATCGACAACCTGTTGCGCGAAATCGAACAATGCATGGAACTGGGTTTGCAGGCGTTTGACCTATTTCCCAACATTGACGAGTCGTTAAAAGATAAATATGCAACAGAAAGCACCCGGGAAGGGAGCCTCTATCTCCGGGCTATTGCCGAAGTAAAAAGCCGCTTTCCGGAAGCATGTGTCGTGACCGATGTGGCAATGGATCCTTATAGCAGCGATGGCCATGATGGCATTGTGGAAAATGGGGAGATCCTCAACGATGAAACGCTGGAAGTACTGGGCAGGATGGCCCTCGCCCATGCACAGGCAGGGGCGGATATTATCGCGCCCTCCGATATGATGGACGGCCGGATAGGCCATATCCGAAGCGTATTAGACAATAATGGGTTCACCTCGGTGTCCCTCATGTCGTATACAGCAAAATATGCCAGTGCCTTTTACGGCCCATTCCGCGACGCGCTTAATTCGGCACCAAAACACGGCGATAAGAAAACCTACCAAATGAACCCCGCCAACCAGCGGGAAGCCTTAATAGAGGCCGAACTGGATATGCGTGAGGGTGCGGATTTCCTAATGGTGAAACCCGCCTTGGCCTACTTGGATATCATCAAATTGCTTGGTGACAAGTTCGAATTGCCTATTGCGGCTTATAACGTCAGCGGAGAATACGCGATGATAAAAGCCTCGGCCCGTAACGGGTGGCTTGATGAGCAACGGGCAACCATGGAAGTACTGACGGGGATCCGGAGAGCCGGCGCCACCGCAATACTCACCTATCATGCCAAAGAAGTGCTGGAGAAAAAGTGGCTATAGCAAACTAACAAAACAACCATGTTAAATTCATTGAAGAAAGCCTTTTCCACGCAGGAAGAAGGCACGGTAAATAACGGCAAAAAGGGCGATATTTCAAGGGAAACATCGGCTAGGTTATACGAAAAGGCCAAGCAGTATTTCCCGGGAGGTGTAAATTCACCCGTAAGGGCTTTCAAGTCGGTATATGGAACACCGCTCTTCATTGAACGGGGCGACGGCTGCTTCATCTGGGACGCGGACGGCAATCAATTTATTGATTTCTGTTGTTCATGGGGACCGTTAATCCTAGGGCACAATCATCCAAAAATCAGGGAGAAAGTAATTAAAACAATGGAGAATGGCCTGAGTTTCGGCGCGCCCACCCGACTGGAAAACGAACTTGCCGAGCTGATTCTCAAAAACAACAAATACCTTCAGAAGATCAGGTTTGTCAGCTCCGGCACCGAAGCGGTTATGTCGGCCATCCGCCTGGCCCGGGGCTACACGCGCAAAGACAAGATCATTAAATTTGAAGGCTGTTATCATGGCCACTCGGACTCGCTGTTAGTTAAAGCAGGCTCGGGCTTGGTTACATTCGGTGAAACCTCATCGGCAGGGGTACCCCGGGCGTTTGCTGATGAAACCATTGTCGTCCCATTGAATGACCAGCACGCCGTAACCGAAGCGTTTTCACAATTTAGTGGTCAGATCGCTGCAGTCATTATTGAAGGCGTACCTGCAAATAATGGCTTACTGCTGCAGGATAGGGAATACATTCATTTCCTGCGCACACTCACACGCGAACATGAGGCATTGCTGATATTTGACGAAGTAATTACCGGATTTCGGCTGGGATTCGGCGGCGCAGCAGCGTATTATGAAGTCCAGCCCGACATTGTTACCTACGGAAAAATAATCGGCGGTGGCATGCCAGTTGGTGCTTATGGGGCATCGGACGAATTGATGAGCCATATTTCTCCGGACGGGGGGGTGTATCAGGCCGGTACGCTATCGGGAAACCCGGTGGCCATGGCAGCCGGTATTGCCCAGCTTACCGAACTCAAAAACAGTGGTTTTTATAAAAGCCTGCATACCAAAACCGATGAATTTGTCGCGGCCATTCAGCGCTATGCTACGGCCAAAAATTACAAGTGCAGGATATTCAGCGTCGGATCTATTTTCTGGTTTGCATTTACCGACAAAACAACAATCAAAGCAGCCAGTGATATTGACCCTTCCAGCATGGAACTGTACAAAGTCTTCCACCGGGAGCTGCTCAACAGGGGGATTTACCTAGGGCCTTCCGGTTACGAGGTCGGATTTGTATCGGCAGCACACAGCAAAATGGAGCTGGAAAAGACAAAACGGGCTGTTTTCGAAAGTCTGGATGAAGTGTTTCGTCCGAATAAATAACTTGAAATGACTAACAGGTCGGGTTAAAATCCTACGCTTTTTAACCGCAGGCCCGCAGTTTCATCCAGGCCAAAAAGCAGGTTCATATTTTGCACTGCCTGACCGCTGGCTCCTTTAAGCAGATTGTCTACGATACTGATGATAAACAGCTTACCATCGTGCTTCTCCAGGTGAATGATACACTTATTGGTGTTTACCACCTGTTTAAGATCCACATTTTCCGTGCTAAGATGGGTGAACGGATGCGTCGCATAATAGGATGTATACAACGCATATGCCGCTTCCTCTGAAAGGTCGCTATTGACGTATATAGCAGCTAATATCCCCCTCGGAAAATTGCCCCGCTGCGGGATAATATTGATCCGTTGCTGTGCACGTTGAAGCAAAGATCCGTCCGATGCAGGCAGAAAGCCCGGCTGTAGCCGCTCCAGCGACTCGCTGATTTCCTGTAAATGCTGATGATCAAATGCCTTATATACCGAAAGATTATTGCTGCGCCAGCTGAAATGCGAAGTAGGTGTCGGTTTCTGGCCCGCCCCGGTAGAGCCGGTAGTAGCATTGATATGGATCTCTTCCGGCAATAACCCACTGGCCGCCAACGGGAGTAACGCCAACTGAATGCCCGTCGCAAAACAGCCTGGATTAGCAACGTACTGTGCGGTTCGAATCATCTCTCGTTGTAATTCCGGCAAGCCGTATACAAATGACTTCCCCTGATATGTGGTATTGGCGCTGAGGCGGTAGTCCTGTGAGAGATCAACAATCTTAATGTGCGGCACAACGGGATTCGCTTCTAAATATTTACGCGCATCACCATGGCCCACGCACAGGAAAAGTACATCAATTTCATTGCTCACCTGATCGGTGAATTGCAAGTCCGTATCGCCAAGCAGATCAGTGTGTACATCGGATAGCTTGCGGCCCGCACTGCTCGCACTGTGGGCAAATACGATTTCCACCTGGGGGTGGTAAATCAGTATCCGCAACAACTCCCCTCCGGTATACCCCGCAGAGCCAACAATACCTACTTTGATGTTTGCCATTTCTTTTTACTTTCCGTTCACTTTGTGCCAAATAGACACCTGGTTACCAAATATCTTGGAGAATCCCTTCACGTCATCGCCCGTCCACGTATTATTCATTTCACCGTAACTGCCAAATTTGCTCGACATCAGGTCGTGTGCGGATTCAATTCCGATCACAGTAAACCGGTAGGGGTTCAGTTCAACAAACACCTTGCCACTGACCGTCTGCTGTGCGCGCTCCAGGAACGCTTCAATATCGCGCATCACCGGGTCGTGCATCTGTCCTTCATGCATCCAGTTACCGTAAAACGCCGCCAGCTGGTCTTTCCAGCTCAGCTGCCATTTGGTGAGGGTATGCTTTTCCAGGGTATGGTGCGCTTTGATGATAATCAATGGAGCAGCAGCCTCGAACCCTACGCGTCCTTTAATGCCAATTATGGTGTCACCCACATGGATATCGCGTCCGATACCGTATGGCTGGGCAATGGCCTGTAATTCCTGGATGACTTTCACCGGGCCAATCCGGTTGCCATCCAGCGCCACGGGTTCGCCATTTTCAAAATCAAGCGTGATACGCCGCGACTGTGTCGAAGTAACCGGGGTTGGCCAGGCCTCCTCCGGCAGCGTATCATGTGACGTCAGTGTTTCCTTCCCGCCGACAGATGTACCCCAGATTCCTTTGTTGATCGAATATTTAGCCTTTTCCGCATTAAATTCAACACCGTGCTTATGCAGGTATTCAATTTCGGCCTCCCGGCTCAGTTTGAGGTCCCGTATCGGCGTGATGATCTCCACATTCGGGATCAGGGTATTGAAAATCATATCAAACCGTACCTGGTCATTTCCGGCGCCGGTGCTACCATGAGCGACGTATTCCGCACCGATTTTCTTGGCATAGTTGGCAATTGCAGTTGCCTGGCTTACCCGTTCAGCGCTTACCGAAAGCGGGTATGTGGCATTCTTAAGTACATTGCCAAAAATGAGGTATTTGATACTGCTTTCGTAATAACGCTGTGTTTCGTCGACCACCGCATGTGATTTTACACCCAATGCATACGCCCGCGACTCGATCTGCGCCAGTTCTTCCTCAGAAAATCCGCCCGTATTGACAATAACGGAGTGGACTTCCAGTCCCAGGTCCCGGGATAGATAAATGCAGCAAAACGAGGTGTCCAACCCTCCACTGAATGCTAATACAACTTTCTTCATTTACTTTACATTAAGCAGTGCCCCAAACGGGGCAATTTATAAAATTAGTATAATTCGATCCATTACACCGTCCTCGGATGACGGGTAATAAATGCCGAGACCATTTTTTTAGTCGACTTCCAGAGTTTTGCCTCAATCCGTTTTAGCAGCGATGATTTCTTTGTGATCTGTTTCAGTCGTTCTTTCGCCTTGGCTTTCATCTCAATGCGCTCACGCAGCTCCTTCTCCTTTTCCACCGGGTCCCACAACATGGCCGTACACATACAGTTTTTACGCTGCTTCATGGTCAGGATATCGTAGTTGACGCAACTTTGGCAACCTTTCCAGAATTCCTCGTCCTGTGTGAGTTCCGCATAGGTAACCGGCTCATATCCCAAATCGGAATTAATCTTCATCACTGCCAATCCCGTAGTGAGTCCAAAGATCTTGGCTTTGGGATACTTTTCCCTAGAGAGCTCGAAGATACGCTTTTTTATGGCTTTAGCCAACCCCACCTTCCGAAATTCAGGATTGACTACCAGACCGGAGTTGGCCACAAAATCACCATGGCTCCATGTCTCGATGTAGCAGAAGCCTGCCCAGGTGCCGTCCCGGCGTAAAGCGATAACAGCCTTACCCTCCTGCATTTTATTGGCAACATATTCAGGACTGCGGCGAGCAATCCCCGTCCCGCGCGCCTTGGCTGATTCGGCCATCTCGTCGCAGATCTGCTGTGCATACCCGACATGTTGGTCGGTTGCAGGTATAATTACAAAATCTGAAATTTCCATTGGAATAAACGACCCCAAAAATTAGAAACGATCAACATCAGTTGTGTTTCAGTACGAAAAGAATACATTAAACTCGTTGGTATTGTACGGCAATCGGACTTTATGCCATACACTTGGAGAGGAATGCCCCACTTACTAAGCCCGGGGCAATATGGGTCGTCGGAGCCGGAGCACCGGTCTTTCGGCAGTATAAAATTCACAAAAAAGGCCATTAATGCTGTGCTGCGAGCAAAACATGTGAGCGGACAATATGATTTTTTTTGTGTTCATTTTAAATTGTATTACAGTCAAAACCGTAATGTAAGATGCAAAAATATGAAACAATTTTCTTTTTCCACAAGATTTGTTAAACATTTAACAAAAACAATGCCGCTCCGGTGCATATGCCGCTAATCGCATTTGGATACCGTCAGTTTTCTTCCGACCTTTGTTTATTCGCCCGCGCTGTCGCAGGTCATATTACAATTTTAAGCTGATGACATCAACCAGTTGGTTTTTCATTTTGATTTTTGCCATTCCGCTGATCGCCTTTCTTATCTGGCTTGTAAAACAGGATAAACGGAAGGGCATATGGGGGATTATCATCGTAATTCTCTTAACGATTGGTGCTATCTTTGCCTCCTCCAGGGCGAGTAAAAATGCCGTAACCGGCTTTGAGCTACGAAAGAAAGAAGCGCAGCAAAAAAGCCATGAGTAGCAGCTCGCTAACCCGCCGATTTATCATAATTTAACAAATTACTTCGTGTAATTACAATATATTTGCTGATATCCAAAAGTACCATACGATATGGCGTTTCGAAATTTGCTTAATCTCCTCCTTGCAGTTAGTATTCCTTTAGCTTCACTTGGACAATCCAAAGACACCCCCCCAAAAAACTGGTTTAACCTGGATCTTGAACAGGACGGTGTGATGGGTATCAGTACGGAAAAGGCGTATAATTTGTTATTGAAAGACAAAGAAAGCACACCGGTTGTCGTTGCGGTAATCGATGGTGGCGTTGATGTCCAACACGAAGACCTTAGGGATGTCATCTGGGTCAATGTGCAGGATAGTGCAGCTACAGGCAGCGATGCGGACGGAAATGGCTACATAAACGATAAATACGGCTGGAATTTCATTGGTAATGCAAACGGCGAAAACGTACATTACGATAACCTCGAAGTAACCCGCCTTGTCCGTGAACTGGAACCCAGGTATGTATCGGTACTGCCCTCCACTGCCCTTGATGGCGAAGAGCGCCGCGAATTTGCCGAATACCAAAAGATGGTCACCTATTATGCCAACAAAACACAGGAGGCCCGGATGGGACAGATCAGCTACCTGGGTCTAAAACGTGCTGTAGACTCTATTGTCAATAAGATTGGCAAGGAAAATCCTACGGCTGCCGACTTCGATGCTTATAAATCCAATGGCGACCTCGAAAGAATGGCGTTGCACGTGATTAAAAAGGAATTAAAGGACGAACCTGACTTTTCGAAATTTTACAAACAGGTCACCGAAGGGGTGGAGTATTTTAATAACCAGGTAAACTACCACCTCAACAAAGAATTCGATCCCCGCCATATCGTGGGCGACGATTATGAGGATAGCAGTGACCGGTACTATGGCAATGCCGATGTCACCGGTCCCGATGCCGATCACGGCACGCACGTCGCAGGTATCATTGGAGCCGTCCGCGACAACGATATCGGCATCAAAGGGGTGGCGGACAATGTGCGTATCATGGTATTGCGCACCGTTCCCGACGGCGACGAACGGGACAAAGACGTTGCTAATTCGATCCGCTACGCCGTAGAAAACGGCGCGAAAGTCATTAATATGAGTTTCGGAAAAGCGTTTGGCAAGGATAAGCAGGCGGTGGATGACGCGGTCCGGTTTGCAGCAGAAAACGACGTACTGTTAGTGCACGCGGCGGGCAATGATGGCCAAAACAATGATGAAACCCCCAATTTTCCAAACCGGAATTATGTGGATAGCCTGGGCATAAACAAAGGCGAGGCCCCAACCTGGATTGAAGTGGGAGCCAGTCAATGGACTAACGATGGCGACCTGGTTGCTTCGTTCTCCAATTACGGCCGCCGGTCCGTGGATGTTTTTGCTCCGGGGGTTAAGATCCATTCCACCATGCCGGGGTCTACCTATGAAGACCAGCAGGGTACCAGTATGGCTGCCCCTGTCGTAGCGGGGCTGGCCGCCTTGATCCGTTCTTATTATCCTGAATTGCCGGCTACCGAGGTCAAGCGCATCATTATGCAATCGGTAACACGGGTCAATCAGCGCGTAAAGGTAACCGGGCCAGATGGCCGGAATATGCGTGTGTCCATGAACGACATCTGCGTGACTGGGGGGGTGGTTAATGCGTATAAAGCAATCCAATTGGCCGAAGCGGCCGTGTCAAAAGGCCGTAAGTAGATAAAAGCAACCAAAAAACGGCCGCTATCATACTATTCATCCGTTAATGGCGTTATACGTTATACATGCCAAACAACGGCTTATGACAGAAACAGATACTACTAAAACAGCTCCTACACATGTTGTCATCAAAACATTAAGCCAGGAAAAACCCCAACTTGACGCTGATGACAAGGTGTTTTATGATTTTCTTAAGTACCGCATGGATGCGCTGCTACGGAAACCACGGGAGGAAAGCATTCACAAAGTCCTTGCTTATTCCAATAATCACCGACCGCGCTGAACAACGTGACCTTCCTACGCGGGGTTTGCCAATCCGCCACACCCAATCGGAGCAGGCGCATTGATCTTCCCAACAACGGTTGGTTTTTCCGCCGGATCTTTACATTTGGCGTTGGAAATAAACTGGCTTTTCGGTAAGTTTGGCTATGCTCAAAAAAGACCGTTACCGCGCGTTTGTGGACTATTTCTCCACACATAATCCGGATGCACAGACCGAGCTGAATTACCGCAACCCGTATGAGCTGCTCGTGGCCGTCATACTCTCGGCCCAATGCACGGATAAACGGATCAATCAGGTGACCCCAGCCCTATTTGCACGCTATCCCGATGCCGAAACACTGGCATCCAGCTCGGTCGATGAAGTCTATACTTATATCAAAAGCGTAAGCTATCCAAACAACAAAGCAAAGCACCTGGTTGGCATGGCTCAGAGACTACTGGCTGATTTTAACGGCGTTATTCCCGAAGAGGTAAACGATCTGCAAAAACTGCCGGGCGTGGGCCGGAAGACAGCCAACGTCATTGCTTCGGTCATTTACCAGGCGCCCGCAATTGCAGTGGATACCCACGTGTTCCGGGTAGCCAACCGGATCGGGCTGGTCGATGCGAAAACGCCATTGGCGGTGGAAAAACAGCTGGTCAGGTATTTACCCCGGGAAACACTTGCCATTGCCCATCACTGGCTCATCTTACATGGACGATATGTCTGTATCGCGCGGAAACCGAAGTGTGAGGAATGCCCTATCACCTGGATGTGCCGGTATTATGAGCGGAACCGGATGCCGGGAACGAAACGGAAAAAAGCCGTTGATACCCCCCAATAAGTTGTCAACTGCCTGAAAACGAAAAAAATTAGTAAAATAAAAATACAAACCTTACCTTTGGACAAACAATTACTAAAGTTATGAGTAATCAAGACAAGTTAAAAGCGCTGCAGCTCACCCTGGACAAACTGGAGAAATCATACGGCAAGGGTACCATTATGAAGTTAGGTGATGCGGCCGTTGAGCCAATCGACTCCATTTCCACCGGCTCCATTGGTTTAGATATTGCATTGGGAATTGGCGGGGTACCGAAAGGCCGCGTCATTGAAATTTATGGACCGGAATCCTCCGGTAAAACCACCCTGGCGACTCATATTATAGCAGAAGCCCAAAAGAAAGGCGGCATTGCCGCTATTATCGACGCGGAACATGCTTTTGACAAATATTACGCGCGCAAACTCGGCGTGGATATCGAGAACTTACTGATTTCCCAACCGGATAACGGGGAGCAGGCGCTGGAAATTGCCGACAATCTGATCCGTTCCGGAGCAATCGATGTAATTGTCATTGACTCGGTTGCCGCATTGGTACCCAAAGGGGAAATTGAAGGAGAGATGGGTGATTCGAAGATGGGACTTCAAGCTCGGTTAATGTCACAGGCACTGCGTAAACTCACTGGCACCATTTCCAAAACCAACTGCTGCTGCATATTCATCAACCAATTACGTGAAAAGATTGGCGTGATGTTCGGCAACCCGGAAACCACAACCGGCGGTAATGCACTTAAATTCTACGCATCCGTACGTCTTGATATCCGGCGCATGGCGCAGATTAAGGATGCCGATGAGGTAGCCGGAAACCGGGTAAAAGTGAAGATCGTCAAAAACAAGGTGGCGCCCCCATTCCGCGTCGCGGAATTTGATATCCTATTCGGCGAAGGCATTTCCAAAGCAGGCGAGATTATCGACCTCGGCGTCGATTTCAACATCATTAAAAAATCCGGTTCCTGGTTCAGCTATGGAGATACCAAGCTTGGACAGGGTCGTGACGCCGTGAAGAGCCTGTTGCTGGATAACCCCGACCTGATGGATGAGCTGGAAGGTAAAATCAAGGCCGAAGTTTCCGCAGAAAAACTGGAAGAATTATAGCCTTTATATGGTGGGCGTTTTGCCTCCATCCACGGGTATGCTTGTCCCGGTCACGTATGATGCCGCCGGAGAGGCCAGGAAGGCAACGACCTGCGCAATTTCCTCCGGCCGGCCAATACGCCGGAGCGGTATACCCATTTCCATTTCTCCCCTCACCGCAGTCACACGCTGCCCACGCTGCGTTGCCAAATGTTCCAATAAACCGGTAAGCCGGTCGGTATCGGTATAACCCGGCAGGACATTATTCACCGTAATCCCATATTGCCCCACTTCATTGGCCAGGGTTTTGGCCCACGAAGCAACAGCTCCGCGAATGGTATTGGATACGCCCAGATTGGGCAATGGTGTTTTCACTGACGTGGAAATAATATTAATAATGCGCCCGTAGCCTGTTGTTTCCATGGATGGAAGTACAGCCATGGCCAACCGTTGGTTACACAGCACGTGTTGCCGGAAGGTACGCTCAAACGCTTCCAAGGTGGCATCCTGCAACGCACCCGGCGCAGGTCCGCCCGTATTATTGATCAATATTTCAACCGGATAATCCCGGATAATCCGATCGATTGCCTGTCCCACAGATTCGATGTCACTGAAATCAGCTACCGCATAATCATGCCGTTGTCCATCGGCATCTGGTAATGAGGCAACAGCCTGCTGTAATTTCTCTTCATTCCGGGCCAGTAAAATACAAGTCGCCCCTAACCCCGCGAGCACCCGCGCCACCTCCAGGCCAATGCCCTGCGTACTGCCGCACACTACGGCATATTTGTTCTCTAATGTGATCTGCATAATTGATAATCTCCAATGAATAAAGATAAAACCTAACTGCCAAAAAAAGAATTTTTACATCTTTTCATTATGCAATGTCCATATCTCCGATAAAGGAAGGCGTTCCAGAACGACCAGAAAGACAGCTAGCGGCAGTCCGCTTAACACTTGCATATTCAGCCAACTTTCCCTAAGTTTGAGTAACATAACCCTAATAACCAATTATATGGCGCTGTACCCGGTACAACGACCTGCACTGATATTATGTTTCAACACGATGATGACTAATCAAGCAAAAATCGGAGGTGCCGCCTTAGTGGCGCTACTTTATACGGGGTGTACCGGTCTCACACATCAGGCAGGACAAACTGAAATCATGAAATGGCCGCAGGGAAAAAAAACAGCAATATCCATTACCTACG
This sequence comes from Parapedobacter lycopersici, assembly GCF_040395035.1. Taxonomy (GTDB): domain Bacteria; phylum Bacteroidota; class Bacteroidia; order Sphingobacteriales; family Sphingobacteriaceae; genus Parapedobacter; species Parapedobacter lycopersici_A. Next base: position 7,299 of record NZ_JBEBRB010000020.1, on the reverse strand, counting down.
ATGACGGGTCAATCAACCAGTTCAAAAAGGCAATACCTGTGATGAACGCACTGGAGTTGCCCGGCACATTTTTCATCATCACCGGCCAGATTCCGGGATCCAGTTACCAGGGCCGGTTTATCGGCCGGCCGGTGGCCGAAATAATTGCAGAGACCGCAAAAACAGCCACCAATAAGCATAATTTCTTTGAACGTGCTTCTGCCGTGGCGTTTACGGGATACAAAGGCGGATTAGCCTATCATACCCAGGCAGGCGGGCGGTTTGAAGCAGGCGATACAACCGCAGCTTATCAAGTAATATACGAAGCGTATAACCGGATCAGGAAGGGCGAGTTGCCTTCCGGAAGCGAACAAAGCAATGAAGTATCGGAAGCCGCCGGTATTACCTGGGATGATCTAAATACGTTTGCTGATCAGGGGCACGAGTTTGGAAGCCATACCGTTACCCATCCCTATCTCGCCGTACTCGATGAGGAAAACATGCTGTACGAACTGGAAAAGAGTAAAGAAGACATCCTAACGCATCTTGGCCCCGCCCATACGTTCTCAGCTGAGGGGCCTTACGGTACCGAAGATCCCCGGGCGGTTGAACACATCAACCGATTATATCCCGCGGCACGGAACCGGATGCCCGAACCCTTTCTGGAAGAACTGAATCGTGGAAATAAAACCTCGCCAACCCGATATGCCGATAAGGAATATGTACAATGGCAACGGGGAGCCTATACCCGGACAACCCTTGCCGAAATGAAAGCCTGGGTAGATACAGCGACAGCTCAGGGGAATATTTGGCTGGTATTGGTGTTCCACGGAATAGACGGCATCGGCTGGGAGGCAGTAGACAGTGAATTACTTAAGACTTATTTCCAGTATATCAAGGCGGAAAATGACGCTTGGGTCGCTACTTTCGGAGATGTTGCCCGATACATGAGGGAGCGGATGGACGCCACGGTCGACACCCAAATGGAGGATGCCCGCGTTACGGTCAGGCTGACCCACCGGCTGGACACTTCGAAGTACGCCATACCGCTTACCTTAAAGACCTATCTTCCTGCCGCGCTCGACACGGCCGGCAACACCGTAAAAGTCAGGCAGGGAAATAAGGAACAGTTGGTTCCGACAGTACAGGACACCGCGGGCGTGTATGTGCAATATGCCGCCCATCCAAACCAGGCACCTATCGAGATCACCAAACCATAGTCCATGTCCGTTATTCCTCCTCCCGCTTCCATGCGCATTGCATCCATCGATATCCTCAGGGCATTGACTATGGTGCTGATGATTTTTGTAAACGACCTTTGGTCACTCAATAATATTCCCGGTTGGCTGGGGCATGTCGAACGGGGAGTCGACGGCATGGGACTGGCAGACACCATTTTCCCTGCCTTCTTATTCATCGTCGGCATGTCATTGCCTTTTGCCATCCGCGCCCGGAAAAAGCAGGGCGCGACATCCCGGCAGCTGGTACAACACGCCTTGGTCCGCACCATAGCGTTACTCGTAATGGGTGTATTTCTGGTTAACGGCGAGTCGATAAATGCAGCGGCCATGCCTATTCCACGATGGCTGTGGAACCCGCTATGTTGCATCGCCTTCATCCTCATCTGGAACAGTTACCCGAAGACGCTGTCGAGGTCGCTGGTTTATGGACTCAGGGGGCTCGGAATTGCGACACTACTTGTGCTGGCGGTGATCTACCGTGGGGGCACACCGGAAACATTACAATACTTCGCTCCGAAATGGTGGGGAATACTGGGACTTATCGGGTGGTCATACCTCGCAAGCGCGCTGGTTGTTATACTATCCGGAGATCGCCTGGCCGGACTCCTTATCGGATGGCTGTTTTTCGCCGCATTGAGCCTCTGCTCCGCAGCCAATTTAATACCCACGGGAGGCATTTTCGCACTGATACCCCATGCAATCCTCGGTGGTACGCTGCCCGGGCTCACCATGGGTGGCGTACTGACTGCTGTAACATTCCGCCACTATCAAAAACAGCAACGCCAGGTAAAGATGACGCTGATTTTTATCCTTGCAGCAGCAGTCCTCGTTGTGCTGGCCGGGGTTACGCGGCCTTATTGGGGGATCGCTAAACTGGGCGAAACGCCCGCATGGCTATTCCTTTGCAGCGCGATCACCCTCCTGGCCTTCGTGGTGATTTACTGGATTGCCGATGGCTATGGAAAGCAGAATTGGTTTAATTGGATCAGGCCTGCCGGGACCGACACGCTGCTGTGCTACCTCATTCCCTATTTGCTCTATGCATTATTCCGGCTGGTCAATTTCAGGTTTCCTCCGGAGTTATTGACCGGTGCGGCCGGGTTGGCCAAGTCGCTCGCACTGGCCATGTGCTGTGTCTTTATCACGCACGGATTAAATAAGGCAGGGATCCGCTTGAAGCTTTAGCCGGGCTATTCGACCACGCGCCGCAGTATATCGATATACAACCCGATGCCCGCCTCGATCTCATCGACATAAATAAACTCATCGGCCATATGTGACCGGGCGGAATCCCCCGGCCCCAGCTTTAGCGAAGGAATATCCAGCAATGCCTGATCGCTGGTTGTCGGTGACCCGTATGTTGTGCGTCCGAGTGCTATCCCTGCCATCACAGCAGGGTGTTCTTTGGGAATGGACGAGGGTTTCAGCCGCGTGGACCGCGGCGTTACTTCGCAGGATACGTGCTGCCGGATGATGTCCAGCACCTCCTCATTGCGGTAAGCGTCCGTCACCCGGACATCCACCACAAACTCACACCTCGCGGGCACCACGTTGTGCTGGGAGCCCGCGTGAATAACCGTAACGCTCATCTTAACCGGGCCAAAGGCCTCCGATTCTTTGGGAAAGTGATACGTGCTAAACCACTCGATATCTTTAAACGCCTTATATATGGCGTTCTCCCCTTCTTCCCGCGCCGCGTGTCCGGCCTTGCCGAGCGCCACGCAATCCAGCACCATCAGTCCACGTTCGGCAACGGCAAGCTGCATCAGCGTAGGTTCACCTACGATAGCAAAGTCCAACGGCCCTAAATCAGGAACAACCAATTCCAGGCCGTTAAGACCCGAAATTTCCTCCTCCGCCGTGGCTGCCAGGCAGAAATTATATTTCAGGTTTTCCTGGGCATAAAAATGCAGAAATACAGCAATCAGGGAAACCAGGCATCCTCCGGCATCGTTACTTCCCAGGCCGAACAATTTACCTTCCTCCACATCCGGAGAAAACGGATCCCGCGTATAGCCGCTATTTGGCTTTACAGTATCGTGATGCGAATTGAGTAATATGGTGGGCTTCGCAGCATCGTAATGCTGGTTATACGCCCACACATTGTTGCACTTGCGATGTGTTTTAACCCCCCGCTGCTGCAGGAAACGTTCGATGGTATCGCCCGTTTGATTCTCTTCTTTGCTAAACGATGGAATTCGAATCAGGTCCCGTAACAGATCCGTGCTATCCCGCACCAGTTTTTCCCGATCAATCATGGTATAATTCGCCTGCCTTAAGTGCAGATAATTTGATGCCTTTAATGAACGCCGAACTGAACCCGTTATGTTCCATTTCATTTAGCCCTGCTATGGTGCAACCCTTTGGAGAGGTTACCTTGTCAATTTCCCGCTCGGGGTGGCTTTGCGTCTGCAACAACAGGTCGGCTGCACCCTTTGCCGTCTGCACGGCCATCTTAAGCGCGTCGTGGGCATGAAAACCAATTTCAACCCCGCCCTGTGAAGCCGCCCGGATACTCCGCAGGAAAAAGGCGATTCCGCATGCGCACAACGCCGTAGCAGACGTCATGAGGTCCTCGTTGATGGTGACCACCGATCCAACCGTTTCAAACATCCTGGTAACGCGCTCCAACTGCTCCTCGTCCGCATTGTCAGAGGCAATGCAGGTCATGGATTGGCCGATGGCAATCGCCGTGTTGGGCATCACCCGGATCACCTGCACAAGATTTCCCAGCTCTTTGCGGATATCCGCGCAGGTCACGCCGGAGATCACCGATACTACAATCTGCCTTTCGGGCACAATCGCAGCCGAGATCTCGTCCAGCACTTTCTTTAACTGTTGCGGAAGCACGGCAAGCACAATGACATCGGCATCATAAATTGCCGCTTTGTTATTGTCACTAACCTTAAATCCCTTCGCTGCTTCTTCGGAAAGTGATTTCAGGTTCCGGCGGGTCAATGTGATTTCCTCCGCACGGCAATACGCTTTATCCACCAGCCCCCTGGCCAATGAAAGGCCGATGTTTCCGCTCCCGATAATGGTTATGTTGTTCATTGCAGTATGATGATTAATCAAATATTCGTTTATTGAACCATGCGTGTGCCGAATTTCCGCTGTCCCAGCAGCTGCAGGTCGCCGGCGCTGCCCACATACACTTCGCTGACCCCTTTTGAAATCGCTTCAAAAGCATTGTGCAATTTAGGGATCATACCGTCCGCGATGACGCCCGTTGCTTTCAGCCGTTCAAATTCGCCTGCGGGAATTTCCGGTATGACCGAATCGGCATCTTCGATATTCCGGAGCACGCCCTTTTTCTCAAAACAATACACTAAAGACGTAGGATACTTTTCTGCCAGCGCCACCGCCAGCGCGGAGGCAATGGTGTCCGCGTTCGTATTCAGCAGTTGACCCTGTCCATCGTGTGTAATAGCCGAAAAGACAGGGGTAAAACCGTCCTCCAGTAGGTTAGCCAAACCCGTGGTATTCACCGAATCCGCATGCAGGTCGCCCACCCATCCGTAATCGATGTCCCTGACCGGTCGCTTCACGGCGGTGATGCTGTTTCCATCAGCACCACTAAGCCCTATGGCATTACAGCCATTTGCCTGCAACGAGGCGACAAGCTGTTTGTTGGTTAAGCCGGCGTACACCATCGTTACCACTCGGAGCATCTGCTCGTCGGTAATGCGACGGCCATCCACCATACTGGCCTGAATACCCAGGTCGGCCGCCATCCGGGTTGCGATCTTGCCACCTCCATGTACCAGGATTTTCCTTTCGGGGAGCGCGGCAAATTTTTCCAGAAACCCCGCTAACTGGTCCGGATCATCAATAACATTTCCACCGATCTTAATAATGAATAGCCTTGACGAAGTCATCGTGTTCTTGTCCATTTACTATAATTATTCACCAGCCTAACCGGCAGTTACAACTGCTCCAGTATACGTTTTAGCACGGTCTGCGCAGCCCACACCCGATTTCCCGCCTCCTGGATCACCAGTGAATGCGGACTGTCCAGCACGTCGGATGCCAGCTCCAGATCCCGGCGTACCGGAAGGCAATGCATTACCTTAGCCCCATTGGTGATATCCAATCGCGACCGGTCCAACAGCCAATTTTCATTGACGGGAATGATTTTCCCGTAATCGGTGTAAGACGACCAATTCTTCACGTAAACAAAATCCGCCCCAGTCAGCGCATCGTCCAGGTTATGGGTAACGGCGGCACCAGCTGTAAATTGAGGTGCAAGCGCGTAGCCCTCGGGATGCGCAATGGTAAACTCAACGAGCCCCTCCTCCTGCGCACGGCACATCCATTCCGAGAAGGAATTGGGTACCGCCTGGGGCAGCGCTTTCACGTGGGGAGCCCATGCCAGCACCACCCGGGGCTTAGCCGGTTGCTGCCAGTGCTCACGGATGGTAATCAAATCAGTAAAGCTTTGCAGCGGGTGCCGCGTTGCGCTTTCCAGGCTAACTACCGGTACCTGGCAGTATCGCATAAACTTCTTAAAGTAGTCCTCGCTGTAATCTTCTTCCCGGTCCTGCAATTTCGGAAACGAACGCATACCGAGAATTTCACAATACTGCCCCATTACGGCGGCAGCTTCCCGGATATGCTCCACCGTAGTCCCGTTCATGGTCACGCCTTCGCGGGTTTCAAGCGTCCAGCCATCTTTATCCATATTCATCACCATCACGTCCATGCCCAGGTTTGTTGCCGCGCGCTGCGTGCTCAGCCGTGTACGTAAGCTGGGATTCAGGAAAATCAATCCCAGCGTTTTCCGTTTACCCAACTGTTCATGCGCAAACGGATGTTTTTTTAACCAGAGTGCCTCGTTTACGATGCCAGACAGGTCATCGACGTCGGCCACCGAAAAAAATTGTTTCATTGATCAATTAATTTAATTCCATTCCGTGCTACAATGCACTAAGTCTTTCCGACAGTGCCTCAAGAAAATGGTCGGCATGGGCCTGTGTTATTCCCAGCGCCGGAAGCAGCCGAATGACGTTCGGTTTAGCTTCGCCCGTGAAGATACGGTTTTTGGCCAATAAATCTTTCCGGACCCCAGCAAGCTCCTCGGGCAGGTCAATCCCGATCATTAAACCCCGTCCCCGCACTTCCTTCACCCGGTCAAACTTCCGCAGCTCATTTATGAGGTAGTCGCCCACGCGTCCGGCATTCGCGATCAGCTGTTCCTGCTCCATCACCTCCAATACCGCCAAAGCAGCGGCGCAGGCGAGGTGATTACCGCCAAAAGTCGTCCCGAGCATGCCATACCAGGGCGTGATGTCCGGCGAAATGGCAATAGCCCCTATCGGAAATCCATTACCCATGCCTTTCGCCATGCTATAGATATCCGCCTCGATCCCCGCATGGTCATGCGAGTAGAATTTACCGGTACGTCCGTAACCGCACTGCACCGAATCAGCAATGAACACCGATCCATATTGTGTGGTCAGCGACCGGATCTTCCGGAGGAAACCGTCGGTTGCCACCCGAATACCGCCAACACCCTGGATCCCCTCGATGATCACGGCCGAAACCGTTTCACCATAAGCAGCAAACGCCTGTTCCAGTGCCGCCTCGTCATTAAAGGGCAAAAACACCACATTTTCGGTTTCGTTAACCGGGGCTACAATCTTCGGATTATCAGTTGCTGCCACCGCAAGCGAGGTACGCCCGTGGAATGCGCCGCTGAATGCGATTATCTTCTTCCTTCCATTGTGAAATGAGGCCAGCTTCAGTGCATTTTCATTTGCTTCGGCGCCGGAATTGCAAAGAAAGAGCTGATAACCTTCCTTCCCCGAAGTCTTTCCGAGGCGTTGTGCCAGTTCCCGTTGCAGCGGCATTTCCACCGAGTTTGAGTAAAAGCCGATCTGCTGCAGCTGATCGGAGATACGTTTTACATAGTGGGGATGCGTGTGCCCGATGGAAATAACGGCATGACCGCCGTACAAATCCAGGTATTCATTACCCTGGGCATCCCAGACGGCGCTACCCTGCGCCTTTACAATTTCGATGGGGTTAAGGGGATAAACATCAAATAGATTCATTTCTTTTTTAGATAATCGTTAACAAA
>NZ_JBEBRB010000019.1:0-42980 GCF_040395035.1 Parapedobacter lycopersici | reverse complement strand
TTTATAGGAGTGGCATGAGCTGCGAAAACTTCAGTTATTCCCTTTATAGCTGGGCGACGAATTCCAATACGAATAATGGCGCTATTCTTGACGGGTCAGGTGTGACGTACAGTCCAGACATTGTTCCCTACGTGGATAAACTCCGGGAGGAGCGGAATTGGACCTTTCAGTTACTAGAGGAAGGGACCTGTAGTGTTGTACTGCCGGATCCCCCCATCGAACCCGGCGACGACAACACCCTCTATGTAGACATCAACGTGAACACCGCTGCCAGCGGTTACACCGGAACGGGTGATCATTGGGGCAACGCCATCCCCCAACTAGCCGATGCACTGAAATGGGCACGGGAGCAGTACGACGGCGGTAGCCCCCGCTGGACGGAGGCCGAACCGCTTCGCATCTTTGTGGCCAAAGGAACCTATTTGCCTTTATATAGCGCGGCCGACGGGCAGTATACCACCGATGGCGGCCGGGATAATAGCTTTGTGCTCGTGCCTAACGTCCAGCTTTATGGCGGATTTGATCCTTCGGCAGGTATAGAAACGCTGGATGATGCGCGTATCCTGCCGGATATAAACAATTTGGACCAAGGCAGTATCCTAAGCGGCGATTTCAACGGCAACGACAATACAACGAATTATGATAACCATACCGAGAATGCCCATCACGTAACGATTGCCGCTGGAGATGTAGGCAGTGCTCTCATGGACGGATTTACGGTAACGGGAGGCTTTGCTACTGGCAATACGTCGGGACCGGCTGTAATGGGACATACCGTTTATCGATTTTTCGGTGGGGGCACGTATGTCGTCACCTCGTCGCCACAATTTACCCACATGGCCTGGTTTAACAATTTGGGCGAATGGGGAGGCGGGTTGTACAACACGGTTTCCTTTGTAACAGAAAATAGTTCACCGACGTTATCCAACGTGACGTTCTATCGGAACATGGCGCCCGGCGGTGGGGGCGGTGTACGGAATTATGGTGGGTCTGTCGACATCAAGCAGGCCCTATTCGCAGAGAATGGAGCCGGATTGGTTGAAGACGGAACGTCTTCCGGCCCGGGTGGTGGGATACACACCGGTGGAAACGGCACCTCGTTGTCCATAACCAATGCTACCTTCTACGGAAACTGGATTGTCGGGGTTTTTATCCCCCAATTCGATGGGGGTGCCCTATTTGTAGAGCAGACCTCGACCTTGCTGAACAACGTGGTGATATGGGGGAATGAAGTAGAAGGCGATCCGGCCGATCCATCCGCATCCATAGCCGTATCCACTTTGGGCGGCGAGGTAACCGTCGCGAATAGCTTGGTCGCGCATTCGGGTGGAAGCGCGAACTGGAATAATACAATGGGCATCCTGGACGGTGGCAACAACATCGACGCCGATCCGGTATTCGTAAGCAACGTACCCGGCGAAGCGGGCTACCTGCAATTGAGTGCCTGCAGCCCTGCCGTCAGTGTGGGCAGTAACCAAGCTTACGTGGATGCGGGCGGAGATCTGGCAAACGGCCTCGACCTGGGCGGCAATCCGCGGGTGTATAATCTGGTGGGTGACGGCGTGATTGACATGGGTGCCTACGAGTACCAGGGGGAGCGCGTGCTTGTTCAGTCATTGGCCACGCCGGATGCCGTGGAGGTTGCCTATGGTACCGCGCTGGAAGATGTAGAAGGCTTGCCCACCACTGTTACTGCGACGCTGAGTAACGATACGGATGTTTCGATACCATTGGATGGTAATTTGACAAACTGGACATTGACCAGTCCGGCCGGCGGCGCATACGATGGTGCCGTGGCAGGCACCTATGTGTTTGCCGTACCACTGAAGATACCAGAAACCGAATGCTACCTCAATCCGGAGAACCTGCAGGCGGCGGTCACCGTCGTTGTGGCGAAGGGAACACCGGTACTGGAGGCTTCTTGGAACGGTACTTCTATCGACGCGACTGAAGGGCTTTCATTGACATACGGGGACAGCGGTGAGCTGGAGGCCAGTACGACCAATCCGGATGGGACAGTTACCTATGCGCTTGGAGCAAATGACCCGGTTATCCTTGATCTGGATGATTTAGCTGTCGTGGCAGCACAACAGGCTGGAACCGCTACACTGACCATCGAACAGGAAGAGACGGCAAATTACGTAGCCGCATCTATTGAAATTGTCGTTATGGTTGCACCGAAAGCGATTGCAATTGTTCCCTCGGCTGACCAGGGCAAAATATACGGCGCAAATGAGCCTTCAGGATATGGTTATACATTGGCTGAAGAGAATGCGCTGGCATTTGATGATGAACTGTCGGATATCATTTCGGCCGCATCACGCGAAGATGGTGAGGACGTGGGGAGCTATGATATCGAACTGGCATTTGGGGGTAAGCAGGCGGACAATTATGCCATCGCATTTGAAACGGATAATAATGCATTTGAAATAACACCTTTGCAGATTACGGTAACCGCTGCAGACAAGTCGAAAGTATTTGGTTCGGACGACCCGGCGTTGACGTATACTTTCACACCGGAGTTGGTTGGCGACGATGTCTTTACAGGCGGACTTACCCGCGAGGAAGGTGAAGACGTGGGTACTTATGCGATTACCCAGGGTGACTTGTCGGTTGGAGATAATTACGAAATCGCATTTGGGGAAGGAACACTGACGATTACGCCAGCGGGCTACGAAGGCGTTACATTCAATAATGCCTCATCCGTATATGACGGTACAGTACACTTGCTTGAGCTGACCGGTGAATTGCCTGAAGGGGCGACGGTAAGCTATGAAATTGGTGGTGAAGTGGGCAATGGTGCCACGGATGCCGGTACATATGAAATCACGGCCATCATCGATGGTGGGAAGAATTATGAAGATGCCGAACTGACTGCTACATTGACAATTATCCCGCTGGATATGATGGTTACCGCGACAGACAAAACGAAGGTGTTCGGTACCGATGATCCAGCGTTAACGTATACCTTTACACCGGAGTTGATCGGCGGCGACGTTTTCACGGGCGGACTTACCCGCGAGGAAGGCGAAGACGTGGGCACCTATGCAATCACGCAGGGTGACTTGTCAATCGATGATAATTACGCTATTCTTTTTGACCCCGGCACGCTGACCATCATGCCTGCGGGTTTTGAGGACGTCGAATTGAATGACCTGACAGTGACTTACGACGGAACGGTTCATACGCTTGGGCTTACGGGCGACCTTCCGGAAGGGGTAACAGTGAATTATACGATCAATGGCGAAACGGGCAACGGAGCGGTTGACGCGGGTACGTACAAGGTAATTGCCTATATCGACGGCGGGAATAATTACGCCGATATGGAACTGACAGCCTTATTGACGATCAAGAGGGCAGTGCTATCTGATGTGCATTTTGAAGACACAGCGTACATCTACCAAGGTGCCGAACGGGAGATCCTGATTAATGGGGATCTTCCCGTAGGTGCTGATGTTAGCTATACCAATAATCGCCATAAAGATGTGGGTGAATATACAGCTACCGCAACCCTAAGTGGAAATAACTATGAGTCTCTGGAATTACAGGCAAAGCTGGTTATTCTTCCATTGAAGCTGGTTGTGACGGCAGATAATATACAGAAGATGTATGGTGCCGCTGATCCGAAGCTGACCTATACGGTTGCGCCCGCATTGGTCAGCGGAGATGCTGTCACGGGTAGTTTAACCCGCGAAGATGGAGAGGCAGTAGGCGAATACCTGATTATGCAGGGTAATTTATCGGCCGGAGGTAACTATGAAATTACGTTTGAGGCGGGCACATTGACTATTATCCCGGCGGGCTACGAAGGCATTGTGTTTGATGATGCTTCTTTCACCTATGACGGCGGGGCGAAGTCGCTGCGGGTTGCCGGGGATGTTCCTGCCGGCGTAACGGTAAGCTATGAAAACAACAGCCGCACGGATGTGGGCAGCCAGCGGGTAACAGCTACCGTGAGCGGGGCTAATTACGAGAGTCTGGTGCTTACCGCAAACCTGACGGTCACGCCGGCGGACCGGTCGCTGGATTTCCCGGCGCTTACGGGGAAAACGTACGGCGATGCGGACTTTGCCGCCGGGGCAACGGCCAGTACTGATGAGGAGGTAAGCTATACGAGCAGCGATGCCGCAGTAGCCGAAATCCGCAATGGGCAAATCCACATCACGGGGGCAGGTACAGCCACGATCACGGCGACGGTACCGGAGAACGGGAACTACGCCAGCCGCCCATCGGTCAGCCGGGTGCTGACGGTCGGGAAAGCCAGGCAGGTGATCACGTTCAATGCCCCTTCGGAAGTGAACCGCGATGCGGGGAGCATCGTGCTGGATGTGAGTTCCAGCAGCGGCCTGCCGGTAGCACTGACGGTGGACGACGGACAGGTGGCCACCCTGGAGGGCAGCACGCTTGTGATCCACCGGCTGGGTACGGTACGGATCACGGCCACCCAGGAAGGGGATGCCAACCATGATGCTGCCGGACCGGTGACGGTCACGGTGCGTGTGGTTGACCCTTCGGCGAGCCTGCCGGTTCGTGTCGCGATGGTGATCTCCCCGAACGGTGACGGGATCAACGAATTCCTGATGATCGAGGGGATCGGGGATTACCCCGAGAACCGGCTGACGATCGTTAACCGGAACGGTACGCTGGTCTGGGAAGCGGGCGGCTACGACAACAGCCGGGTGGCGTTCCGCGGGCGGCTCACGGGCGGCCACAATGCCCCGGCAGGGACCTACTTCTATATCCTTGAGGTAAAAGTCGACGGCCGCTGGAAGCATGAGAAGGGTTACTTTGTGCTGCGGTACTGATTAGTGGCGTCACAGAAAAACAACGAGCGATGAAAAAGATACTATTGATGGTAATATTGGCGGCAACGGCTTTTACCCTGCGGGCGCAGCAGCCGCTTACGCACACACAATACGGCGCCCAGCGCACGGCTGTCAACCCGGCGCTGAGCCTGCTCCGCCCGGAGGGTGAGGTGTCGTTCCTTGGCCGGCGGCAGTGGGTCGGGATCGAGGGAGCCCCGACGGCCTTCTGGGGGAGCGGGCATATGGGTTTCCGGAAAATGGGTTCAACGGCGGGCGTCAATATCCGCCACGAGCGGCTGGCGGTTGAGCGGCTGACGGAGGCAAGCGCGTTTTTCGCCAAGGGTATCCGCATCTCGGAGAGCGAGTATGTTGGGTTATCGCTGAATGCGGGTTTCAGTTACCTGGACGGCCGTTTTTCGCAGCTTGACCCGGGGGACCCGGCCTTCCGTGATGATGTCAGGGAGACGGATGCTGTTGTTGGTTTCGGGGTTGCTGTTTACCGTCCGGGCCGTTATTATGTCGGTTTGTCGCTTCCGCGCCTGATGCTTGGCACGCTTGGCGTTGGTGCGGAGAGCCGGTATGACTTCCGCAACCAGTACCACCTGACTGCCGGGGCGCTTTTCCGGCTCGGGGCCGACTTCGGATTCCGTCCGTCGCTGCTGGTCACGTATGCGGGGAACCTCCGTCCGCAGGCGGATGTTCAGGCGATGTTCTTTGTTGGTGAGGTATTCGGCCTGGGGCTCAATGTGCGGAGTTACGGTGACCTTGCGGGTCTTGCGGAGTTCCGTTTCGGGGGTTTCGGTGTGGGTTACAGTTACCAGTTCAACCCGGGCAATGAACCGCTGAACCGCCGGATGAACAACAGTACCCATGAGATCGGACTGCAATACCGTTTCGGGGGAACGAATAGCTTGCTTTAATCCACTCGTCTTTTCATTGCGATTGGTTCGTTATCCGGCCGTAACACGTTCGCTTTGCGAGCAGGGTGCAGCCGGACTTCCACTACGGTGACAGCACTCTCCGTCACTTGGGACGTGGACTCACCGTGGACTCACCGTGCTCACAGGGTGCACACATAACGAAGCAATGTCGAAGCGCCGTCGGATACGCACCCTAACAGTCCATACGGACGTACTGATTTCCATTTTTGCAACATCACACTTTCCCATCCAACCTGAGCATGAACCAATGCTTATTTGGAAAAAAAGATCGATTAGCCTGGCTGAGAATGGAGCTGTCCGGCTATTTTGTTACTCATACAGAAGTGGTTAGCTATTTTTTTTATAAATTAATTTAGCGATTTGTTGTTTAGATTTAATTTAAATAATAATTTTACCCGCTCAAAAAATCAAAATAAATGAACCAAAAATATTACTACACTTTTTTACTGCTGCTGGTTACCACATTTGCATCTGCCCAGACCGGAACCATTACCGGTACCGTTACTACGTATGACGGCCGGCCGGCCGAATCGGTAAACGTAACAGTAAATGGAACCAACCGTGGTGCCACCGTCGGGCGCAATGGAAATTATCAGATCAATAACGTACAACCGGGCAGGCAGACAGTCGTTGCTTCTTTTATTGGTCTCGAAACGCAGGAGCGAACAGTAACCGTACAGGCCAATGGAACGGTGACGGTGAATTTTATCCTGCGTGAAAATTCGGCGCAGCTCCGCGAAGTGGTCGTTTCTTCACAACGACCGGCTAATAAGCCGACGAATATTGCCAAAATGCCGTTGAAGAACCTGGAAAATCCACAAGTATACAATGCTGTTTCTGCCGAGTTGATGAAACAGCAGGTAATCAGCAATTACGATGATGCATTCCGCAACGTGCCCGGTATTACCCGTACCTGGGAGGCCACTGGGCGGGCGGGCGATGGTGCAGCTTATTTCGCGTTGCGGGGTTTTGATGCTCAACCGGCGCTTACCAACGGACTACCGGGGCTGACCAGTGGTAATCTTGACCCGGCGAACGTGGAGGAAATTCAGGTGATGAAAGGGCCATCAGGCACCCTGTTCGGAGGTAGTTTTTACAGCTATGGCGGCCTGATCAATACCATTACCAAAAAGCCTTACGATGGCTTTGGCGGTGAGGTGGCTTACAACTTGGGCAGTTTTGGCCTGAACCGTATTACCGCGGACATTAATACACCGCTAAGCAAAACAGAGAAGATTACCATGCGTGTTAACGCCGCCTACCATTCGGAGGGCAGTTTTCAGGATGCGGGATTCAAAAAGTCATTTTTTATCGCGCCCACACTCGCATATGAAGTGAATGATCGGTTGTCTTTTCAGGTGCTGGCCGAAATCCTGGAGGAAGAGCGCGCCGTAGCCCCGGTATTTTTTCATTCCGACCGGATAAGTCCACTTGACTTTACCACCATTGAGGAATTGAACCTGAACAATTCGCTTTCGTTTACCAGCAATGACATTACGATAAAAAACCCGAAGTACAACCTGCAGGCACAGCTTGTCTATAAACTATCTGACCACTGGACATCGCAGACGGTGGTATCCCGCGGGACGATAAAATCCGATGGCTATTATACATACCTCTGGGATGATGTAGCCGGTGATAACGACTTTAGCCAGTATTTCCATAAGGAATTGCAGACGACGCACACAACAAATATCCAGCAGAACTTCAATGGCGACTTCCAAATTGGAAACATGCGGAACCGGCTGGTAGCCGGACTCGATTATTATCGTCGCGATATCGTCGACAATGGATCAGGGTGGGGATGGGCCCGCAACGTAACGCCACAGGGCGACGTCAATTACATCGACCCATTTACGGGCGAAGAAATGCCGCCGGTATACCTGACCAAGGCCTCCGTGGAAAACCTGCTGGGTAACCTGGAAGGAACGATGAGTAATATCTCCAATAGTGCGTATGGTGCTTATGTGTCCAATGTGCTGAATGTTACCCCCGGTATCCTGGCCATGGTAAGCCTGCGGGCGGATTATTTTGATTCGATGGGAGAAAAGAATACCGATGAAGATGATTTTGACCAGTTTGCGCTGTCCCCGAAATTTGGACTGGTGTACCAACCGGTGCTTAATAAAGTGTCCATTTTTGCCAGCTACATGAATGCATTCATCAATGTGGCACCGGCACAGGTGTTTGACCAGGACGGTAGTTTTCTGCGGGTGCAATCCTTCAAACCCGAACAGGCTAATCAGTGGGAATATGGGGTCAAAACCAATCTGTTTGCTGATAAACTGTATGCCACGGTATCGCTTTATGACATCAAAGTATCCAACCGGGTATATCCGGACCCGGCTAACCCCAACAATTCCGTGCAGGGGGGTAAAGTGGGGAGTAAAGGTGTGGAATTTGACCTGAATGCGCAGCCTGTTGCCGGGCTGAACCTGATTGCTGGCTACAGCTATAACGAAACGAAGGTGATTGAAGGCAATGACAACGATTTTTATTCGGAACCGGGAAGGAGTCCGGGCGGACAGGGACCGCAGAACCTGGCCAACCTCTGGGCCACCTATCGGTTTTTGAATGGCCGTTTGAAAAATTACGGTATTGGAATCGGGGGCAATTACGCCAGCCGGTATAAGGTAATTGACAACAGCCAAACGGGTAATTTTTACCTGCCGGAATATACCCTGTTGAATGCGAGCCTATTCTATAATGGTGAACATGTGCGCATCACCTTTAACGTGAATAACCTGGCTGATGAGGAGTATTATATCGGTTACTGGTCCGTAAATCCGCAAAAGGGGCGTAACGTGGCTGCCAGTATAGCCTATAAATTTTAATTTTACCCGTTAGGGAAATTAGTTAACTTCCGTAAGTGAAAGCTCAGACAATAAGGAACTGGTTCAACATCCACAAGTGGACGAGCCTCGTCTGCACCGTATTTCTGCTGATGCTGTGCATTACCGGGCTGCCGCTGATTTTTTACGAGGAAATCGACCACTTGATACACGATGAACTTGCGGTGTCTGCCCCGGGACCGACACCACTGACCAAGGATGTAGTCCTGCAGGCGGCAATGGATGAGATTCCCGGAAAGGAAGTGAAATACATATTCTGGGATCAGGATCATCATCCCGGACAGATGTTTGTCACCTTGGCCGACTCTGCGGAGGCGCCGATTGAGGCCGACCATTACCTGACCATGGACGAGCACTCGGCTACCGTGCTGGAGACACCGCCCAACGAGATGGATTTTATGCTGGTCATGTATTACCTGCATGTGGAACTGCTGGCCGGGGTGCCGGGAATGCTGTTCCTCGGTTTTATGGGGTTGCTGTTTTTTGTGGCCATCGTATCGGGTGTGGTGCTGTATGGCCCGATTATGAAGCGCTTTGACTTTGGTATGATCCGGACAGAAAAATCAAGTCGGCTACGGTGGTTGGACCTGCACAACCTGCTGGGTATCGTAACATTGACGTGGGCGTCTGTGGTTGGATTAACCGGGGTGATTAATACACTGGCCACGCCGGCACTGGAAAGCTGGCGTGCCGGACAGTTAGCCGAAATGGTCGCCGCTTATGAGGGGCAACCAAGGGTAAGGGGAGCGCTCAGCTCCCTGCAGGCAGCGCTGGATACGGCGCAGGCTGCTGCACCGGGTATGGAGGTATCATTTGTGGCATATCCCGGTACGCTTTATTCCAGCAACCACCATTATGCCGTATATATGATCGGAACCACACCGCTTACCTCCAGAATCATCAAACCGGCACTGATCGATGCCAAAACGGGCGAACTGACCGACATGCGGGATATGCCGTGGTACCTGAAAACCATTTTTGTTTCACAGCCTTTTCATTTTGGGGATTATGGTGGCATGCCGATGAAAATTTTATGGGCGCTGTTCGATATATTGACTATTGTTGTGCTTGTTTCCGGCTTGTATCTTTGGTTCGCAAGACGCAGGGCCAAAGCCGAACAGCTGAAACGGATGGTCAAAAATGCGGAATCTGCGGAGTCATTAACCCTCTCAACCATTGAAGAAGATGCTGAATAACCGCAACACATGGACGCGCTTATGGGGTATGCCGGTTTTGCTGGGCGTGATTACCATGCTGGGTTTATTGACGGCCATCACGTCTGCGGATGTCACCTGGCATGCGGTATCGTGGGTTTTGCTTGCCATCCCGCTTTATGTGATGATCAGATACGGCATGCCGTTTTTCCGCCGTTAGTGCGTGCCCCCATCTTTCCTTATATTTGCTGAAAAACAGCACGAATGGGACGTTCCCGATTGTTAATTACGCTAATGTTGCTGCTCACCGGCCGGACGGTATCGGCACAGTCGCTGCAACCGATTCCCTTCACCTTATTGGAGTCGGGCCACATCATCATGCGGGCAACGTTTGATGGTGTCACCGGAAATTTTATATTTGATACGGGTGGCGGCCATAACCTGCTTTTCGATCGTTTTGCTGAGCAGCTCGGGAAATCGCATAAAACACATCATTTCTTTACGGCGCACCGCGCTACCGGAGAGGCATTGACTGTGCCTGTCTATGAAATAGACTCTTTGAGGATAGGGAATCTGGTACTTACCAGTCAGGTGTATAGTACCTTCGATATGGATATCGAGGGGATCGATGGCATACTGTCGCTCCAGCCTTTTGAGCATACGCCGGTTACCATAGATTTTGAAAACCGGACGCTTTCTTTCGATCCGCTTACGGAGGCACAAAAGCAAGCTTTTATCGATATCCAGGTGGCCGATTACGCCGGCAAAGCCCTGGACATTTTTACCAACGTACGCGTGAATGATACACTGACTATTCAAGTGTTGCTGGATTCCGGGGCCGGTAACGGTTCGTTTTGGTTCAGTACCCGGCTGATGGATGCGCTGAAGTTGAATAAAAATACGTTTGAGGAAACTGAACGGCAAAGCGAATTCGATGCAGGTAGGATTGATCGGTTTTATCGTGGGCCGCTGCAGGCACTCGCAACGGAAGGTGGCCAGGTACGTCTACAGAATTTCAGCGCGCTGTTTGTTGATGGCCTGATTTATGAAGGAAAAACCGGAATTGACTGGCTCGGTAAGCAAATAACAATCAGCATTCCTGACAGACGGATTTACCTTTTGGCAATAAAAAAATAAGTTTCCGGGTGATCTTTACCGATAAAACCGCACATATTAGAAAAGGAAATGCGGATGAGCAGAACAGAAACACGTGATGAATGGGCGGCCGACCGACAGGCAGTTTTCATGACGTTATATAAAAAATGCTTTCCATCGGTGGCCCGTTACATCGCAAAACGGGGAGGTACGCTGGATGAAGCGGAAGATGTCTTCCAGGATGCATTGCTGGTGTTTTATGAAAAGACGCAGCTTCGCCTGGTGCAGGATGAAGGTGCATACGTTTTCGGTATTGCGCGTTACTTGTGGAAAAAGCGATACCGCGAGCATCAGCGGCAGACATCACTTGACGAATTGATGGCTGGATACCACGGGGAAGAGCAGGGAAATGAATGGTCTCAGCCTGCTGAGCAACAGATCGTTTCGCAGCGCGTCGTGCGTATACTGCATGCTGCGGGGCAGCAATGCATGCGGCTGCTTACTGCCTTTTACTACGAAAAGCTGAATATGGTGGAAATCGCTTCACGCTTCGGGTTTTCGGGGTCGCGTTCGGCGACCGCACAAAAATTCAAATGCTTGCAAAAGGTGAAACAGTTGGTCAGACAAAAATCGTTGCAGTATGAAGATTTCGTTGAATGAGTGGCAACAGCGGGAAAACTGCCTGCTGGGGGATGCGTCGGGTGAACAGCAGGCATTGTTTGAGGCCAGGCAGCTTTTGGATCCTGAATTCCGGGAAGCTGTACATTGGCAACGCGCCGCTTACACGGCCATTCGCGCATGCGGCCGTGCGCAATTACGCAGTGAACTGAAACAGCTACACCAAACACTTTTTACTACATCCGAACACCGGACGTTTGCCGAAAAGATACGGGCGTTCTTCCGTAAATAATTCCTTTCTGCTTTAGATTTTACATGAAACACATCGCAAAATCGATGTGCGGGCATCGCCATGGCTAATTATTTGATTATCAATTTAATTAATAAGTGTAATTATGAGTGAATATAACAATGAATTCCGGAAATACGCAACACGCCATTTAGGGATCAGCGGCACTGTGATCGATCCGTTTATTTCGCACAGCCGCCGGCTGGCGCTGCCCACGGCGATGACACCTTACATCACTGAGGAGCGGCAGCTCAATGTGGCACAGATGGATGTGTTTTCACGCCTGATGGTAGACCGGGTGATTTTTCTTGGCGAACCCGTGGACGACCGGGTGGCTAATATCATTCAGGCACAATTGCTTTTTCTCCAATCGGTTGACGCTAAAAAAGATATTCAGCTATATATCAATTCTCCGGGTGGGTCTGTTTATGCCGGGCTGGGTATTTACGACACCATGCAGTATATCGGTCCTGATGTGGCTACCATTTGTACCGGAGTTGCACTCTCGATGAGCGCCGTATTGCTTTGCGCTGGAGCCGCCGGCAAGCGGGCGGCACTGAAACACTCCCGCGTGATGATCCACCAGCCTTCGGGTGGGATGCAGGGTACAGCCGCGGATATGGATATCAGCACCCGGCAGATCCTCAAAATACAACAGGAACTATATGGTATTATTGCGGAGCACAGCGGACAGCCCTACGAGCGGGTGAACACCGCCTCCGGCCGCGATTATTGGATGACAGCAACAGAGGCGAAAGCGTTCGGAATGGTAGATGAGGTAGTAGGAAGCAGTTAAGCCAAACTTTTTGCCACGACTGTTGTTAGCCTGGAATGAACAACAGATTAATTGGGTATATCGGAGCCCTGGCATTGGCGGGCGCTGGTGTAATGCTGTACCAGTCGCGGAAAACAATCCCGGAAAAAGCACAACCGGTACAGCCATTTGATGTCAAGAGGTATCTCGGAAAATGGTATGAGATTGCACGGATCGATCATCGTTTTGAACGGAACCTGAACAATGTTACTGCCGAATATGGACAGGCGGCTAATGGACGTATCCGGGTGCTGAACCGTGGATTTAATACCAAGACCGATCGCTGGGAGCAGGCGGAGGGAAAGGCGATGTTTGTGGGTAACACTGCTGAAGCCCGGTTGAAAGTTTCTTTTTTCGGCCCATTTTATTCGGGATATAATGTAATTGCCATTGATCCGGATTACCGGTATGCGCTGGTTGCCGGTGAAAACCTCCGTTACCTCTGGATGCTGTCGCGTGAAACGACGATCCCGGATACGATCAGAGACAAGTACCTTCAAGTGGCGCGGTCCGTTGGCTATGACACCGGCACGCTGACCTGGACCGAGCACGACCGGGAGCAGCAGGAACCACACGTGCAGTGGGGTGATTGATTGCGAAAACGTGTGGATGGATTAAAAAAAAGGCCATCCACTTTATGTGGAAGGCCTTTATGACTATATAGCAAGCGGTTACCAGCGGCTTTTTTCCCGGCGTTTGCTCGAGAAGTCGCGGAATCCGCCACCACTGTTATGGTCACGGCGTTTACGTCCTTCGCCACCACCATTGCGGTAAGGTTTGCCGCCGCTGCGTTTTTCTCCATGGCTGTCCCCGGCATTTTCTACCCGGACGGAGCGGCCATTGAAATCAACTTGCTGAAATCCACTGAATACCTTGTCCACTGAAGTGTTTTCCACTTCAAAGAACGTGTAAACACCTTTAAGATCGATTTTGCCGATGGCTTTTCCGCTGATCCGCGTGTTATTGCAGATATAGCCCAGCATATCGCCCCGGGTAAAGTTATCGACCGACCCGAGGTTAATGAACAGCCGCGTGTAGTCGGATTTATAACCATCACGTCCAAAACGCTCGCTGCGGCCTTTGCGGTCGCCCCGGTTTTCGCGGCTTTCGCTTGCGTCAACGTTGAGGTCGGGTGCATGTTGGTAATATTCGAGGAACCGGTTGAACTCAAGCGATGTAAACCGCTTGATGATTTCTTCCTTGCTCAGCTCGGCGAAACTATCCATGATCTGCGGCAGGTATGGGTCGATATGGTCATCATTCACGGCCACCTGCTGTACCTTGTTGATCAGTGCAAACAGCTGTTTTTCCACTACATCAGCCCCTTTCGGTACATCCATTTTTACAAAAGATTTACCGATGACCTTTTCGATCTGGCGGATTTTGCCCAGCTCCTTCAGGTTAACGAGCGAAATAGATACCCCGGTCTTTCCGGCACGTGCTGTACGGCCGCTCCGGTGGGTGTAATTTTCAATTTCATCCGGTAACGAAAAGTTGATTACGTGGGTCACGTCGTTTACGTCGATGCCGCGTGCGGCCACATCGGTCGCGATGAGCAGCTGCAGGCTGCGGTCGCGGTAGCGTTTCATGACCTTATCGCGTTGCTGCTGCGAAAGATCGCCATGCAGTGCGTCGGCATTGTAACCGTCCTTGATCAACGCTTCGGCAATTTCCTGTGTCTCTACCTTGGTGCGGCAAAAGACAATACCGAAAATCTCGGGACTCGAATCGACAATGCGCTTAAATGCAGCGTATTTGTCGCGGGCCCGGATCACATAGTAATGGTGTTCGATGTTGGCGTTGCCGCTGTTTTTGGTACCTACGGTAAGCTCAAACGGATCGGTCATGTAATTCTTGGCGATCCGGCGCACTTCTGCGGGCATGGTGGCTGAAAACAGCCAGGTCTTTTTCTCTTCGGGAGTAGTAGACAGGATATTGTTGATGTCTTCCTGAAAGCCCATGTTGAGCATTTCATCGGCTTCATCCAAAACGACATACTTTACTCCGGAGAAATCGATGGCATTACGGCCAATGATGTCAAGCATACGGCCCGGTGTGGCCACAACGATCTGCACACCACGGCGGATCTGCCGTAACTGGTCGCTGATGCTGGCGCCACCGTAAACGGCAACGACATGTACATTAGGAATGTTCTTGGCAAATTTTTCAATGTCTTTGGCGATCTGCAAACACAGCTCACGCGTAGGGCATAAAATCAATGCCTGTGGGTGTTTCTGTGAAAAGTCCAATAGTTCGAGGAGGGGCAGACCAAAAGCTGCGGTTTTGCCGGTACCGGTTTGGGCTAATCCGACAAAATCGTTGCTGCCAGTAAGGAGTACGGGAACGGCTTGTTCCTGAATGGGAGTGGGTTTCTCGAAGCCCAGCTCACTGATGGCATTAACAATATCATGACGGATCCCAAGTTCAATAAATGGGTTCATCAATATTTTATATACAATAGGCACTATTGCCTAAGGCGGTGCAAAGGTACGGTTAATTAATGATAGATGCAAACATAAAATCACCACATAAGAAAAGCGCCGGTACATCTACCGGCGCTTTGGATTAAAGGTTATAACCAATTAATACAGTGTAAATTCCACCCGGCGGTTCTGCTGCCGTCCTTCGGCGGTCGCATTCGTGGCAATGGGTTGGTTCGGCCCGTATCCGGTCGCCTCAATGCGCGACGGGTTGGCTCCCTTGCTTACGAGGTAGGCTTTTACCGATTCGGCACGGCTTTTAGACAGCCGCAGATTCGTTTGCAATGATCCGGTGTTGTCGGTGTGTCCGGCCAGTTTGAGACTAAAGTTCTTTTCGATCAGCAATGCTGCAACTTTATTAAGGCTGGCGTGTGAAGTAGCGCGTATAGTTGACTTGCCGGTATCGAATTCCAGGTTCTGGATGGCTTCGTCGACCACGCGTCGATCTGCTTCCGTTACAACAACTTGCTGTACCACGGGGGCTTTAGCTTCCGGCAGTGGGCAGCCGGCGCCGTCTACCTTGGTTTTTTCCGGTGTGTCCGGACATTTGTCAAATTTGTTGGCTACGCCGTCGCCATCATCGTCGGCAAGGTCGCTGGACAGCTGCGCAAACTCCGCGCTGAGTTTCTTATTCTCTGCCTGCTGGGCTTCCAGTGCAGATTTTACTGCGACCAGCTCATCATATTGTGCCTGGTATTCCCGACGCATGCCGGCTACCGGGTTGCTGTTGGCCAGCGCCGGCTTGGTTTTGTCGCCGATGGCAAACTCTACACCGATATGGGTGTAGGAAAACAGGTCTTTCTGTCCGCGCCGGTTAAGTCCGTCGACCTCCGGTGAATTTACCGCGTTAAGGCGGTATCCAAGGTCGATGTTAATGTCGGGGGACACGGCAAATTTTAGGCCTGCGCCGACCGGAATAAACGCTTCCGTACGGGTTTCCTGTGTAGTAGTGGTACCGCCGATGGTGGCGGTTGGCTCAAACGCCATGGCACCGATACCAGCATTCAGGTAAGGTTTGATAATGCCCTGATGATGCCTCCAGTTGATGTTGGCCAGGGTAACATGGGCAGAAAGCGCCGCAGACCAGGGAATTGAGGTCTCGAACGTGTTACTGTTGTTGCTATTGCTGCCCCCTACTTTGCCGCCGAAATATTCGGCCTGGATACCCAGTCCCGGCAACACTTGGCGCTTTACGTATAGCGCGTAGCCTAGGTTGTGCTCCAGCTTGTTGAAATTTCGGCGGAAGCCGATCAGGTTTGATTGATTAACCAGTCCCAGATTTACACCGATGGACCATGTGCGGTATTCCGACTCGGGTGCAAAGGGGCTGACTTCGTTTACGGTTTGCGCACTTAGGTGCGTGGTGGCCAATGTGCTTGCAACGGCAAGCAATCCGGCTGTTTTCAGGTTAATACGCATGTTGATAGGATAGAAGTTTATATTTCATTTGTTGTTTTTACACGGGCTGTGCAATTAGCGAGCCAATTAATTTTAATAATCAGTTTAATTTATCGTTAAGGGCAGTAAGTACAAGTAGGCCAATGCGATTAGGATTGCACTTCCAAAACTGAGCAACGTGCCGATGAGTACGTATTCTGTGAGCTTCCGGTCTTTACCCTGCCGGAGATCGCCGAACCGGAAAATGGATTTGGCCGCCAACAGAAAGCCAACAGCTTCCCAATGGTGGGTAATAATGAAGATAAAAACAAAGAGCCGTTCCAATATGCCGATGAACCGGCCTGCTTTGACCAGTGAGGCTTCCGGCATTTCACGGGTTTCGGGGCTCCATTGGGCAATAAGCATCCGGATCACGACGGCCGGGACGAAGACAGCCAGGGCCAGGGCAGTAACGAACAGCAGGACGGGACCGGTAATCAGACCGGAAAAAGAAAGGAAAAACGGCTCGTATGCGTATGCAACGATGGCCAGCAGCGTCACGTGCAGGAATTGATCAATGGAAAAATACCAGATGGCATGCCGGTCTTTTTCTATGTATAGCTTGGCGAGGTCAAGTAGGTAATGAGAGGTAAGAATGATGAGGAATCCCCATAAGTAACGCGGGTCAAAACCAAGTACAATAGCCAGTGCAATGGCGTGGATAAGCAGGTGGGCATATAATTTTTTTGACCGGTATTTATACCGCCGCTTGTCGGCCACCCATTGGTCGGGCTGAAAACAGAAGTCGCCGATAATATGGGCCAGCAATAGCTTGAGAAAAAGGATCATTTTTTTGCCTTTTGTTGGATTAACTCCCTGAAATACCTGTCCAGATTCATAATTTCTTCATGCCCAGCGCGCTGCTGCCGCTCACTTACCCGCCCTTGGCTGATCCCGATGACCCGGGCTAGCTCCTGTTGTGTTTTCTGGGGGTGCCGGATGGAGAGGGCCATGATTTCAGCCGAATTGACAGTCCACCGGTCCATTGTCAGCAAGGCTAGTTCCAGGCAGAGGTTCATCACGCGGTCTACCTCTTTCCAGGGTGATTTAATGGCCAGCGTGGTTTTTTTCAGGTGGTCAAACAATCGTCCTGAATTCGTGAATGCTTCCCCGCCGGCTTCGCTGATGGTTGGCGCACTGTACGCTTTGGCACCGATACCAATCGCCATCCGTACGTCAAGACCGGCAAGGCTTTTCATGGTGGCTTTAATGCACAGTGCCTCGCTGAGTACATTTTCGGCCGGAGTTACTTCCAGCTGGAAGCTGTCGCCCCGGATAATCTCCCAGGTCTGTGGCGAAGGACCGATCCGGCGGAGCGTTTCCTTCAATACAGGTAGCCATACGCCCGGGTCGGCCTGCTGGGAATTGATCATGTCTCCTACAATAACTCCAATCATAGTAACCGAATAGTTACCCAAAAATAAGTGATGTCCGGAAATAAAGCAAATTTATCTGTCTTAAAGCAGATATTTATTTTTATCTGTTTATAGACAGATATTTAACGTTATCTGCTTTAAGGCAGATAATTAACCGCAGTGTTTGTTGCACAAACAGGCTATTTTCGTTAATTTTGTCAAAAAAAAATTCAATAGCATTAGTGTTTCAATGACCAGTAAAGAAATCCGCGAAGCCTTTTTGGCTTTTTTCCAGGATAAGGGCCATCAGATTGTGCCTTCCGCGCCTGTAGTAATCAAAAATGACCCTACCCTGATGTTCACCAATGCGGGGATGAATCAGTTCAAGGATTTCTTTTTGGGTGAGGCGCAGCCCCGGTACCACCGGGTGGCCGATACCCAGCGGTGCCTGCGTGTATCGGGCAAGCATAACGACCTGGATGAGGTCGGGATCGATACTTATCACCACACCTTGTTTGAAATGCTGGGCAACTGGAGTTTCGGCGACTATTTCAAGAAAGAGGCGATTGCCTGGAGCTGGGAACTGATTACATCCGTATACGGAATCCCGAAAGACCGCCTGTATGTCACCATTTTTGAGGGTGATGCCCAGGATGGGCTACCCAAAGACACGGAGGCTCAGGATTTCTGGAAAGAAGTTATCGCCGAAGATCGTATCCTGCTGGGCAATAAAAAGGATAATTTTTGGGAAATGGGCGACACCGGACCATGCGGACCATGTTCGGAAATCCACGTAGACTGCCGTCCCGACACGGAAAGGCAGGCTGTAGACGGCAAAACGCTGGTAAACGCAGACCACCCCCAGGTCATCGAGATCTGGAACCTCGTATTCATGCAGTTTAACCGCCAGAAAGACGGAACATTGAAGCCACTGCCGGCCAAGCATGTGGATACCGGTATGGGCTTTGAACGGTTAGTCCGGGTCATCCAGAACAAGCGTTCCAACTACGATACCGACGTGTTCCAGCCGCTGATCCGCTATATAGCCGAACGGGCCGGAATAACATACGGGAGCAGCGAACAGACCGATATTGCCATGCGGGTTCTGGCCGATCATATCCGTGCCATCAGCTTCGCCATCGCCGACGGCCAGTTGCCGGCAAATAACAAGGCCGGCTACGTGATCCGCCGTATTTTGCGGCGTGCAGTGCGGTACGCCTATACGTTTCTGGGCTTTAAGGAACCTTTTTTGCATGAATTGGTGCCCTTGCTGGCCAAGCAGTTTGAAGGTGTTTTCGACGAACTGGCTGCCCAGCAGGATTTTGTGCAAAAGGTGGTGCTCGAAGAGGAACAGGCATTCCTACGTACGCTGGTGACGGGGATGCAGCGATTTGAAGCATATGCTGTCGGAAACACATCCGTTGCCGGTGATTTTGCGTTTGAACTATACGATACATTTGGGTTCCCTATTGACCTGACCGACCTGTTAGCGCGCGAAAAGGGCATAAAGGTGGACATGACTGGCTTTCAGCAGGCGCTTGATGCACAGAAAAGCCGTTCACGGGCGGCTACGGCCATTGATACGGGCGACTGGTTAACGGTACATGAAGGCGATACCGTGGATTTTGTCGGATACGACGACCTGGAATGCCGGACAGAAATCCTCAAATACCGGCAAGTAACGGCCAAAGGAAAAACGCAATACCAAGTGGTATTGGCCACCACACCATTTTATGCCGAGGGCGGCGGACAGGTGGGGGATACGGGCCTATTGGTCGCCGACGATGGTGGGGAAACGATAACCATTACCGATACAAAAAAAGAAAACGGACTGACCGTTCATTATACCGATGAATTACCGGCGCAACTGAATGGGCTGTTCACCGCCAAAGTAGATGCCGCTAAACGCCTGGATACCGAACGCAATCATACGGCCACACACCTGTTGCATGCTGCGCTGCGCGATGTGCTGGGTGATCATGTGAGCCAGAAGGGCTCGCTGGTCAATGCCGATTACCTGCGGTTTGATTTTGCGCATTTTGCTAAGGTAACGGCCGATGAATTGCTGCGGATTGAACAGATCGTCAACGCCAGCATCCGCCGGAATATTGCACTCCAGGAAAAACGGAATGTGCCGTTCCAGCAGGCGATTGACAGCGGTGTTACGGCCTTGTTTGGTGAAAAATACGGGGAGTATGTGCGGGTAATCACGTTTGATGACCATTTTTCAAAAGAACTTTGCGGCGGTACACATGTGCAGGCTACGGGCCAGATCGGTTTTTTTAAAGTGACTGCGGAAAGTGCTGTGGCTGCTGGCGTACGCCGTATCGAGGCCATAACCGGCCGCGGTGCAGAACAGTTTATTTATGAACAGCTGGATACGATCGGCCAACTGCGGGAATCGCTGAACAGTCCTAAGGATGCCGTCCAGGCACTCAATAAACTGAAGGAGGAGAATGCAGTACTACGGAAGGAGGCGGAACGTGCCGCTACGGACCGGGCACTGCAGCTCACCACCGAATTGGCCAACAAAGCTGAAAATATCGATGGTGTTCATTTTATTGCCCAGCAGGTGGAGCTTCCGAATGCCGAAGCTGTGAAAACACTGGCCTATGCACTGAAAGGAAAACTCAATAACCTGTTCCTGGTGCTTGGAACGGTTATTCAGAATAAACCCTTGCTTACCGTGGTGGTGTCGGACGGCCTGGTGGAAAGCCGTGGCCTTCATGCCGGAAACATTGTGCGGGAACTGGCTCGCGAAATCCAGGGTGGTGGTGGTGGACAGCCTTTTTACGCCACGGCGGGAGGTAAAAACAGCGACGGACTGGCCAATGCCCTGACTCGGGCGCGTACATTTGTAACACAGGTCGACGTTAATTAATAATATCATGGGAAAATATACAATTATTGCGATTCTGGCAATACTGGTTCTGACGGGATGCTCCAATGACGGCGGCTTCGTAATCAATGGTCGGATCGATAATACGGAAACGGTCCAGACGGTTGTGCTCTACGAGGGCGACCGGAAGCTGGATTCGGCTTTTTTGACAGAGAATGGGCAATTCCGGTTTCAGCGGGCAACATCCCAACCCCGGTTACTGACCCTGGAGGCCGGTAAGCATCGCTATCACCTGATCCTGCAGACGGGCGATGACGTGGTCTTTGCGGCTGACCTCGCAAATGCCAGCGATGTCTATACCGTATCCGGATCCGAGTTGTCAACTAAAATCAAGGGCTTTGCTGCTTCCCGTGCGGAAAAGGAAAAATTTGCAGCGGACCTCGAAGCGGAATTTGCCGAACAGGCAGCTAATCTGCCGGACACCGCGGTAGAAAACCTACGGCAGGAATTCCTGCTGCGGTATCGGGAAGGGATGCAGAAATATACGGACGATGCTGTACAGTTTGCGCAGCAAAATGACGACCTGGCGGGATTTTACGCCATGAGTACCCTCGAAGCGGATATTGCAGAAACGGAATTGGTGGCCTATGCCGGCCGTATTGCCGGACGCTGGGAAGACAATGCGACCGTCAGGCGGTTTCTCGATGAAACAGCTAAACTAAAACGGCTTGCGGTGGGCCAGCCGGCGCCCGCATTTGAATCGCTGACACCCAATAATCAGCCGGTAAAGCTTTCCGATTTTCAGGGTAAATATACGTTAGTTGATTTCTGGGCATCGTGGTGTGTCCCCTGCCGGGAGGAAAATCCCAATATCGTTGCGCAATACCATGCCTATAAAGATAAGGGATTCACTGTGCTGGGCGTATCGCTTGATGACAATCCGGGCGCCTGGATGCGGGCCATTACGCAGGACGGTCTGGAGTGGACACAGGTGTCCGACCTGCGGGCCTGGGGCAGCGACGTGGTGGAATTATACCGCCTACAGGCTATTCCGACGTCTTACTTGCTCGATCCGAATGGTATTATTGTGGCAAAAAACCTGCGTGGACCGGAACTGGCTGCCTTTTTGAAAAAAACGTTGGATTAGTGCATCCTTTACATTAATAAATCGTGTTGTTTAACGATTTGTTAATGTTACATTAACCGCTACTTACCATTAAGTACATACTTTAGCCAAAAATAAGGACCATGAGCACTGCAAAACAAAAGATCCTGGTGGTTGATGACGAACCGGATATCGTGGAGCTGATCGCCTATAATCTGAAGCGTGAAGGCTACCAAGTATATACGGCATCCAATGGACAGGAAGCGGTATCTACAGCTAAGAAGACCATGCCTGATCTGATCATCCTGGATGTCATGATGCCCAAAATGGATGGTATTGAAGCCTGCCGCATCATGCGCGCCATGCCGGAGTTCAAAAGCACATTTATGGTGTTTCTTACGGCGCGGAGCGAGGAGTATTCGGAAATTGCCGGCTTCAACGTCGGTGCCGACGATTACATTGCCAAGCCCATCAAACCACGGGCATTGCTGAGCCGTATCAATGCCATCCTGCGCCGGAATGCCCAGCCCGAGGAACTCCCGGCTGAAAAACTGGAGATCGCTGATCTGGTGATCGACCGCGAAGCATTTCTGGTATTTAAGAACGGAAACAAGATCGTGCTGGCAAAAAAAGAGTTTGAATTGCTGTATTTGCTTGCATCAAAACCGGGAAAAGTGTATACCCGTGAAGTGATCCTGAAAAATATCTGGGAAGACTCGGTGGTAGTTACCAACCGTACCATCGATGTGCACATCCGCAAATTGCGTGAAAAAATCGGCGAATCGTATGTGACCACTGTGAAAGGTGTGGGCTATAAGTTCGAAGCGTAGATTTCCATAGGTTTTTTCCCGGGAGAACGCTAATTTTACGACAGGTTATGTCGGATATATTTCGCTTCAAACGGTTTGAAATAGACCAGACGGGCTGCGCCATGAAAATCAACACCGATGGGGTATTGCTTGGGGCCATGGCGTCCGCAGGTAACCCTGCTAATGTACTCGATATCGGAACCGGAACCGGCGTAATCGCCCTCATGCTCGCCCAGCGCTTTCCTGACACCCGGGTTACGGCTATCGAGATTGATTCCGAGACCGCACAAACCGCATGCAAAAATTTTAATGCTTCAATCTTTGCAAACCGTATTTCCTGTTTCGGCGTTGCCCTCGAAGCGTTTGAGCCTACCACACCGTACGATCTGATCGTTTCCAATCCACCTTATTTTTTACAGTCGCTGACTAACACCGACGAACGTAAACGCACAGCCAGACACACGGACATTATTTTTTTCGACGGAATGCTGGCCCGGGCATCCGCATGGTTAACTCCCACCGGTAGCCTGCAGCTGGTGTTGCCGCCGGCCGTGGCTGATCAAGTAGCGCGGCGGGCGGCGATGGAATACGGGTTAATAAAACAATGGGAGGTAGCTGTTTATTCATTTGCCAAGGACGACAATCCGGTACGTAATATACTGGCGTTGGGTAAGGAAGGAGAGACGGGTATCCGGAGCGACTTTGTGATCTATGAACATCGGGGCCTGCACAGCGACGCCTATCGGCAATTGCTTCGCGATTTTTTTATTATATTTTAGTGTTTAACCCACATTACCCATAATCAAACGATTAAAAATGACCCGGATTGGCCTATTATCGGATACTCATAATTACCTTGATGATGCCCTGTTGGAACATTTCGATGCATGTGATGAAATATGGCATGCCGGCGATTTCGGAAGCCTGGTCGTGGCAGATACACTTGCGGCGATGAAACCACTCCGGGGAGTATATGGAAACATAGATGGCCCGGATATCCGTGGGCAGTATCCCGAACACTTACGCTTTCGCTGTGAGGATGTGGAGGTATGGATGACCCATATCGGGGGATACCCCGGTCGGTACAGTCCCCAGGTCAAAAAGGAGATCAATCAGCACCCGCCCGCGCTCTTTATATGCGGCCACTCTCATATCCTGAAGGTAATGTACGACCAGAAATTGCAGCTGCTGCACCTTAATCCCGGTGCTGCAGGTAAACAGGGTTGGCACCAGGTAAGGACGCTTTTACGATTTAGCATTGATGGAAAGCGTATTGAACAGCTGGAGGTGGTGGAGCTGGCCGGCCGGTGAAAAAGTATTTTACACTAAGTGCCCTGTTTTTTGATTTTTTGGTCGTAATTTTGCTTTGTTTTCAGGGAATCCAAATACACTAACTAAACAGCTTTTTATGACGAAGGTCACGACATTGGGACAGTTCATTATTGAAAAACAGGCCGACTTTCCATATGCAAAGGGCGAGTTGTCACGGTTACTGCGCGACGTTGGCATCGCCGCCAAGATTGTGAACCGCGAGGTGAACAAAGCCGGGCTCGTCAACATTCTGGGCGATACCGGTACGACAAACGTACAGGGGGAGGGACAGAAAAAACTGGACGTGTATGCAGATGAACAATTCATCTCCGCGCTAAGCAGCGGCGGAGAATGCTGCGTGGTGGCTTCCGAAGAACATGACGAATGCGTTTCGATTAAATCGGAAATATCCAGGAACGCGAAATACATCGTTTGTATTGATCCGCTGGATGGTTCGTCAAACACGGATGTAAACGTATCGGTAGGTACGATCTTCTCCATCTATCGCCGTACAGCCACCGATGGACCGGTGCAGCTCGAAGAGATTTTACAGGAAGGTACTAAACAGGTTGCCGCCGGATATGTCATATACGGTTCATCCACGATGTTAGTGTATACCACAGGAAAAGGTGTGAATGGCTTTACATTGGATCCGTCTATCGGTGAATTCTGTCTTTCGCACCCGAATATGCGGGTTCCTGAAAACGGGACCATCTATTCCATTAATGAAGGCAACTACGTCAAATTTCCACAGGGCGTAAAAGACTATATAAAATATTGCCAGGTGGAAGATAAAGCTACTTCCAGACCCTTTACATCCCGGTATATCGGCTCCATGGCCGCCGACATACACCGTACGTTAATCAAGGGCGGCATTTTCCTCTATCCAACCACATCTTCGCACCCCGATGGTAAATTGCGGCTGATGTATGAATGTAATCCAATGGCATTTATTGTGGAGCAGGCAGGAGGGAAGGCAACTGACGGCAGTGGCCGGATCCTGGAAATCCAGCCGAAGCACCTGCATCAGCGTACACCTATTTTCATTGGCAGCACGGAGATGGTGAATAAGGTAGAGGAATTTCTTCAGGCAGTGGATATGGCAGTACCGGTAACGGCGGCAGGCTAAAGACTATCACGTACTTCCAGCAGAAAAACTTTTAACCGCTCCAGCGAATCAATTACACGCTGCTGCTCACGGGCCTCACCTTTATTGTTTCGTAGGTAATCGCGGGCACCCTGAAGGGTGTACCCCTTGTCTTTGACCAGGTTGAAAATGATTTTCAGGTTAGCTATATCGTCCGGTGTAAACAGGCGGTTCCCTTTCTTGTTTTTCTTAGGCTGAATAATGTCAAATTCGCGTTCGTAGAATCGTATCTGTGACGCGTTTACACCAAAGAGGGCAGTTACTTCGCCCATGGTGTAATACAGCTTGTTAATTTCACGTTCCTTGTAAGGCATCTTTCACCTGATTTGATTAAACAAACTTAGCTAAATTTCTTTTATTTTCCCGATTCCCGTTTTGCCTAATCAAACGATTGGTTCTCCTGGGAGGCCGCTTCCAGTATGGCGGCGTATTCAGCAGGTGTAAGGTCGTTGTAAATGAAATTAATCGGATTGACCGCCCGCCCGTTTTTGTGTACTTCGTAATGCAGGTGCGGTCCGGTTGATGCCCCGGTATTACCCACATATCCGATTAAATCGCCCCGCCGTACCTCCTGACCCGCCTTTACGGCTAAACGGCTCATGTGACCATATAGGGTCGTATAACTATAACCGTGATCGATAAGCACCCGCCGACCATACCCACTGTCCACACCCGCTGCTGCCACACGGCCATTGCCCGTAGCGTAGATCGGGGTACCCACAGGTGCGGTAAAATCAATGCCGGTATGCATTTTCCGGATTTTGTAGATCGGGTGTATACGGCGACCGAAGCCCGAGAGCCCTCCGCGCGTTTTCCGGCTGTCTATTGGTTGTATTGCCGGTATGCTGGCCATCATTTCGGTCTTTGACTCGGCCATCTTCGTGAGGTCGTCATAGGATTTTGACTGAACGTAAAGGGCCTTGGAAATGTAATCCAGTTTCTTGGCCGTCTCGATCATCAGGTCGGAATTGTCGAAATGCTCCAGCAACTGATAACGGTTTACGCCCCCAAATCCTGCTTTACGTACATCGGGATCGATCGGGTCGGCTTCAAAAATCACACGGTAAATGTGATCGTCCCGCTGTTGCATATTAACCAGTGCTCCATCGATCTGCTCCAGGCGTTTTTGCATAATATCGTATTGCAGGGTCATCTGGCTAATTTCACGTTCAAGCTGCTTTTCTTTTGGCGAATCAATAAAGGTAAATCCTACGTACAGCAGAAAAAGCGCACATGCAAATGAGCTGGTGAGAAATCCGACCACACGTAGGAGCCGTGTTTTGGTACTGGTCTTTACTTTCTCATACTTTAAGGTATGGGAGTTGTAATGATACTTCGTTTTTGCCATCCGCTTTTTATTTAGTTTCGTTGGATAGACGGAGCCCGGCCAAAGATAACTATTTAGCGATAGCAGAAGTGTGAAAAAATGTTAAAACCTGACAGGCTATTTTCAGGGCTTAACCAGTTGGAGGAATAATGCGATTTTTTCCTTTAACTGCCGGCGGTCTACGATGAAATCGAGAAACCCATGCTCCAGCAGGAATTCGGATGTCTGGAAACCTTTGGGAAGGTCTTTTTTTATGGTTTCCTTAATGACGCGGGGCCCTGCGAATCCGATGAGTGCACCCGGCTCAGCGATATTAATGTCGCCCAGCATCGCATATGAAGCCGTGACGCCGCCGGTAGTGGGGTCAGTCAGCAGGCAGATGTAAGGTAACTTGGCTTCACTGAGGAGCGCTAGCTTCGCAGAAGTCTTTGCCATTTGCATCAGCGAAAAGGCAGCTTCCATCATCCGTGCGCCGCCCGATTTGGAAATCAGCATAAACGGCATGCGGTGTTCCAGGCAGTAATCGATGGAACGGGCAATTTTCTCGCCTACTACCGAACCCATGGAACCGCCGATAAATGTAAAATCCATGCAGGCCAATACCAAATCCTGCCCGGCTACTTTTCCGTGAGCGCAGCGAATGGCATCGTTCAGCCCTGTCTTGGCGTAGCTTTCCTCCAAACGGTCTGTGTACTTTTTGGTATCCACGAAATGAAGCGGGTCTCCCGAACGGAGCCCGGCAAACAGTTCTGTGAACTGGTTGTCGTCAAAAAGAATGGAAAAATACGCTGCTGAGCCAATGCGCAGATGGTAGCCACAATAATGGCAAACATACTTGTTTTCTATCTGCTCGATATTCAGTAACGGCTTTTTACACGATGGACACTTGTTCCATAGGCCATCAGGCGCTTCCTTTTTATTTTCGGTAGCCGTGCTTATCCCGGCCTTATCACGTCTAAACCAGCTCATGCAAATCGTTTTATCGGAGTGCAAATAAACGAAAAAATATTAGGAAACGGCAAAAGGTGAGCTAAAAATGAATGACCCTCCGTGATGATCTGAAAATGAAAATGCGGTTTCTGTTACGCAACATGCAGATATAGGGGACGGTAGGATGGGTTATCGGCGGACAATCACCGGTATGGCACGTAACAAAAAAAGGGTAAGCTACTTTTATCGCACCGCTACAACCCATTACCCTTGCTGTGTTCCCACCCTGGGGGAGTTATGAGGAGCTGGTCGTAAAAGACTTACCCACCGCAAAAGTAGTAAAAATAGGGTTACTGACCTAATAAAATTGTTTGTTTGCAGCAACTGATTGGTTGTCAGTGTGATGATAACAGCCGATAACTGTTGCCCGGTAACGCACAGATCACCCCTTTCATTTCCAGTTCGAGCAGTACCATGGCCAATTTACTTTGCGGCCACATAAGCCGCGAGGCAAGTTCCTCAATACGGGCCTGCCCCAGCTGGTTAATTACGTCATGCAAGGCCTGTTCGGTGTCGGAAAGCGTGGAGGGCAGTATTGCTTGTTGTGTTGTCTGCCGCAACGCTCCGGCCGGGGTCCAGTTCATCAGGTTTACAAGGTCCTTTCCATTGCTGATCAGGTGCGCCCTGTTGGTTTTGATCAGGTAGTTGCATCCGGCCGAAAATTCCTGTCGGATACTGCCCGGAAAGGCACATACATCACGATGGTAACTATTTGCAAGTTCGGCTGTGATGAGTGCACCGCCGCGGCTTGCCGCCTCCACGACCACCGTTACATCGGCCAGTCCGGCGATAATACGGTTACGCATCGGAAAGTGCTGCTTGTCGGGACGGGTACCCGAAGGAAATTCGGTAAGCAGCCCACCGTTATCCAGCATCCTTGTGGCTAATTCCCGGTTACTCGCGGGATAAATGCGGTCAAGGCCATGCCCCATAACACCCACCGTAGGAATCCCTGCTGCTACAGCGTTGCGGTGTGCATGACTGTCTATCCCATACGCCAACCCGCTGACTACCAAGACATCATAGGAAGCGAGCTCCCGGATCAGGTCAGCACAGATGAATTTTCCATATTCTGTTGCGTTACGCGTACCCACGACACTGACGATACGGGGATTGTTTAACTTAGCGACTCCCTTATAATAAAGAAGTAAAGGCGCGTCGAAACAGTCTTTAAGGCGTTCTGGATAATCTGCCGATTCATAAAAGAGCATCTGTATCCCATGCTGTTCAATGAAGCGGAGCTCAGCTTCCGCAGCGGCCAACAGCGTCGGCGACTGAATAGATGCAGATAACTGGTTTCCGATACCCGGAATGGATTTCAGCTGCGCACTGGAAGCGGAAAATACCGCCTCAGCGCTGCCGAAATAAGAAAGCAGGCTACGGGCCAGCACGGGGCCAACCCCTTTAATTTTTGTTAATGCAATCGGGTATAATAGGTTCATGTTGATGTGCTAAATATAGCAAAATGAACGGATTTAACCAAAACACCGTGCCGTTTATTTGCCGTAACGGCATGCAGGAGCAGACTTTTCTTGAACGGGAATACGTCATTTGGCGTTTAAACCGGCACAAAAGGCACATTATCCAGCGGTTTTTATATTTTTACAACTGCTAATGAACGAATCGTCACTGCGCATAAAGGGAGTCCGGCTCATCGGACAGCTGATCACACTGCTTTTTCTGATGCCGTGGATCGCGTCCGGCAGGGAAAGCAGAAGCTGGTTCCCAGATGCAGAAAATCAAATCACTCTGCAGCGTCCCGCCGTGCGGGTCGATTCCCTGCTGAAGGCGGCAAAAACGTATCGACTCCG
This sequence comes from Parapedobacter lycopersici, assembly GCF_040395035.1. Classification (GTDB taxonomy): domain Bacteria; phylum Bacteroidota; class Bacteroidia; order Sphingobacteriales; family Sphingobacteriaceae; genus Parapedobacter; species Parapedobacter lycopersici_A. Next base: position 13,801 of record NZ_JBEBRB010000019.1, on the reverse strand, counting down.
GGGTAATTATACCCGAAACCGGCAACTTATCCAGGAAGCAAAGATTATCGCCGATCAACAGGGCAGCAGTAGGCAGCAGGCCGAGGTGTTTGGCGAACTCAGCCGGCTGAACCTATATGATAATGCGTTTTCGGATGCCAAGGCGTATGCGGATTCCGCAATGCTGGTTGCCCGGGCCTCAGCGGATAAGCAAGCATTCATTATGGCTGATGTGGCCTTGGCTACTTATTATAATTATTTGAGCATAAGGGATCTGGCTGTAGACCATGCGCAGCATGCGCTGTCGCTTCTGGGAACAGATACACCCACATTTAAACCGCGGATTTACTACATTTTATATGGAGTGTACTCCAGCTGGGATGATGTGGAACTGACCAATAAGTATGCCCGTCTTACCGTAACGGAGGCATTAAAGGTAGGGGACCGCGACTTGCTCGGAAACGGATATACTGCACAGTCTGTGGGAATGGAATTGCGTTATCAGCAAACGGAAAACCGTGCATATTTAGACAGCATGCTTGCCTACCTGCACAACGCTGCTGATCTGTTCTCCGCATATCCCGATCAGGTAAGTAACCAGACCTATGCGATCGCGAACCTGAATATTGCAAACTATTATTATCAATACCACCCCATTAAGGAAAAGGCGATACAGGACAGTGTGGTTAAATATGCTTCTTTAGCAGGTAAAGCGGTTGAGCAGTTGGATTTTAATTTTCAGATCCGTGGCAATGTGAACGGACTGATGGCCGAACTGGCCCTGCAGGCCGGTGATTTCAGTCGGGCTGAACGTTACCTGCTGGATGCCTATGAGCAAGTTAGCAATGCAGAGCATCCACCTCTTTACTCCCTCTTACAGCTGACCAACGGACTGAGCAAGCTTTATGAACAGATGGGGCGTTACGACGAGGCGCTACGCTACGCCAAACTCAAGGAAACGTATAACAGCAGTATTTTTGACCAGAACCAGGTCATCCAGGCACAGCAGTTGGAAGCGAAGTACGAGAATAAAGCGATTCTCGCAGAAATGGAGGTGGTGAAAGAACGGGAGCAAAACCGCAAAGTCCAGAATTTGCTTTTTCTGGGAATTGCCGTGCTGGCGGTGGTATCGCTGGTGTTGTTGTATTATTCTTTCCGCAATAAAACAAAACTGTACGCCGAGCACCGGCTTCGGCTGCAAAAGGAGAAGGAAGAGGCGGTAGCCATGGCTAATATGAAAGAGCAGGAGAAACGTTTTCTGCTGGTTGAGAAGGCAGAAGCCGAACGTAATGCCCTGATGCAGCTCCGCCTTAAACAGGAGGAGGAAGCGCGCCTAACGGCCGAACAGGAACTGCTGCGGATGCAAAAAGAACAGCTGCGGCGCGAAGCACTGGCAGACGCACTGCAGATCGATCGTAAAAACCAGCTATTGCGCGAGCTTAAAGACCGCTTCGATCAGTTGGACGGTACGGACGTTCCCGGAACGATGGATAAAATTTTGCGGGATGAGTTGCGTAATGAAGAGATATTGGATAAATCCGCTAAGGAGTTTAGGGATATCCACCCTGCATTTTTTCTGAAGCTGAAAGCGTTGTCTACCGCTAAATTGACTGAACTGGATTTAAAATACTGCGCTTATATTCACTTGAAGCTCTCCACCAAGGAAATTTCATCCGTGTTAAATGTAGCCCCGAAAAGTGTGCGTATGAGCAAATACCGCATCAAACAGAAACTCAATCTTTCGAAAGAAGACGACCTGGATCTGGTATTACAGGAGCTTATGGACGCGCCCCCGCGTTCCTGATGGCTGCGGAGGCGCGTAGTTGAATTTGGTATCCGAGTGGCCCTTGGTGTGGTAATCTATCCGATGAAGGCGATATTAAAATTCCACGTCGTCTGCAATATTTCCGCCTAAGTCCCTGGCAAATTTTTCGCTGTATTCCTTTTGCTTTTTGTCCTGATGGTCAATCATCTGCATCATAACGCCCATGTTACTCATCCATTTTACACCTGCGGAATTTAGCTGACTAACGTTAAAACCATAGGTGTCTACAAGCCATTGTGCGCCATCCATGCCATTGTCATAGGCCGCCTGCAACGCGCCCTGCAATTCGAAGAAGAAGTATTTGTCGTCTGTCGCTTTCTGCAGATTAGCATTGGACTCTGCAGCGGGTATGTTGGACGTGGCCGGCTGGTCGGACACCAGGTTGCCCAGTTTTTCATGTGTCTTCGCCTCTCCGTAATATTTCGTGTATACGTTGATCACATTGAATGAACCGTCTTCTTTCATACGGCTTTCCCATAATGTCCGGGCTTCATCCCACATGGGACCTTCCACACCCAATGCTGCCGCGATTTGATCAGCGGAAACACCTTCACCTATTTTAAGCATCCCGGCCGCATAATCGGCAATGCTGACGCCATGTATCGGCTGCAGCAGCGGATCATTCGGATCTTCCTTGGCCGTATTCATGGTAGTCATCCCCACGGACGCTGCACCGGCATCAAAATGATGCTGGACAACCTGCCCGGCCATCGCGTTTTTGATCTGGTCGACAAAAGATTCCCCGTGTTCACCCGCTTCGTTCTTTTGATTCATCAGGTTGTCCGTCAGGTTTTTAAACATTTTTTTAAACATAGCAAAGAGTTTTAAAAGTTAATATTAAATGTCCTGTAGGTATTCAAACCGTTGGTAGTCCGTTATGAGCCGCCGGTAAAATTTTTCATGCTCCGCTTCCATGCCGGGCTGGATACGGCTCATTTCATCAAATACCGCCCGTAGGTAGCGGGTGTAGCTGTCCAACGCAGCTTTCGCTCCTTTCGCTTCACGTTCGGCCCGGTAGGCTTCCCGGAGGCCGCGGTGACGGAGTTCCGCAAGATCACGGCAAATGAGTTCCAGTAAGCGTGTTTTTGTGCCTGGGTGAAATGTGTTCTGTGTTTTACAGTGAGCACATTCCACATACGTGGAAATGTAATATAATGCATTGATTTCCAGTTTTCCGCCACATTGCTGACAATGGAACCGCTCTTTTACCCGGTTGTAATCGTCCATAATTTCGCGGTACTCTTTTTCGAGGTCACGGAGCTGGACACCGTCAAATGCGGTTGTCAGCTGTTGCAGTACGTTGCTGTGCCAGCGGGAGAACAACAGGGAAGCTTCCGTTTGCTCAAAGAGCCCTGCTTTAGGCAGCACTTCGGTTTGGTAGATATGGTCTGCTTTTCGCAGTAGGGACTGAAACTGTCCGATAACGCCGGCCTTGAATTGATGAAAACCGCGTTTATAAGGGTCGGCATCCTCATCGGCTACCGCCTGTGCATTTTCCTGCGTTTCCCGGTATAATTCGTCCGCTTTCGCCGTTAATTTATCCAGGAATACCCGGAGCCGGTTTACAACGCCGGCAGGGGGAGTATCCGTTGAGCGATTACTGTTTTTGTTACTGAAAAGAGCCATTATTATTGTTGTTGGAGTTGTCATGATGTTTGATATGGATGCCGTCGGTCATGCGGTGCTCCGTAAATAAATGACCGCAATAGGCGCAGTGCGTTAATCCGTCTGGTTTTGCCCGTCCGGCCCCACAATTGGGACAGGTTACGGTTTGGGTCTGCGCGTGCTCCGCCGTTAAAGGCGTCCGTGCCTGTTCCCTGGCCTGGCGCCTGAGACGTGCAATCAACGACGGTGTCTTTTTGTTTTCCATGTGTCTGCGGAGTTAAAGTGCCTCAATCAGTGCGGCCTTTTTTTCTTTATATTCAGCCTCGTCAATGAGGTGCTGTTCAAAAAGCGCCTTCAGTGCTTTTAGCCGCGCGGCAATGGTCTCGATGTCCTGCGAGGCCGTACCGGTAGCCGGCGAGGCTGTCGGTTGCTGCGGTGCCTGGTTCATTTGATTGAACAGCATGCCCAGCGCTACCCCTTGCTGTGCGCCGCCCTGTACGGGGTGGTGTTCACTGCTGGTGGCAATCGCCGTGTTGAATTTTTGAAAACGATCCGGATCACTGACCATATTCATGCCTGTTACCTTGTCGTAATAGCGACTCACTTCGTCGGGCAGGCTTGTGCCGGAAATGGTAAATTGCGTGATTTCCACACCGAGGTCATCAAAATAGGGTTGTATCAGCGGCTGGATGCGACTGTTCAGCGCGGATAAATTTCCGGCGACGTCCAGTACGGAAATGCTTGAAAGCGCCAGTGCCTCGCCGAATCTGGGCGCAATAAAATTACGCAGTTGCTGCTCAAATTCGGCACTGGTGAGCTGTGGGAACGTACCAGCATACTCGGTAAAGAACCTGGAAAAATCGCGGATACGGACATTGTAGGTCCCGAATGCCCGTACGCGTACCTGTCCAAACTGCGGGTCGCGCATCATAACCGGTGATGGTGTTCCCCAACGGAGGTTCGTAAACTGCTTGACCGAAAAGAAATAGACGTCGGCCTTAAAAGGACTTTCGAAACCGTATTTCCATCCTTTCAGTCGAGACAGCACGGGAATATTCTGCGTGTTCAGCGTGTGTGTGCCGGCCTGGAAAACATCCGCTATTTTTCCCTCGTTCAGCAACATAGCCACCTGGCTTTCCCGGACGATGAGCTTGGCGCCGTTTTTTATTTCCTTGTCACCATCGGGAATTTTCCACATCATCAGATCAGGCCGGTGTTCGACCCATTCAATAATTTCCAGGTAGGGTAATACAGATGTTGGCTTGCTCATGGTCATGTGATTTACGTGGTACATAAATAGGGGATAGCTGATGTCATGGCGACGACGGCCATACCGCTTTCCAAAGGTACGCGCAGCACCGGCCAACGACCAAGCACCGGCCGTATACGGAGTGACTACAAGTTTTTTTTTGATGTCTATAAACCGACTACAATCAGGTTTCGTCGTTGTCCTGCGGTATTATGGCCCCAAAAAACGTAACTTTGGTAACATCAGTAACCGTACCATATGAACAATGACCCACAGCCCGAAGTCTGGATGCGAGGCTCAATCGCAGGCGTACCACCGCTCCTGCAGCCGGTAGCCCATGCATTATTGCAGGTAAAAGAAGAAGTAAACCGCTACTTGCTGGGATTTGACGACCGATTGTTATGGGAAAAGCCGGGAGGAATGGCCTCCGTGGGTTTCCATCTGCAGCACATGGCTGGCGTAACCGAACGATTGTTTACTTATGCGGCGGATAAAGCGCTTTCGGTGGAGCAACTGAATGGTCTCCGGACGGAGGGCGCACCGGACCCGTTATTAAGCTCTGCTGTGTTGGTAACAGCCCTCGGCAGTCGGGTCGATACCGCAATACAGCAGTTAAGACAGACAGACGAGGCTACATTAACCGATATCCGGTACCTGGGCAGGAAGCGGATACCCACCACCCAGCTGGGGCTACTCTTTCATGCGGCAGAACACACACAGCGTCATCTCGGACAGCTGTTGGTAACGGTACGTCTGTTGCCTTTGCTAAGTCGGTAAGCGTTACTACGCCTGGATATAGACAATGTGCTTGGTGGTGAAAAAGTCCTCGGTAAAATAAGCAGAGAGCGGGTGGATTTCTGCCTGTAGCCGCGCTTCTGCAATTTCCTCACGCAGATCACCTCCCTTTAAATAGAGCGTGCCATTCGGAAGCGCGTTGCAATCCTTTTTCAGGAATTTATTGCGTACCCAGGGATAAAATTCGGCCAGCCGGGTTACGGCACGCGAAACAACAAAATCGTATTTGTCATCGAGTTCTTCGGCGCGGATATGGTCGGCTATGACATTATCCAGGTCCGCGGCGGCGGCAACTTCACGAACCACCTTGATTTTTTTGCGGATGGAATCCACCAGGTGAAACTGTACCTCCGGAAACAGGATGGCCAGCGGAATCCCCGGAAATCCGCCACCCGTCCCCACATCCAGTATGCGGGTGCCCGGCACGAAGCCAGTAAACTTGGCTATACCCAGTGCGTGGAGCACGTGGTGCAGGTATAACCGGCTAATGTCTTTTCGGGACACAACGTTGATCTGATGGTTCCAGTAAGGATATAAATCACCGAGCAGTCGGAACTGTTTCCGCTGCTTATCGGTTAAGCCGGGAAAATACCGGTAAATCATGTCAACGCCCGGATCGAGTACAAATGCGGATTCAAAATCTACTTCCACCTTACTTCTTTTCTGAATAGTGCAAAAAAACCATTTATACAAATATACATGTAATAGCAGAAGTCAAGCAAAGGAAGCGCCCAAATCAAGCCCTTTACCTGTAACTTCCGCATAACCGGGAAATAAATAAGCAATTGAAGCAACAGCCGCAGCAGGTATCCGCCCAGCACAATGGGCCAATATTTCGGAAACGCCAATAACAATGCAATTGCCGTAGCATAAAACAAAAAGGCACTAGTTAACTGCGTGGCCAGCATGCGCCTGTGAGTAGGTTTATATGCTTTTGAGGCGCCGGCATGCCGCGTCTTCTGACGATAGTATGCTGCGAAGGTAGTTTTCGGAGCACTCCAAACGTGCGCTTCCGGATGAATACAGATAACCGTATTATGAGGTGTCGCATTCTGGTTGACAAACAAATCGTCGTCACCCGAGGGGATGTGCATGTGTGCCGCAAAACCCTTGCCCCGGAAAAAAAGACTTTTAGTATAGGCCATGTTGCGGCCGACACCCATGTAAGCCTTCCCTTTAAGGGCATACGCGAGGTAACTCATTGCCGTGTGGAACGTTTCGAAACGGATGAGCGCATTCAGTATTCCCCGCCCTTTGGCGTAGGGTGAGTAGCCAAGCACTATTTCCTCACCACCGGTGAAAGCCTGCGCCATATGCCGCAGCCATTGGTCTGATTCGGGCACGCAATCGGCGTCTGTAAATACGATGTGCTCGTACCGGGCGCCTTTAATACCCAGCGTAACGGCAAATTTCTTACCATGCTTCAGGCGGACATGCTCGGCAATTTCCACCACTTTCAGGTTTGGGTATTGGGTGGCGAGGTCTTTCAGCAGCCATTTGCTTTCGTCCTCCGAAAAATCGTTCACCAGGATCACTTCGAACTGCGGATAATCCTGGTTGAGCACTTTCGGCAGGTTCTGCCGCAGGTTTTCCTCTTCGTTCCGTGCGCAGATAACGACAGACAATGGAAGTTCCGCGGCATTGGTTGTCTCCGACGGCACTTTGTATGCGGCCAGTTTACGGTATACGAACAGCAGGAAATACAGTTGGATGAGCAGCAGAAGTCCGAATATCCCAAGCAGTAATAAGGGGAGCAGGCTGTCTATTTGGTTGAATACATCCATAGGTTGCCAAAGATAATAGGTTAATTTTGAATTTTAAGCAGCAGCCCGTGTTTATATGCCTGCCCGTCCGTAAGTTGGATATCAGCAGCAATTTAGCTATTTTTGCGCAACATTGAACAGCATGAAATTTACCCTCCAGGCAAAGGACAAACAATCCAAAGCACGTACAGGAAGTATTGAAACCGCACACGGGACCATCCAAACCCCCATTTTCATGCCCGTGGGAACGGCGGGGACGGTAAAGGCCGTCCATCAGCGCGAACTGGCAGGCGACATTAATGCGCAGATCATCCTGGGTAATACCTACCATCTTTACCTGCGCCCCGGACTGGAGGTATTGCAGGCGGCGGGCGGATTGCACCGCTTCAATGGCTGGGACAGGCCGTTGCTGACCGACAGCGGTGGATATCAGGTGTATTCGTTGACCGAGGTGCGCAAAATCAGGGAAGAAGGGGTAACCTTCCGCTCGCATATAGACGGCTCCAAACACCTGTTTACCCCCGAGAATGTGATGGACACCCAGCGGGTCATTGGCGCGGATATCGTGATGGCTTTTGATGAATGCACGCCTTACCCCTGTGAATATAAGTATGCCAAACACTCGATGGCGATGACCCACCGCTGGCTCAGCCGGTGCTGTGCCCGATTTGACAGTACCGAGCCGCTATACGGCTATGAACAGACCCTGTTCCCGATCGTGCAGGGGTCGGTATATAAAGACCTGCGCCGGCAGTCTGCCGAAACCATTGCCAGTTTCGGCCGTGACGGAAATGCCATAGGAGGGCTTTCGGTAGGGGAACCGGCCGAGGAAATGTATGCAATGACCGAGATTGTCTGTGACATACTACCCGAAGATAAACCCCGTTATTTAATGGGTGTGGGTACCCCGGTGAACCTGCTGGAGAATATTGCCCTCGGAATCGACATGTTCGATTGCGTAATGCCTACACGTAATGCCCGTAATGGCATGCTCTTTACGCGGCAGGGCGTCATTAACATCAAGAATAAAAAATGGGAATCGGATTTTTCACCCATTGATGCGGAAAGCGACCTGTGGGCCGACCGGGCGTACAGCAAGGCTTATTTACGGCACCTGATCCGTTCGCAGGAAATTCTCGGCGCGCAGATTGCATCGTTGCATAACCTGCATTTCTACCTTTGGCTGGTTAACGAAGCGCGGGAACGGATTGCCGCTGGCGATTTTTACGAATGGAAGAACCGGATGGTCCGGCAATTAGGCGAAAAAATATAACGGCCGCGGTACGGTAATCGCTAAACAAGAGACCCGGATGAAACTCATCGATAAATACATCATCAAAAAGTACCTGAGCACCTTCGTGTTCACCATTGCCATCTTCGTGGTCGTGGCGGTTATTTTTGATATTTCCGAGCGGCTGGATGATTTCATGAAAAACAAGGCGCCGCTCTCCAAGATTATTTTTGAATACTACGCCGGGTTTATCCCCTTCTATATCAACATGCTGTCGCCGCTGATTAACTTCATCGCAGTGATTTTTTTTACGGCCAAGATGGCCGATCAGACGGAGATTGTACCAATCCTGAGCGGCGGCATGAGCTTCAACCGGTTTGTCCGTCCGTATATGATGGCAGCGACGGTGATCTGTCTGCTTAACTACGCGTTCAATGTATATATTATCCCCCGGACCAATAAACTGAAAGTAGGCTTTGAGCGGATTTATGTTAAGCCGGTGGAGAATAATACCAAAAGCTCGACGCACATGCAGATCGATAGCAACAGTTACGTCTATATTGATAATTTCGATAACAACCGCAAAATCGGTTACAATTTTGTGCTCGAGAAATTCAAGGGGGAGGAGCTGACGGAGAAACTGATGGCCGACCGTATCATGTGGGATTCCGTGCAGAGCCGCTGGCGCATCGAGAACTACACGGTGCGCTTAATAGACAACCTGCATGAAGAAATGATCAAGGGACGGTCCAAAGATACCATATTGGACATGCATCCCCGGGATTTTGAGGTTTACGACAACATCTTCACCGCGATGAACATGACGGAACTGAACGACCGCATTGAAAAGGAGAAGACCCGGGGGACAGGGATGATGGTCGACCTGCTGCTCGAAAAATATAAACGTTTTGTTAATCCACTGGCAGCTTACGTGCTGACCTTGATGGGTGTAGCGTTGTCCTCCAAGAAGGTGAGAGGCGGGATCGGCCTCAGCCTGGGGATCGGGATTGGCCTGAGCTTTACCTACATCGTGTTTATCCAGTTTTCGACGATGTTTTCCCTTAAGGGCGGACTTCCGCCTTTGGTTGCGGTTTTTATCCCCAACGTTATTTTCGGCCTGCTTGCCATGTACCTGCTGCATAAGGCACCTAAGTGATCGCTAAACTGAATAACATAAAAAAATGCCGGAGCGGATTCCGCCCCGGCAGGTACACACAATAATACAATACGTTAAACAGTAGGCAGGTTATGCATAACTAAACACAGCATCCTTGCTTTCCAGTTCGGAATACCCCATCAGGTATTCGTCTACCTTACGTGCACATTCCCGGCCTTCTGAGATCGCCCATACGACGAGTGACTGGCCGCGGCGCATATCGCCGGCTACGAAAATACGGTCTGCCGACGTCTGGTAAACCCCTTCCTGTGCCCGTACGTTCCCGCGCTCGTCCAGCTCCACACCAAGTTGCTGCAACAGCCCTTCGTGCTGTGGATGAAGGAATCCCATGGCCAGCAGCACCAGCTCACAGGGAATTTCCCGCTCCGACTCCGCTACTTCCTTAAACCTGACCGGCCGGCCCAGCGCATCGTGCTCCCAAGACAGGTCGACGATGCGAACGCCTTTTAAGTTTCCCTGTCCGTCGCCAACAAATTCCTTGGTAGCGATGCCCCAGAACCGTTCGCAGCCTTCTTCATGTGACGTTGTGGTCTTCAGCAGCATCGGGTAGTTGGGCCACGGCATAGCCTCGGTGCGCTCCCTGGGAGGTTGTGGCATCAGTTCAAACTGCGTGACAGTTTTGGCGCCGTGGCGGTTTGAGGTACCTACGCAGTCCGAACCGGTGTCGCCGCCGCCGATAACCAATACGTTTTTTCCGGTGGCGAGAATGTCCGCTTCGTCAACAGGTGATTCACCCACCCGTTTGTTTTGCTGTTTGAGGAACTCCATGGCGAAGTGCACCCCATTTAACTCCCGCCCCGGAACGGGGAGGTCGCGGGGAATGGTCGATCCGCCTGCCAATACCACAGCATCGTAATCCTGCAGTTCGCTGGCCGGCACATTTTTGCCTACTTCAGCATTGCAACGGAACACCACACCTTCCTCTTCCATCAGTTTGATCCGGCGGTCAATGACCCACTTATCCAGCTTAAAATCAGGAATACCGTAGCGCAGCAGTCCACCGGGTTTGTCGTCCCGTTCATATACCGTTACCTCGTGGCCTACCTTGGTCAGCTGCGCTGCCGCCGCAAGGCCCGCTGGCCCGCTGCCAATGACCGCAACACGCTTGCCGGTCTTTAGATGCATGGGGCGCGCTTTAACGAATTCCTTTTTGAATGCGATTTCAATAATGTGCTTCTCGATTTCCTCAATGGCTACAGGCGGTTTGTTGATGCCGAGCACACAGGCCGATTCGCAGGGTGCCGGGCATATCCTTCCCGTAAATTCCGGGAAGTTATTGGTCGATACCAGAATCCGGTATGCTTCCTCCCAGCGACCATCGTATACCGCATCATTGAATTCAGGGATCACATTGCCCAATGGGCAGCCCGAGTGGCAGAAGGGGATGCCGCAGTTCATGCACCTGGCAGCCTGATGGTTCAGCTCCTCGTCGCTGTACGCCTGTACAAACTCTTTGTAGTTCTTTTTCCGTTTTTCAACGGTGTCCTTTTTTGGAAGTACCCGTTCAAACTCCTTAAATCCGGTTGGTTTTCCCATCTTTTCTTACTAAATGTCGTTTATGCCTCAACTAATTTTGACCGCAGCGCATGTTTGTATTCCCTTGGGAATACCTTGATAAAGCAAGTCTTTTCCTTCTTCCAGTTTTTGAGAATATAGGCGGCCCGTTTACTGCCTGTCAAGTGGATATGGCGCTTGAGCAATGCCGTGATTTCGGTTTCGTCCGTTGTTTCCAGCGGATCGAGGTCTACCATTTCCGTGTTGCAATTGTCCCTGAAAGTGCCTTCGGTGTCGTATACCCATGCAATGCCCCCGCTCATTCCCGCCGCAAAGTTGCGGCCCGTTCCACCGAGGATCAGCGCGCGCCCCCCGGTCATGTATTCGCATCCATGGTCGCCTACTCCCTCTACCACGGCTGTGGCGCCTGAGTTGCGTACGGCAAACCGTTCGCCGGCCTGGCCGCATACAAAGAGGTTTCCGGAAGTGGCGCCGTAGAGGGCGACATTGCCGATGATGATGTTTTCATGCGGTACCAGCGGACTGGAGGCTGCGGGATAGATCGCCAGCTGCGCGCCGGATAATCCCTTTCCCACATAATCGTTTGCTTCACCCTCCAGCTCAAAAGACAGGCCTTTGGTGGCAAATGCGCCGAAGCTCTGGCCAGCTGATCCCATGAACTTATAGTTGATGGTATTGTCGGGAAGCCCTTCGCTGCCATAACGCTTGGATACCTCATTGGAAAGCAGCGTGCCAATGGTACGGTCGGTATTCTTAACCTCGAACGTGCCGAATACCGGTGTTTTGCTGTCCAATGCGGCGGCGGCCTGTTTCAGGAGACCCCAATCCAGGATCATGTCCATGCCGTGGTCCTGCGCCTCAGTCTGGTAGAGCGTTTCGTTGGCGGCACTCGGTGCCACATAGAGAATACCCGAGAGGTCCAGTTTGTTTACTTTCCAATGGCTGATGTTCTCCCGTTTTTTCAGGAACTGCGCCCGGCCCACCATCTCGTTGATGGTGCGGAACCCGAGTTCGGCCATGATTTCACGGAGTTCCTCTGCCAGAAACTTAAACAGGTTCACAATGTGTTCCGGTTTGCCGGAAAACAGCTTGCGGAGCTCCGGATCCTGGGTGGCGACCCCAACCGGGCAAGTATTCAGGTGGCATTTCCGCATCATGATGCATCCGCCCGCTACCAGCGCCGCGGTGGCAACACCCCATTCCTCGGCGCCCAGCAGGGCAGCCATGGCAATGTCGCGGCCTGTTTTAAGCTGCCCGTCGGTTTGCAGTACCACCCGGCTGCGCAGCTTGTTTTTTACCAGTGTCTGGTGCGATTCGGCAAGTCCGAGTTCCCAGGGCAGTCCCGCATGTTTGATGGAACTGATGGGCGATGCGCCCGTCCCCCCGTCGTAACCGGCAATCAGGATCACGTCGGCGTGTGCCTTCGCTACCCCGGCGGCAATGGTGCCCACGCCTGCCTTTGAAACCAGTTTCACATTGATCCGCGCTTCGCGGTTGGCGTTTTTCAGGTCGAAGATCAGCTGTGCGAGATCTTCGATGGAATAGATGTCGTGGTGGGGCGGGGGAGAGATCAGGCCCACACCCGGCGTCGAGTGCCGTACACGGGCAATCCAGTCGTCTACTTTATGTCCCGGCAGCTGACCGCCCTCACCGGGCTTAGCACCCTGTGCCATTTTAATCTGGAGTTCATCTGCCTGTGTCAGGTAATTGGAGGTAACCCCGAAACGTCCGGACGCAACCTGCTTGATGGCCGAACGCATGGAATCACCGTTTGGAAGCCGCTGGTAGCGGATTTCATCTTCGCCACCCTCACCGGTATTGCTTTTGCCGCCGATGCGGTTCATGGCAATGGCAAGTGTACTATGGGCTTCGTGTGAAATGGAACCGAAAGACATGGCTCCGGTAGCAAACCGCTTCATGATGTTTTCAGCGGGTTCCACCTCATCAATGGAGATGGCGGAGCGGTGTTTCGCAAAATCCAGCAATCCCCGCAGGGTGTACATGCGTTCCTGCTGGTTATTGATTAACGCAGCATATTTTTTATAGGTGTCGTAGTCGCCCGTGCGGCATGCCTGTTGCAGGAGGTGTACCGTCTGCGGATTGAACAGGTGTGCCTCGCCCCGTCTTTTCCACTGATAAATACCGCCCTCGGGTAACAAGTCCTTGCTATTGCGCGAACTGGTAAACCCACGGTGGTGCTTGCTCAGTACCTCACGGGCAATATCATCGAGGTCCAGTCCGCCAATGCGCGACACAGCCCCGCAGAAATAGGTGTCAACTACCTGCTTATTAATGCCGAGTACCTCGAAAATCTGCGCGCCATGATACGACTGCAGCGTCGATATACCCATCTTTGAAAAGATTTTAAGTAGCCCGCCGCATACCGCTTTGACGTAATTTTTGGACAGCTGGGGCCAGCTGAGCGGCGTATCCAGCAACTGTTGCTCTTTAAGTGTCCGGATGGAAGCCAGCGCCATGTAAGGATTGATGGCGGTTGCGCCGAAAGCAAGCAGGCAGGCAAAATGATGCACTTCCCAAATGTCGCCGCCTTCCACAACCAGGCCCACGGCCCCGCGGTGGCCCGTTTTAATGAGGTGATGGTGTACTGCGGATACCGCAAGCAGCGAAGGGATGGCGGCATGCTGTGAATCAATGGCACGGT
>NZ_JBEBRB010000018.1:0-44052 GCF_040395035.1 Parapedobacter lycopersici | reverse complement strand
GCCAGTATGACGAATCACGGGAAGACATTTACTTCACAAAAGTCCGGAAGTCCTGTCCCGACTTAATCGTCAACAGTGTTTCATAAATTAAGCGGATGACATTATCCACATCTTCCTTATGGATCATTTCAACGGTTGTATGCATATAGCGCAGCGGCAGCGACACCAGTACCGAGGGCACACCACCATTGGAGTATGCGAATGCATCGGTGTCCGTTCCCGTCCAGCGGGACGATGCCTGCCGCTGAAACGGTATTCCCTTCTTTATTGCGGTATCAACCAATAGCTTATTAAAATTTATCTGCACTGATGGTGCATAAGAGACAACCGGCCCTTTTCCGCAGGCCAGATCCCCCTGAGTCACTTTATTGATCATCGGCGTCTGGGTATCGTGCGTTACGTCGGTAACGATGGCTATATCCGGCTTAATCCGGTCGGCAATCATTTCCGCACCCCGCAGGCCGATTTCCTCCTGTACCGAATTGACGATATACAGTCCGAACGGCAGGGTCTTTTTATTTTCCCGCAGTAAACGGGCCACTTCGGCAATCATGAAGCCTCCTGCACGGTTATCCAGCGCACGGCCTACATAATACCGGTCGTTCAGCACCATAAATTCGTCCTCATACGTTACCACCGAACCAACATGTATACCCAAAGCCTCTACTTCCTCTTTACTGGAACAGCCGCAGTCGAGGAAGATATTCTTCAGTGACGGTCCTTCCTCCTTTTCACCCGAACGAGTGTGGATTGCCGGCCAGCCGAACACTGCTTTTACCACGCCTTTTTCGGTGTGGATATCCACGCGCTTCGAAGGGGCAATCTGGTGATCGGAGCCCCCGTTGCGGATGACGTAAATCAATCCATCTTTGGTTATGTAGTTTACAAACCAGGAAATTTCATCTGCATGGGCTTCAATAACCACTTTAAAAGCCGCCTTGGGATTAATTACCGCCACGGCGGTGCCGTAATGATCGGTAAACGTTTCATCCACATAGGGCTTTATATAATCGAGCCATAGGCGCTGTCCGGCCCATTCAAATCCTGTAGGCGACGGATTGTTAATGTATTGTTCAAAAAATTTCAGCGATTTAGGAGTGACCACCGGTATATGCTGCTGTGCCGTTTCTTTTTTTCCTTTTGCCATATTATTTTTGTTTTCTCCGGAAATGGAATGGAGCCAAATTTACAAAATATCCGCGTAGCGTGGGAATCGACCCGTGCACAATACCGAACGTTGAAAACAAAGGTATTCACCAACCGTTAATCACGTATGAAAAAAGGCTTTTTTAAAATGCTGGTTAAGCTGAACAACGCGCTGTTGCCCCGGTACTCAGGAAAGGATCCCGCCAAGCTGACCAAACGGCAGCAAGCGATCCTGGGTTACCGCTACTGGGCGCTGGTCAACTCACTTTAACGGTGCTTTAGGGATATTATCCCCCTGTTTGGCTGCCTTTCTTCGCTGTGCGCGCAGATTCAGGTATTCGACCAACACGGAGAACGCCATGGCAAAATAAATATAGCCCTTGGGAATGTGCTGGTTAAAGGCTTCTGCTGTAAGGGATACCCCGATCAACAGCAGGAATGCCAGTGCCAGCATTTTCACGGTCGGGTGCCGATTAACAAAATTGCTGATTGCCCCCGCGGAGATCATCATAATCACTACGGCAATAATCACGGCCGCAATCATCACGTAAATCTGGTCGACCATGCCCACGGCGGTAATGACCGAGTCCAGTGAAAAAACAATATCCAGTATAAGAATCTGCAAGATTACGTTGCCGAATGTAACTGCCTTACCCCGCATTTCATGCGCCTCCTCACCGCCTTCGATTTTGTGATGGATTTCCGTCGTGCTTTTATAAATAAGGAACAGCCCCCCGATGAGGAGGATCAGGTCGCGGCCCGAAAGGTTAAGGAAGGTCTGCGCAACTTCACCCTCCAGATTGAACCAATCCGCTAAATTAATCAGGGTTCCCGTCAGCGACATCACCCATTTAATGGAAAATAGCAGCGCCACCCGCATAACCAGGGCCAGCATCAGTCCCAGCTGCCTGGCTTTCTGCTGCTGTTCCTCAGGCAGTTTACTGCTTAAAATGGAGATAAAAACAATATTGTCGATGCCTAATACGATTTCCAGCACCGTAAGGGTGAGCAGGGATATCCAGATTTCAGGATTGAGTAGCCATTCCATATACGAGTAAATATCCCATAAAAATAGAAATTGATTCCAAATCGGCAAACGGTTACTTTAATATTTCCCGTGCAATAACCAGTTTCTGGATTTCGGAAGTCCCTTCCCCGATGGTACAAAGCTTGGCATCCCGGTAGTATTTCTCTACCGGAAAATCCTTGGTATATCCGTAGCCACCGAAAATCTGTACCGCTTCAGTGGCGCATTTCACCGCAACTTCCGATGCATAGTACTTCGCCATTGCAGCTTGTTTGACCACAGAAACACCCCGGTTCTTCCGGTCCGCCGCCTGCCTGGTCAGCAGTTCAGCCGCCTCAATTTCCGTGGCCATATCCGCCAGCTTGAAGGATATTCCCTGGAAATTGGCGATTGGCTGGCCGAATTGATGACGTTCTTTGGCGTAACGAACCGCTGCTTCATGTGCGCCCTTTGCGATTCCCAAAGCGAGCGCCGCAATGGATATCCGTCCACCTTCCAGCACCTGCATGGCCTGTTTAAAGCCTTCCCCTTCCCGGCCCAGCAAATTCGCTTTCGGCACCCGGCAATTGTCAAATATCAGTTCCGTCGTTTCCGATGCCCGCATACCCAGTTTATTTTCCTTTTTCCCGGACACGAATCCGGGCATACCCTTGTTGACGACCAGCGCAGATACGCCTTGCGACCTGCCCTTTTCCCCCGTGCGGACCATCACCACGACGATGTCACCACTTTGACCATGAGTAATCCAGTTTTTGGTACCATTGACCACATAGCAGTCGCCATCCGACACGGCCGTTGTGGCCATTCCCAGCGCGTCCGATCCGGTGCCAGCTTCGGTAAGCGCCCAGGCGCCAATCCATTCCGCACCGGTTAACCGCGGAAGCCAGCTGCGTTTCTGGTCCTCGTTTCCAAATGCGAGGATGTGTCCGGTACATAGGGAGTTGTGCGCGGCAAGCGAGAGGCCTACCCCACCGCAGACCCGGGCAATTTCAACAATGACATCCACATACTCCTGGTAACCCAGTCCTGCACCGCCATAGGTTTCCGGAACGAGCAACCCCATAATGCCAAGTTGGCCCATGGCCTTAAAGGTCTCAACCGGGAAATGCTGGGCTTCGTCCCATTCCATTACATGCGGCCGGATGTTCTTTTCCGCAAATTCACGAACCATATCGCGGACCAGTTGCCGGTTTTCATCTTCCGGTGTTTCTGAATGTAACTGCATAATAAATCACTGGTTTTCACAATGATAATTATTATATCGCAGATTACAAACCAAAGAAAACAACGTATAATGGAGTATAAAATGGTATCGGGTTCAAATTCATAGCCCGATCAATAATCGACCAATGAAATGACGTTCGGGCTGTAAGGCAACAACTGTTTTTTACCATGGAGAAAAGTAAGGGCAACGATAAACGCGTATCCTTCGATGATGCCGCCAAGCTGCTGCACCAGCCGGCTGGCCGCGGAAACAGTGCCACCTGTTGCCAGCAGGTCATCATGAATAAGCACCCGTACATCCTTGGGGAACGCATCGCGATGGACCTCGATGGCTGCATGCCCGTACTCCAGCTCGTATTCCTCCGTCACCGTCAGGTACGGCAGTTTGCCCTGCTTGCGAATGGGCACGAACGGCACACCCAGCCGGTTTGCCAGCATCAGGCCAAAAAGAAAGCCCCTGCTTTCGATGCCAGCCACAACGTCAATGGTAAGCGTGTCCAGGCGCTCAATAAATTCATCCAATATCGCATTGCAGAGTTCCGGATCCTGGAGCAGTGGCGTAATATCCTTAAAAACGACTCCCTTTCTGGGGAAATCAGGGACGTCTCGGATAGCGGCTTTAAGTTGCTGATCAATCATGGGTGATTTTCAAGTATGGTGCAATTCTACGGAAAATTTCCGCATCCATCACCGCAATTCCAAACAAATCCGACAACTGCCGGTAAGGGCCGTGCTGCTTACGGTACCGGACAATAAGCCGCGCTAGGCTGGCCCCGATAAAAGGATGCCGCCGCAGCTGATCGTAATCGGCTGAATTTAGGGGTATCCGCTGTACTGCAGCGGTGTCTACCGATATAAATTCCTTTAAGCCATCGTACCTGGCCGAATCCATCCCGTATACCTGGAGCAATTGCGCAACATCGTGAAAACCACCTAAAAGATCGCGAAAACGGACAATCCGTGAGGCGTATACCGGTCCGATTCCCGGCAATGCCTGCAATGCCAGGGAATCCGTAGCATTCAACTCAATTCGCAGCGGCACGTCGGATCGGCGGACTGCTCCGTTGGTCTTTGCGGGTACATTGGGCACTTGACGCCGCAGCGGCTGCTCAAGCGCTGCACGAGCACGGGGCGTTTCCCGTATCCGGATATAAGGAGCCAGCCGGGCATAATCCGCGTCGGTGATGGCGTATATTTTCCCCAGGTCCGCATTTTCCCGGAAACGCCCCCCTTTGGCTTCGTAATTCTTGATCATCCGGATCTGCCGGTCGGTCAGCCCAAGGCGCCGCCAGTCTGCCACAGGCAGGTCATTCGGATCAAATGTAAAAAGCTCCGCTTTACCCGGTCGCACGGCTTGCTGCATGGGCGACGCGGTAAGAAACTGCTCGATTTCAAGAATGTCTGCAGCCCGGTTTCCCTGCGCACCCGGAAACCAATGGCGGTATACCCACGGACCACCCCAAAGCAACAGCAGGACGATCGTTAATACGATCATCCCCTGCAACTCCCGATGGCTGAACCTGAAATATTTTTCAAGCCATTTGAGCATACTCCTGGTTTAGGTGTCCGGCACCGGACCGACAGTTATACTACGGAACTGTCGTCGGTCAGTAATTCTTTGTGATTGCTTGCCTTAGTACGTGTTTTGGTTTTATGCTTATTGATCTGTCGCCGTAGCGACTCCACTGCAAGGTCCGTTGCTTCTTCGAAGGTCTTTGCCTGTCCCTTGGAAAAAAGCTGGTTACCGGGGATGTTAATCTTAAATTCCGTTATCTTATTTGCCTCGTCTTCCACATTCTCCAGTTTCAGGTAACATTCACCGTCGATAATCTGATCAAAAAACTGATCTAATTTGTCCACTCTTCGCTGGATGAAGCTGATTAATTTACGGTCAGCATTAAACCTGATGGATTGCACAGTGATATTCATGTTTCCTCCTTTTTGTTAAGCCTTTGGATGAGCTTGTTTATAAATAGATTTTAATCGTTCGACTGAATTATGCGTATATACCTGTGTGGCGGCAAGCCCCGCATGCCCCAACAGTTCCTTGATTGCATTCAGATCCGCACCGTTATTAAGCAGGGCGGTCGCAAACGTATGCCGCAACACGTGGGGACTCTTTTTTGCCTGTGAGGATACGGCGCCCAGGTAATGCGTTACGATGCCATAGATCAACCGCGGATAGGCATGCTTGCCTTCTTTGGTAACGATCAATTGCGCACTATTGTTATCAAATTGTTGTCTTTTTTTCTCGTTAAGGTAATGCTGCAGCAACTGGTTTAGCGTACGGTTCAACGGCACCAACCGTTCCTTGTTCCGTTTGCCGAAAATCAGCATATTACCATTGTAAAAATCAATATGGGTATCTTCGACCTGCAGCAGCTCGGAAAGCCGTATCCCGGTTCCGAAAAGGAGTTCCAGCACGACTTTATCCCGAAGCCCCTCAAAGGTGTTGGGAAACACTTCATCCCGATCCAGCAGGGCCGATAATTTTCCCTCATCAACCGTTACCGGAAGTTTCTTTGTTGTTTTCAGGGCCTTGACGGATGCAAATGGGTTTTGAAGAACCAATTGCTCCCGAAGCAGGAATTTGTAATAACTACGGAGAGCAGACAGGCTGCGGTTGATGCTGGTCGGGAGCTGCCCCTGTTCAAGCAGTACGGCAATATAGGATCTGGCCTGCCGGTACGTAACGGTTTCCACGTCAATAGCCTGGGTAGTCAGGTAGGCCAGGTACCGCGTCAATTCGTGTTGATAGGCAACGAGTGTATGCCTAGCATAACGCTTTTCGTATTTCAGGAAGTTGATAAACCGATCCGTAACCATCAAAAAAAATCCGTATATTCTTGACGTTGAATATACGGAAATTTATTTAACAGGGCAAAATATATTGCCGCTTAAATTCGGAGAAAACTTAGATGGTTTCCTGGTTCAGGCCCTGCTTGTAGATTGCCTTTTTCACCTGGATACGACGGGTAACCGATTTTTTCTCATAGGCTTGGCGAGAACGCAATTCCCTCAACACACCCGTCTTCTCAAATTTCTTCTTGAAGCGCTTCAATGCCCGGTCCAACGATTCACCTTCTTTTACATTTACAATAATCATGCTTTCAGATACCTCCTTTCGTACATTTTTTTATGGAATGCAAAGGTAAGATAATGATCTCGATTTATCAAACTATTTTTTCCAAACGCCGATCCGGTCCAGCAGTTCCGGCAGGGTATCCCCCTCCCCGAGCAACTCGGCCCGGATACCCAGCCGTTGTGCTGCCGCCACGTGTTGCGGACTGTCATCAATAAAAAGAGTCTCCCCCGGCTGCAGGTCGTGGCGGTCCAATACAAACTGAAAAATCGCAGGGTCGGGTTTTCGCATGCCCATCAGGTGGGAATAATAATCCTGCTCAAAAAAAACCGAATTATCCACAAGGCCGTGTTCCCGTTGGAGGTAGTCCATAATCCATTGGTAGTGAATCTCATTGTTATTACTCAACAGAAAAGTACGGTAATGCTGCTTCAAGTTCCGTAAGAGATCGTGGTATCCTTCAGGAACACCAACAAGTAATGTACTCCATGCCTTCGTAATCTCACTATCGGTCAGCTCGGGTTTACCTGCAGCCTCGCGGATGGTGTTCCGGAATTCCGCGGCTGTCAGCTGTCCTTTGTCTAATGCATCGACCCACGGATTTTGCGTGGCATGGGAAAAGAACGCGTTGGCGTCCCGGATACCCAGGTCAACAAATGCCTGCCGCAGTGCAGGAAAGTCAAGCATGAAGATCACGTTACCGTAATCAAAGATGATGTTTTTGATTTTTTGCATTGCAAAATTTTAAATATCCACTGCAAATATGTAAAATTGCAACCGCAAATCCGCGCTTGTCGCGGGTTTCACCGCGCCTATAGCTCAGTTGGTTAGAGTAGAAGACTCATAATCTTTTGGTCCCTGGTTCGAGCCCAGGTGGGCGCACACAATACACGCGAAAACTGTGTTTTTATATACGTGGACACAGTTTTTGCGTTGGCCACACGAAAGTGGCAATCTTTCTTCTGATACGGCAAATCAGTGTTCTGAAAACAGGCAATGGCCTTTTATTGGACACAAATCATGTCGTATTACCAGCAAAAAATTTCAGTAAAAATCCGGATGCGATCCAGGGTGGACGCGCCAAATGGGAATCTTTTCGTTCAACTGATCATTGACGGCGTGTCCCAGCGGTACCCGCTGGGTATCACCTGGCCTACAAAACTGTTCGACAAAGAGGGGGAAAAACTACTTCCGCGGCAAAAGGGTGATGAGCTGTGCTACCAGCACAATCTTATGATCCAAAACGAACTGGCCAAATGGAATAAATTGATCCTACGCTATTATGTATCTGAACACACTGCTACCCACGATGACTTCAAGCGTGTGCTCAAACTTTACACCTCACGGCATGATGTTATTGGGTACTTCAGGGTTATTGCCTCGCTGCTGGAAGTAGAAAAGATCGTGGATAAAGAAACCGCAAAAAAATACAACACTGCATTTAACCGAATGGAACAATATTTTAAGATTCAACCCAGGTGGCAATTCAACACAGTGCAGCTATTTGAAATTCAGCAGTTGGAAAACTGGATTACAGAAACTTTGGCCCACAATACCATGTGCGGACACATGCGCGTGCTTCACAAGTTTTTTGGGATAGCCGCCGATGATGGTTTAATGATATACAATCCGATGGATAAGTATAAAATGCCATCTTTCCAGGACGGGGTACGCGATATTATTGAAATACACGAAATCAAACAGCTAAAGGAGTTTTACGACACAGCTGTATTGTCGGACCACGAGCGGGATGTTTTGCGCCGGTACCTGATCTCCTGCTATACCGGACTTCGGAAGTCAGACATTGAGCAGCTTGACCCACGATTCCATATCAGAAACGGCAACGTGCTACGCCTGCATATGTTCAAGACACGCCGTTACGGTAAATCGGTTGAATTTACGATGTCCCGGACGGCCACAGAGTTGATTGGCAAAAAACGCGCTTTGCTTTTTCCGTTTATGGAATCAGCACTGCT
The DNA here is from genome assembly GCF_040395035.1 of Parapedobacter lycopersici. GTDB lineage: Bacteria > Bacteroidota > Bacteroidia > Sphingobacteriales > Sphingobacteriaceae > Parapedobacter > Parapedobacter lycopersici_A. The sequence continues at coordinate 35,597 of NZ_JBEBRB010000018.1, read as the reverse complement.
TTGTAAGACACTTAGGCGATTGGTAAAGAAGGCAGGAATTGAAAAATATATACTTTTCAGGTCCGGAAGGGATTCATTTGCTACGGCTTACCTGGAGCTGGGCGGTAACATAAAAGACCTTCAGGAAATACTTGGTCATGGATCGGTTAGGTATACTGAAATCTATCTGAAAATGACGAGCCGGACAAAGAGTAACATCATGAGCAAATTCGATACGATTTGATGGATATCGTGGACACGAAAAACATAAACGGTTAAAAGCGAAAGGGAAAGTAATAGGCAGTTAAACCGGATTTTCCACCACGGCTATCCAACAAATCCATCCTTTTCTGTATAGGTACCTAACAGATCACCATTTTCTTTATGGAAAACAGCAACGGTCATTGATCGGGTTTCCTCCGGTGTTTTTCCGCTCGTCAGGCACCATACCCGGAAAACGTTCTGACAGAAATTGCTTTTGAACTTTTGGTCTTTGCCGGCGAATAATTCCGGATAGATATAGAAATCCGGCGTTTCTTCACCCGGCTGCAACAATCCCATAGCGGTCAGGTCAATAACATTTTTCATCAGTTCGGCTATCTGCTGAACATCCGGGCGTTTTTTTTGATTGAGTTTTTTAAGCATTCCCATGATTCAAATGTACGCATATAAACAAATAGTTGAAGGGACACACGGTTAAGCATCCACATCATTAGTGATGCGGGCCTTCCGATCGTTCCAATCCTCCAGCATCCGGCTTGAAATGATCAGCGGCCTGCGGTTTGCTTCCAGCTGGGCATCCACCATTTGTTTCACCGCTGCCACTACTCCGGTCATATCCACGGCAGGCGCGGCTACATTTACAACCGGTGGTTTTCCACCGGATGACAGCATTGCCCTTCCCCCATTCCTTACGGCACGGTCCGCGTCAATCAGATCCGGATTCAAACGGATGGCCGCCCCGGCCTTTCGCTGGCTACTATAAAGCAGTTCGTCCACGATAGCGCGGTTATTCCGATAGGTATCCCGGCTCAATATCGGTTCACCACCTTCGATATTGCCGATTATTACCCGCCGCCGGCGGTCCATAAGATCGATACCGCCCTGTGCGTGGCTGCTTCCTACCGGTAACATTCCGCCTTTAGCAAACTGCGGGGGCTTTTGCGCTGCAATAACCGCCGTTTGCGCTATTCCGGCAGCACCTGCAAATGCGGCTGGAATGATACCAGCTGGCCATCCGAATTGCGCGAATGTTTTACCAACGGAAAGTGCGGTATTGATCAGCGACTGCGCTAAGTCCGCACGCTTCTGCGCCTGCCAGGCTTTACGTTTTTCAGTACGCTCCATTTGGTCGTACTTTTTATTGATTGCCTTTTTCTGCGCTTCTGTCAGATTCCTTTCGCTCAACTCTTTTTCACGTTGCTTACGCAGCTGCTCCAGGCGCATATCGGATTCAGAACGGGCATTATTGGAAGTGATTTGGAACACGGCATCGGAAATGATCTGTGCGGCCTGGACGGCCTTACCTAATCGGGAGTTCCAAGTTTCTTCATCCAGTTGGGTAATCTCGTACGCCCGCCCCTCTTCGATGGCTTTCAAAGCGGCATTAAATTCTTCGGTTGCGATGATCTGTTTGCTGTACTTGGCTTTTAATGCAGCTATTTCAGCATCATATTTTACATTGATGTCTGCAAGCCGCCGGTCATACGCGGTCATGCCGTTCCGGTTATATTCTGCTTCCAGGCGTTCCTTATCCAGCTTCAGCCGCTCCGCTTCCCTTATCTCCGCATCGGTCAAATCCTTTGCCCTGGCAATACGCAATTCAGCCATTGCATCATCGTTGCCTACGTTTTCCCGTTCCAACGCATCGTAAAAAGCATTGATCCGCGCTTTCTCTTTATCCAGTTCACTGGCCTGTTTCGCTTCAAGTCCCGCGCGAAGAGATTCAATTTTTGCCAGGTATTCTTCCTGTTGGCGTAACCGCATATCGTTGGTGGCTTGCTCCCTTTTGGTTTGCAGGTCGGAAATTTTTGCATCCGCATCAGATATCTGCTCGGATGTTGCCCCTTTCAACTTTTTAAATGCCTCATATTCCTTAATCAACTTATCGTACTTCGCTTGCTCTTCTGCAATTTCCCGCTGATTTTTACTCAACTGGTCACGAAGCCGGGCGGCATCAAGGGCGTTGAATGCATCGAGTAATTTTTCATACTCCTTCTTTGCTTTTTCCCGTTCGCTTTCCGCCTTTTTATCGGGTTTGGTGGCGGGTGTATTAGTTGGCGTTCCTGGACTATCCCCGTTATTACCGCCGGTTTCCGGCAACTCAATATCTTCCCCTTTCAGTGATTTAATCAATGCTTCAGCACCCTGTTTAAGCATACCAAGTTCTTTGATACGCTGGGTGAAATCAGCACGCATACGGTCGTTAAGTTTGTACGTCCGGATGTTACCGAACATCGAATCGGAACGGGTCCAGCCTTCTTTCATGGCCAGGTTAAGCCGGTCAAACTCTTCGGTATAATCCGACAGGTCGTTTTCAGCCGCTTTTATCGCATCCCGGTTCTGATAGGAAAGCATTGCTTTCTGCGTTTCCAAAAATTCGCGGGCCTTTTCAGTGGATACAGCGATAACGCGACCGTACTTATCAAATTCCAAAGCTGCATAAGGTACGATCTCCGCAATTTGGGTAATGACCTTGCTCAATTCGGTCTGCTCTTCACGGTTCAGCTTTCCTTTTCCCTTCAATTCATCATGCCTATCCACAAGTACCTGTAATCTCCCTTCCAGGGCATCAACCTCACCTTTCATGGCAAAGTATTCATTCGACAATTTTTCGCTTTCGCTTCGGTTGTCTACCAGCGCACCGGTGAGATCGGTAAACCATTTCCGGAGCCGACTATTTTCCCAAAAAGTCCCCAGCCGGTTCCAAATCTTTTCCATATTCGCGCCCAGCGTTGTGTTCATGTTATTGAACTCCGCCATCACGCTGATATTATCCTTAAAGGCACGGTTACCCTGTTCCTGCCGTTGCCGTAGCAGGTCGGTACGTTCAGCCAGTGCTCCTAATGCAGCTATCCCGCGCGCTCCGGACACTTCCAGCACGCCCATATTTTTTGCCAGGGCCTCCAACCCGCCATCAGCTGCTTTACTGTTTTCCAACACCCGTATAAATGCTTCGTTCGCATCCTCCCTAAGCAGCTTAGAAAAGTCTGCCACGCTCATTTTGGCGATCTTTGCGTTTTTCGGAATATCTTCCCCCAGTCCGACAATAAACTGGCCGATGGCGGTAGAACTGCTTTCCATACTTTGGCCCAGCTCGTCAGCTGTTGCAGCAAGACCCAGTATATCCTGAAGGCTGATGTTTGCGGCCGGAGCGATACCGGCCATCCGCTGGGCAAAATCCACCAGGTTCTTTTCCGCGGCGGTCCCGCTTGCACCCAATGTGTTGATAGCGCTGCCGACACGCATCAACGCTTCCTCGATGCCATATTGTTCCTTCAGGCGGAAAATATCCGTTAGTTTTCCGAGGCTGTTAATGCTCTCTTCCACCCCGCCCAAATCTTCACCGAGCGCTACGCCGATCCGGTCAGCCGCCCGCACAAAGCCTTCCACGTCCCGTTCCGCCGAAATTCCCAGCTTACCAGCCACCTGGGCCAGCCCCAGCAGTTCCGTATTGGCCGTGCGGGTATCAAACCGTTTGAATTTTTCGTTAAGGCGATCCACAGCCGCTTCGGTCAGCCCGGTGGTTTTCTGAACCCCTCCCATGATGTCGCTTAACTCCGCGTTCTTTTGGATGAAATTACCTACACCCTGGACAGCCATATCCCAGGCGCGCATGAGAACATTACCGCCGACAACGCCGGCAGCAATCTGCTTCATATTTTCCGAAAATGATTTGGCATTGCCCGCGCCCGCCTTCAATTCATCATTCGTTTCCTTCAGCGCGGCATTAAGGCGTTTGATCTCTTCACGGCGTTCCCGGTAAGCCTTTGGGTCATCGGCTTCCCGCATTTTTCTAAATTCGGTGGTGTATTTCCGGGCGGTGTCCGTCAGTTCCTTTAATGACGTTTTTGCCTGTTGGCCATTGATGACCAACTTCATTACACTTTCGGTGTCCGTACGCTGCTTTGCCATTAGGCAAAAAACGCCATTCACTGCCTACACCGAAAGGACACGGAGTGTTACAGGTTGAGGCTGTATTCGGTCACCTCCATCAGTTCGCGGCGCATGTTGGTTACGGCCGATGATTGCATTTCCTGTTCCAGCAATTCCCGCAGGCGGTGTAACTGCGCTGTTTTTGGCTTATTGAACCAGCGTTTGGGGCGGCGGCCGTTGTAGGATACATCAGCCCCGTATCGCTTTGCTCCCGTTGCGAAGGTCCGGTTAGACTGCCGTTCGTACGCTTTCAGCCCCCGGCCCACTCCCATGTCCACGAAACGTCCGTACATCGCAAACCGAAGGAAAACAGCGGTAACGTCACCGTTGGTTAAAACAAGCTGCCTGGCTATCCCCCGTTCCAGGGCACCGGTCTTTCCGATTTTCAGTTTACGCAGCTGCTTACGGAGCCGATCAACAAAATAGCGGCTCCACTTTTCAATCACGCCGTTACGGTAGATTTTCAAATGCAGATCGTCTATGTTTTTAGATTCCATTATTCAGCAAATTCATAACTACCATCTGCACTATTGTCGAGCTCATAATTATGCCATGCTTCGATCCCGTCCCAAAGATTCCAAATGGTTGCTTTTTTCCAAATATGGGTATCCACGCCCCTCAAAGCTGTAAATTCGGAACCGCTTGCATTTACTGGATGATTGAAAGTTAGGTTTCGGTTGTCAGTATCTGTATAGGTTTCTTTGATCCTTACCGGCAGATTACTAACCGATATCGGAAGTGACCCGGCAGGATCCCGGTAAAAACGTAAAACCACGTCCCCGATGATTTCCCGGTGTTTCGGTTTCTTTACCCTGAAACGCTCATTTTCCACGCTAAGCCGAACGTATATTTTCTGATCAGGTTTTATGATTTCGCCTTCGGTAAACCCAACCTTTATTTCATCGGCCAGCGCACCCATATTGTAATACGGATAGCCCAGTATCCGGCAGACCATTACGCGGCCACCGGTTTCCGTTGGCTCAAAGGTTACCCGGTCGGGTAACGCTTCGATACGCGCGCGGCTATCGCCACTGTAAAGGAATTTACGCAGCGGTGCCAGCTGCATAAATTTGGTCACGGGCAACCGTGCAATAAGGTCTGTCTGCTCCGTATTACACAGCATGTCATACCAGTTCAGGCAAAATTTGGTAAGCCAGCCGGTTTCCCCACCCGGACCTAAACTGTAATCGTACACAGGTGTACCGGTTTGGTCCAGGTTGTCGCATGTGGCGTACGGGATCATGCCGCTGTTGCCGAGGGTTCCCCAGGGCACCATCCCCTTGTAAGCGATCAGCCGTAATTTGAAGTCGTTTTTGCCATAGGTTTTGTCCGGATTGTATGCCTGGGTTTCCTTCCACCCCACATCATAAATATTTCCCGTCTGCCTGGCCCACGGCACCCGGTGTTCCGCCTCTTTGTTCAGGTACATTGGCCCCTGATACATAAACAGCGTACCGGTCTGCAATTCCTGGACTTTGGGCGAATCACTTGATCCAACAAAATAGCTTTTTGGGTATGGCTCCAGTTTATAGCATTCGTCCCCATCATCCACCATCGTTTTTAGTTCATATCCCAGCACCGGATTATGTTTGATGCGAAGTGATCCTTTCTCCACGTTTCCCGCGATATCCACCGCATCCCGGCGGCTTAAGATGTCGTCTGCCAGGTCAAAGGTCGCAATCCGGGTGTGGCTGTCGAAGTAAATTGCAACTTTGTAATCATTGCGTAATGCCTTGATAAAATCGGCTATACTCATCCCCGGCAGATGACGTGCCGGACAAAGGTCCAGCGAAGGGCTGTTAAACTCTATACCACCGATCATGCCGGTATTGTATATTACCCAGGTCCTGACTTCCGGATGATCCAGGAAGCTGCCACGGGCTTCAAAACCCAAAAACGTGCACATTTCCTTAATTACCCAGGTCAGGTAGAAAAATGGCGTAAACAGCCGGTTTTCCTGCGGCGTAAAGAAGCCCCCGCCCCATTCGTTAATGAACCAAAACATTCGTTCATTTTCCTTAATCTCTTCGGGCGTTTCACCGGGCACCGGTTCCAGCTCACCGGTCTTAAGTTCGTTACGGATGGGAAAAAAGACCCACGGCCACTTCCCTGGGTTTTCACAGCTATCCAAAATATTGGCATACCGGTCCTCATTTGTGCTGCTCACTTTGATCTTCCGGAAGTCTACAAATTTCCCATTTTCGCTGATGGTAAAAACCGAAGCGACAGTGCGTTCCCGCATCCATTCGGCCACGGTGCCGCTATCTATCTGCAAATCCCCTTCAAAACCGTTTGCCACAACGTCAAAAGCCAGCGTTGCGCGTTTCCAGGACTGGCCGAATAGCTGCACCAGTACCGGCAGCTTTCGCCGTGCCCTGCGGTTTTCCGGAAGGTGTGCATTATTCAGCGCGGCACGGTTCCGCGGGGTGAACGGGAATACAACCGGATAGGAATACGACCCGGCAAATAACTGATCCTCGTTAAACATCACGCTCATCCATTCCACCGTCAGGTGGCTACCGGCAGCTACGTCCAGTTCAACATCTTTATACCGTATGGAAAACAGGCTACTCATTTGCTAAATGAATATTTCAATGATCAACCACCACATAATCGAGCTGATAACCGTCCCGATTATCAGCCCTTTAAAGAAATTACTTTTCCGACAGGTCATGATCCGTAGTTGTAGCTTTTGCAAGCAGTGTCATAACAAAACCCACAGTGGCCAGGTATCCGGCAGCTGTATTCATCCATGCCGGGATAGCGATGGTTTCCGGCGCGGACAATAACCCTACGCTGATAGCTGTCAACGCCCCGCCAAACCAAGCGGCTTTTTTCCAAAATTTCGGTGTTTCCGAAAGGAAACGTTTCAGTAGTGTTTTCATAATTATTCTTCTTTATTCTCCAATGCCTCTACTCGTGCCGTCAAGGCTTGCAATAGCACTTCCAGTTCGGCGTTTTTTTGTTCCAGCAGCGAAACTTTTGCGATTAATACCTGTGATTCGTCAACTGACAATTTACCGGTGTCCTCGTTTTTTCGGACGGCATTTGGCAGGAATTCCTCTACCTCTTGTGCATAATACCTGACATGGATAAGGCTATCCCTGCCGTCTTTCCAAGTGAATGCCCGGGCAGGAATATTACCTACACCACTGTAATCATATTCTGCATCATTTTTAAGGGTGCTGTCGGAAGTATTTGAGTATGGACCGTTTGCATCCACGCCGCCTTCCCATAAACGCATCTGCACCCCGGCATCGCTAAACGTTCTTATTATGACGGCGGCATCCCCATTCACATTCCTGCCCTCTATTGCCGGACCCGGCCAACTTCCCGTGGAACTTCTGTATATCAAAAAGCTGTATTGGTTGCCCGCCGATGATGGTCGTGGGATAGCTGTTTGATTAGCAAACTTTACGTATTGTCCTGTGAAAACAGGGGTTCCAGCAGTTATAGCATAACGACTATCCAATTGGCTATTTGTTCCTACTTGGGACGCGCCCGTACCTGAAACTGCAAATCCTGCCCCATCCACATAGCCTTTGGTGGCTAAGTGATTAACAGCGGTAGGTGTCCACCCCAAAGGAACCGACACCCCGCCTTTATACAAATAAAGTTGATCGCCGGCACTGCTAACGTAAGTTCGCAATATAAAAGCCGCCCCCGCATCGCTCCCGTAGCCCACCAAATACGGTCCGAAAATACCTCCCGAAGAAGATGAACCTATGCTTATGCTTTCTGCGGCGCTGCTGGGCACTGTACCTCTTGGAATCAGCCACGAATGGGTGGACGTCCATTGCTTTGCGCCGGAAATAGCTGTTTGCCCCGTGTTGGTAGTAACATAGTTAGTTGGTATATCAGCAGTGGTTGCTACTTTATACCAAGAACTGCTAAACCTATTCCTAAACCACATATTACCTGTATAGGCTGTGCCACCTGTTGTCAATGCGATAGCGGCGTTAGAGGTTGTTGCACCCCCCATTTGAAATATTACACCGCCGTTGACCCCAGCAGTCCACGGAACGTTTGTGGTAGGATTGGTTGACAAAAGCGAAATAGCCCCTGTACCTGACCACGTAGATAAATCACTCGTGCCATCTAAAACCATGTTATAAGTATCAGCGAACCGAGTGGGTATTGTCCGGCTTTTGATTTGGGTGTCAGCCCATCCAACCGTAGCGCCGTCATTAGTTGCCGAAGGGGATGTGGTAAGTTTAACCCCGTTATAGGTTCCTGTTGCATTTATGTTTCCCGAAGCACTTACATTTGCGGCGGTTATCGTTCCGCTTGCATCCACATTTGCTGTTTGCAAATCGGCTCCCAATGCAGACCCTCCGGAAGTTAATAACGTATTTACCTGAACGTTATTTGTGGTTGTCGCCCCCGCATTGGTTACCTGCTGTAAATTCGGCGTAGTGGATGTACCACGGGATAACTGGCCTGCTGAATTAGCCATTACCGGCGCGTCACCTGTACCGGCCAAACTGGATGCTGTTAGTTCGCCGGTAGCCGCGATAACAAGCCTATTGGTGTTATTTGTCGCCAATCGTAGTGATTGCGCGCCCATAGTCCTAACGAATACGTTTCCATCCATGCCAAATTCGGCGATAGGCGATGCCCCTGTTCCAAGTATATAAGCATCGGTCGACCATATATTGCCCTGCACCTGCAATGGGGAGGCTCTTGCGATATTGGGCGTACTTCCAATACCCAAACCGGTATTGGTAAAGTAGGCGTTCGCGGACGTTGATACCCCGGATTTTATATGGACTAAATTGGCATCCGTGCCGTCTATAACAGAAGTATACAAAGTACCAAACGTGGCATTGGTTCCAAATAGATCGCCTGTCAACGTACCGCCCGTTAAAGGTAAATACCCCGCCCCCATCGCATTAAGTTGCGCTAAAGTAACAAAGTCATCGCTTTCGGTTCCGGCCGCACCTTTAGCACGGATAAGCGTAGAAGCCCCATCCCTGAAGGCAGCTACCCCATTTTGCAGAATCAATCCAATATTGGAGGCCGTGCCGCTTAACTGCACCATCGTAGGTGACATGTTTAATAATCCGGCGGTTGCCCCCCCATTCAACAAACCTACCTGAAAATTATTGCTGACATAGCGGGCATACCCCGAATTGGTTGCAACGTTTAGATTGCCCGTGCCGGAAATCTGTATAGCGTTTGTGGTCGTGTTGCCCAGCCCCGTCACTCGCTGCAAAGAGAACAAGGCAAGCAGACTGTCTGTGTATTTTAATGGAGTTATATAGGTGTAGCTTCCGGTCCGCCCAACCATTATTTTTCCATCCGGAACGGCGATCGGGGTTCCGTAGGGCTTACTTCCGCTCGGACGTGTGGTTACGGTCTGTGCATTTACTGCCGCTATGCTGCATAACGACAGAACGAATAATAAAAAATGCTTCATGCGATGTTTAATCCGGTTATGTTCCATTTGCCCTGATCCAATTTTGTCCAAACGGTTTGTGCTGATTCGCTGTAAATGATATCCGCATTTTTCAGAAATGGAAATGCAGCATCGAGTTGTGCCGAGGTTATATCGGCCGCCAGGCTATTGTCAATCACAACAACGCACCCGACCCGTAGTATCCACTTAGCGCCGGGCGCGCCCGGTTCGGTATAGTTTAAATCCTCGGTACTTTTCCAAAGGGCATTTTTGTACACCACGTAATTACCTGCATCATACCCATCCTCTTCCGGATCCTCTTCATCAATCTGAACCCAGTCACCCCGGAATACCCACATCGTATCCAGCACGTCATAAACAAACCCTTCTGTAACGTACTGCGGGTGGGTATGATTCATTGGGGCCTTACCCTGTATCTGCAAAAGGAGATTGGCCACCGAGGTCGAAAGCTGGTTACTTAGCGTGTTTAAATCGGTTTGCAGGCCGCCGATCATCCCGTTAATTTCGGCTTTGTTGTAGGTTTGGGTTTTCAGATAATACCGGTCGTCAAAGTTTTCAGGGTCCAACGGCGGCGGTGGAATGTATCCGCTTAAATCGGGCGTATATGCGTATTCGTCCGTTTCCTCGTCCGCGGTAAACAGCTCGTCAGAATAACGGCTACCCACCTCAAATTCAAGCGCAAACAGATTATTCCCGTCCGAAAATTCATTGATGTCCCGACTTACAAGCGTTATCGGATAATACCTGCCATTCTTAAATGCGTATTTCTCGGTGCTCAAAAAGAAGTCCCTAAAACCCCGCATCTGCCTGCGTGTCCCGTATCCGGTATTTACTTTCTCACTATCGGTAAGATGTATGTCGTAATCCACTGATTCCCCATCCTCCAAACGGAAATCCGCAACCCTGGTAATTACAGCAGATTCCTGGACTATTTTGTACCCCTTGCTTTTCCTTCCGTACACATACTTCCCTTCGTAGCTGCCAAAGCTGTTTTCAAAAACGAAAAACCGTGTATACGGTTCGTAGCGGTAATTAATCGAAAACCGCATTACTTCGCTTAGCGATACGCCGGCTGATTCCAGCCACACGTCATATCCCGCGGGTACCTTTTCATCATCCTGAAGGTGTACGCCCAGTTGCTTCATACCGGAAGGCACGATAATTCGCCGATACCGGGAGATAGCGGCAAATTGATAGGCTGTGTAGGTAGCTTCAGTATTATCGGAGAAAAACACCTTTACCCGTACATCCACATTTGAACGGTTTGCAACGAAATTAACCGTGTATAGATAGTCAGGCTGTTCGGGTTGGACAATCTTATAATTGTTGCTCTGATCCATCCATTTTAGTTTGGTCCCGACCATGAACCAACCAGGAAAAGATCGCTCCGCCAGCAACCCTTTGCTGAAGCCGCCGTAAACACCCTGTTTCGTCCCGGTATCGGATGTTTGGCGCACGCGCTGCGGAGTTCCATACATTTCCGCAAACCGTAGGTAAAAAGGCCGTACCGTCCGGCTGCTGGTTTCAAAAACCGGGGCTGATAAGCTGGGCCGGTCGTGGCCATCTGCCAGCAATGCAGTTGTCAATGCATCCGAAACATCCCATACAGCATCCCCGTTATCATCAGGTTCAAGCGCGACAGTGCAATAACTTTCAAATCCCAATCCATCAGTTTTACCCACAAACAATTCAGCAAGGATTTTCAGGTTGGGGTTCAGCACCGGAGCCACGCCACTTTGCAACTGGCTTATTGAAACCCCCGTCCCCTCTACATTAAGATCATATTGCGGATCATTCCCGGTAGCTGTAAACTGGAGTTTACCGCCCCCGATAACTACTGTGAAGTCGCGGTTTATGTAGTAATTTTTTTTCAGTGCGGCCAGTACGGCCGCCAACCAGGTTTCCAGGTCATCACCTTCAATCCCGGCAGGCAGTTGCAGCCCGCTATCATCGGGGCCGGTCTTAAAAACAAAGTCGAACTTATTATCGCCGTATTCCACCTCCATTGTGTCGCCATCCACCCGGACAGCGCTGAAAGTAAGCTCACCGATATATGGGCGACCGGCGTTTGCATACCGTGCGTCCGTACGGAAGGAAAATACCACTGGATTCCGGCTAAAAACTACCGCCCCAGGCTCACGTTCAAGGGTTACAGCCATGCCCAAAAATCCCCCTATTGACTAAAAGGAGAAAGGACACACAAACCGAATCGTAAACACATATCCGTAGTATTTGGTGTACATTGGGCCTACCGGGGAGTACTGTACACCATTGATACGGAAATCAATAAAACGGCCCGCGATAATCTCCCTGCTATTTCGATCCTTCCGTATCTGTTCAAGTATTGTTTTACCAATTGAAAAGCACCGGCTGCGCACGGTTCGGATCGGTTCTTTTCCCTTACGTTCATCCACGATCAAAAAGGCCCCTTCAATCGTATTCGTGTAGTTCACGCTTTCATTATCGTCAATCGACCCTTCACCCTGTTCAGCCAGCATTGCCGGGAATGCGGCTGTATTTCGTATGGCATTGTCAAATTCAGCAAGATCAAACGGATCGTCAATGGAATGAAAGGCCACTTTTTTATTTTCAGGGTCGTGCGGAATGTCCGGGCTTTGAATTGCCTTTGCTTCCATGTATTCAAAAAATTGATCAATCGTCATAATTTACCCTTTCTTTGCAGCCGTTCGTATTCCTCAATCCGTTGGGTCATGTGCTTTAAAAACACATATAGATTGATTGCTACGGTATCTTTAAAATTCCCCAGCTTATCACCGCTGTATGCCAGTATCTGATCTTCCAGGTCCATTAACCCGTTACCTTCCGCCGCCTGCTTTGACGGCTTGAATATCTTAGGGTGTGATTTTATTATTGAGCCCCGGCAGCCTTCATAATAGAGCAAAATGGCATGCAGCCAGTTAGGATTGAGCCAGCGGAATAACCTGGCACGGCGGTTAATACGTATCTCGTTAACAGGCTCCCTTATATCCTCCACTCCGCCTTTACCCGCCGGGCGGAACAATGTGGCGGCCAGCAGTCGCAATAACTCCTGGTCGCCCGTTTTCAGATAAAGCTGGTAGTACAATTCCGTACGCCGGTATTCACCTACCGATATATTGGCCAACCTGTTTGAAGGCCCGTGATATCTCCGGAAAAACAAACGGACACTGCCAATAACATTTTTTGTCAGTGTGTTTTCCCCCATCAGAAAATCAAGGCTCAAACGCAGCTGGGCATCGTACGCGGCCGATGTGTTGAGCCTGGAAAGCAGTCCTATCGAAATCCCGTAAAAGAACATCACAGCGGCCTGCATCGCCTGCTCAACTGGGATACGCATCCGGATAATTCCGCACCAGTAGTAAAGCTGTTTCCTGCTTAGTTCGTTCCACGCGGAAGGCGCGCTGAACTTTCGCAATTTTCCGTTATAGACAAGGCTGATCCGGTTCATTTTTTTATCAGTAAAAACAGGAAGATCAAACCGAGTGCTATGCCACCCAGCCAAACCCAAACCCCTTTCCAGGATGCGGTACCGGTACGGTCATCGCCTGTGTGTTTTTCTTTTAGATCAAGCTCTGAATTATCCCGTTCAGATACGCCTTTCTGTTCCAGCGTTAACCTTTCCCCCTGGCCGGAAACCGAATTTGGCGGCAACGTGAACGTACCGGTCAGCACTTTTCCCAGGCTATCCAATCCAACATGGAGATCAAAAAGGCCATTTTTAATATTCAGTTGTCGATTGATCACATCACCGCCGAATGAATAAGTACGGCCGGGAAATAGCTGGTCAGTCGTCCACCTTTCCAGTACCAGGCGTTTACTTGTGTCTACGCGGGCCACATCGAGTAATAGCGATGCGGCCACCTTATCCAGCTTCTTTTGCCGTGTGGTATTCCGGAACACCCCGCAGCTGGATAGGAAAACAACTATCAATACAAATGCCCACTTCATTCCGCGTTTTTTAGCTGGACTGACAACGCCTCCAGTTCAGCGACTTTGCGCGCCAGGGAATCGGTACTGATACCAAGTTCCTTTGAAGCGATTTCAATCGTGCGTTTCTCCCGTTCGCGGGTTGAAGTACTGCCGAAAAACACCAGTACTGCGGCCATCAGAAATAACTTTTTCATTCTACTTCCTCCTATTATTGATTTCGTTAACCGTTTCAGAAACTTTTTCCAATAACGGACGAATCTGTTGTACTGTACTATCAACTTTTGCTTTTGCGCTATCAGTATTTGATCGCATCTGCATCAGTTCCGGCTTCATTTGCTCCAGCAACCGGTTATAAATGAAATCTTCACTCCGTTTCAGCCTGGCTTCGCTGTCAACTGCACGGATATTATAAACGCGGCGAAGGTCATATCCCATAAAAGCAATCAGGACAAACAACCCTACCATCACAAAAGCCCTGGGCTTGCTGTCAAACAATCCCACCAATTCCGAGAAATTACGTACCGCCCAGTTAGGTTTCAAGTTATTCATCATGGTATATCCTTAGGTTTTTTTCAAAGGAATAGGCATACTGGGCTATTTTATCCGCCTGGTCGCTTCCGTTAACTACCGATCTTGCTTTTTTGTAAGAAAGCTCTCCTAATATCACACAACCTTTCAATTTCCTGCCGGTAAACCACCCTTCCAGCATCCCCCGGACCAAAATGATGGCGGATATTTCGGGATCCAATGCTAAATCCGGGTTGTTAAGCAGATCAATGCCTAACAGGTTTCCAATGCGTTTGTAATTGTCCTTCCAGGTCAGCTGCACCAGGCCGCGGCCGAAATAACTTTTTCCGGTCGCCGGATCGGGTAAGGCATAATTTTTACGTATCCGCTTCGCGTTATATAAGGACGTAACTATCCGGATAGCTTCAGCATCTGTTTTGGCAAATCCTTCACGTACCGGTGCCATTGTGCCGCCGGATTCATGGAATGCTGTTGCAAGAATGTAAGCAAGGAAGTTACTATTTGCAGGCCCATACAGTCGGAACATATCCGCGACCTTACACATGCCTTCTACTTTCGAATCAGATAACGATCCGATGAAAGGTGCAAGCCGCAATCCATTTAACAATATCTCCACCCTCATAAAAAGTAAATGTTTGAATCCTCCAGCCCATCATTGATGTCAGCCATCGGGGCAATTGACTGCTGGATGTATCCGGGAAAATCACCGATATGCTTATTAAGCCATTTCCTTAGCCGTTCCAATTCGGCTTCACCTTCGGTAATTAACCTGTTCATCACGCTGGCCATTACCCGCTGCTGCACCATGTTACGCTGTTCAATATTATCGCTGGTGCTGCTAAGGGCCATTTCACTCAACTGGTACACGCCATTAGCCGCAACTTCAACCATTTGATACGGCAACGCCTCGGATACCGACAGCGGTCCCAGTACGCGAAGCACACGTTCCATTAATTCCTGCCATATACCTGCAAGGCCACCGTTATTTTTTTTGCTTTTCAGTTCGGTAAAAACAGACGACCCCAATACCGGGGCAATAATATCCACTTCGACTTTCCGGATTTCCGAGCGCATTCGCTGGAATAGGTCGGCGGTGATTTTCACCTTGCTGTACATATCAAACTCAAAGGAGAAATCAACAAACAGCTGCATATACCTTTCGCGCTCCACGCTTACTTTCCAATTGGGGAAAGCCGCCGTATCCGCTTCCATCTGCGAAATACACTTTTCAAAAAATTCCCATCCACGGCGGTACGAATCGCGTTTGAACGCTACAATTTTTTTGTCGCTGGCAGGCAATAGGTGATCGCTTTTGCTTACGTGCATTCCACTGTCCTGGATCAAAAGGGCACCACTGCTGGAATATTCCGCTAAAGCCAAACTGACAGATGCAGCCCG
This sequence comes from Parapedobacter lycopersici, assembly GCF_040395035.1. GTDB lineage: Bacteria > Bacteroidota > Bacteroidia > Sphingobacteriales > Sphingobacteriaceae > Parapedobacter > Parapedobacter lycopersici_A. The sequence goes on along the minus strand of NZ_JBEBRB010000018.1, from coordinate 20,188 downwards.
GATGTATTCCATTGCAAGATGATCCCCGTGTGCTTTTAATTCGTCTTTAGCAGCACCGCCGATGATCCGGATAAAATCGCTTTCCGCCTCCACCAAAAAGGACTGGACACTGTCTAAACTCAAATCGACAGTTACGGCGCTGCACGCCTTTTTCAGTTGCTCGTCTGTTGTTACAAAATCCATTAGTTTGCGGTATCTTTAGCTGTTGAGTGCGATTTGTCAAGGGTTTCCAATTCGATTTCCACCGTGCGGAAAACGAGGCCGGGATACTTTTTTAACCAGCCGTTATATTCAGCGATGAAGTAAAGCGGTTCCAGGATCACGTCCCGGTACGGCTGCTGAAGTGCTACATAAATGTTAAAGGCAACGCGCTTATCCGAACCGCTTCCCCCTCCCATTTTCTTACCGGGGCCATCCCCCACCAGCGTAGGATCAACCCCAAGCGCGCGCATCAGGTGTTCGCTGGCTTCGCGGCTATCTTCCAGGTGTTCTCCTTCAATGGTATTCCGGTCAATTGGCGTGATATCCCATGCAGGAATGTCCTTACCTTCCAAATCTTTCCCGATCTCGGTAAGTATTGTTTTGCCCGCATTTTCGTCACCTATTACGGTTTTGTTGATCTCGTCAAGTTTCTTCCGCTTTGCATCCCGCTTTTCTTCAGGGGTCATTTTCTTCCAGTCGGGATAGATAGCGGGCCAGTAATTGACCGGTATGGATATTTTATAAAGCGCGGAAAAAACCCGCTTCATTTGATTGCGCTTAGTTCGCGGGATGCTTCGCGCAATTTCTTCCCAGCCACTTGTCAGGAATCCATTCCATTTTGCAAGCTGGTAGTAGGCTTTTCCCGGTGATGGATAGGAAACCGGATACACGAAGTTTGTTTTACTGCTTTTGCGGACATCTTCGACCCGCGTATTGCTATACGGGTCAATAACATCGAGGGGAAAGGTATCTGAATCGCTTGCTTTGGCATCCGGCCAATTGGCGTTTATATAGCACTTTTTCACGATGCCTTTTCCATCCATTTTGCCCCAACGGCAATAGCTTGCATCCTGTGTGCCCAGGTATGCTATTTTATCCCCTCCAGCGCCCTTTATCAATTCCGGGAATACATTCCAAAACCAAAAGAAATCGGTGGCGGCTTCGCGCATGTATCGCTTGAAAGTCAGGTCACCCAAAAAGGTTAAGATATCCGGATCGTCCACAAAGTCATAAACCAGTTTCCGCTTATTCGCATCCCAGCTTTTTACAAAAGGCAATACTTCCCGCCCCTGTAATGCACGCGCCTGCCAGTCAAGCAGTGAGGGCAACTCGGTGCTACGTCCAGCCGCTTCAATCACAAGTTGTGGAAAGTCATTATCTTCCCCCCAGTACGCCACGACTTCCGAGGCGTTCTCATCCTTTGGCTTCGGTGATTTAGGTTTATCTTTCAAGGGGTCCAGGTTTACCGGCCCGCCCATAGAAACAACAATTTCACCGTCCCCGATAAGGGCTAAATCGTCTGATATAAATTCAACTTTATCTTTTGCCATTATTGCGATATCCTCATTCCGTTAAAACGTGTAACCAGTAATGCATGCACCTTTACAATCCGGTCCCCGTCTACGTGCCGTATGTTCCTGGTGTAATTCGCGAAGTGATTTGGATTTCTTCCGCCCGTCTTTTTGCTCGGGCCGCCGATTAACACAGCCTGGTCAAGCGTAATTTTATTGCCGCCTGTATCATTCTTCTCATCGCACGTAACGAAAGTGATTGAAAACGGAATCAACTCCCCGTCCTCGCCCCGCAGCTGCATGGTGTTAAGCATATCACGTACGCTGATTATATCCATGCTCCAAAAATCCCCTCTCACGCGCACGCACGAAAGGACACCCAAAAAGGGAAAGGGATCCTACGCAATTTTGTGAACGGAAATTTTCACCAAAAAGTTAGTAGACAGCCGCTTGCTTTTTAAAACTGGAAATTTTTTGCGCCGTGACACGAAGTTGACCCCGCCACGCACTATCCGAAAGGGAAAGCGCGGTGTGCACTTTTGACGATATATGATTTTGGTTTTGGGGGTGGTTTATCCTTCCGATCAGTCGGGTCGTTGCTAAGAGATCAGCAGATCAGTCACCGGCATTTCATAGCCATAGTCAAAGCGGAACTTACCAATGTACAGCGTATCCAGTGCATCGGTAAGGTGCGGAGCCTCTTCAGGCTTCACGGAGTTATTAAGCTCCGGGCGTTTGTCTTTCTCAAATCCGTTCTTTCCCTGCCTTACCCCGCACGACTGCATGGATGTAACCAGGCTATCATTGTTTTGTCTGTTGATCCGAAGGGGCTGGAACCGGTTATCCTTTTCCTGTAATATCGCCTCCCACATCCGATACCTGGTCATGTGCATGGGCTGCACGCCGATGTTGATTCCGCGCACCTTCCATCCGTTCGCTTCAAATTGTCTCATCACTACTTCAGCCAGCGTTTCCAGCCTGGTTGCATCGGTTACCATAGCGGTGTTATCGTAAAAGTAATTTACTTCGTGGCAGTTATGCGGTTCATAGTATTTGCAGAACTCGTCAACCAGGTCGGTTAATACCTTCTGCTGTTCCCGCTTCACATACATGCTTTTCAGCACGCGGTAAGCCCGGTTGGTATCCTGGCCCGCCACCAGTGTCTTGATCTTTGAATTGTAGTCAAATGCCACGTCAATCGGGCTGCCTTTGATCAGATCGGCATCTTTACGACAATCATCGAGGGCTCCGGGAGGCAGATGGATACCCAGGCCCTCAATGTAGGAATAGTCGTATTGATCATAACAATGGTAGTCGGTGTCCAGTAGGTGGTAAAAGCTGTTTTCGACCAGGATAATCCGCTCATTCAATATAGCGGCTTTGAACACAGGTGTCAGCATTTCACGCCGCCACTGTAATATCTGCTCTACACCAAGGATGGCTAAGTTATCCAGGCTGCTGGCCTCGGAGTAATACACCGGATATTTAAGCCGTGCAGCATTCAACGCGCGCTGATACTCGTTAAACTTCCGGTTCAGGTACTTCTTTTGGCCCGGACGAAGATTCGGCAACAGCATCTTTTGAATGATCCTGTTCTGTTCATACTGCAACATCGCTATTTCCGCAATTCCCTCAATGTCCATCTGTTCACGCATATCCAGTATCCAGCGGCCTTTTGGATCACGCGGCATATCAGTGTACATAGTTACGGCATGGTGGAACGGCAGATGGCTGAAATGTTCCCGGTTTCCCCGGTTGATCGGCGCAATGTCATCGACATAGCGTTCATGGTTTAAAAACCGCGCTTCATCGCATATAATAGCATCGAGCGTTTTACCATTGGCCAGGCCGGGTTTATCCTGGCTGATCAGGTGAAATACATGGCCATTCCACCAAAATATTGAATACTCCGGGTGGAGTACCTTATACAGCGGCCGGGGGATATTTAGCCGATCCTGTGGCCGCGTTCGCACCCAGTAGTGTACGTTTTCATAATAACCGAGCGTTTCCCAGGCTTTCAGCAGCGGTGGCAGCGTACGGTCCAGCAGCTGCATGTAAGTGGTGCCTACGATTCCTGTTGCCCCCCTGGGCATCCAATTGGCAAACCGTATGGCCCGCTCAGCGATTGGCCCTTGTGTTTTTCCGGTACCACGTCCCCAAACGCCATACTCTTCCTTGCACAAAGTCAGCCGGGAACGCTTTTGCGGTTCGTTCAGGTATATTTCAGCCATTAGATTTCCTCCTCATCTACCCCGTCCACCTCTTCGGCATCTTCCACCAGTGTTTCAATAAACCCCTTTTTCAGCTGCTTCATCAGTCGGTCCTTCACGACTTCCACTGGCTCTTCCAGTGCCGGGAATCCAAGTTTTGACGGATCATCCAGCAATATCGGTTCACTTGGAATCAACTGGCTGGGATCAAATGTTTCACTTTGGATAGTACGGAGCCCTTTGATTTGGTTTAGCTCCTTAAAGAACGCTGCCGCGGCGCGGAAATCACCGGCAGCTTCAGCACGGGCCATCATCTCCTCACCCCATTCGATCTGCATGCCGCGGGCAAATTCGCGATCCTGTGGTGTTTCAAGCGAATTAAAGAACCTGTTGGATAATTCGATATCTATGTATGCCTGTCGGTGTGAAACGCCAAATTCAGTCCGAAGCCAATCGGCCAGCTCCTTCTTTTTCCACGGTCGTTTAAACTGGAAATCGTAAGGTTTCCCTGTATCAGTAGCATAACGCTTTTCTTTCTGAAGCTGCTTATTCCGGATAAGTGAATCGACACGCTCCATACGGGTCAACTGATCCTTATCGGACTGCCGAAGTCCGTCAAGTTTATTGGAAAGCCACGCCTTATAAATCCGGTCAAGCGGTCCCTCTACTTCGATGTCTTTCGCACGGATCAAACTCATATCCCACTCCTTTCCCTTCGCAGTTCTTCAAGCCTGGCACGCTTCTTAGCCAACAACTGTTCTGTTTTTGCCCGGTTGCGCAGCTCTGTCTTTTGGAGCCGCCTTTCGGCTTTGCATATTTGTACATAAAGCCGCTGCATTTCGGGTGTTTTGATCGACTTTTCCGCTACTGCCGGCATAGGTTGACCATGCTCATCGATGTAATCGATTTCAGCAAGTATGCGCTGCTTACTGCGCTGAAGGCGCAAGATTTGTTTGGCTATTTCATGACGCGCTGGTTTGGTCCGGCACGTATCCAATTGGTACATATTCCGGTCAATCTGCCGGTATGTTTGATCACGGTCGCGGCAAAGTTTCAGGTACTGCTTATTCGTGTTTACCGTTGTTTGTTCCGGTCGCTTGGCAGTACGTTCAGCGGGTCGAACCGCGGGTGCTGTCAATTTTGTCAGCTCTTCAAATAACTTATTCCGGGTGTAATCACTCGGTCTTCCGGCAAACAGTTCTTTCAAAAACTGACTGGTGCCATACTTTTCATAAAGTGCTACACCGGTAGCATAATCCTGATTTTCGAGCCACAGATGTATATCCTGCATGGCTCAAAATTGTGAAAGGGAAAGTCCTTAGGAAAGGACATCACAACCCGCCTTGACCAAAATGATTCAAAACGGTATAAATGATTCTTGCCTTGCGCATATCATAGAATAATTTAGCGCCAGTTATTAAGCAGGTGAACGCAGAAACACCGTAGCTTGAATATATAACTATTTGGCTATTAACAGAATTACTCCCTTCGACTGCGGAATTTATATCTAATAGAAAAACCCCCATAAAATTAAGGGTTATTGTCATGATGCCCAATAAAAAAATACTGGTGTAGGAAAAAAAGAACTTTACTAAGTATAGATGAAACAACTGTCTATTCATTTTTAAACGTTCAATTAACTCCCTTTCTTGTTCTTTTCTTTTTACTCTGCTTATTGTGTACTTATCGAGTGAGTGAAAAAACATTTTTTTTGTCAATGAATAAATAACATTGCTCACTATTGATATAACAACACCTCCAAATAATACGGAAACCCACCACGAAGGATTAGAAAGGTTAGTATAAATATCTTTCATAATTTAGATTTAGAATCCAAAAATAAAAAAAAACCACCGTATCCCTACGGTGGTTCAATCAAACTAACCAATTAACCAAATTTACCCCTTAGCAGTTGCTTTTGTTTCTTTTTTTCGCAGGTACATGGTCCCGGATTTGATCAGCTCTTCGGCTTTTGCCTTCGTGATCGTTCGGAAGTCTACCCGGCCGATCTTACTTTCCAAAATCGGCAAATGGGTGTTGATTACCTCGTATTCGTCCGCGATATCCGGGCTTAGCGTAAAACTTGATTCTACTTTACTCATAGTGATAAATTTTAAGGCCCTGCGGGGGCCGGAAGTTCCCCTTTGTAAATATAATACGGCATGTTACCATGTGCCTGGAAATTCACCCTTATGCCAGGTTCGCCAGTTGGACCCTGACCAGTTCCAAAGGCTCCGCCAGCAATGGGTTTTGCCAAAATTTCTTCCGAACCGATTTGAATCCAGTCACCACCGGCCATCCGCTTCAGCAGGATTAGCCCGCGGTAGTTTTTTATCGCTCCAGCTGTTCCCAGTACTGTTGCCGAAAGCTGCGGAAAAAAGAACTCCGCGCCGGTTTGAAAAACGCTGCTAAGTACTTCCCCAACTGATTCACCGGTTAATCCCGACTTATCAAAAAGCGGTTCCATGCGGATTGGGGATTTGCCCGCGGCCAAAACATGGTTCCCCGAAATTTCAACCAAGCTGGCAGCAGTTGTACCAGCGGGATCCGGTGCAGCAATAGTTGTCAGCCAGGACCGCGGAATAAAATATGCGATCTCCTGGATACCTGACCCATTGTCCAGCCCGTCTTTAAAGCTGGCTGCGAGATCGGTAATGCTATCGTAATCTCTCATAAGAAGAAAAATTTATCAGTGAATAATTAAATTACTTAATGGCTTCCACCGCTCCCGATTTGATTTCCACCAGGTATTCCTGAATACTTGGATCGGCTTCGATCTGATCTTTGGAGTACTTTTTACCGTTGATCAAAACACCATGTTTTACCTTGATTTTTGACGGCTTCACAGGAGCTTTTGCCGCTCCGCTCGCATTGGCTGCCTTTTCGGATTCAAGTTCAGCGATACGGGCTTTTAACGCCTGTACTTCAGCTGAATCGTCTTTTGCTGCCGGCGCGTTCCCCAATCCTGTCGATCCCCTTTCATCCGCACCCGCTCCACCAGCTTCCTGATTAGTGGCAGTTTCGGCCGTGGCTGCCGGTTCTACAACCGTTTTTACTGTCGTACCAGTCTTAGCGGCCGTTCCTTTCGATTTCGTTGTTTTTGTAGACATTGTTTTTTATTTAGGGGCTGATCGAACATCAGCCCCGGTTAAAATCCGATTAAAGTTTACGGAGCTAATACATCCACATCGTTGACCCAAATTGCTTCGAGATCACGGATTTGGAAGCCCATCGCAAAAAGTGCCCGTAGCTTGATAATTTCAAACTCGCTTTCAGGCATCAACCGTTCTGAATCCGACAATGAATCCGTGCCCAGGATTAAGTTCTCGAAAGGTGTCGCGATAATACGCTGGCTTGTACCCATCCACGTTGCCGGGACCAGCTCAACGTTCGGTCCATAGGAATCGACCGTAAAGTTTCCGTTCTCATTCCGCTGAATATATTTGCCGTAGCGTTCACGGTAATCCTCTTGGTACTTCCGGAATACATTATAGGATACATCTACGTTCAACCCGTTTTTAATATAGGGTGAAGCAACTTCAGCCAACACCTTCTCAATTTGGGCAACCGCGTTAGTGTTCGTGATAGCACCGGTGGCGATTGGCGTGATATTCGTTGCCGTGATCTCATCAGCAATAATCTTTGCCAGGCCATCAACGGAGGTTGCGAAAGATGTACGGGCACCTGCGACAGCGTAGTAAGCATTGTCGTTTATTTCAGCCGCGATTGATTTTGCAATGGCCTCTAAAACGAACTGTGCAAATGGGAAATCCTTCGGGTCCACTCCACGCCGCATTACTTCGGCCATCCAGGTATTACGATACTTCAGCACGTTGACACGCACATCGCGTTTCAATAACTCGACCGTAATTTTTCGCGGGATGTATTCCAAGTCACCAGCATCGGGTTCAAAAGTTTCCTCGTAGCCCTTAACGCCATCTTTCACCTTCAGTTTAGTCAGGTTCTCCGCATTCTTGATCCCCGGCATCACATATAAATCTTTGGCGATGTCAAGTGCGTTCCGCATCGTAGAAAACAGCTTCTTTTGGAACTTACCCAAATAGCCAACGAGCTTTGATATATCCGGCGTGTTTACACTGGGTATAGTTTCAGCCAGCATACCCGGTTTTAGGCGCGGGATCATAGACAGCAAGATCATTCCGACACCGAACGTCATCGCTGATTCGGAAACACCGAACACACCGGCCAAAAAGACCCCAAAAACGAAACAGACGATCACACTGACCGAAAATTCCAACAGGTTTAAAAGTTTCTTCATTTCAATGATATTTGATATTTAATTAGACACCCGTGACCTTATCCTGCAAAAAACGCTTGCGCTTCGCGGTCCCAGCTCGTTGTGAAATCCTCGACATTTTCCCCTTCACCAGTAGAAATAACGTCATCTTTTTTCGTTACCGGGCTGGTCGTTTCAGCAGCTGGAGTTTTCTTCAGCGCTTCGACTTCCTGTTCCAGTTCCTTAATGCGGTCAGCATCCTTTTTTGCCTGGGTCACCAAAGCATCGTTTTTCGTTGCCTTTTCTTCGGCCTCCTGGAGTTCACTATCCAGCACAAGGGAAACACCCTCAATGCCTGCTTCGGCGATCTCGGTGTTTACGGCATCCACTTGCTCTGCCGTCACGCTACCCGCGGCAACTTTTGCCAGGGCCGTGAGTTTTGAAAATTTATTACCAAACATATTTTCAGGTTTTGAATCCTTATCCAATCCGGTTATGGCTTTGATTTTCGCCATCACCTTATCCATAAATTGCGGCGAAGGTTCGTCCGTACGCGCCTGGTACCAGGCGGCTACTTCCTCCGGCTTCATATTCCGGACGTTTTCCGGCATTTCTTCGGCCTCATAATCCTCAATATGATCGATCAGCCCCTCTTCCTTTGCTTTCTGCGGGGTATAGTAGTGATCTTCATAATCCAGGTAACTTGACTTCGCATCAGCCAGCGTTTTACCCGTCCGGTCGGCTATCAGTTGGCCCAACACGTCATCGTAGGTATCCAGCGTTTCCGCTTCCTTCCTGAAAGCGCGGGCATTCCCATATTTCCCCGTGCTTACGGAATGAAGCATCATCAACGACCCTTTTGCCATGTGCACGTTTCCCTTTTTTGCAGCCAATAGAATCATACCGCCGGCACTGAAAGCAATACCGTCCACATAGGTGTGGACGTCCTTTTTGGAAGATTTAATTGCATTGAAAATTGGCAGCATATCCCAAACACTTCCACCGGGGGAATTGATGTGTACGTTGATGCGTTCGTGGCTTTTCTCCAGCTCGTTGAATTTCTTCACAAACTCACTGGCCTCGTTTCCTTCCCACCAGCTGCCGATCACGCCGTATATTACGATCTTGGCATCTTCACCCGCCTTTGCGTTTACAACTGAAAAAAATGGTCGCTTCATCTGCTCGTTTTAATTTCGGCACCGCCGTTAAGACGATGCCGAAAGTGTGACAACTATGGACTGCAAAAATGAAAAGCGGAGGGTGTTATAGAAAGGACACTACAACGCTGGGTGCGGTTGCTCCACCTTATAGCCGTACTCATAGTGCGGTGCGCCGGTATAGGCTTCCCCGGTGTCGCCTCCTTTGACGATGGTGACCGGGCACACGGGTGACCCGATAATATAATAGCGGCCGTTCATATCCCGGATACGCAATACCGATCGCTGTCCGATGTATGGAGCCAAAGTATTGTCCAGGGCCGTGGTCGGGTGTTGGATCCGGAATTTACCCTGATAGGTATACAGCGGTCCGTTGTCCGTGTCTGATTCTTCCGAAGCCAGGCTTCCGCTTTCCGGAAGGATGTCCACCTGGTTCCAGTTCTTTCCGGCCCGGAACACCAGCGGGTTGAAACCCGAAAAATCGGTCACGTGGGCTATCTCGACAACACTGAATATCGATCCAATGTTATCCCCTTCGTATAGTTTATGAATCTTTGCCATAGCAGCAAAGTGACACCGTTTTTATGGTTAGGGAAAGGACGGGAAATTACTCCAATTGATGGGCGGATTAGGATATGAAAAATGAAAAAATATTTTTTTCAGCCCAAGTATATAAAAAACCGTGGATAACTTGGACATCATGGACAATATAGCCGTAATTAACACTATATCAACACCTTGCATTATCCACGACCGTGGACACAAAAAACCGCCAAAAAACTCAAATAACTGAAAATCAAATGATTAATAATTTTTCTATTGTCCACGTGTGTCCACGGAATCGGCAAAAAATCATAAATTTAGGGTGGTTTGTGATGTTTGACCGGCTAAAACCGGGGTCATAAATTCCGTTTGCTGATCAGTTAACATCATCGGAATAACCAGCTGCGGGCGGACTTCCACATCCTTCGCGGCCCGCTCTTCCAGTCGCCTACGTTCGCGGTAATACCAGCGTTTCAGATTGTCGAATGAAAGGTGTTCCTCCTGGAAACCATAGAAGTCCTGGAAACGCCTGATGTTGAAGTCGACCACCATATCCGTTGCATTGGGGTGCTGACACCAGCGGTACATCTCCTGTTTAATCATCAGGTCAATGGCTTCACTGAATAGCTTCAGTTTTTCATTGCTTAGGTATCCGCCGTAAGTGCGTAGCCCGGATGTTCCCATGCAAACGTCATACGTTTCTCCCAGGCTTTGCTTCAGGCTGGGACGAACCTTTGCGGGGTCATCTTTAGCAAAAGGCTCAAACATCGATCTAAGTAAACCAGCTGCATAGTTTCGGTCCGAAATAAAAAGGACCGGCCCAAATTGAACCGTTAAATAGCGCTTCACATGCGGCTTAACCGTAATTCTTACAAAGTCGCTCATAGTCGTAATGTTTTAGTACCCTCAAATATAGCTATTTATAGATAAAAACAATAATAAAACAATAACATATAATCAAAACTTATATCAAAAACCGTGGACGCTCATGGATAACGATGGATATGGATTGGGTGGGTATTTAGTGGTATAAGTAAGTATATAATATTAATTATCAATACTATATAATAATAATAACCAGTTATGTCCATGCTATCCAAGCTATCCATCATGTTTTCAGCTTTTTCTTGCGGTGCAGCGCAAAATCATAATACGCGTCCAGTTTGCTCCGGAATGCCAGGTATTCGGCCGTCGCATCCCGCATTTTGCGCTTCAACTCTTTATCGCCCATTAAAGGGTTTCGTACCTTAAACCGATCACTATTGTCCCTATCTCCTTTTTTTGACAGGACGTAATACATCTGCCATTGTTCTTTGAACTCTTCCGGGGTGTACCATGATCCGGTTTCCGTGTCCTGAATCCAGCAGCCCGAATACCACGCATCTTTTATCAGGGCTAATACGGCACCAGGAAGATCATTTTTCTTTGTAACGTTATTTCTCCACGTTGGCGTTTCCATTACACAAAGTTATTACTAAATATATTAGTAAAACAAGTAGCTTTGAAAAAAAATTGAACAATGAAAGAAGCGATAATTACAGTGAGGGGTAAAACCACAACGATCAGATATATGGTACTGGATAGGCATGGTTTGTTTTATGCCCGTGTGACGTGGGAAAATGGTACAGAAACGTTTTTTTATAAAGGCATGTACGGCATTAAGAATCGCTGGGAAAATATCGGCATGCCGGATGATTTGATTCAAACAGTATCGGAGATTTTCAATAAAGAAACTCCGGTTAAGGATCACGTGGTTAACTATTGGAAGATGCCGCCTAAATAAAATAGCCCCTCACCGTAGTAAGGGGCTACCGCCACTTTTGGAAGTGGCTAAACCTAAACCGAATGCTAATATACAAAAAAATCGTTTGTGTCAATGGGCATGGCTACGTTGCGCTACAATCAAATACATCGTATTTCTGTGCCAGCTTAGGAACAAATACAAAGCTCACATGCGGGCACGAATAGACATAAGTCATTTCATATTCGCCTGATTGACGGTACTTTTCAATCGTTTCAAAAGCGATATCGTGGTGCAGCAGCAGGCAAACCTCATTTCCGCCCAATAGGATGATCGAAATGCTATAAGTCAACGCCTGGATGTCCAGTGTAATAGTTATTCTATTCATAATTACCCAACCTTAAATAAACCCATAACTTCATTAATTCTACTTTCGGCTATTTCCGCGTATTTAGGATTAAGCTCGATACCAAGCCATTTCCTGCCAAGTTTTTCAGCTACAACCCCAGTAGTTCCTGCCATACATTTCCAAAGCCATCTTGCATGCAACCGCAGAAGTTATCCCCGCTGACCACCATGCGACCGTAAACCCCGTCATTTTGTCTATTTCATGTATCATATTAAAACCCCGCTTCCTTTTTTACCTGCTCTTCCGACATCGCTACCCGCCCGTTATCAAATAGTGAGGGCCCATCACTGGCCGTGGCCATTGCGAATACCGGATCAACTCCATTTGCTGAAACATCCGCATTGACTTCATCATCCGGCAATCCCATTTCCCGGTATTTGGCTTTCAAGCCTTCCACCGTGTCGGATTTAATCAGGTCAATTCCCAGTTCCATGTATTTAAATTGGAGCGCCCATCTGTAAGCTCCGCCGAAAAATGTGCGATGCCTTTTAACGAACGTTTTCGCATCGCTCATTAGGTAGCTGTCGAGGGTGGATTTATCCAGGATATTGGGGTCTTTCCGCTTCTGCATGGCTTCGGCATACAGCTGGTATACATCCTGCACCCGGATATCCACATTTCCGTTTTTGAGCTGGTAATGGCGATCTTCGGAAATAAGGCCAGCCCCGGCCAGCTGCTCCACGATCTGCCAAAACTTGCTGGTATCGTCCGAGCCCCGCAGCACATGCCACTGTTCCATTACCATCTGTTTGCATTGGGACCGGAAGCTATCCAGGGAGAAAGGCAGCTGCTCATTTTCCAGTACAAGTTCACAGGTAGCGATAAGCACGGAATAATTACCCAGCATCCGTTCATCCACGTCATTGCTGTTAATCTCCACGCTCAATTCGTGCAGTACGCGTTCGTAGGTGTTCTTATACCTGTCAGCAAAAAGTTCGCGGTACTGCATTAAATGCAGTGTCAGGTGACTGATCCCCTTGTTTTCCATTTCGACCAAATTGCGGATCAGTTTACGGGCGGCCTCCGTCCGCTTGGTTTCCGAAAAAGTCATAAGGATAGTCCGGGTGAATAGCGCCGGTTCAACTGTCGGCATTTCCTGACCTGACAGGAAAACCGCCGATAGTATGGGTGTGCTTTCCGTTTGGAAAGTGTTATCTTTTTTGCCGCGCTCGTATCCAATACGGTCGAAGATGTTCTTTTGCGATTCGATGATTTTGGGGTGAAGGTTGTTTTTGTACTCATCCATCCACACCAGGGCGTTGGAGTATTGGGCCAGTTTCCGCATGAAGCCGACCACGGTACTGGCACCGCCCAGCATGATCGGGTCCTGGCCTTCGCCAAAAAGCCTCATAATGCTTTGGATCATCGTACCCTTACCGCTCCCCCGCTTTCCGTAGGCAAAACACAGCGGAAACCGCTGGCCATTCGCTTTGAAAATGATGTCCGAAAACAGTGCGGCCACATAAAACATCATCCCTATCCGGCCATTATTCCCAAACACTTTTTCAAAGAGCGATGCCCACTCCGGAAATGACACCTTACCCTGCACCAGTTTAAATTTCTTATCATTGGTATATAAATCCTCTTTTTCGGCAAACATCCGGCTCATTGCCGGGATGAAGTAGTTTTGCGGCCGGCCATCGTATTCGTGCTCCACAATACCAAATTCATCAATAGGCAGGAACGTTTTAAGTTTGGTATCGTAGATGCCGTTGGCAAAAGCATAAAAGCCGCCGCGCTTATTCCAGCCCAGGGTATTAACGAGCTTGGTCGGTTTCTCATCGCGTTGCAGCATATCCTGCAATCGTACCAGGTCAAAATCAGCACCCTTGAAAATGAAATTTCCGTGCCGGGCAATGATCTTTTTGAAGGTTCCGGAGCTTACAAAATCATCCGTATTCACGCGGATCACTTTGTCCAGGCCAAAAACATTTTTGATCTGTATAATCCGGTAGGCTTCATCATCACTGGTGGCCACGTGGTAGATGATCTTCATTTTGAAATTGGTGATCTCCCTGCGGACGTTTTTCAGGTCAAGCGAATAATAGGTGCCCGACTGCTTATTGAGCCAAATGCCGTATGCTTCGTAGGCATTGGCATCCTCTTCGTTCCCGATGATCTCCTTTACTTCGGCATGTACTTTCGCCTGTTCGATGGTCCGTGGTTTTTTGGTCAATATGTCGTGCAGGCTGCATAACTTGAAAAACTTGGCGGGCGTTTTAAACCTGGCATTTTTCAGCGCATCATCAAATTTATAATCTGCATCCTTCCTTTCGTATGCATCGTTGAACTGCACGGCGCGGTGATAAAGTTCGCGCGCATCTTCGCCCAGCGTGCTTAACGAAAAACCGACCATCAACCTGTCATCGTAATCGTTATCCGTGATATCAATCCTATCCCGTTCAATCTGTTCCACGCAATACCGCACCCGCTCCAGCTGACTTAGCGCATCCAGTCGCTGCGAAGCAGTTTGCCGCCGGGTTTCGGTAGCTGCATCTTCTTTTCTTTCAGGCACCGGTTCCGGATCCATCTTCGCGGGCGGATAATAAACTTTTGCCTTCGGGTTATAATAGGCATCCGGATCCCAGCTGACGAAACAGGCTCGGGCCACATCCTTCACCCCCTTATCGGGTTCAATCTCCAGGTTATCCGAAAAGAATGCTTTTAGCCCTTCAAAACTTACTTCATGATTTTTCGGCGATATACGGCACACCACTTTTAATCCGGCACCACTGGGACTGATAAAAAATGCCGACACAAAATCAATCTCCTTCAGCATCGGGCGCACCCTGTCGATTTCTTCCACGGACATCCCGTCAAAGTCGATGCAGATAAGCCCGCTGTGTTTCATCAGCGCATCATTTGCGCGTTTCCGGAATGTACCACTGAAGGTGAAATAGTCCAGGGAATTTTTAAGCACTCCGGCGGTATTGGGATCATCGGCCCGCCGTAGGCGTTCGATTGTTTCCCGATAGCTATCTCCCTTTATCTTATCGATAGCGACCGACAGGGATACGGGGATAAACGGCTTGGTGTTTTTGATCGGGCCTTTAAAAAATGAAAATTCAAGCATCAGCAATTAGGTTTAAAAGTGTTTGGTTATCTGTTGAAAGCGCATTAAAAAAAGCGCCTTAACGCGTTCAGGTTCCATGCTCTTCACGTTGTCGTTCAGCACCTTGTTTTCCCATTCCCATTCCAGCGAAGATTTATCCAATGCTTTCACGAAGGAGTCAATCCTGGGAGAAAAACCAAACTTCAGCCCGATGGCTTCCATCAGCCGGTTTTCAAGCGCCTGGAAGTCCGGCAGAAACTGTTTAATGGGTGTGGGCATATCCCCTATGTACGCTTCGCTGGCATCATGTAACAGCGCCTGGAGCCGCAAATGGGGCGGGCACATATCCGAAATATGTATGCAGTGTTCAGCAACGGAGTGAAAGGTTTTTGTGTGACCGCCGAAGCGGCACCGGTAGGCCAGGCCGTGGGCGATGTCCTCAATATGCAGGTGGGCCGGGCTGGGATCAAATACGTCAATGTATTCCCCGCTAAAGGTTCTTATGGCCCGGTTGGTTTCCAATGTTTCCATTTTACGTTTTAGGTTTTGCTGTAAAGCACGTTTTCTTCTGATTGTTTTAGATTCGCTGGCTGAAGGGCGGGGCGGAAAACTGCCGCCCCTGAATGCCCCTGTTATTAGCTTACGAAGCATTGGCCGGCTGGTTGGTGGGTGCCGATTGGTTGTTTGATTCGTGCAATTTCAGTTCGTGCAGGTTTGCACTGATCGCCCACATATCGCTGCCGTCATCCTTCCGCTGAAATTTCTTGCTGTTCAGGTAAACGGTAGCTTCAACCTTCTTTTCGTGCAGGTTGGTGTTCAGGCTCATTTTTTCAATCTTATCGTTGTATAGGTCAAGCTGCCACTCTTCGTCCTGACCCTTCTTTTCACCGAACTGATCTACATAACCGGGTACGAAAAGGATTACCGACTGGCGGCGGCCTGATCTGTCGTTGCCATAAAATTCCACGGGCAACACCCGTTTTACGATTCCTTTTAAGATAATTTTTGCCATGATAATTTGAATTTGAAGTATAAATTGAATTGATTAATTACAGGTTAAAATGGGGCGGGCCATCTGCCACGCCCCCCAATCCACTGATACGGCATATCAGCTTCAATTATGCTGCTGTGTACCCGACATTTCGCGTACGTGCTTCGTGCACCACTCCACAATGGGTAATATTACTTCCTGGTAATGCTGCCAGTACCGTGAACGGGGACGGGGTGCAAGCTGCTCAATGTGACCCCTGTCGGCCACCACTTTCGCACAAAGGCCCAATAGCGACCCCTGGTAATTATGCACCAGCATAAACAGCAGTTTGTCCACCGCATTCATCTTTTTGGCATAGTCGGTTCCCAGGTTGTACTGGCAGGCGTGCTGCCGCTGTAAGGTGTATTTGTGAAGGGTGTCGTAAATGTACTGCCGGGCCTTGCTCTTCCACAGTGAAATTGCATGCTGCTGGCTTGTTATGGGCAACTTCTGCTTTGGTAGCCGTGCCCGTTTCGGGTACTCCAGAATGAGCAGCCGTTTTTGGGTGTCCAATGATCCGATTAGCATGACGTACCCTCCTCTATTAGGTTTAGAAGTGAGGTCATCACTTCATTAATCCGGATGTCTGTTTTTTCAAAAGCATCGGTAGTCCATGTGTCAGAATAGGTTCCAGTTTTCGTATAGGATGCCTCGGAACTACCTTTGACAACCACACCGGCGAAGCACGGATAACCTGCCCCTTTATCGCCTCGACCGGTCACTAAAACCGCTATGGAGTGACTTCGCACAATTTGTCCCTTTCTAAAATTTTTCATGTTATGTTGATTTTTAGGGTTTATACAAGGTTTTTCCTCACCGCAAAGGCTGATATCTCCAGCTTACTGGCAAAGCCGCATTTCTGCTGGATGTTCTGCATATGGGTTTTTACGGTTTCCTCACTGATGTCAAGGTCACCTGCTATTTCCGAATTGGATTTACCGAGGCCGGTAAGCCTTACTACTTTTACTTCCTGTTTGGTCAGGTAGCCGGTGGCCACTGCAATTTGGGGACATAGCTTTCCTTCCATGTTACACTTTCCCCGCTTACCACAGTCAAAATACTCGGTATACTCAATGTTGCCGTTAGCATCGATATCCGGTTCATTATCGAACCCGCCGAACCGGCAAAGGATGTACTGCCGTAACATTTCCATTCGGTCTATGATATCCCACGCGGACAATGCTTTTATCGCTTCGGGATGGCGGATCATATCCGATTCCACCATATCAAGTATGTGCTCCGGAATTTCATCAAAAGGAATAGTTCGGCCGCTGTATAGGCACCATATTTCGCGCTCCCAATAATAGAACTCCACGCCTTTGTCCATTAGGCCAGCAGGCAATTTTTGGTTTATAGGGATGCCGTTCATGCCAAGAGATTTTTAAACCGTTCTTCCCGTGATTTCTTTGCTGTCAGGTACTCTTCAATTACCTCTAAAGCAGCATCTAACACCGTGTCGTTTTTTCGGTGTCCATTTAAAACCTGACTTACCATGCTGTGACTTAATCCGGTTTTTGTTGCGATTTTTTTCACCCCTTTTGGGGGCAACGCTTCTCTAATTTCTTTGAGCTCCATATATGGTACTTATTAGGGATTTAATGCACGGCACCTAACGGTTACCTTTGCGTTACAATATGGTTACAATTATGAGAATTATAATTTACAATAGCAACAATTAGTGACCATTATGTAACATTATTAGCCGCAACAAACTGATAGATAGGCAAATAAAATTATCAAATTTGTAACATGAACTTATCAATAGGCGAAATCGTAGCCGCAGATATTAAAAGGAGCGGCTTATCGGTTACATATGTGGCTCAACAAATGGGAATGAGTAGAAAGGGGTTAAGCGACATCCTGAAGCGGGACGATATGTCGTTGTCGCAATTGGCAAGCCTATCCGAGATTTTGAACAAAGACTATTTTGATTTATACAAATCAAAACACCAGCAAGAAACCGGGATTAAACTACCATCAGCGGTCGCGGAAGATAAAAATGAATACGTCCCTACGAATGAGCCAAAGATGTCGTTTACGTTGAACATTCTGGGCGGGTTCGACACCTTAAAAAAAGAAATTCCGGAGTTATTAGAAGTTATAAAAAATGAAACTGAAGCGAGGGGACTTCAACTCGGATAACTAATTAATGAAAGCCTTTACCTATGTGGAAACTGCAATCTTTTGTTTGCCTACTTCTTTTGTCAATTGCATCGTGCAAAAAAGAAAACTATCAACCCAGGACCGTTGAATTTACAATAAAGTCAGCGGAACCTGTGTATAAATATGAAATCAATCTATTCGATAAAGGTTTTGATAAGGGACTTATAAAATCGGTAGACAATCCCGATTTCCAAATGGATAATTATTCTGACAGAAAGTACCTGACAAACGGATCATTCACTACAAATGTGGGGGATATTGTTGTTATATCTGTCTATCGAAAGGACGGATTTACATTAAGACCTACTTTGAGTTTACGGAATGAAAACATGCCGCTTAGTATAGGAAGAAATCCGGAAGATAAAAATGAAGACTACGTATTTACGACATTAACCGTAAAATAAGTAAGATATTTGGCTAATGCCGAAAACTCCTACTATTACAATAAGCCAATTAACTTCATAACCTAAATTAAATGAAAGAAGTATTAGAAAAATTAGAGCAGAGTGTACGAATTATATCACCGAGCAGAAAATACTGGTTTGTAAGGACCTACAGTGGACGATTATTTGATGATTTTTTAGAGAGAAAGTATATCGGTATCGGATATAATCAAGTGCCTTATAACTATATCAAAGGAGCCAAAACGCGAAAAAGTGCCATGTACAAGGAACTCCATAGTTTTCTTCTAAACACGGAGAAACTGATTCTATCGGAGGCTACAAAATGGGCTAATCAACTGGTTAACTTTGAGCATAAGGTTAATATTGATGATATTGTAATCATTCCGCGGGAAGGCTCTTGGGAACTTGCGATTGGTGAAGTAGTCGGTGATACCTATTTGGTTGATGATAAAGGAACGTTTCGTTTTGAAGATGGGTATGAATCGTATCCTCAAAAACGAAAAAAAATCAAATGGTTGAAGGTTCTTAGGCGAAAAGATTTTTTGGGAGATATTAGTAACATTTTTTCATCTCACCAGGCAATTTCTAATATTTCCCAATATGGCGATATAATTGAAGGTAACATTTCTTCCGTTTTTATTCGGGACGATTACAGCTTTTTCAACATAAGAATTAATCAAGACGAAGAGATCAATGCTTTTGAATTAAATAGGTTATTATCCAGCATTACTTTTTTCTATAAAGAAGTGTGTAATGAACTGGAAATAGAGAATAACGAAGACCTAACCATAAAAATAAAAGTTCAATCTAAGGGTGGTATTGCATTCAAGGGAATAGCAATAGGAGGACTTTTGGCAATTGCTGGGATCTTTGCGATGAGCAAAAGACCAAATGTCTCAATACAAATTGGGAATTATATCAAGTTTGAAGGGGAATCGGAAGGTTTCCTACCTGCACTTTCAGACTTTTTAGACAGAAGTGTCGAACGACAATTAAAACTAAAACAATTAAGTGAGTCAAATGAGGCCTTAGAAGCATCTACTGTTGATGAGGAAGTACCTGAAGAAATTGAAAACACAGATATAATTGCTGATGATACCACCCGGTTGGACGTTTTAAACGAGGTACGTCCCGCTCTTGAAAACAATGAAAACGCGGATTAGAAAAAAGCCGAGTATATAATGGATGAAGCTTTTGAAAGAAATATTAAAGATAATATGACGGAGATAGCGATTAAGAAAAATGCAGTTATGCCATCCCCTATCTTTCGATCAATTTTCAGTACTGTATACGACAAGTAATATAGAGGGCTATAGAATATAACCATCTCAATTACAAACACGCACACAAGGTACAGGATTAGATAGGTTGCCATTTCAATACAAATGTAATTATACAAACTGAACTTCCAATACCTCTAAAACAATATTTTTCACAAAAGGTTTAATACGATGACTTTAGAAACCCTTGCCGACATCAAAGCAGCCCAGCATGTCATCATCATGCAACTTGCTTTTATCCGTCACCAGCTGGATCCCACACGACCGGCTGAATCCTACGCGGAAGAGATATTAAAGAATAAAATTGCCGAACAAAATCGAATATTAAACGAGCTAATTAAGGGCTAAAATCCCAGCTCATTGGCCACACCCAAAAAACGGCACTGATTTACAGCAAGATATAAAGGCTTAAACGCCCAGGTGGGCGCACACAATACACGCGAAAACTGTGTTTTTATATACGTGGACA
>NZ_JBEBRB010000017.1:0-44843 GCF_040395035.1 Parapedobacter lycopersici | reverse complement strand
GTGAGTTTGGCGATTTCGTTATCGATAACTTTGTGGAAGAATACCTGGCTGGCCGTACACCGAATCCCTGTGTGTTATGCAACACACATATCAAATGGGAAGCGTTGTTAAAGCGTGCCGACAAACTCGACTGCGAGTTCATCGCGACGGGCCATTATGCTAATATCCGCCAGCTGACAGAAACCGGCCGCTATGTCATTTCCAAGGGAAAAGATGTCCACAAGGACCAATCTTATGTGCTTTGGGGAGTGTCACAGGAAAACCTCGCGCGTACCCAATTCCCTCTTGGTAGTTTCACCAAAGCCGAAATAAGGCAAATGGCAGCTGAAATGGGCCAATTGGAGCTAGCCAATAAATCAGAAAGCTATGAGATCTGTTTTGTGCCGGATAATGATTATCGATCATTCCTGCGCCACCGGGTGGAAGACATTGACGAACGGATAGGGGCGGGGAACTTTGTGTTGACTGATGGTACGGTAGTAGGCAAACATCAGGGGTATCCATATTATACGGTAGGCCAGCGTAAAGGATTGGGCATCGCCTTGGGCAGGCCGGTATTCGTAACCCGGATTCTACCCGAAAGCAATACCGTAGTATTGGGAGAGGAGCACGACCTGCAACGGCAGGAAGCGTATGTGAAACAGGTAAATCTGGTGAAATATGCAGCAATTGAACAGCCCCTTGAGGCGGTCACTAAAATCCGCTACAAAGATGCGGGCATGAACAGTACCATTGTACAGGAAGACGGGAAAATGCGGGTAGATTTCCATCATGCGGTCAAGGGCATTGCTCCCGGTCAATCTGCCGTGTTTTACGAGGGAGACGACCTATTGGGCGGTGGCTTTTTAATGTGATCCGCCCCGCTATCGACAGACGATATAACATCCTATTGTAATAAAACGGGCGCCGGCTATTAACGGGCGCCCGTTTCGTGAGTTAAACGGTTAACTACTTAAGTTTACCTGCCAGTTCAACCAAGTCAACCAGCTTGTTGGAATAACCCCATTCGTTGTCGTACCACGACACTACTTTAACAAATTGGTCGCTCAGTGCAATACCTGCTTTCGCGTCAAAGATAGAAGTACGCGGATCGCCTTTGAAATCTTCCGAAACCACGTCATCTTCGGTATAGCCCAAAATGCCTTTTAATTCACCTTCAGCTGCTTCCTTGAAGACCTTTTTGATTTCTTCGTAAGTTGTGGGTTTGGCCAGCCGGACCGTAAGATCCACCACCGATACGTCGGGTACCGGTACGCGGAAGGACATACCGGTCAGCTTTCCCTTCAATTCCGGCAACACGAGGCCCACTGCCTTGGCCGCACCGGTTGAAGACGGAATAATATTCTGGTATGCACCACGGCCACCGCGCCAGTCCTTCACGGATGGGCCGTCTACTGTCTTTTGCGTAGCGGTAACTGCGTGGATAGTACTCATCAAACCTTCAACGATACCAAAATTATCATGCAGCACCTTGGCTAACGGAGCAAGGCAGTTGGTAGTGCAGGATGCGTTGGATACGATGTGCTGGTCAGCCCGGAGCTCTTTGTGATTCACCCCCATAACGAATGTCGGTGTATCGTCTTTTGCGGGGGCCGACATCACTACCTTTTTAGCGCCGGCATCAATATGTTTCTGTGCCGTTTCTTTCGTCAGGAATAACCCGGTTGACTCGATGATCACTTCTGCACCTACTTCGTTCCACTTCAAATTTGCCGGATCTTTTTCGGCAGTTACACGAATGGTTTTTCCATTAACAATCAGGTTGCCATCTTTTGCTTCCACTGTACCGTCAAATCGTCCATGAGTAGAGTCATACGCTAACATGTATGCCATATAATCCGGTTCCACCAGGTCGTTGATGCCAACAATTTCGACATCAGGGCGGTTAACTGCGGCTCTGAATGCTAAACGGCCTATCCGGCCGAATCCGTTGATTCCAATTTTCATTTTATCTCAGTTTTTATTTAAATAGTATTTCAATAAATTGTGTATGGGTTCTTTAATGACCGTTCCGATCTGAATATCGTATCGATCAGCCACCTCGCGTAGCCATTCTTCATAACCCGCGGCGACACTTCCGGTAAAATTAACCATCGCATTGGGGTATTGTTTTTTCAGCGGCACCAGGTAAGTTTCAAAATACAACTTAAATCCACGGTATATGGTCTTTTTGATAAACCGGTGTCGACGGTTTTCAAGCACAAAATCAGCAAATGACGTAAGAAACAATGCAGGATTCACCTGATGGTAAACCTTATCGAGGATTATCTTCCGGTCAAGCGGATAACGGGCGACGAATTTTTCACGCAGGTCGGCAGGAATCGTTTCGTTCAGGAAGCTTTTGAGCAGGATGCGCCCGATCCAATTGGCTGAGCCTTCGTCGGCCAGGATATACCCCAGTCCGTACTCATTATCCAAGGTCCTTCTCCCGGTAAAGTAGGCCGCATTCGCCCCGCTACCCAGAATGCCGATCAGGCCCTTTCCATCACCGAAGGTGGAAATTGCCGAGGCTTTGGCATCCGAGTCTACCTGCACCTTAGCATTCCTGAAAAACCGGCTTAATACCAAGGCAATCTTTTCTTTTCGATCACGTGATGACGAGCCTGCACCGAAAAAATAAATCCGGCGGATTCGTTCGGCGTAGTTTATTAAGCTGTTGTTCTTGTTTAGCAGCTGCAGGATAAACCGTTCATCGTGCAGGTACGGGTTAATACCCATGGTCCGGAACCCGGTTATAATTTTCCCCTTCTCGGCTAACCGCCAGTCTGCAAATCTTGAACCGCTGAATACAACCGCTATCATACTTTATTTAAATCGCCAACACTTTTACCATTTCGAGCATATCTTTCTCCAGTTTCACCGCCTTATTACTCAATGCTTCCGTAAGCGGTGTCGACGTAATTTTATTGCCCTGTATCCCCACCATGATCCGTGTTTCGCCTGCCAGCAGCTGCCGTACTGCCGCGAATCCGAGCCTGCTGGCCAGTACACGGTCAAAGCTGCTCGGTGAGCCGCCCCGCTGCAGGTGTCCGAGGATCGTGACTTTGGTGTCGTAAAAATCAAACCGGGCCTTCACCTCCCGAGCAACATGGTATGCACCACCATTTTTTTCACCTTCCGCCACAATGACAATTGTCGATGATTTATTACTGCTGGCAGCGAGTGAAAGCTGGTCACAAAGTGCTTCAATAGCCGTTTCCTTTTCAGGTAGCAAAATAGCCTCCGCTCCGCCGGCAATACCTGCGTTTAGCGCAATGCAGCCTGAATCACGCCCCATCACCTCGACAAAAAACAGCCGGTCATGCGAAGCGGCTGTATCCCGTATTTTGTCAATGGCTTCAATCACCGTATTCGTTGCCGTGTCATAACCAAGGGTAAAATCGGTGCCATATAAATCATTGTCGATGGTGCCCGGCACGCATACCACCGGGATGTCGTGCTCCCGCGAGAAGACCTCCGCACCCGTAAATGTGCCGTCTCCGCCAATTGCAATCAATGCATCGATCCCGGCTGCCCGGATATGTTCATACGCCTGTTTGCGGCCTTCGGGCGACTGGAAGTCGCGGCATCTTGCAGTCTTCAGAATAGTACCTCCCAACTGGATGATATTACTGACCGACCGGCTATTCATTTCCGAGAAATTACGGTCGATCATCCCCTGGTAACCGTGGTAAATACCCATGACCGACAGCCCATCGTGCAATGCAGTACGCACGGCCGAACGGATACAGGCATTCATGCCTGGCGCATCGCCCCCTGAAGTAAATATGCCTACTTTGTTAATGCCTTGCACTTTTCTGATTTATCTTATGTAATTTAGCAGTACGAATATAGTGTGTATTTATTACACTATGGTCATCTTTGCGAAATTATTTTTCGCGTTTTGTGTGGTTTGGCAAGCAAATTTAACGAATTTTGGTCAATTAATAAACAAATAGTCAAAGCTTTGCAATCAAATTTACCCCATTTACAATCGACGTTTACCACAGACTGTGTGATCTTTGGGTTTCACGAAGGTGAATTAAAGGTATTACTCATTGAACGCAATGAATATCCGTTTAAGGGATGGTGGGCGCTTCCGGGCTTTTTTGTGGAACATAATGAGACCATTGACGATGCCGTCAAGCGTATCCTCTATGAACATACCGGCCTGACCGGAATATACATGGAGCAACTCTATACTTTTGGCGGCCTGAAGCGCCATCCGCAGGGAAGAATCATAACCGTTGCGTATTATGCGCTGCTTCGCCTCGACGACTTAAAAAGCCGGCCGGTACCCATTACCGATTTTGCCCGGCAGGCGGTCTGGCACCCGCTTAACGATTTACCCGAACTTGCCTTTGACCACCGGCATATCATCGACAAAAGCATGGCGAAGGTACGGCGTAAAATCAGTTACAGTCCGATTGCGTTTGAACTCCTGCCGGAGAAGTTTACGCTGACCCAGTTGCAGCAGCTGTATGAAGCGATCTGGGGGAGAAAACTGGATAAACGGAATTTTCGCAAAAAGATGCTAAATTACAACATCCTGAAAGAGCTTCCTGAATTCCAGCGTGGGGTTTCTTACCGTGCCGCTCGTCTGTATCGACTCGATAAGCGGAAATATGCCCGGGTTTTCCAGAATGAAATGACCTTTTCACGGGAAACGAACGGGTGATCCAAATCCGTTTCTGTAACTATTTTTCCTTTCTTTTTATAAGGCTGCCATAGGGTTGACAGTACATATTATTATTTTGTAATGGAATTGTCATAAGACCATAGTGATTCGGCCATGTCTGCTATTTGCTTGGTTTGTTGGATTTTTAATTTTACTTTTGACCCGTTTTAAAAAATAGTCAAATGGTAAAATGGTAAGAATATAATCGTGGACGATAAGAAGAAGCAGATAATCAGTGCAGCGCTGAAGCGCTTTTCGCACTTTGGCATCACCAAAACCTCGATGAGTGAGATCGCAGAAGATTTAAAGCTGTCAAAGGCGAATTTATATTATTATTTCCCCGATAAATTTTCATTGATCGAGGCAATCGGTGATATGATTATGGATGAGAGCCAACAGGCGGTGGACGAGGCTCTTCACGATATTGAAGGTACATTAAATCTATTGTATCACATGCTGGATATCAAGAAGGCATACTTGCTAAAATATCATATGCTTATTCTGGATCTGCACGAGGTCAATATCAACGATGAACGGATGGCCTCACTGGCAAAGCGGATGTTTAACCGCGAAGTGGGAACGATTTCAAAAATCCTGAAAAAAGGTATGGAAAACGGCGAACTTGTAACATTGGACGCTCAGGTTACGTCTGAACTGTATGTTTCGATGAACCGCGGACTGGCAATGTTCTGTAGCAATATGCTGCCTAACCCGGTGATGGAAAAGGAGGAAATAGTGTCCGTCATCAACCGGCAAAGACAGGTTGCCGAAATCATGATCAATGGCATTAAACGTAAATCAGCATAAGTAAGTATATATGAAAATAAGAATAGGTTTAATTCTATGGCTGGCAGGTTTCTTATTTGCCACCCCGTTATTGGCCCAGCAACCGGTTACCCTAAAAGAGGCGTTAAATTATGCATTGGCGCATAGCGAGTCGATCAAAAAAGCCCAGCTGGATGTGGAGGGCGGCCGTCATCAGGTAGCGGAAGTCCGCGCATCGGCACTTCCCCAGATCGAAGGTACTGCCGCATTAAATTACAACCCGGTCATCGGCAAATTGGTCTTTGCCGGACAATCGGTAACCATCGGCCAGCCCTGGGATTCGCGTGTCGGTGCCCAGTTAAGCCAGCAGGTATTCAATCAGCAGGTGTTTACCGGACTGAGGGCTGCAAAAACGACAGCCGACTTTTATGCGTTGAGTGCCGCCCTTACGGAAGAACAGGTAATCGAACTTGTTGCCACTAATTATTACCAGGTACTGGTTACACGTGAGCAGCTGAGCGTCATTGACACCAACCTGAAAAATATCCGGGTGATTAACGAAATTGTATCTACACAATATGCCAATGGCCTCGCCAAGAAGATAGATGTGGACCGCATTAAGGTAAACATCACGAATCTTGAAAACCAACGGCAGGAATTGGTTAATGCTATTGTTATGCTGGAGAATCAGCTAAAATATTCCATGGGAATGCCGATTGAGACGGCTATTACCCTGCCCGAAACGGAATTAAAGGAGATACCCAATGCACTGGATTTTCCGGATAATCCCGGCCGCGTAAATAGCCTGTTGGAAATGCAAGTGATGAATAAGCAGCTGGAACTGCTGGATTTGCAATACAAGGCCTACAAAGCGGAGTATTTTCCCACATTGGCCTTGGTGAGCAATTACAGCTATACGGCCATGTCTGATCGGTTCAATTACCTGTACAAAAGCTCGGAAGATCCCATGGCCGCTCGGTTCGGTTCCATGTTAATCGGACTTAACTTGCGCGTTCCGATTTTTAACGGATTCGCTACCCGGGCGCGCATGGGTAAGGCCAAAGTCGATTACCTGAAGGCGGAGCAGGACCTGCGCAATACCCGGCAATCGCTTAACCTTGCGCACGAAAATGCCAAGATCCAGCTGAAAAATGCATTGAATACTATCCAATCGCAGCGTGAAAACGTACAGCTGGCCCAGGAAGTTTATGTGAGCACACAGAACAATTACAACAATGGACTGGCCCCGTTAACCGACCTGCTGGATACCGAGAATGCACTGACAGAAGCCCAAAACAGCTATACACAGGCGTTGCTAAATTACCGCATAGCGGAGATTCAGCTTAAAAAGGCAAACGGAAATATTAAATCATTAATAAACGAATAAATCATCATCACCTATAAATTATATGAAACGGATAATTAGTACCATCATTGTAGTCATTGGGCTACTGGCCCTCATCGGATGGGTGTTAAGTAAAAATAAGGCCGAGAATGACGCAAAAACCGCGGTGGTGGCCGAGTCTGGCGGTGCAATCGTGGTTAAGGCAGCCAAGGTAAGCCGGCAGCCTCTCGTACTTGATTTTTCAGCCAATGGCAATTTCGCGGCTAACCAGGACCTGCTTCTCAAATCAGAGGTCAGCGGACGGGTGACGCGCATTTTGGTAAAAGAGGGATCACGGGTAAGCCGGGGCCAGGTATTGGCGCTGGTTGACCCTGAAATCATCAACCTCGACAAACAGGCTGCGGAAGAAGCTCTTCAAAAGCTGAAAACGGATCACGCGCGGTATAAAAGTTCTTTTGAAACCGGTGGCGTAACACGTGCACAGCTTGACGACATCGAGTTGCAGCTGCGGAATGCCGAGATCCGGCTGCAACAGGCCAATCGCCGCGTGCAGGATGCCAGCATCAAGTCACCCATTAACGGCATCATCAATCGCCGGGATATTGAAGTAGGTGCATACTTGTCGGCCGGAACCGAACTTTTCGAGATTGTAGATCTTTCGCAATTGAAGCTGGAAGTAACGGCTAACGAAACCCAGGTAGTCAACCTGAAAGTGGGCGACAAGGTAACCATCGTCAGCTCGGTGTTTCCGGACAGGGAATTCTCTGGCACAATCAGTTTTATTGCGGCCAAGGCAGACAATACACTGAACTACCCGGTCGAGATTACCGTGGATAACAGCGCATCCGCTGAGCTAAAAGCAGGTATGTACGCCACAGCACACTTTAAATTCCCGCAACAGGATCCAGCGATTCTGATTCCCCGCGGCGCGTTTGTGGGTGGCGTCAACAGCAACCAGGTATATATGCTGAGTGCCGACAGTACCGCAAGTGTCCGCCAGGTTGTAGCCGGCCGGATTTTCGGTGAAGAAGTGGAAATATTGCGGGGGCTGGAAGAAGGGGAAACGGTCATCACCAGCGGACAGATCAACCTGGTGGATGGCGCGAAAGTGCAAGCGCAGTCGGATTCAACAGCCGCGGCTGGCCAATAATAAATAACGAGATCAGGTTTCTAATCTCCTCATATCTTAAATCATGAAGATAGCAGAAATATCGATAAAACGTCCATCCATTGTCATCGTGGTATTTACCGTGCTGACGTTGCTTGGAATCATGAGCTATTTCTCGTTGAACTACGAGTTGCTCCCTAAATTCTCACCCAGCGTGGTGTCCATCACTACGGTTTATCCGGGGGCTTCGCCCAGTGAGGTGGAAAACACCGTAACCAAGAAAATCGAAGATGCGGTGGCTTCGCTGGAAAACATCAAAAAACTGGACGCGACCTCGTTTGAAAGTCTCTCGCTGGTAATTATTGAATTGAATAGCGGTACGGATGTTGACTACTCGCTCAACGATGCACAGCGCAAGGTAAATGCGATTTTATCTGAGCTGCCGGACGATGCCGAGGCACCTTCTTTGGCCAAGTTTTCGATGGACGACCTGCCCATCGTGTCGTTGGCAGCCACGGGAAACCTCGATGGTGCCGCATTTTATGATTTGGTCGACAAGCGCATCCAACCCGTATTGTCACGGGTGCCGGGCGTTGCCCAGGTAAATCTCATCGGCGGCCAGGAACGCGAAATCCAGGTTAGTATTGATGCGTCCAAACTGGAAGGGTACGGACTGTCCATCATGCAGGTACAGCAAGCGGTGCTGACATCCAACCTGGACTTCCCTACGGGTAGCGTAAAAACCCAGAACCAGGATATCCTGGTCCGTCTTGCAGGCAAATACAAATCCGTTGAGGAATTGCGCAACCTGGTGATCGCCACGACACCAACGGGGGCACAGGTACGTATCCGCGATGTCGCCGACGTACAGGATACCCAGAAAGATGTTGAAAAAATTGCACGGGTGGATCAACGCAGTGCCTTGCTTATCCAGATACTGAAGCAATCCGATGCCAATGCGGTGGAAGTAAGCCGCGGTACGCAGGAAACCATCGCACAGTTGATGAAAACCTACGAAAAAGAAGGGTTAAACATCGAAATCGCCAATGATAGTTCGACATATACCCTGGAATCGGCCAATGCGGTTATATTTGACCTGTTTCTGGCTGTGCTGCTGGTGGCTGTGGTTATGCTATTTTTCCTGCATAGCCTTCGGAACGCGGTAATTGTTATGGTGGCCATTCCGGCATCGTTGATTGCTACATTTATTGGCATTAACTTATTCGGGTATACACTGAACCTGATGTCACTCCTCGGCCTGTCACTGGTTGTGGGTATCCTTGTAGACGATGCGATTGTGGTGATTGAAAATATTTACCGCCACATGGAGATGGGCAAAAACAAGGTCAGGGCCTCTTTTGACGCAGCCAAGGAAATTGGTTTTACCGTTATTTCCATTACGATGGTTATTGTGGTGGTTTTCCTTCCTATCGCAATAAGTACCGGTATGGTATCCGATATCCTTCGGGAATTCTGCGTAGTGGTCGTGATTGCCACATTGCTCAGTTTGGTGGCTTCGTTTACCATCGTGCCTTTGTTAACCTCGCGTTATGGTAAATTGGAGCGCGTTTCTGACAAAAACATTTTCGGGCGTTTCATTCTCTGGTTTGAAAACCAGCTGCATCGGTTTACCCATTGGGTTACCGGCGTATTGAAATGGGCGCTTAATCATAAATTCATAACACTGTCATTGGTATCGGTGCTGTTGTTTGCGTCGTTCGGACTGGTAGCAGGTGGCTTCATCGGCGGCGAGTTCTTCGCGCAGGGCGACCGGGGTGAATTCCTGGTTCAGATCGAGATGCCTAAAGATGCATCCATTGAACAGACCAACCAAATGACACGCAGGGCCGAGAAATTTATCGGTTCCAAACCGGAAGTACTTTCGCTGATCACCACCGTAGGACAATCCAATGATGGTTTTGTAGGTACACAGGCAACGGCCTATAAATCGGAGATTACCGTTAAATTGGTGGGACGGGAAGACCGGGAAGATCCCAGTAATATCTACGCGGCAAAATTGAAGCGCGAACTGGAAAAGGTATTGGTAGGGGCCAAGATTAAGACTGTTCCCATCAGTATCGTCGGTTTCGCTGAACAGGCACCATTGGAAATGGTGGTCATCGGTTCTGACCTGGATAGCGTGTTAACTTATGCAGAAGCCGTGCTGGACCGGGTAAGGAAGATTCCGGGCACTTCCGAAGCTAAACTTTCAGTTGAAGGTGGTACGCCGGAAATCACGGTGGAAGTAGACCGCGATAAAATGGCTGCGCTCGGATTGAACCTGCAGACTGTCGGTGGTACCATGCAAACGGCGTTTAATGGAAATACAGATGGTAAATTCCGGTCGGGTGAGTATGAATACGACATCAATATCCGTTTCGACGACTACGATCGTAAGAACGTGGAGGACGTGAGAAACCTTCCGTTTACCAATACCGCAGGGCAGCTGATCCGGTTGTCACAATTTGCTTCCATACGCGAGGGGTCTGGTCCCAGCCAGTTGGAACGCCGCGACAAAAGCACATCCGTAAAAGTACAGTCCCAGGTAGTCGGCCGTCCGGTGAGCGCGATAGCCGCCGATCTGGAAAGCCAGCTTTCTGACATCCCGACACCGGGTGGAGTCAGCTATGTATGGAGCGGTGACATGGAACAGCAGTCTGAAGGGTTTGGTACATTGGGAATCGCGTTGCTGGCTTCGATATTGCTGGTATATTTCATCATGGTAGCACTTTATGACAGCTTTGTTTATCCGTTTGTCGTGATGTTCTCCATTCCTTTATCCATTATCGGTGCATTATTGGCGCTGGCGTTGACCAATAATACCCTGAATATATTTACCATACTTGGTTTGATTATGCTAATCGGTCTGGTTGCGAAAAACGCAATTATCCTGGTAGACTTTACCAACCACCTGAAGGCGGAAGGCAAGACTACCCGTGAAGCGCTGATTCTAGCCAATCAGGCCCGGCTGCGGCCCATCCTGATGACCACCATCGCCATGGTATTCGGGATGTTCCCGATCGCTATTGCTACCGGTCCGAGTGCCGAGTGGAAAAACGGTCTGGCCTGGGTCATCATCGGTGGTCTGCTGAGCTCGCTCTTCCTGACACTGATTGTAGTGCCTGTGATTTATCAGATTACAGATAATATCCTGCATCGTTTGGGACTTGACAAAAAAGGCCGTCCAATCGAAGAATTGATGGTGGAAGAATATGTGCATAAAGAGGTGAAGGAATACGATGAGGAACCCGTTTAGGATTTTGGTGATTTGATTTAATATGTTAGCGAGCCTGCCGGGAATCCGGCAGGCTCGTTTTTTTGCGTTGTCGTATTTACCCCTCAAAAATGTCTTATTCACCCATTCGGCGCCAGCGGATTGTGCCTTATGTTTGTATGACTGGTAAAACAACTCAATAACCGGATGATGGAGCTGTTATTCACATTAGGTAAAAAAAGCAGGGGATCCGGGGGGAGCCCGGATCCATACCGTGGCGGCGACCGGTTTACGGACCTGTATGAAGCCCATACGCTTTCGGACCAGCGGTTAATCCTGAAGGTACTGACACAGCATGATGCTGAACAGTTCTTTGCGCTTTACCGGCGGGTTCAGCAAGATGCCGTGGGGCAGCACGAGGACGCAGGACAATTTGCGCAACGGATTGCGGCCAAATGCGAGATGATCTGGACTATCCGCTTGGCCGGGCAGCCCGACATCATCATTGGCGACTGTGCGCTGCACGGCTGGGATGCATCGGCGCGTGAATTGGCTTTTGGAGGGTCGTTGTTTCCCGAATATCAAGGCCAGCAGGTGATGGGAGATGCTTTTTCATTAGTGGCTGCATTTGCCCGTGTCGGGTACAGCGCAAAATCCATGATCTGCCGCACGTCGGCGGGGAACCTCCGGGCAATCCGCTTTGCCGAGAAACACGGATTTACACCTTGTCATTTGACAGCTGACTCCGTTGTATTAAGAAAGGTGCTGGCGTGATCGGTTAATTCCAATAAAAAAACGCCGGTGATTGTCACCGGCGTTCCGTATTGTTGTTGTTTGCCTGCTTGTACCGGTTATCCCAGGTACGATTTCAGGATTCGGCTACGCGAGGTATGGCGTAACCGCTGCAATGCTTTGTCTTTGATCTGACGTACGCGCTCACGCGTGAGATTGAATTTTTCCCCGATCTCCTCGAGTGATAGCTGGTGATTGGAACCCAAGCCGAAAAACAGGACAATAATTTCCCGTTCCCTTTCGGTTAATGTGGCAAGCGAACGCTTGATCTCTTCAGAGAGGGATTCGTCAATTAAGGTGCTGTCGGTGTCCGGATCGGTATTTTCCAGTACATCCAGCAGCGTATTTTCCTCTCCCTGAACAAAAGGCGCATCCATGGACACATGACGTCCCGAATTGCTTAGCGTATCTGACACTTTGTCAACCGTGGTTTCCAGGATATCCGCCAGTTCCTCCGGAGAGGGCTCACGTTCGTATTCCTGTTCCAGCTTGGAAAACGCTTTACTGATCTTGCTGAGCGATCCAACCTGGTTCAACGGCAACCGGACAATACGGGATTGCTCGGCTATAGCCTGCAGGATTGACTGGCGGATCCACCAGACTGCGTAGGAAATGAATTTAAACCCCTTCGTTTCATCAAAGCGCTTAGCAGCTTTAATAAGACCCAGGTTTCCCTCATTAATCAGGTCGCCAAGCGTAAGTCCCTGATTTTGATATTGCTTGGCTACGGATACCACAAAGCGTAAATTGGTCTTTGTCAATCGTTCCAGTGCTGCCTGATCGCCCTCCCTGATTTTTTGGGCCAGGATCACCTCTTCTTCGGCCGTGATTAAATCTACTTTACCAATCTCGTGCAGGTACTTGTCCAACGACTGCGACTCCCTGTTGGTAATGGATTGTGTAATTTTGAGCTGTCTCATCTAAACTATTAAATACCTTTCTCTATAAAAAGTTTGCAAAACTACGACTTTTATACCATATATAACTGTTTTTTTAGGAAAAAGTTGCCTGATTTAGAGGAAATTATCGTGTGCGTTTGCTATTTTTTACTCCTCAAAAAACGTTCCAAAATCAATAAATAAGATAGGATTGACAGTTAACTGACATATGGTGCTTCCCGGCAGCAGTTCTATCCTTAATCAATGCGGAATCCACGTAAAAATTCGCCAACAGACATGCGTTTTTTCCCTTCGATCTGCAATTCAAGCACATCAATGTATCCGTCTGTACATGCAAACTTAAGAAATGACTTTCCGTCGGTTTCGTATAAACCAGGCGCACTTGATGGTGTTGTTTCTACTTTACGGGTTTTAAAAAGTTTCAATGTTTTTCCGCCGAGGGTGGTAAATGCTGCAGGGTAGGGGCTAAGGCCCCTGATCAGGTTATACACCTCGGCCACTGGTTTCTGCCAGTTGATACGGCAGTCATCCTTGAATATTTTCGGCGCATGTTTCAACGGTTGATCATGCAGGCTGTCCTGTGAAATCGGTTTCGTACTGCCGGAGGCAATGGCATCAACGGTGTCGACCAGCAGGCTCGCACCGACGGTCATCAGCTTATCATGCAATATGCCCGCCGTGTCATCCGCTCCGATCGCTACTTTTTCCGCAAACAGGATATTTCCGGTGTCAATTTCATGCTGCAGCAGAAATGTGGTTACGCCGCTCTCCGTTTCGCCCTGCATAACGGCATGGTTAATTGGCGCTGCCCCGCGGTACTGGGGAAGGAGCGAGGCGTGGAGGTTGACTGTACCCCTTGGCGGCATATTCCACACTACCTCGGGTAACATGCGGAATGCAACAACAACCTGCAGATCGGCCCCAAATGATCTCAGCGCATTAAGAAAATCCGGATCACGTAATTTTTCCGGCTGCAACACCGGAAGCTGTCTTTCCAGTGCATATTTTTTAACCGCCGATTGCTGCAGCAGCTGACCGCGTCCGGCCGGTTTGTCCGGGGCAGTGACAACCGCCACTACCCGATGGGCAGTGTCCAGCAACGCGGTGAGCGATGCCACCGCAAAATCCGGGGTTCCCATAAATACAATCCGCAGGGGAGGGATTACTTCGCTTGTTTGCATACTCAACTTATTCCTTACCTTTGCGAAGGTACAAATTATATTGATCAGGCTTGAATTTCCCCTATTTTGTAGCGAAAAGAATTACAGTTACCGGTAAGCGGACTTTTTCCAAACTTATCGTGCAGGTAGCGATCGGTGCGATTGCGCTCGGTGTAGCAGCCATGCTGCTGTCAATTGCTGTACTCAAGGGCTTCAAAGGAGAGGTCACGGCCAAGCAGCGCGGTTTTTTCGGGGATATTACGCTCAGTAAATACGACCTGAATGCATCCTATGAATCTTCCCCCTTCCACCTGCGCGAAGACCTGACGAAGGAATTAACGGGTATTTCAGGCGTATCTTCCATTCACCACTATGCGACTAAAGCGGGCATCATCAACGTCAACGAAGAAGTAGAGGGTGTGTTGCTCAAAGGAATTGACGCCACATACGACCAGCGGTATATCGCCCGGATGCTTGTATCCGGCAAGCCGATTGATTTTTCGGACAGCACTCGCGCCGCCAACCAGGTCCTGATTTCAAAATTCATTGCAGACCGCCTGCAGCTGCAGGTAGATGACGACTTCATCATGTATTTTGTACAGGAACCGATCCGGCGGCGTAAATTTGTGATTGCCGGCATATACAATACGGGGGTGGAGGAACTTGACCAGGTATACATTATCGGTTCGCTGCCATTAATTCGTCGGTTGAACAACTGGAATGCGGATGACGTGGGCGGGTATGAACTATCCATCGCCGATTTTGACAGGATTCAGCAGCTTACGGCCGTAGTACAGGATCGCCTACCCATTGATGTTCAAGCCGTCAGTGTGCGGGAACAGCTCCCGCAGATTTTCCAATGGCTGGATTTGCTTGATGTAAATACGGTTGTTATTCTGATCTTAATGATGGTCGTCGCCGTCGTCAACATGATCTCTGCACTGCTGATCATTATTCTGGAACGCACCGCGATGATCGGGATATTTAAGGCGCTGGGTTATACTAACGGCGGAATCCGACGGATATTTCTGTATAACGCTGCTTATCTTGTAGGTATCGGCCTGTTGCTGGGCAATATATTAGGGCTCGGCCTCTATTTTTTCCAGGATTACACTCATTATTTTAAATTGGACGAAGCATCGTATTACGTATCCTATGTACCTGTTGATATTGATGCATTTGACGTTATAGCATTGAACCTGGGCATCGCGGCCATCGCATTGCTTGTGCTCCTAATCCCCTCGTATCTCATTAGCAGAATCAGTCCGATCAAAGCCATCCAATTCCGCTAATACAACGGGAATTTAGCAAAACAGGCACCGGAAAACAGCTTATTTTACTATCTTTGAAACAAGCTTGGCCGCGCGTGCGGTTTTTTGAATAGAATGCAATAATCTATGGCCAATACCATTTTCGACCATTTAAGCCATGCGTTTGAAACGCCCCTAAGCAACCCGGTGCTTATTTTTTCCCTGATCCTGCTGATTATTCTACTGTCTCCGATACTTTTACGCCGCATTAAAATCCCGGGGATTATCGGGCTTATTCTATCGGGTGTTGTTATTGGACCGCACGGACTCAATGTACTCGAACGGAATTCAGCGGTTGACCTTTTTTCCACCATCGGATTGCTTTACATCATGTTTATTGCCGGGTTGGAGCTTGACATGAATGAGTTCAGGAAAACCAGGCATAAGAGTGTGTTATTCGGGTTCTTAACCTTTGCCATACCCATCTTAATCGGCTACCCCGTATGCTATTACATACTTGGATACGATATGCTGGCAAGTACCATGATATCCAGCATGTTTGCCACGCACACCCTTGTCGCTTACCCCGTAGTGAACAGCTATGGCATATCAAAAAATGAAGCAGTAGCCATTACCATTGGCGGTACCATCCTTACGGATACCGCCGTATTGATTATTCTTGCAGTTGTAGTCGGTGCTTCCCAAGGTGTGCTGAGCCAGCAGTTCTGGATAAACATCGGGGTTTCCTTCGCGATTTTTCTGCTGATTATGTTCGGTGTCATTCCGCGGATTGCGAAATGGTTTTTCCAGAAGGTAGAAGGAGAAAAAACGGCACATTATATCTTCGTGCTTTCCGTGGTCTTTTTCGCCGCATTCTTGGCAGAGTTGGCCGGTCTGGAACATATTATCGGTGCCTTCGTTGCCGGATTGGCATTGAACAAACTGATCCCGCATTCTTCCGCGCTGATGAACCGTATTGAATTTATCGGCAATGCCATTTTCATTCCCTTTTTCCTGATCAGTGTAGGGATGATTGTAGACACCAGCGTACTGCTTCAGGGTCCTGCTGCACTGATTATCGCCGCTACGCTGACCGTGGTTGCGATATGCAGCAAGTGGATTGCGGCGTGGTTTACACAGCTGGTGTTTAATTATTCGGGAGCCCAGCGGCAGGTAATTTTTGGATTAAGCAGCGCTCATGCGGCAGCAACCCTGGCAGTGATTATGGTAGGATACCGTTATGAAGTCATTGACGAAAACGTATTGAACGGAACCATCGTATTGATCCTGGTCACCTGTATTGTGGCCTCGTTGGTTACGGAAGCAGCGTCGAAAAAAGTGGTGCTGGCGGGCGATCAAGACACCGTGACGAGCGAACGGAATGTGGCTCGGGAAGAACAGCTGATGCTGCCGATAGCCAACCTGAATAACATGGAATCGCTCCTTGATTTCTCCATATTGATTAAAAGCAAGCGTTCGCCCCACCCGGTAACCCTGCTAACCGTGGTGCCCAACAATGAGCTGGCCGAACAGAACCTGAAACGGGCACGGAAAAACCTGGACTCCACGGCGAAATACGCCTCCGGCAGTGAAACCGAGGTAAGTATGATGGCTACCATTGACCATAACGTAGCCAGTGGAATCAGTCGGGCCGCACGGGAAGTGAGTGCCGATGGAATTCTGCTTGGCTGGCCCAGCAAGCCCGGCATCATTGAAAAAATGGTGGGAGAGAAAACGGAGAGTATCCTGAACCAGACCGATGCCAACCTTTTTATGTGCCAGGTAGATAAGCCGCTGATCGGACAGAAACGAATCACCCTGTTCTGCCCGCCGTTGTTCGAATCAGAGCTTGGCTTTTCCTTTTGCATGGAAAAAATCTTGCGGCTTTCACAGGAGTTAACGATCCCTGTTCTCTGCGTTGCCGATGCACGCACCCAAAGGGCGGTTTCGGAATATCTGGAAGTTCACAAAACCAGTACGCGCATGCTGTACGAGAATTACGACGGCTGGGACGATTTAAGCGGATTAAGACAGTTTGCCAAAGATAACGACCTGATTATATTTGTTTCGGCGCGCCAGGGTGAAGTATCCTATCGGCATTCTTTTGACGGAATCGCCAAAAAACTGGGCAAGGTATATGCTCCGTACAACCGTATTCTGATTTTCCCGAGCCGGAGGGCCGGATATTCATTGGACGAATATGAAGACGTTTCCACCGCACCTATTTTACAGCGGATCGGACGGGGTATAGGCAATATCTTCACGAAAGAAAAATAAGACACACATACGACATATGGAAGCAGCAAGCATAACCAAAACTGAACACGGCGCCCTCCAGGTCCCCGCGCATGTGATCATTCCCTTTATTATCGGCGACGGAATCGGCCCGGATATCTGGCGGGCATCGGTACGTGTATTTGATGCCGCCGTGGAGTTGGCATATGGCGGGGCACGCCGGATTACCTGGAAAGAAGTGCTGGCCGGCGAAAAGGCATACCGGGAAACAGGAGAGTGGCTTCCGCAGGCAACACTTGACACCATATCAAAGCATCTGGTAGCTATCAAAGGTCCGCTTACTACTCCCATTGGCGGCGGAATCCGGTCATTAAACGTGGCCATTCGCGCGGCACTTGATCTTTATGTATGCCAGCGCCCGACGCGGTGGTTTCCGGGCGTGCCTTCGCCCGTAAAGCATCCGGAATATGTGGATATGGTCATCTTCAGGGAGAATACGGAAGATATTTATACCGGTATTGAATTTTCCGCTGGTTCAGCGGAAGCCAGGAAAGTCGGCCGCTTTTTACAGGACGAAATGGAGGTGGATTACACGTTTACGGCTACCACGGCAATTGGCATTAAAACCGTTTCAGAAGAAGGATCCAAACGGTTGGTGCGCGCGGCTATTGAACATGCGATCCAGCAGCACCGTCCATCGGTTGCGTTGGTACATAAGGGAAACATCATGAAATTTACCGAAGGCGCATTTAAAAACTGGGGCTATGAAGTAGCCGAAACGGAGTTTGCCGATCAAACCTACACCTGGGCACAATGGGAACGGACGAAAGCCGCATCAGGAGAGGCCAGCGCAAATGCCGAACAGGAAAAAGCAGTTGCATCGGGCAAGGTAATTATCAAAGATGTCATTGCCGACAATTTTTTACAGCAAATATTGCTGAATCCGAGGGATTATTCCGTTATTGCCACCTTGAATCTGAATGGCGACTACATCTCTGATGCACTGGCAGCGATTGTTGGCGGCATCGGCATTGCACCGGGAGCCAATATCAATTACAAAACAGGCCATGCCGTATTTGAAGCTACGCACGGCACGGCACCGCGGTTTGCAGACACGGATAGCATGAACCCCTCTTCGGTCATTCTCAGCGGCGTTATGATGCTGGAATATATGGGATGGGCCGAGGCAGCCACCCTCATTGTTAACGGGTTGCAGGAGACGATTCTCCAAAAAACCGTGACAGTCGATTTTTTCAATCAGATGGAAGGCGGAAAGTTATTGAAGACCAGTGCATTCGGAGATGAAATTATTCGTCACATGAATGCATTGATTTGATCCGGTCCGTAAAATAAAAACCGGCTTTGGCCGTTCGATATACTAAAACAGATACGTAACACGATAATCATTAAATCCCATGGCCGAAATTCTGCTGGTGGAAGACGACACCACGTTTGCTGCGATACTTGAAAACTTTCTCAAAAAGAAAGGGTTTGGGGTGACGGTCAAGTACAGTGTGAAAGGCGGTATCGAAGCACTTAAACACGGTACGTTTCATTTGATATTACTGGATTACCGCCTGGGTGACGGGGTCGGGCTCGACGTGCTGGACGCCCTGCGGGACCGCAACCAGTTTATTCCGTCCATTATCATGACCAGCTTCAACGATGTCCGTACGGCCGTGCGTGCCATCCGGCAGGGGGTTTTTGACTACATCACCAAACCGGTTAATCCCGATGAGCTGCTCATGGTAGTCAATGAAGCGTTAGCGGAAAAAACAACGGAAAATAAGCGTGCAACCGCACGGTTGAATAAGGAAACGGAAGTTCCGGAAGGGACAGACTTTGTGGAAGGCACCACGTCGGCCGCCAAAAAGCTGCATGAATATATCGCCCTGGTGGCGCCGACGGACATGTCCGTGCTGATCCGCGGCGAGAGCGGAACTGGCAAGGAATATGTGGCCCGGTCAATCCACCGCATGAGTAAACGCGCAGATCAGCCTTTTGTATCGATCGACTGTGGCACACTGTCCAAGGAATTGGCTTCAAGCGAGCTGTTCGGACACATTAAAGGGTCCTTCACCGGCGCCTTAAATGATAAAACAGGCCAGTTTGTCGAAGCTTCAGGCGGCACACTTTTTTTGGATGAAATCGGGAACCTGTCTTATGAAGTCCAGGTCAAACTATTACGGGCATTGCAGGAAAAAGTAATTCAGCCGGTGGGCGCCAATAAGACCATCAGCGTCGATGTGCGGGTGATTGCCGCTACAAACGAAGATCTATTGGGAAGCGGCAAATTCAGGGAAGACCTGTATCACCGGATCAATGAATTTGAAATTATCGTTCCTGCGCTCCGTGACCGCCGTGGGGATTTCCGGCAATTTGTGGATTTCTTTGTTAATAAAGCCAACGAGGAGCTTGGCCGATCGGTTACCGAACTATCACCGGAGGTACAGGAGATCTTTGACACCTACGACTGGCCCGGTAACCTCAGGGAGCTCAAGAACATCATCAAACGGATGGTGCTGCTGTCGCCTTCCACAACCGCAGAACTGGCGGCGTTGCCCGAAGAAATGGTGTTTGCCATCCGAAACCAGCCCGCCGATACGCAGCCCGTTGCGACAGCCGATAACCCTGACCTGCGGCTACACAGTGAGATACACGAGCGCAAGCTGATTATGGACGTCTTGCAAAAAGCCAAATACAACAAAAGCAAAGCGGCCCAAATGCTGAATATCGACCGTAAAACATTGTATAATAAGATGGAAAAATACGGTATCGAGTAGCAAGTTCCGGCATTATCGGACCGATACCTGTAATGTTTTCATCGATATTCTACTATTGTTGAATATTTTACAACATATTATTAATATCATTAAATGATTAATAATATAATTGCTAATTTTGCTGCCTAATAGCAAGGGCGGGAGATCATGCTAATCCGACAATGATCCAGGCCGGCCCACATAAGACATTTCAAACAATAAATACCATAGCGATCAATGAAACATAATTTTGGAGCAGGACCCTGTATTTTACCCCAGGAAGTTTTTCAGGAAGCTTCGCAGGCGGTACTGGATTTTAATGGTACCGGATTATCTATTTTAGAAATCTCGCACCGGAGCAAGGAATTCGATGCGGTAATTGTGGAAACGGAGCAGCTTATCCGTGAACTGCTTTCGGTGCCCCAGGGACATGCCATACTGTTCCTGCAGGGTGGCGCCAGCACGCAGTTTGCCATGGTGCCGATGAACCTGTTACCGGAAGGGGGCAAA
Source organism: Parapedobacter lycopersici (assembly GCF_040395035.1). GTDB lineage: Bacteria > Bacteroidota > Bacteroidia > Sphingobacteriales > Sphingobacteriaceae > Parapedobacter > Parapedobacter lycopersici_A. The sequence goes on along the minus strand of NZ_JBEBRB010000017.1, from coordinate 24,146 downwards.
GCAGCTTACCTGGATACCGGTACATGGGCAAGCAAGGCCATTAAGGAAGCGAAAAAAATAGGGGAGGTAGCCGTCGTTGCGTCATCTTCAGATGCCAATTACAATTACATCCCGAAAGCGTATTCCGTACCGTCAGATGCGGCGTATTTCCATTACACCTCCAACAACACCATTTATGGGACGGAGATCTTTGAAACACCCAAAACCAATGTTCCCATCGTTGCCGACATGTCATCCGACATCCTGAGCCGTAACATCAATGTGGCGGATTTCGGGCTGATCTATGCCGGTGCCCAAAAAAATATGGGGCCTGCCGGTGTAACACTGGCGATTGTAAAAGAGGAGTTATTGGGCAAAACCGGCCGCACGCTGCCTACCATATTTGACTACCAGCCCCATATCGCGGCAAAATCCCTGTATAACACGCCTCCTGTATATTCCATCTATGTTTCGATGCTTAATCTCCGCTGGCTGAAGAAAAAAGGCGGCCTGGATGTCATTGAACAGGAGAACATCATCAAAGCACGGACACTGTACGATGAGATCGAACGCAATCCGCTGTTTAAAGGAACTGCAGTTGCCGAAGACCGGTCGCGGATGAACGTGACGTTCGTAACGGAGGATAAAGCACATGAGGCTGCTTTTCTGGAATTAGCCAATGCTCGTGGACTGATTGGACTGAAAGGACACCGCAGTGTCGGAGGTTTCCGTGCATCCATCTATAATGCATTGAGCATTACCGGGGTAAACGCACTGGTAGACGCCATGCAGGAATTTGAAGAACAGCACAAGTAGCAGCGTTTCCGTTGCCTTATTTAATGCATTAGCTCACCGTGGCATGCCGCGCAGGCATTGCCCGTAAAATCGTACATTCAACATGAAAATATTAGCAAACGACGGGATTGATCCATTGGGTAAATCATTATTGGAAAAAGCCGGATTCACGGTGGACACCGAACATATTCCACAGGATCAATTAGCCGAAAAGCTTCCGGCCTACGATGCCATTACAGTCCGTAGTGCCACCAAAGTAAGAAAAGAACTGATTGATGGATGCCCGAACCTGAAATTGATCGGCCGGGGTGGTGTGGGAATGGATAACATTGACGTGGATTATGCCCGTTCCAAGGGAATCGCCGTAGTAAACACGCCGGCGGCATCCTCACTTTCCGTTGCCGAATTGGTATTTGCACACTTGCTTAGCGGCGTGCGGTTTTTATACGATTCCCAAAGGAAAATGCCGGTTGAGGGCGATACCAATTTCGGCGGCCTGAAAAAAGCCTATGCCAAAGGCGTGGAGCTGCGGGGCAAGACACTGGGCATCGTCGGTATCGGCCGTATCGGACGGGAAACGGCAAAGGTAGGCCTGGGATTGGGTATGGATGTTATCGTCAGCGATCTCTCTGAAGCACCTGCCAGTCTGCCGGTAACCTTATCCGGTGGCATTACCGTGGATGTGCCCATTAAGCAAGTGCCGCTGGAAGAACTGCTGCGGAATGCCGATTTTATCTCGCTGCACGTACCATTTACGGACAAGCCGGTGATCGGTGCGGCCGAATTCGAATTGCTGAAACCAGGTGTCGGATTGGTTAATGCTGCCCGCGGCGGTGTAATTGACGAAGAAGCACTGATTGCAGCATTGAATGCCGGTAAAGTCGCTTTTGCGGGACTGGACGTATTTGATAACGAACCTACGCCACGAAAGGAGCTGCTTACTCATCCTAAAGTGTCGCTTACACCGCATATCGGTGCAGCTACGGGAGAAGCTCAGGAGCGGATCGGCGAAGAGCTGGCCAACCTGATCATCGCACAGTTAACGAAATAAATACTTCTTTTTCAGCGCAAGCGGACAGCCTGATGACTGTCCGCTTGTAGCTGGATGCTGCAAATTATAGTGAAATGAAAGTTATCAAGTTTGGGGGGACTTCCGTAGGAAGTGCAGCCCGGATAAAAGGCCTGTTAGACATTATCGATCCAAATGCGCGCAAGATTGTCGTGCTCTCCGCCGTGGCCGGTACAACGAATGCGTTGGTTGAAATCGCAGCTGCTTATACCAATGGCGATAAGGCCAAAGCCGAGCAGGATATTGAAGCACTCCGGGCGCATTACAATACGTTGATTGCCGAGCTTTTCAGTACCGAAGAAGGACGGTATAACGGGAACGAACTGATCAACTATCATTTCGACCTGATTGCGTCGTTTTCCAACCAGCTGTTTACGCCCATTGAAGAAAAGATTATCCTGGCACAGGGCGAATTGATTTCCACCTCGCTGTTCCATTTTTACCTGACGGAAATCGGCGTCCGGTCCAAGTTGTTGCCTGCGCTCGATTTTATGAAAATTGACGAAGACAACGAACCTAAAATTGATTTTATCCGGGAAAATATAAATGAATTACTACTTCAGTCAAGTGACCATAACTTCTTTATAACCCAAGGATATATATGCAGAAACTCTTTTGGTGAGATTGACAATTTGCGAAGGGGTGGGAGCGATTATACCGCCTCGCTGATCGGCGCAGCTATCGGTGCGGAAGAGATCCAGATATGGACGGACATCGACGGCATGCACAATAATGACCCGCGTATTGTCAAAGATACAAAACCAATAGCGAGCCTGAGTTTCGACGAGGCGGCGGAATTGGCCTATTTTGGTGCTAAAATCCTGCACCCGCAAAGCGTATTTCCGGCCCAGCGCTACAACGTTCCCGTCCGCATTCTGAATACCATGGCTCCCCAGGCTTCCGGCACGCTGATCAGCAGGGAAGGAGCTGCCAAGGGAATTGTCCGGTCCGTAGCTGCAAAAGACGGCATCGTGGCCATCCGCATTCAGTCATCGCGCATGCTGCTGGCGTATGGATTCTTACGGCGGGTTTTTGAAGTATTTGAGCGTTACAAAACACCGATAGACATGATTACGACGTCGGAGGTCGCCATATCACTGACGATCGACGATACCCGGTACCTGGCCGATATCGAAAAAGAACTCAAGGATTTCGGCACGGTAGCGATCGACCTGAATCAGACCATTGTCTGCGTAGTCGGTGATTTCGGACCGAATACACATGGATATGCATCCCGGGTGTTGGACGCAGTGAAACACATCCCGGTACGGATGATTTCTTACGGCGGCAGCAATTATAACATTTCACTGCTGCTGCAGACCGAACATAAGGTAGAAGCCTTACGATCGTTGCACAACAGGCTTTTTTAGGCAAAATAAGTGATCAGCCATTATGTTTAACCCTACACTCAGCGAACTATTTTCCCGGCAGGAGACTCCGTTCTATTATTACGATATGGACCTGTTGAACCGCACGCTGGCAGCCGCAAAAACGGCGGCAGCGGACCGGGGATTTCATATCCATTATGCATTAAAAGCCAATTTTAATCAACGGGTGCTGACTGCCATCCACGGCGCGGGCTTTGGCGCCGACTGTGTCAGCGGCAATGAAGTTAAAAAAGCCATTGAAATCGGTTTTGACCCGGCGAAAGTCGTTTTTGCCGGTGTCGGCAAATCAGATAAGGAGATCAGCTATGCGCTGGACCGTGATATCTTTGCGTTTAACGTAGAGTCTGTCCAGGAATTGTCCGTTATCGACGGACTTGCGGCAGCTGCCGGTAAAACGGCGCGGGTAGCGCTCCGCATCAATCCGAATGTGGATGCACATACCCATCAGTACATTACCACCGGACTGGACGAAAATAAATTTGGCATTCCCCAATGGGAACTTGGCGACGCCATTGAAATCCTGCGGCAATGCAGCCATGTGGAGTTAATCGGTATCCACTTTCATATCGGCTCGCAGATTACCGACCTGAATGTATTTAAGAGCCTCTGCGTAAAAGTCAATGAGCTGAACGGCTGGTTCGACGAACGGGGTTACCGCTTGCAGGTGCTGAATGTGGGCGGAGGGCTCGGTGTCGATTACCACCATCCGGACACCAATAATATACCCGACTTTGAGGCGTATTTCGGGATCTTCGCTGATTTTCTGGAACGCAGGGCAGGGCAGGAGGTACACTTTGAACTGGGCAGGGCGCTGGTATCGCAATGCAGCAGCCTCATCAGCCGGGTGCTGTATGTGAAAAACGGGATTAAGAAGAATTTTCTCATCCTTGATGCCGGAATGACCGAGCTGATGCGCCCGGCATTATACCAGGCGTATCATCAGATCGAACGGGTTGGCGCCGGTTTTGCCGGAACCGATGCATCCGAATTGCATTACGATGTCGTTGGACCGATCTGTGAAAGTACGGACTGCTTTGGCAAGGAAGTGTTGCTGCCTGTTTCAAAACGGGGCGACCTCATTGCGATCCGCACGGTGGGCGCATATGGCGAGGTGATGGCTTCACGCTATAACCTCCGCGACGAAATACGCTATGTTTACAGCGATGCGTTAGCCTAATTGCCGTTCCGTTGTCTTCCGTTACAGCAACTGGCTTTCCGTCGTTTCAAAAACCGAATCAATTTTCCAGTTGGCACTGTCCTTTGCGGCCTGAACGGCCAGCTGGTCGCAGCGTTCGTTCTCGGGATGTCCTGCATGTCCCTTGACCCAGACAAACCGCACCCGATGCTGCCGGTACACCGTTAGAAACCGAAGCCAAAGGTCCTTATTCTTTTTTCCGGCAAAGCCTTTCTGCACCCAACCGAACACCCAACGTTTCTCAACGGCATCCACAATATACTTGGAGTCAGAATAAACCACTACTTCCTGACCCGTTTTCTTTAATGCTTCGAGCCCCTTGATAACGGCCAGTAATTCCATCCGGTTATTGGTTGTTTTCCGGAATCCCTCGCTCAGTTCCTTATAATGCGGACCTGATCGTAATATTGTCCCATATCCTCCCGGACCCGGATTTCCGCTGGACGCGCCGTCAGTATACAATTCGATCATGGTGAGCAAAGGTAACTCATTCTCCTAAATTTCAGGCGCACTTGTTTGAATTCCGCATATTCGTTGTATTTTGGTGCTGGCATCATCAGCATCACAGACAAATGAAACACGTTGTTGTATTTACGGGCGCCGGAATTTCCGCCGAAAGCGGTTTAAAAACGTTCCGGGGCAGTGACGGACTTTGGGAAGGGTACCGCGTGGAGGACGTGGCCACACCGGAGGCGTGGGCCAGCGACCCGCAACGCGTGCAGCATTTCTACAATATCCGAAGAAAGGCGGTATTGGAAGCTCAGCCAAATGCGGCGCATACCGCACTTGTACAAGTGGAACGGCGATATAAGGTGACCGTAATCACCCAGAATATTGATGACCTGCACGAACGCGCGGGCTCGGGCCAGGTCGTGCACCTCCACGGCCTGATTACGCGTTCGCAGTCCAGCATCGATCCGCGCCTCACTTATCCGGTCGAAGGAAGTGAAATCCGCATGGGCGACTATTGTGAACGGGGGAGCCAACTCAGGCCGCACGTTGTTTGGTTCGGTGAGCCGGTACCGGCAATGGAAAGAGCGATACGGCTCTGCCGGAATGCGGATATTTTCATTGTGATCGGCACATCGCTCCAGGTATATCCTGCTGCCGGGTTGCTACATGAAATCCCCATGGAAACGGGAATGTATTTCATTGACCCGGAGGCCTCACGATTGGCTAAGGGCAGGATCGTGTGTATGAATGAAAGGGCTACGGTGGGGGTTCCGCAGCTGGTTGGTCAGCTGCTGGCAGATTGACGCAAACCACTTGGTTTGCAATTAGCCTTCGTTGCGTTTATACGTATCTAAAAAAGATGCCCGCATCTCACTGAAACGCAAGGCAACTGATTGTGTAAACGACTCATCCAATAATTGAAATACGCCGTTTACACCATCAGTTATATCCATTTCTGCGACCTTATAGACCTGTTCCAATGTTCCCTGTTCGAATTTAATGATGAATTTTCGGTTCATCGAAAAGATCGTAATCTTGAATTCGGGGTGGGGGAGTTCGGCTACGGTCCGCATAATATTATGTATATCATTTATACTACGCCCTGGGCTCTCATCGCATCGGCCACCTTAACAAAGCCGCCGATGTTGGCACCTTTCAGGTAATTGATGACCCCATTGGAATCTTTACCGTAATGCACACAGGTATCGTGGATATCATGCATGATTTTCTTCAGCCGCGCATCCACTTTGTCAGTCGACCATTGCTGGCCAATCCGGTTCTGCGACATTTCCAATCCCGATACAGCAACGCCTCCGGCATTAGCTGCCTTGCCAGGTGCATATAATATTTTTGCCTTTAATATGACCTTGATGGCTTCTGCCGTTGAAGGCATATTAGCTCCTTCAGCAATACACATACAGCCATTGGCAATCAGCGTTTTGGCATCCTGTTCATCCAGTTCGTTCTGCGTAGCACAAGGAAGTGCAATATCGCATTTGAAGCCCCAGGGCTTTTTACCTTCGTGGTATTCTGCCGGATAACGCTTGGTATATTCAGCAAGGTTTCTATTTAAGCTATTAACGTAATCCAATTTCTCCACGGTAAAGCCGTTTTCATCGTATATGGTACCGTTGCTATTGGAAATGGTAATTACTTTTGCTCCCAGGGAAAGCGCCTTAATAGCAGCGTAATAAGCGACGTTACCGGCGCCCGAGATCGTGATCACTTTTCCTTTCAGTGAGTTCTGGTTTTCATAGAACATGCGCTCCACAAAATATAGCAATCCGTAGCCGGTTGCCTCTGGCCGGATATAACTGCCGCCCCATGCAGGCCCCTTGCCGGTAAGTACCCCGGTAAAGTTATTCTGAAGCCGTTTATATTGACCAAACAGGTAACCGATTTCCCGTTCACCTACACCAATATCCCCAGCCGGCACATCCGTTTCCGAACCGATATGCCGGAACAATTCGGTCATAAAGCTTTGGCAGAACCGCATAATTTCGTTATCCGACTTGCCTTTCGGATCAAAGTCCGATCCGCCCTTACCGCCGCCCAGCGGAAGTCCGGTAAGGCTGTTCTTAAAGATTTGTTCAAAAGCAAGAAATTTCAAAATGCTCAGGTTCACGGTAGGTGAAAAACGCAGACCGCCTTTATAGGGGCCGAGGGCGCTGTTCATCTGCACACGGTAACCGCGGTTAACCTGTACCCGGTTCTTATCGTCAAGCCAGGTAACGCGGAATGAAACCACACGTTCGGGTTCTGCAATACGTTCCAGTAATTTCTGGTCTATCAGTTCTTTTGCATGTTCTTCAATGTATGGAATAATGTCTTCTACAACTTCCTTAACTGCTTGGATAAATTCTGGTTGGTGGGGGTTACGTTGTTCGACGCCTGCCGTAAACGTTTTGAAATAACTTGACATGCTAATTGATTAATATAGATTTTTACGCCGGCAAATTTAAAAAAATTAAACAGAAATCCACCTTTTGCAACAACAATAATAACAACGGCAAAGATTTATTATTAAAATTAAAAATATTGGTCGTTTATGACCGGGGAATAGCCGGTGCAGTCAGCCAATGTGTCCCAAATTCCGGTTCCGGGATCGGATCGGCTCATTTTGCAGGTGGCTTCGGGACTTCTTCGACATTGCTTCGGTAATGCTTCGGAAATCCTTCGGTGTTTTTCGGTACGCAATGCATTGCATACCGAGCAGCCCCGAAGCGGACTCGAAGACCAGTCGAAGCCAACTCGAACAACACTCGAAGAAGCCTCGAACAAGTCTCGAAGCGGTGTCGAAGAAGTCCCGAAGCCGACCCGAATAGCCATCGAAGCCCGTTCGACTAAATAATGTCACTCGTAGCACGTTTTACCATGCAGATTCCAGGGAGATCAGTACATTTTACCATCAATATATTATTCATATAATTTACGTTATGTTAAATAGATATTTGAGATATCACCCTATCGCGCGCAAGTCCAATTCAGCACACAACTCGGCTCAATAGCGGCGATAGTCCGCTACAACATTTTCTTTATTACGGTTTGTCAATAAAAAATGCCGGAAAATCATTTTCCCGGCATTGTCCAAACCGAACCGTATAAGTTACCTGTCCGGTGTATTTATTTTGCGTATTAAGCAGTTGCTTTAGCAATCATTAATGCAGCTACGGTTAAATTATTCCGGCTATCGATCAATATGGCGCCACCATTACTCTTGTTGCGCGCGTACTCATCAAAGGCCAGCGGATCGGCCGATTTAAATTGGATTTTCCCGATATCATTTAATCCAAACTGCCCGTCAGTTGTCTTTTCCAGTGTATTTACATCCACTTTATAAAGAATGTCCTGTAATTTTATCCTGGTTGTTTTTCCGTGATGCTGAATCAGATATACTTGACTGATATCCAGTGGTTTTGTATCCATCCAGCAAATATCCGCTTCAAATTCCTGTGAAACAGCCGGCTGTTCATCCTGCTTAACCAGCATGTCTCCCCTGCTGATGTCAAGGTCGTCAGCGAGGTGGATGACAACCGAGCTTCCGTCTTCCGCGGTGCTCAGCGACTCACCGGCCAATTCGATCTGCGTAATCCGGCTGTTGAACCCGGAAGGAAGGACAGCTACCTGATCACCCACGTTAAAACTGCCACCTACCACACGTCCGGCATACCCCCGGTAATCGGGCAGCGCTGCCGTTTGCGGGCGGATAACCCATTGCACCGGAAAACGAGCCTGTTGCTCAACGTTTGGCTGGTGGGTATCTACGGTTTCCAGGAAGTTCAGCAAGTAAGTCCCTTCATACCAGGGCATATTGGCGGACGGACCGGCAATGTTATCACCCTTTAACGCGCTTACGGGTATAAAATCCACCTGATTGATGCGAAGGTTTTCCGTCAGCTGTTCGTAGTCGGATTTGATCTTGGCAAAAACCGCCTCGTCGTAATCGACCATGTCCATCTTATTGACACATACCAGCACATTGGGAATCGCCAGCAGGGAAACAATAAAGGAATGCCGGCGTGTCTGTTCAATCACGCCTTTGCGTGCATCAATGAGAATAATGGCCAGATCGGCATTGGAAGCTCCGGTGACCATGTTCCGGGTGTATTGAATGTGACCCGGCGTGTCGGCGATGATAAACTTGCGTTTATCTGTTTGAAAGTATTTATACGCCACGTCGATGGTAATGCCCTGCTCCCGCTCGGCTTTCAGGCCGTCTGTAAGGATAGCCAGATCAATTGTGCCGTCGTTATTTTTGCGGTTAGCCCGCTGGATCGCTTCCAGCTGGTCATCCAGAATCGAATCTGTATCGTATAATAACCGGCCAATCAACGTGCTCTTACCGTCGTCAACACTTCCAGCCGTTATAAATTTAAGTAAATCCATTTTTTCAGGTAATGAAATTAATAGGTATTAACCCTGCCGGGTGTTTTCTTGCTGTTAAAAATATCCGCCTTTTTTACGGTCCTCCATGGCGGCTTCGGAAACCTTATCGTCCATTCTCGCGCCGCGTTCACTGATCTTCGACTGTTGTATCTCTTCGATAATATCATCGATTTCGAAAGCTTCCGAAAGTACCGCCGCCGTACAGGTCATATCGCCTACCGTGCGGAACCGCACTTTGCGGTATTCCACAATGTCCTCGTGATCCATATTCAAAAATTCGGCCGCAGCCATCAGCTGGCCGTTGCGCGTAATCACGTTGCGTTCGTGTGAGAAATAGATGGATGGCAATTTGATGTTCTCCCTGCGGATATAGTTCCATACATCGAGCTCCGTCCAGTTGCTGATTGGAAAAACCCGGACGTTCTCCCCTTTATGGATACGGCCATTGTACACATTCCAGAGTTCGGGCCGCTGGCGCTTCGGATCCCACTGGCCGAACTCGTCCCGTACCGAGAATATCCGTTCTTTGGCCCGCGCCTTTTCTTCGTCGCGACGGGCGCCGCCGATACAGGCGTCGAATTTATGTTCGGCGATGGTATCCAGCAGCGTAACCGTCTGCAGCATATTGCGGCTTGCGTTCTTGCCTTTTTGCTCAATCACTTTTCCGGCATCGATGCTGTCCTGTACATAGCCGATAATCAGCTTTTCGCCCAGCCGGCCAATCAATTCATCGCGAAATGCAATGGTTTCCGGAAAATTGTGCCCGGTATCGATGTGCACCAGTGGAAAAGGGAATTTGCCGGGCCGGAATGCTTTTTCGGCCAGGTGCACCAATGTAATGGAATCTTTCCCCCCCGAGAACAGCAGTGCGGGATTCTCAAACTGACCCGCCACTTCGCGCAGGATATGTATCGCCTCCGCCTCTAATTGATCCAAATAATCCATATATAGCTTTTCTTTCTATTTGCCTTTCTTTTACAATGCGGTGCTTGCTTAGGTTGCGTGCAATCCGCATTCCTTCTTACTCTGGTCTTCCCACCACCACCGGCCGGCACGGAAGTCCTCCCCTTCCTGCACCGCCCGTGTACAGGGGGCACACCCGATGCTCGGGAAGCCTTTATCGTGCAGCGGGTTGTAGGGAATGTTATTGGCCTTTACAAAGCGTTTCACCTCGTCCAGTGTCCAATGGTATATGGGGTGGAATTTAACCAGCCCGTTTGTGCCGTCCCACTCCACATCCGCCATTCCCTGGCGGTTATCGGATTGATCGGCCCGTATACCGGTTATCCAGCAGGCAGCGCCTGCAAGTGCGCGCTGAAGCGGCTCTATTTTACGTATGCGGCAGCACTCCTTCCGGTTTTCCACCGAATCATAAAAACTGGAGGGTCCCTTTTGTGTGATCAGCTGCTGCACGGCATGGGTATCCGGAAAATACGCTTCGATCTCCTTTTGATACCGTTCCAGCGTACGGTTCCAGGTGTAATACGTCTCCTGGAACAACCTGCCCGTTTCCAATGTAAATACCCGGATAGGCAGGTTATTTTCAAAGATCAGGTGTGTAATCAACTGGTCTTCCAGGCCAAAGCTCGTCGAAAAAACAAGTTCTCCCGGAAAACGTGCGGCCAGCTGGGCCAGGGCCTCTTCCGGCTGCCGGTCTTTGATCAACCCGGTCACTTCATTTACCAATGTATTCATTTCCTCTCCTTTGAATCGACCAACATCGCGGTATGCGCGTTTAGTTGCCTCACCTTATCGGCAAAATTACCTTTCAATTGATCGCGCAGCCTGCCCATGTAATCGAGCGTTTCGTCAATTTCATGCGGCAGTGCTTCATTAAGTAATTCCTTTATCCTTTTGGCAATGGTAGGTGATTTGCCATTGGTGGATATTCCTATTTTTAAATTCCCTTTCTTAACGACGGACCCCAGGTAAAAATCACACAGTTCCGGCTTATCCGCTACATTAATCAAAATGTGGCGCCTGCGCGCCTCCTCGCGGATGTGGTTATTCAGCGGTGCGTTGTTCGATGCAACCACAGCGACATCCACCCCGTTCAGGTCCGTATCTTCAAATGCCCGCTCATCCAGCTGTATGCCGGGGTATGCAGCAGCAAAACTACGTACTTCCGCGCTGATTTCACGCGCAACCAAGGTAATTTTTGTATGGGGGCTATTGCCGAGCAATGCCGTCAGCTTTTCCAATGCAACGGACCCACCACCAACCAGCAGCACCTGCAGGTTATTCAACTGCAGAAATACAGGGAACAATTCATTGCCGGTGCTCCGTTGGTTCATACTGCGATATTCTTATGTTTCCAGGCGCCGAAGCTTTCGTGCTTGGCGACCACCTCGCCGATAACGATCACCGCCGGGGCTCCGATCCCCTGTACTCCCGCCCGTTCGACAATCGTATCTATTGTTCCAAGTGCTATTTTCTCGTCGGGCAGGGAACCGTTCTGAATGACGGCAATCGGCAATTTATGCCGGCCTTCGGCTTCATATACCCGCACAATTTCCGCTAATTTATTCAGTCCCATCAAGATAACAACCGTTGCCGACGTTTTGGCTGCCGCATAAATATCATCGGAGATGACGCCGGCCGTAGTTGCACCGGTGATTACCCAGAAGCTTTCGCTTACGCCACGGTATGTCAGCGGAATCCCCTGCAGTCCGGCGAGCGCGATCGAACTGGAAATGCCCGGCACCACACTCGTTGCAATGTGATGACTGGCCGCATATTCAAGCTCTTCCCCTCCCCTTCCGAATACGAAAGGGTCACCGCCCTTAAGCCGCACCACGTGTCCGTGGGAGCGCGCATAGGAAACCATCAATTCATTGATTTCCTGTTGGCTGTAAGCGTGTTTATTCGCCCGTTTGCCCACAAATACGCGGAGGGCATCTTCCGGAGCATAACCAAGCAGTTCTTCGTTGACCAATGCATCGTAAAGCACGACATTGGCCTTTGCCAGTGCTTTCAGCCCCTTAAGGCTGATTAGATCGGTATCCCCCGGTCCGGCCCCCACCAACGTTATTTTGGGATGTGCGTTCATTCGCTTCGTCTGTTATCGCAATTCAATACGTGAAATTGCGGTGATATTAACCATTTACAGCTGTTGCAACTGCCTTTTTCGCCGCGATTGTCTGATAAAAATCAATGGCATCAGCCAGGTACTGGCGTGCAAATGCCTCCGTCGGCTCATTTTTATTGATTTCAAGCAGTTGCTCCTCAAAGCTATTGGGTAATGTAATTTCGCCCGATTTCACGAACTGGGTGTCAAAATCGCGGATAATCGCAATTTGGGTACTGCTGTGGATTCCCTTATCGAGCAGCAATGCCTTTGCTGCGCTGACATACATGCTGTACGCATGGTAGATAGCATCCGCATACGCGCCTGTGCGGAAACTTTCGTTTGCCCAGTCCAGTTTTTCCTCTGCTTCGAAGAGCAGTACCGATACCAGGTCGATCACGACACCGGCACATTCCCCGACACCAATGGCTTGCTGGTAGGTCTCCTGGTGTCCCCAGTCAACAAACTCCTCTTCCGTCAGGTTGGTGAGGTCAGCCAGTGGTTTCAGCATGCGATAAAAATAATCTTTTGTCTGCCGGTCGAAATACACATGGAAGCGTTCTTCCGGAGCGGAGTTTGCCAGGTAGTCATCCAGCAGCAGCCGTACGGCATTTACCACCCGTTTCGATGGCACTTTAATCACCCGCTCGGCCACCCGTCCATCGCCATCGCCCAGTACCCCACCGCCCAGCATAATCTGTGCGGCCGGAACAACCCGGCCAGCCGCTTTCAGTGAGCTGCCGTGTATACCGATATGCGCGATGCCATGCTGCCCGCATGAGTTCATGCAGCCACTTATTTTGATCTTAAGGTCGCGGTCGTAAACAAGGTCTTCATACTCTTCATATATCAGCGATTCCAGCACCCTGGCCATCTCCGTACTGTTGGAGATACCCAGGTTACAGGTATCCGTACCCGGACACGTCGTTACATCCGCAACGCTGTCAAAACCGGGTTTTGCAAACCCGATCCGGCTTAGTACGTTATATATCCGGGGAAGAGATTCCTTCCTCGCAAATTTCAGCAGCAGTCCCTGATTCTGTGTTACCCGGACTTCATCGGCCACATGACCACGGATACCGGCGAGCAGTTCACGTGCTTTTTCGGTCGGCATGTCTCCGGTCGGCACCTTGATATAGACGGCATAAAACCCGGTTTGCTTTTGTTCCCACACATTGGTTTTTTCCCAGATCTCATATGCGCGGCGATCGGTTACTTCTTCAACTTCACCAGGAACGGATTCCGGTGGAGCCGGCAATGGAACGGCGTCCCGGTCGATTGCAAATGTTTTCACTTTAATTGCGGTCCACTCTTCCGCGATCAGGCGCTTCACTTCGTCCAGTCCCAGTTTTTGGATCAGGTATTTAAACCGGGCCTTATTCCGGTTGTTCCGTTCGCCATACCGGTCGAACGTACGCAGTACGCTTTCAGAATACGGGATAAGCTGATCTTCGGGCAAAAATTCATGCACCACATGCCCGGCCATGGGCTGTGCACCCAATCCGCCGCCGAGCACAACCCGGAAGCCGCGTTCTTCAATACCATCCACTGTCCGTACCCGGGGAATAAAGCCCAGGTCCTGTCCGAAAGCAAATGCCGTATCGCGCGAACTGGATGAAAATCCGAATTTAAATTTCCGTCCGAGCTCCTGGCAAATGGGATTACGCAGGAAATAAGCAAACGTGGCATGCGCGTAAGGCGATACGTCGAACGGCTCTTCGGGGTCTATTCCCGCCTGTGGTGATGCCGTTACGTTACGGACCGTATTGCCACAGGCTTCCCGTATGGTCACGTCATCTTCGGCCAGTTTCGCCCAGAGCTCCGGGGTGCGGTCCAGGCTCACAAAGTGGATCTGAATATCCTGCCTGGTTGTAAAATGGAGATTGCGGATGGCATACTCGTCGGATATGTCCGATATACGCAGTAATTGTTTGAAAGTAGCCTTTCCGAAGGGCAATTTTATCCGTACCATCTGAACCCCTGGTTGCCGTTGCCCATATATTCCGCGTGCCAGGCGCAGGCTTTTGAATTTATCTTCGGAGATCGTACCCGCCCGATAAGCCCGGATTTTGCGTTCAAGCTCAATAATTTCTTTCTCAACTACCGGATTTTCGAGTTCCGTTCTAAAACTTTGCATAGTTGTCGTTTAGCTTATCAAATAAATCACCGATTTAACGGCAAATATTACATGGTAAATGAAAAACCTCCCCTAATTTTAGCGGAGGCGTCATCTTGTTATCCACACTTATGTATAACGCTTGCCCCTCACTTTACAGCGTTAGTACACGGCATCAGGTTATGCATAAATTGTTTCATGGGACAAATATACGTAATGCATATAGAAATAGTAGTATAAATTGTCAAAAAACAGTCGTTTTAATTTGTCGCCCTTCATTGGGCTTTTATTTCAATATAAGTTCGATGACCGGGATTTCCACATCCGGCTTGATGACAGGCAGCTCAACAATGAGGTCGTTTTCACCGGCCGTTACTGTTGTGTGTCCACCTGCCGGAGCCGCTGTTCGCGATGTGTACTGTACTTCTGAACCGTCATGCAGAAATTGGGCATAAGCCACCTTTCCCTTATAATTAGGCAGGTACAGTGTTTTGAATGGCCATTGCAACAGGTGCACATAGAGCCGTTTGGTTTCGGGATTATAGGTGAGCAGGCAGTTATCGGGCTGTTCAAATGCAGGCGGGGCTGCTGTGCAACCGTATATTGACCGGTTATTGTATTTCATCCATTTGCCTATCGCAGCGAGCCGTTCTTTAGCCCGTTCGTCAAAATTACCCCGGGCTGTGGGCCCGACATTGAGCAATAAGTTTCCCCCCTTACTTACCACCTCAATCAGCATGGCGATCAGCTGGTTGTTACTTTTCCAGGTATGTTCATCCCGATGGTAACCCCACGAACCGGAGAATGTCTGGCACGTTTCCCAGGGCACCCGTACTCCGTCGCGCTCCGGCCAGGCGCTGGGCATAAATTGTTCCGGTGTCACGTAGTCCCAACCCCAGGGTTTATCATTCAGGTCGAGCCGGTCATTGATAATAATACCGGGTTGCAGGCGTCTCGCCAGTTCCAGCAACCCTTCGCTATCCCAGTCTTCGTGACCCTTGCCATCTTCCCCCGGGTAGGAAAAGTCGAAAAAAAGCTGATCGATTTTCCCGTATTCGGTAAGCAGTTCGGTCAGCTGATTTTTCAGGAACTGCCGGAAATTATCCATATTCCGCCGGGCATTCGCTGCCCGGGCTTCTTTGTTATTACGCAGCGGATGCACGCGGTCTATTGTAAAATCAGGGTGGTGCCAGTCAATCATGGAAAAGTAGAACCCGACTTTAAGTCCCTCCGCACGAAAGGCCTCAACAAAGGGCTTAAGCAAGTCGCGGTCCGCAGGCGTATTGGTTGCTTTGTAATCGCTGTATTTTGTATCCCAGAGACTGAACCCTTCGTGGTGCCTGGTGGTCAACACGACATACTTCATTCCTGCGGCTTTGGCCTGCGCAGCCCATTCCTTCGGGTCATACAAGTCCGGATCAAATCGCTCAAAATAGCGGTCGCGATACACTTCAGTGGATAGTTGTTCGTGATTTTGAACCCATTCATGTCGGGCCGGCACTGCATATAACCCCCAATGGATAAACATGCCGAACCGGTCGTGCCGCCACCAAGCCATCCGTTCTGTTTGGTGTTCCGGGGTTTCCTGTGCCCAGGCCGGTGCTGTCGCCTTCTGTGCGTCAGCCACTAGGGTTGCGGCCGTTAAATACAGTAAGCATACGATAAATGGTGCTTTCTTCATCGTGATTAAGGTTTATATGTTTGATTAGGCGTAGCCTCTATTCCGCCGTTGCAGAATGAGTTCATTTCCGGCTATCCTGCCAGATCAGTTTTTCGTTTTGCCGGCGCTCGAAAAAATCAACGCACCGGCCATCGCCCGCTCCGGTATAACCGCCATCCGGGCTGCAGATGAGATTACAGGCGCTATCCAGTAACTGACTGGGTAAATCACAGCAATACGCGGGAATGTAATACACCGTTTGTCCGTTGTATTGGTACTGCCAGACACTACCGGGCGGGTTTCTTACGTTTTCCGCCTGCATCTGCTCGATCACCTGTTTAATGCAGGGAGGCACTTCCTCCCGGGTTAGATTTTGACTGCTGCAGCCGGTCACGGATAACGCGATACCTACGGCCAGCGTTGTTATGTCGGTTAAGCCACTCATGTTTCATCCCGCTTAGTCTGTATAAAGGTAACATTTATATTGATGTATGAACACTAAAAAATGAACTAACTGAACGGGCGTGCCGGCTGGCCGAAGCCCGTCACTGCGAAACAGCCTGTCCGGATAAATCACGGGAAACCCTCCGAAGAAAACAAATGGAATCCGGCGTCCCGGCAATAGCGTCCGGAAAACAGAACAGTTGGCATCAACTGATTTAAAAATTTGGCATACAACACATTATAGGCAATACACACGTTAACGATTCCGGGGAATGGCGATTATCATTATCGTGGCAATACCTGCAGCGCATCGTGCAAATTTGCCGTTGTTTTGCCGGAAAGTGGAAACATTTACGAAACTTAGCTTACTGAAGTTATTAACAGTAAAGGTTTTGGCATTATTTGTGGTAATTATTTTTGATATTTTTGTTATCGCTGCGATTATTTTCCGTATGGCTACAGAACGAAAACATCGCGTACTGCTTAATGTATTTTAATTTTTTATATAGGGTTTTTCAGCATGTCTACAACTCTGAAACGGATTAAAGAATATATTGATTTCAAGGGTATCCGCATAAGTACATTTGAAAAGTCCATTGGCATTTCAAACGGTTCCTTCGGCGGGCAATTAAAGAAAAACAAGACAATAGGCGTTGATAAGTTAGAAAGCATTCTGCGGCTCTATCCTGACTTAAGTGCGGAATGGGTACTGACCGGAAACGGCACCATGCTCAAGGATACCGAGAGTTATGAACAGACCATCGAGTCATTGAGAAAGGTGATAAAAGCCCAGGAAAAAACGATTGCTGTATTGGAGCACTTTATTCCCGCGAAGCAATAAACTACCCCGTTAAAACACGTTTCATCTGCTACCGGGCAAACCGATGCTTATTTCAGTATCGTATTAATTATTTCCCGATAGGCGGTCGCATGCTGCATCATGCCGATATCGTTGGGGTGAACGCCGTCGACCGTCGACTCCGTGCCCATGCCGATGGCTTCGGTTGTTAATAGATAAAGTCTGTTTACGCCTTGACTGACCAGCTTTTGATAGGCCGAACGCATCAGTTCGCTCGTATGCCGGTAATTTGCACTCCTGGCGGTATCAATCACCTGCGACGACCCGCCTCCGCTGTGCTCGACGAGCAGAATCGGCGTATCCGGATGCTTTTCTTTTAGGTGCGTTACCGCATATTCAATCCGGTCGAGGATTTCAGGATCGGGAACCGACCCCGGGGTTAGATTTGGCATGCAATCCAGTACAAAAAGGTGGGCATCCACGGTTGCAATCAAATCAATTAACGGCTTCTCCAATCGTCCGTTCCCCGAAAAACCGAGATTTACCATTGGAAGGTCAAGTTGCCTTGCCAAAATAGATGTCCAGGCCAGTCCCGGTCGACTGGCACATGCACCTTGTGCTATGGATGTTCCATAGACGATAACCGGACGGTCAACCGTGGCCGGTACAAATTCAAAAGCCGCATCAGCGCTCACCCCTATTTCCATCCACGTCACGCTATTGTACAGCGGCAGGTACAGCCGCATTTTCTCCTCGTTGCCAATGGCCAGATTAGCAAAACGGTAAGTAATCGTATCGCCAAACTGATACGATCCCGCTGCCCAGTCCCAGCCGCCGTTTTTATGTTTTGCATACAGGTCTACCCCACTGACACCTGTAGCGGGCATATGCGGCATGTCCAGCGCTTCCGAAACCTGGTAACGTACGGTAATGGCACTAGCGTCAGTTGTAAACTCGATATACACGCCCGCATTCTGACGGGATAAATTCCATACCGGTGGCCTGACCAGCTGTTCCATATCATCCGGAAGCCGGTAATAACTCCTTTCCAGGGAGGCAATGGGTAATTGTCCCTGGATTGCGCGGGCATTTCCGTCCATTGGATTTCTCCATCGCATTTCCTGGGCGTGTAGCGGCAGGGTACCAAAGCAGGTAAAACACAATAATATAAGGCATGCAATCGTTCTCATAACATTAGGAATTAAGTGGTTATCGCTTCGCTAAAATAGTGTTTTCGCTGATAAAATCCCATTTTAGTATTTCATTTTCGACCAACGGGATGTAGCATATTTTAGTTAAGTTTGTAGTGATCAAAACAAATACCTTATAAACTACCCATGCAGCTATCGATTATTCTGACCACGAAATACCGGCTGTTGAGCATGGCTGCCATCGTGGACGTTTTTGAAACCGCCAACCGGTTTTTACGGGAAGAAGGCAAGTCCGATTTTTTTGAGATTACATTTGTGGGCATTGCACCGGATAACGTACTTCCTGATGCCATTAACCATATTCCATATGCCACATTTACTGCCGATCGCCAATATGACCTGATTTTCGTTCCCGCATTCGGGCCGGTAGACCTGGGAAATACGCTGGCTGAAAACGGCTGTTTCCTGCCCTGGCTACGGGCGCAGTATGAACGCGGTGCTACATTGGCCAGTATCTGCACCGGTGCTTTTCTGCTCGCCGCATCCGGACTGCTGAATGGCAAAAAGGCGACAACGCACGTAGATGCAGCCGACAAACTGGCTGCCTGTTTTCCGGAGGTCAATATCCAACAGGATGCCGTCGTTACGCAGGATACCAATATATATACCAGCGGCGGGGCCACCAGCGGCTTCCATTTAAAATTGGCGCTGCTCCAGAAATACTGCGGCAGAGCTCTTGCCGTCCGCATTGCGAAGGTGTTTTCCATTGATATGGATCGGGAGAACCAGGCGTATTTCAGCCATTTTGAGCCCACGGAAGCACATGACGATGAGCTGGTTATGCGGGTGCAGCACAAAATCAAACAGGAATTCCCCGAAATAAAAAGTATTGAAGAGGCCATTGCAGACATTCCAGCGAGCAGACGCAATTTTGTCCGCCGTTTTAAACAGGCCACAGGCCTGACCCCTATCCGGTATTTGCAAAAAACCAAAATAGAAGCGGCTAAGAAGCTATTGGAAAATACAGAAAAGGGCCTTTTTGAAATCATGTTGTGCGCGGGTTATAACGACATGAAAAATTTCCGGCAGTTATTCAAAGAAAACACCGGCATGACACCGAAAGCATATCGTGATAAATTTGCGATGCGATTTGAACCGATTATTTAATCAGTATGCAGTATCCTGCCCGGATAATATCAGTCCTAATGATCGCTGTGCTGGCCTGTTTCACCGCGTTTGCACAGCCCAAACCCGGCAAGGAACGGATCAGCATTGAATTACCTGCTGCGTACCGGTGGAAAAGCCAGAAAATCCCCAAAGACACCAAGGCTATCCGCGGTACATTATATACCGTGCGCACGGCAGCGGGGGAAACGGCGCCTATTGACTCCATCGTGATCACCACGATCGACAAGCGGTATTACCCCATGAAGGCCGAGGGCGCTCCGGAAGAAAAATGGGCATATGTAAAGTCGGCCTGCCCACAGGCCGTACTGGAAATTATCGACAGGAAGGTCGCCTCGGGCCGCACGGCAATTCTTTATCGCATCAGCTCGCCCGACGAAACGGACGGCATATGCGGGTCTTCTGTCTTGCTGGCTTATATCGTGGAAGGCCCTACCGCACTCCACACCATCGAACTTCGCATTCCCGCAGCACAATATAATCCTGAAACGGCTGCCATGTGGCGGGATATCCTGCTCGGCGCGGTAATCTCATAGCTAAAATTCCGAACGCTATTTTTAATGCGCTCGCGGAAAGCAAATTGGCACTATCATTGCGTTTACCTAACCAACTTTACAGGATTATTTTCTATGTTTACTGAAATAAAATCATTACCCATGAAAACCTTTACTATTTGGAAACTGGCCGCGGTGGCCGTCTTATTTGTTTTTTTACAACAGGCTTGTGCGCCGAAGAAAGTGGCGCTGCAGCCGGCAGCGGAAGTTGTCCAGGAAAAGCCGGAACCGGCACCCGTAGTTGAAGAGAAGCCCGCACCGGCACCGGCCCCTAAACCCGCTCCCGTGGAGGCACCTAATTTTAATTTCAGGAATATTCAATTTGAATACGATTCCCATGTGCTGAAAACGGAGTCGTATGCGGTACTGGATCAGATCTCAAGGGAGATGCAGAAAGATCCGGACGCCAAATTCTACGTAAACGGCCACGCATCCATTGAGGGTACCGCCGAATATAACATGTCTTTATCCGTAGACCGTGCGAACGCAGTTAAGCTCTATCTTGTAAACTCAGGCATCTCGGGAAACAACCTGATCACCGAGGGATTTGGGGCAACTCAGCCCGTAGCTTCCAACGATACAGAGGCAGGCCGGACATTGAATCGCCGCGTGGAAATTAAACTGGCAAGCGGATCAGGGCAATAACGTCTTAAATCCGTTTCCCTTGTCTGATACCGATTCGTTATCTTTGCCGCAAGATGTCAGACTTAAAATATAACCAACGGGGCGTATCTGCCGGTAAGGAGGACGTGCACAATGCCATTAAAAACATCGATAAAGGGTTGTTTCCCAAGGCATTCTGCAAAATTATCCCGGATATATTAGGTGGCCAGGATGATTGGTGTAACATCATGCACGCCGATGGTGCAGGCACCAAGTCTTCGCTGGCCTATGCCTATTGGAAAGAGACGGGCGATCTTTCGGTATGGCGGGGAATTGCTCAGGATGCAATTGTGATGAACCTGGACGATTTGTTGTGCGTGGGCGCAACAGATAATATCCTTCTTTCCTCCACTATCGGACGTAACAAAAACCTGATTCCGGGAGCGGTGATTGCCGAAATTATCAATGGAACGGAGGAAATCCTGGCTGAATTGCGTAAACTGGGCATCGGTATTTACTCAACCGGTGGGGAAACCGCCGATGTGGGTGATCTTGTGCGGACGGTTATCGTAGACAGTACGGTAACCTGCCGGATGAAACGCGAAGAGGTAATCTCAAATGATCGCATCAGGGCCGGCGATGTTATCGTCGGTTTCGCTTCCTATGGACAGGCGACCTACGAACAGGCTTACAACGGCGGTATGGGATCCAATGGGCTCACGTCGGCAAGACACGATGTTTTTCACAAAGCAATTGCTGCTAAATATCCGGAAAGCTATGACGCTGCTATTCCACAGGAATTGGTTTTTTCTGGAAGTAAGGGTTTAACTGACCCAATACACATTGGTGATAATCAGTATATAGATGCTGGAAAACTAGTCCTCTCTCCTACGCGCACTTACGCACCGGTTATTAAAACCATACTCGATGCGTACCGGAGTGAAATCCATGGCATGATACATTGCAGCGGCGGCGCGCAGACGAAAGTGCTGCATTTTATTGATCACCTTCATGTTATCAAAGATCATCTTTTTGATGTTCCGCCGCTTTTCCGGCTGATCCACGATGAATCAGGCACCGATTGGAAAGAAATGTACAAGGTGTTTAATATGGGCCATCGCATGGAGCTTTATGTACCTGAAGCACTGGCTACGCCGCTGATTGCTATCGCGGAGCACTATGGTATTGCTGCACAGGTCATCGGTCATGTGGAAGCCGCCGAGACCAAACAGGTGACGGTGCGCAGTGAATTTGGTGAATTCAGTTACTTTTAACGGATAACCGCCGCGATGATGCAAACAATTGGCTGGAAAGAACGGGTGGATTTACCCAGCCTGGGTATTTTTGGTGTCCCCGCAAAAATTGATACGGGCGCGCGCACATCGGTACTGCATTGCAGCCATATCCGGTTAATAAAGGAAGCGGGTGCCCCGTATGTCGAATTCCAGGCATTGGATGGGCGTTTCGGAGCAACCCTGAATACTTATGTAAAGCCTTTTCACAGTCGGCGCACATTCAGAAATTCATTCGGACAGGAAGAGGAACGATACATTATCCGAACGGATATCTCCTTATTTGGCCAGTTATATGAAATTGAGCTTTCGCTGCGCGACCGGTCGGATATGGAGTTCCCCCTCCTGTTAGGCCGGACCTTTATCCGGAAACGTTTTTTAGTGGACGTATCCAAGGCTAACTTATCCAAAACACGCATTATTCCAGATACACCGTGAAAATTGCCGTATTATCCACGTTAAAAAACCTGTATTCCACCCGCCGGCTGGTTGAAGCCGCTCATGCCCGGGGGCATGAATGCGTGGTGATCGACCATAGCAAATGTTATGTCGGCATTAAGCAGGGCTTACCAAGTATTCATTATAACGGCCAGGACATCTCGGATATCGACGCGATTATCCCCAGGATCGGTGCTTCGGTGACGTTCTATGGATCGGCAATTGTCCGCCAGTTTGAAGTAATGGGGGTTATTTCTGCAAACCCCAGCCAGGCCATTACCCGTTCGCGTGACAAGCTGCGCTGCATGCAAATTCTGTCGGGGGCCGGAATCGGCATGCCCATTACCGGTTTTGCCCGTAGTACACGCGATGTGGACGACCTGATAAAAATGGTGGGCGGACCGCCCCTGGTTATCAAATTGCTGGAGGGCACGCAGGGTATCGGTGTGGTGTTAGCAGAAACCAAAAAGGCAGCTTCTTCGGTAATTGAAGCATTTTACGGACTCGGCAATAATATTTTGATCCAGGAATACATCAAGGAGTCCAAGGGTACGGACATCCGTGCGTTTGTGGTAGATGGCAAAGTTGTGGGTGCCATGAAGCGAACTGCAAAGGAAGGTGAATTCCGCTCTAACCTGCACCGTGGCGGATCCGCGGAGATAATCAAACTCAACAAAGCCGAGCGGGAAACTGCAATACGGGCAGCAAAAGAGCTTGGTCTGACGGTCTGCGGCGTGGACATGCTGCCTTCGGACAGGGGCCCGCTTGTGCTGGAGGTTAATTCCTCACCGGGGCTCGAGGGCATAGAGAAAGCAACGAAAAAGGACATTGCAGCGGAAATTATCAGTTTCCTCGAAAAACAGTATACGGCCATTACGCAGACAAAGAAGGAACGGAAAAGCAAGGGAGGACAAAAATTATAAAAGATACATTATATTTACCGGCCTGAACACAAAATAATCGTCATGAGCAGCATTTTCAACGTAATTCATTGGAATATCGATCCCGAAATATTCAATATCGGAACTTTCGGATTACGGTATTACACCTTGTGCTTTTTACTGGCCTTTATCAGCAGTTACCTGTTGATGCTGCACATTTTCAAGCGGGAAAACAAGTCGCAGGAACTACTTGACCAGCTGAGCATCTATATTTTTCTCGGCACCCTGCTGGGCGCCCGGCTGGGCCATTGCCTGTTCTATGAATTTGACTATTATAAAGACCACCCGCTGGAAATGATCCTGCCATACACCTATGTCAACGGACAGTTCACGTTAACGGGATTCCGGGGCTTGGCAAGTCATGGCGGGGCCATTGGTATTCTGGTAGGCATTTTTCTGTTCTGCCGCAAGACAAAAGTCAACTTTCTCTGGATTACCGATCGGCTGGTCATCGTTGTTGCCCTGGCCGGTGCTTTTGTCCGGATTGGCAATTTTTTTAATTCCGAGATTATCGGTTTACCTTCAAACCTGCCTTGGGCTGTTGTTTTCGAACAAGTAGACCAAGTTCCCCGTCATCCGGCACAGCTATATGAGGCCATTTGCTACGTGCTTATCTTTTTGCTGCTTTGGA
>NZ_JBEBRB010000016.1:0-45197 GCF_040395035.1 Parapedobacter lycopersici | reverse complement strand
GAATCCGGTGGCCGTATTACCACGACCACTTCCATTTGTTGAATACCGCATAGGCGCTGGCTACACCAGCACCAACTCCGGCACCAATCACGGTGCCTATGGGACCACCTGCTGAACCGGCTGAACCGCCTACTATTGCACCTGCGATATCTGCGGCAACCACGTCCGACAGCTCGGCCGGCGTCAGCTCGGCCAGCGATTCACGCAGGGCGTGTTTGGCCATACCGTGCGTGGCATTGTGCCAGTATGCTGCCGAGTAACGGGCTACTGCATACGCCTGAAGCAGCACGCGGCGATCTTCTTCCTTAACTGCACGACTATTGATCAGGTCCGCTTCCATGGATTTGATTCTCCGGATAAATTCGAACACACCGGAAGTGGCGGTACCATCGCCGGTGCCGGTTAACAGCGATACGATGGGAAATGGATTATACGGGCCGGGGGATCCAGGGGGCGTATTGCATAGCGATGGGATGATGTCGCAGATGTTCAGGGCGGCAAGTGCACGGGGATGTCCGTTGGTTAATTCGGCATATCGGCCGAGCAAGGACTGCAACCGGTATTGTTCTGGCTCGTTGAACGCTTCATCCTGCTGCCGGTAAAAATCCTGCGTGACAGCCATTAATTTCTCCCGGTCTACTCCGTCTCCGGCTTTGACTTGACCGGCAAAATAATCGAGGTACGCATTGTGGATCCGGCCGGTGCCATCTTCGGGGTTTCGCGCATTGGCCATCTGTTCGATGCTGATGCTGCTTTCTGGTGCCGCGACCGGCTCAAGCGGATCCCCTTTATCGCAGGAGACAAGACCGACAGTGAAACTGAGCAACAGCACGCTTACGTAATTTCTCTTTTTCATAACCATGTAATTTAAAAGGTGAAACTTGTTGTTCTTTGTAGGTATATCAGTCCACGGGTGTGGTTGTTACCCCCGGTATATTGAAAAAAGGGAAAATAAGTTACAAGACATTGTTTATCAATAAATTAATTTAAAAAATAGATGGCCGATCACTCGTGGGTTATCGCGAATAGGAAGTGAAATAGGGTTGAATAAAAAATGATTGATACCTTTAACGGCGAATGACATTCCAAAGAAGCGAAACGGCATCAAAATTTAAGAAGAGAACACATGATCCAGTTTGAAGAAGCGGTGATCGGCAAGCTGATCCTGCACCGGATAGCAGCGGAAGGCAATTCCGTGATAAGCAAATCACCCATTGATTATACGGACGACGAAGCAACGGTACTGAAAAAAATATTCCTTAAACCTTTCCTCACCACAACGCAGACATTTGAATTTAAACACGACGTAAACATCGACTATAACATCCTGTTCAACCTTGCCAGGCGGATTCACACCAACGATGATTTCACGGAATGCTCCGAAAATATTGCGCAGCACCTGATCTCATCATCCAGGCATCCCAACATCAAAGACGGCGATGTTTTTATTGCGAAGTTTGACGGCGTTTTAATGAATAACAGGACTTATGCGGCGCTGGGGATTTACAAATTTGAGGATAAGGAGCATTTTATTGAAACAGCGACGGACAACGGTGGTGTGGGGATGAATGTCCGAAGGGGAATCGGGAACAAAAAGCCCGATAAGGCTTGCCTGATCTTGTTTTCCGACGAACCGTATACATTGCTTGTCGTAGACAGCAACCCCAATGAAACCGACTACTGGCAACGCGATTTTATTAATCACCGGCCGAAAAACGACGACGTCAACAACACAAACAGCTTCTTGACACTGACAAAAAACTTCATTACGACCCAGATTCAGGAAGACTTTGAAGTAACCAGAACCGATCAGATTGATTTGCTGAATCGATCGGTGGATTATTTCAAGAAACGTGAAACCTTCGATAAAAAGGAATTTGAAGAAACGGTTTTCGGCGATCCTAATGTAATTGAATCATTCCGCAGGTTTGATAAGCATTACCAGCAGGACCATGAACTTGATTTATCGGATAGCTTTGACATCGCGTCGCAGGTCGTGAAGAAACAGGCCCGGATTTTCAAAAGCGTGCTGAAACTGGATAAAAACTTCCACATCTACATCCACGGAAGCCGCGAACTGATTGAACAGGGTGTCGATGAAAAGGGCCGGAAATATTATAAGATCTACTATGAGCAGGAATTATAGGTAGGCATTGCCTTGTGCAGATCTTCCCGGCAGCATCAGTTGCCCAGTTGCTGGATGAACTGTTCCAGGTCACTTTCCCTGGGAAGTCCGAGTTTCTGTTTGAGCCGGTATTTGAACATACGCACACTCTGCACCTCCACGTGCAATGCCTGCGCTATCTGCTTGGAATTCATCTTCAGGTAAATATAGGTGCAATATTTCAGGTCCAGCGGCGTAAGCTTCTGTACCGCTTTTCCGGTGAGCTGATTAAAAAAACCAGGATGTAATTCCTGCACCTGTAACTTAACCTCTTCAAAATCGGCATTAAGCAGTGCCTCTTCTTTGAGCAGTTTACGCACGTGATGGGTGTCACCTGTTTTGAGCTGGCTGCGGATCTGGTTCAGCATATCGTTTTTATGTTCGATAATCAGCGAATTGGCCAGCGCTTCTTTCTGCAACCGGCCCCGCTGCAGTTCGAGCAGCTCCTGTTCGGCACGGAGACGGGCCTGCTCCTCCTTTTCCATTTTCAACTGCATGGCCGCATAGCGCTCGCCCTCTTCCTTTTCATTGGCCAGTTTTTTCTCCCGCTCAATGGAATAGCGAAGCCTGAAGTGATACGAACTGAACATAAATACCAGTCCGATAAGCAGTGCCAGTGCCAGCCCACCGTAAAGGTAACTCTGCCGTTTCCGGAGCGAAGCCGTTTCAGTAAGCAGTTTCAGCTGTTCGTTCTTCTTTTCGGTTTCATATTGGATTTCCAATTTCTGGGCGTTAAAAATCTGTTCGTGGTCCAGGATCTGCCGGAGCCGGGTCTCTGCCTGCCGCTGGTAATTAAGGGCTGCGGGATAATCCTGCTTCTTGACAGCAATATCCGACAAGTGTTTAAAAATCGTATACGCTTCCTTATCGTGGGCCTGATCACTTTGCTGAATGCGGCTCAATCCCTGAAGCAGGTATTTTTCCGCCTGTAAAATGTTTCCATTACCGAGGGCAAATCCACTTTTAATACCGTATACGTTTACCCACTTTTCCGCACTGGCCCGGTGCTGTTCCAATTCTTTTTCAGCGAGTCCGAGGTAAAAGTAGGCCTGCCTTTCGCGTTCCGCTGCGGGGGCATCGGAATAAGTCAGGTAAAAATTGCCCAGGTTAATACAGGTGATAGCAAAGGTATTGCCGCTTACTTCCCCAGCATGCTCCTGCTGGATGGTAAAAGACCGTTTCAGGTAATGGTACATGCTGTCGAGGCTGGCGCGGTTCCCCGACTTTCTATAATCGGCCAGGTACATACTGGAAAGACCGTTGTTAACGTTGACTAATAAGTTGGGCTTTCCGATGCGCTGCGCATACGCAGCACATGCCAGGATGTATTTCTCCATTTTCTCCCGGTCGCTCCATTTGCTGTATGCACTGTACAGGAGGTAATTCAGGTGATAGCGCGTAGTCAGTTCACCTTCATTACCATCGAGGTATGCAAGGCCTGTTAGTGCATCTTTTACCACCTCATCGGGCTCATTGAGGTAATTGGCCAGAAAGGCCTTTGCACGATAAGCCACTGCTTTCGCAGCTTTATCCGTGGCGTACCTCATACTGCTGTCCAACAGTCGTTTACCCAACAACAGGCTATCCATGGCAACGTAGATGCCGCTTTGGTGTGCATACAGGTAAGCCAAGTCATCCGGCTTATCGGCGTGTGCCCGAATAGCAGCTTCCAGTGTTTTCAGGGCTGCTCCGTTCTGGTTCTCCAATTGCAGTTGTTCTACGTGCTCAAGCGTGGCTGCGGTCTGTGCATCAATAGCCTTGACCTGGGCCATGGCAGTCAGGGGGGCCGACAACAGCAATAACGCAAGATATTTGACGATTTTGGTAGTATCCATGTAGCTGTTCGGATGGGTTCCGATGCAATAATAAAATATTTTCCGGTAACGTAGCGCGTTCATGGTGCGAGAAACAGGAACTCCAGGGACCTGAAAACCCGGTTATTTCACCGTTTTTAACCACTGTAGATACTTTGTATATAATTAAACACCACTCCATAGATGATTTGTCGCGCCAAAAAAACAACGTTTCTTTTTTTTCTATCCAACTTTGCCTGATCATCAATAAGGAGGAAACATGACTGCCAGAACTCAATCCATTTTAAGTTATCTCGGTATTTTTTGGCTGATCGCTTATTTTGCCGGAAAGGGCCAGCGTGATCCGTTGAGCGCATACCACCTCAAACAGGGTCTGGGGCTCCTTGTTATCGGTATTTTTTTTAACGTCGCCGTGTTTATTATCAGCCTGGTGTCATCCATGGTCGCTTCGGCGGTAAGTTACGCTGGTGTTTTATTGCTGTTGTTGATGGTATTTGGAATCATTCACGCAATAAACGAGGTAAAGAAACCATTGCCCGTAATCGGAAAGGGCTTTGAAAATCAATTTCCGTTTTTGGACAACTGATCACATACCAATGAAAGGAATTTTACACAGCCGTCTGTATATGATTAATTGCGACAGCAAAGGAGGTAATGGAATACGGCCAGCAGATTTTCGAAACCGATCAATTAGCAATTGCCTATGCCAAAAAGCATAACCTACCCTTTGCGGTATGGTAACGGATTTTGGAAGTCCGGCAGCAACGGAACACGGTATCAACATTAATATATCATTTAAGCACAAAGGAATATGTGGTTAGCGATCGACAAAATGGAACAGTCCGTTCATCACACGGATGGTTTAAAAAATCCCCAAAAAGCCGGAAATGACATGGTACTGGGCATATACAGGAATCACGTAAGAACGGTTATTTATAAGGCTTATACGAAGAAGACATTCGGTGAATACTGGGATATTGCTGAAAATAAAAAAATTCCGAAACGGGCCTGGACGCAGGAAATGCGGATGTTCTATGCAGATCGTGCAAAAGAAGTCCCCAAACCGCCCTATTTAATTAAAGTCACTATCTTCGGCTGGATATTCCTTACCTTATGTATCGGTATTCTCGCCAGCCTGGTTTACGATTCGTTCAAACCACCGTTACCAAAATCGGCACAGGTGAGCGCTATGGAAGCCCCTTTGGTTCCCGGCGATGTCTTCTTCGGGCACTTTGAAGCGTATAAGAAAAAAGGAGACCGAATAGCTTCCGGCATCGGTTTTGGCTGGTTCAAAATCGTCAGCATGAAACAGGACACGTTCTACGTGGCGAAAAGTACAGTTATGAGCAAAAATCACCAGTCCAGTGAAAAACTGAACAGTACAGACTTTGAAATGGAAACGATTCCGGCTACCATAACCGAGAAAAGCGGTTACACCATCCGGCTGATGGCCACGGACGGGAAAACGGAATACTACCTGGACGAAAAGAAACCGTAATCCGATTGGCAAATGCAAAAAAGAAAATCGAAGATAGGCAGTACAATCCGGCTTATCGGTGTAATTGGGTTACTGGTATTCGGCGTTATATTGTACGCCACGATAAAAACAAAAACATCGAGCCTGAATAAGGTAGCTCCGTTTGATCAGCTAATCGGGCAGACTGTCCAGTTAAACCGGGAGGCCTACCTGATGCAGGAAATACCAGTGCGCAACGATGACTATCCGTTTGTGCTAATGGACCCCGGGCATGAAAATTTTCAGTGGTATATCGACCGGACAGCAATTGACCCGCCGGAAACGGTGATATTGGATACGATTCCCGCGGGCACCCCGATCACGTTCGAAAGGGCCATCGTTTACACGAATGGGGTGTCCGGGCATTCAACACCCTGCATCTTTGGATGGCTATCTATTAATGGCAAAGATTATCGCGTGGAATATTCATGGGGAAAGCTGGATTTAGCTAAATGGTTCGACCAAGAAAAGAAAAGCTGGAAATTCTGGCAGGCACCCTGGCAGGAAGCGCCGGACACCACGTATTATGAAGTCCCTGCGGCCCAGTGGTGGTAACCTTGCCGGCGCCGGAATCACGGTAAACCGGTCAGTCGCAATAAACGAGCGCGGCATAGATCAATAGATAACCTTGGCAATCCGGTCAGGTATTGCTATATTTGATTTATCTGCAACTAAATCATTAGATCCCCTTGAAATATCAACACATCCAACCTGGCTGGATTATGATTGCGGTATTTGTGCCCGCAATTGTTTTCCTAGTGGTCGCCTATATTTTCCAGCTGGGTGAAAAACCAATTGACCTGGGTGGATTATGCCTGATAAGTGCTGTATTGCTTTTGCTGTTATTATGTTTCTACCGCATGAAAACGATCGTTGAGCAAGGTGTCATTCACATCAGTTACGGCATTGGGTTAATACACTTTAATTTGAAACCGAAGAACATTTCAGCCGTAAGGGAAGTGAAGATCCCGTTCTATGCCGGATTTGGTATCCGGATTACCCCTTCAGGTATGCTGTACAATATCCACGGGAATAAAGCAGTGGAAATACGCTATGGGAAAAATGGCACGCAAACGCTACGGATCGGCACCGCGGATGCAGCCGCACTAAAGGCGGCCATCATCACCCATTTCAGCGATGAATTTGTTAAGGATCAATCCTGATCATGCTCGTTGAACCAGATATCCATGTATGTTTCCGGATGCCGTTTAAACTGTGCGTAAACGTAGGGGCATAAGGGTACAATCTTCAGCGCATGTTCCCGGGCATGGGAAACCAGCTTATCCAGCAGCAACCTTGCAAAACCTTTTCCCTCGTGCGCAGGATTTACTTCGGTATGGTAAACGATCAGCTTACCGCCAGCAATGGCAATATCCATTTTCCCTGCCTTCTGGTCATCAGTGAATAACTGGATCTCTCCCCGGTTATTGTGATTTATAACGACTTCTGTTCTTTCCATAATGCTGTTTTACCTATTATACGTGATTTATTTTAACCCGTTAGCGGACACCGATGTTTATCCCTCTGTCAGTTACGAATGCAAGTTACGATATCCGACGGTCATATTTATTAATCCAAGTTAAGAAACCATCGTAAATATCAACCTTCATCCATGTCGACCCCTTAACTTAACGAGGATTCATTTAACTGAATCACCTTCCGCTCCTCACGCGGGATTTCCGGTAACGCCGTTTCCCCTTAAAACGGCCAACGAGCAAGAGCCCTGCAATAAACCCGCCGATATGTGCTGCATAGGCAACGCCTCCCGCTTGCTGGCCGCCGAGTGCCCCAAGGCCGTTACTAACCTGAAAGATAAACCAAAGCCCGATAGCCAGGATAGCAGGCACCGAAATAATAAAAA
Source organism: Parapedobacter lycopersici (assembly GCF_040395035.1). Lineage (GTDB taxonomy): Bacteria > Bacteroidota > Bacteroidia > Sphingobacteriales > Sphingobacteriaceae > Parapedobacter > Parapedobacter lycopersici_A. The sequence goes on along the minus strand of NZ_JBEBRB010000016.1, from coordinate 37,842 downwards.
ACAATATCCAGACCGTAATCCGCTTATGGGGGAACAACACGACATATCCGGCTAGCACGGCTGAGATCGCGCCTGAAGCCCCCAGGCAAGGCATCAACAAGTCCTGGCCGAAGAACAGCGTACTGAATACGTGGCTCAGGCCACTCAATATACCACAAAGGAGATAGAAAAGTAAATAACGGAAATGTCCCATGCGGTCCTCCACATTGTCACCGCATATCCAAAGGTAGAGCATGTTACCTGCCAAATGCCCGATTCCGCCGTGCATGAACATCGCGGTAATCAGTGTAAGGAATACGGGAATTCCCGTTGGTTGCAGGCCCGGCATCTCAAATGAGCCGCCCAAAGCCGGGTCGATGATCAACTGGCTATCGGTGACGATATCCTTACCTGTAAGGATTTCTGCGGGGATGATCGCGTAGGCATATGTAACGTGAATGTTGTATCCGAAGCCCTGCAAAAATATAAACACCAGTATATTGGCGATGATCAGCAGGTAATTGACAAAAGGAAATGATTTCCGGTCATGGTTTTCGTCTCCGATGGGCAATAACATAATGCGGCTTTTATGGATTGTACGAATATAGGAAGACTTTGCTTACCGTGAAAATGGCGTGATGTCACAATTGCGCAGTTTCGATTAAGCAATTTGACTAACGGTATATTCCTGTGAATTGAACACAAAGCGCTGGCCAATTGTTTTACCCAGCAACTGGGTGCCAATAGGCGAAACCGGCGAAACGATGCCATAGGCCCGGCCATCTACCTCCAGACGGCCTATGCCAATGGCAATGAAAAACGTTCCGCGATTTGTTTCAACCAAGCTACCCAGCGTAGCCGGTCCCGATTGCGGACGGATATCCACGGCGGCCAGGTGCTGTTCCATCTGTTTGGCATTTGCCAGCGACTGTTGGTACCGGTCAATTTCCTGCTGCATCATTTCGCGCGTCGTCTCATACTTGTCTCCCGCACTGCTCTTTCCGTCGCTGGCGGCCGCTTCACTGGCTGCGGCAATGGCCTGTTGTGCATGCGTAATACGCTCACTCACATGCTGTCTGCACGCCTCCAGCAGGTGTTGTTTAATCGAATTATCCACACAGCCAATATCCAAAAAAGATGTCACTTTCTACATAACGTCAAAAAATTACATACAAACCAAAAGAAAGGCATCACCTGCCCCGGATGATTTTAGTGCGCTGTTTCTGTTGCCCAGTTAAGCCAGCTCGTCACGGGCAGATGATCGGAAGGATAATGATCGCCATTGTAGGTATCCGATAACACCTGGTAATCCGCTACCTGAAAATGCGGGCTTACGAAGATGTAGTCGATCCGCCCTCCGGGCTGGCCCTGGAACACACCTCCCGGAAACCCGGTACCCTCCACGCCGACCCGTGGGGATTGGGTTACTTCATAGGCGTCTGACAACAGCTCCTTTACCGCTTGTATTTGAGTGGTTTCGGAAAGGGAATTGAAATCGCCGGTGCAAATGACCGGCTGATCACCGGCAATTTCCCGGATCTTGCGGGCGAGTAGCGGTCCCGACTGTTCCTTGGCGATGTATTTCCGCCAGTAGAAATGTACATTGAAGAAGAAAAATGTCTTTCCCGTTTCCTTTTCCCGGAACTGTGTCCAGTAGCAGATCCGGCGGTCGCTGGCATCCCACCCAATGCTTGGCATATCCGGTGTTTCGCTAAGCCAGAAGACACCCGAGTCCAGTGCATCAAACCGTGCTGCTTTATAAAAAATGGCGCAGTTGGATAACAGCCCGTCCTGCCCGCCATAAGGATGCGCCAGGTAGGCATATCCCGGTAGCAGTTCGCCCAAATCGGCCAATTGCGAGGTATTGCCTTCCTGTGTGCCAACGATGTCAAAGCCGTGGCTGCTAATCAGTTCGGACAGGGGTTGCTTGCGTATGTCCCAGCCGTTACCTGATTGTTCATCGGCCTCAGCAGCATAGCGGATATTATAAGAAGCTACGCGGAATCCCGGTTGGGCCTGCAGTTGTGCCTGACTGCAATTGATTGCAGCCAGGAAAAGAAAAATAAAGAAATAGTGTGTTTTCATGGTTATTTTCTCCTATTAATTGACGTCCCACCAAACTTTGGAATTGATATTATCGCCGCCCATGGCCTGTGCAGCGGCTTCATAGTTTGTCCGGTTGTATATGGGCTGCACATCCGGATAAAGCAAGCGGGAGGGCATTACGCCGTCATTTAACATCGAATGAGTGGTAGGCAGCTCGGGGTACCCGGTGCGTCGGTATTCTGCCCATTGTTGGTTATCGGTAAAATAAAGCGCCAGATATTTGTGCAGCATAATGCGTTCAAGCGTACCGTCGTATTTAGCCAGGTTGGTTTCAAAATAACTTGCTGGCACGGTTTCGCCGGTCCACAGCTCAATTGCTGCCCGGATGCCGTTTTGGTAATGGGTTTCCGCATCATCCAGGTGTCCCTTTTGTGCCAGTTCTGCCTTAATGAAACAGATTTCGGCATAGGTAAGTATCGGAATGATCATGGGTGCTACTACCTGCTGGTTATTCATATAGGAGGGCGAATAAGTAAATTGCTCGTTGTCATATCCACTTGGGATCCCCTTATAACCGATTGGGTCTCCTTGTTCCGTGGCCTGTCCCACGTAAATCGGCCTCCTGGGGTCTTCCAGCGCATTTAGCGTTTCAATAAAAAACTGACCCACAGCGTGCTGGTTACTGAAATCAAGTGCCCGGGACCAAGGCGAGATATTCGGGGTAACCCCGGTCACGTGAAATACTGCGGCTTCCGAGGGTGCATCGATGATCGGTGTAGCAGCGGGATCGTTAACGATGACCACCATTTCCTGATAAGCCGACGGGCGGACGTCCGATACGCGCAGCAACAGGCGCAGGCGCAGGGAGTTGGTGAATTTTTGCCAAAGGCGGGTATCGTTAGCGAAAAGGATATCGGTACCATAGGCCATTGCAATGTTATGATCATACAGTGTATTTGCGGTTTCGAGATCGGCCAGCAATTGCGTGTAAACCGTTTCCTGATCGTCATACTTGGCTTGGAGAATGCCATCTTCCGCCTGTGAAGCTTCGGAAAACGGGATATCCCCGAAGGTATCGCTCAAATTGGAATACACCCAGGCATTTAACGTGAGCGCAATGGCAAGGTAATTAGTTGACTGGTCCGCTTCCGCAGTGATCCGCATCTCACGGATGTTTTTGGCCCATTTGTAAGCAGCATTCCACTGCGAATTCCCGGTAGTGGGCAGAATCTCATACCGTTGTACCCCACCGTAATATGCAGGGTACGGCAGCTGTACCTGCATCAGCTGACAGTTGATGTTATAGTGATTGGTGACATTATTGGAGGCCATGTTGTAGATGACCTCATTCAGCAAGGTACCCGGACTGATCTGGTCAATCAGGTTCGGATTGGTATTGATTTCCTCAAAGTTATTATCGCAGCTCGAAGCACCTAATAATAAGCTGCATGCTGCTAATATTGTAATCGTTTTCATCTGACTTTCTTTTGTTAATTAAAACCCAACTTTCAATGTAGCCCCATAGGTGGCCGTGTATGGCATCGGTGCCATTTCAAGCCCGGGCACGAAGGATGTTCCGTTCATGGTACCACCTTCCGGATCCCACATCGGGAACTTATCAAACACGGCAATATTTCTTCCGAAGACACTGAGGGAGAGGTTGTCTATATGAGCTCCCTGAACAAGGGATTTCGGGAACGTATAGGTCAGGGAAACCTCCCTAAGTTTGATAAATGACGATTCGAACACTCCGGTTTCGGCGATCTGGTGCAGCTGGCTGTAATACGTCTGTGTATTTACGGGAATGGTATTTTCAACGTACCCGCCACCAGCAACAGGCATCACCCCTTTCCCAATGATTACCCCTTCATCCCGGCCCGGTATGGTGTTGGCCATAAAGCCATCCCAGGAGGAACGGTTATACGTATTGGACAGGATCAATCCCCCGTATGAACCGTCGATCGTGGCATTAAACCGGAAGTTTTTATACCGCAGCGTGTTGGTTATCCCGGCACGCCAGTCGGGTGCAACGTCTCCGAGGTATTCGGTCGTTGCCGTCCGCACCGGAACCCCGTTTTCAAATACCTGATTGCCTTGGTCGTCCCGGACGTACTTCGTTCCATACAGGTCGGTCGTGCTGCCGCCGACTGTGCCGATCAGGGAACCCTGGTATACTGTTGCCAATGTCTGGCGCTCAAGGTTGTCGTTCAGGGAGATAATTTCATTGTGGTTGGTCGACCAGTTAGCCGTGATGTCCCATTCAAAATTGGTGTTCCGGATAGGTGTGGCGGTGACGACAACTTCTACGCCATTATTACGCACCTCACCGGCATTGATCACCCGGCTGCTGTAACCGGATACGATATCGCTCGGCAGTGAGAGAATTTGGTTTTCGGTGGTCGAAACGTAATAGGTAAGATCTAACCCCAAACGGCTATCGAACATCCGGTAATCGATACCGGTTTCCCAGCTCGATGTAATTTCCGGTTTAAGGTTTGCATTGAACATCGCTGCCGGCACTACTGCTGAGCTGGCAAATCCGCTCTGGCTGTAATACTTCGAAATTTGGTAGGGGTTGGCATCGTTACCCACCTTGGCATAGGACAGCCTGTATTTAAAGAAGCTTACTGGCTCCGGCAGGGTGAACAACTCCGACAGGATGACACTGGTTGTCACCGACGGATAGAAGTAGGAATTATTACCCGCCGGTAATGTGCTCGACCAGTCGTTACGCCCGGTAGCATCAAGGAAGACCTTGTCATCCCACGATAGCGAAAGCATACCGTAGAAACTGTTGATCTGCTTACGCCTGTCGTTGGTGCGTACGAGGGGATTGTTGACGCCGTTGGCCAGACTGTATACGTTGGGGACAATCAATGCATCCACTTCCGACATCACGTTGCGATGATCATAAGACATCCGGCTTCCGCCTGCCATCAATGTATAATTAAGCCGCGCTGCAAAGGTGTTCTTATAGGTTAGCAGGAAGTCGGCGTTGATTTCTTCGCTCGTCACGTCCTGCCGGCCGTAATATCCCCGGGGGTGCTTTTTGCTGGAATAACCCCGGTGCGTTTCACGCAATTGCGACAGGGAGTTCAGCGAAACCCGCCCCATCAGGTCCAGGTGATCCGATAGCTTGATATCTGCCTTGACGTTGCCGACAAGCTGATTGCTCGTTAACGGGTTCGTATCTACATACATCAGGTAATAGGGGTTAGTCGACCAGGCAGAAAATGGATTTAACTGCTCCAGGTTTTCCCGGCCTTTTACCCAGATTGGTTTGTACCAATCCGTATCCACATTAGGCAGCAGGAACATCATAAAGTAGCCCAGCGAGCCGTTGCTCATACCAAACCCGGGGAGGTTGTCGCTGCTTCGGTTATTATAGTTCATCACGGACGATAACCGGATCGCATTGGTAATTTGGTAATTCCCATTGAAAGACACGGTATTTCGTTCGTAGCCCGTGTTAGGAGCGATATACCGGTTGTCCGTACGTCCCAGGTTGAGCCGCATGGAACCGCGCGAATCACCGCCCTGAAACGACAATGAGTTTTCAAACGTCATGCCCGTGCGGTAGAAATCTTTCATGTTATTTCTGTATGGCCTCCATAGCGTCCTTTCCGCCCCTTGGTCCTGTGTTATGGGGTCATACTGGTAGTAGTACTGGCCGTTGAATTTCGGACCAAAAGCTACCGGTGTTCTGGTGCTGGGGCCATCTTCTGAATCGTTCCACGAATAGTACTGCTCACCGGCTTCATTAACGCGGGCAATGCCGCCTTCGCCGTATTCGTACTGATAGTCCGGCCAGTTGATAATGTGGTCCGTTAGCAGGGTAGAATTAAAACTAATGCCTATTTTCTGATTTTTCTGTCCAGATTTCGTTGTGATAATCAACGCGCCGTTGGCTGCCCGGGAGCCGTACAGGGCCGCTGCCGACGGTCCTTTCAATACCGTTACGCTTTCGATATCTTCTTGCCGGAGTTCGGAGACCGCATTACCATAATCAACCGGTGCCTCCGTACCGTAGGCCGCCCCCACGTTGTTTCCATAAGCCGTGGTTTCCTGATTCATCGGTACGCCATCGATGACAATCAATGCGGCGTTTCCGCCCGGATCCAGCGATGTGGTGCCACGCAGCTGGATGCTCTGCGAGTTAATCGGTCCTGTACTGCCGGAAATAATATTCAAGCCAGCAACTTTACCTTTCAGTCCTTCCGACCAGTTCGTCGAAACTGCCGTAGCCAATGCTTCTGCATTAACGGTCTGCTGTGCATAACCCAATGCTTTCTCTTCACGTTTGATTCCAAGTGCGGTGACGATCACCTCATCCAGATCCGTTGCCTGTTCCGTTAACCGCGCCAAAATGGAGTTTGTGTCACCTGCCTGCACCAGAAAGTCGGAGACCTCGTAGCCTGCATAGCCGATAAGAGAAAATCGGATGGTATAACGTTCACCGGCGGTTAAACCGTGCAGACTGAACAGCCCTTCGGTATTGGAGGTTGTTACAGCAATCCGCGCGCCTTTGCTGTTGTTTGCCGTCACCGTTACCCCCTGCAGTAACTTCCCCCTGCTGTCTACCACCGTGCCCTGTATCCGCCCATCCTCCTGGCCATGTGCCGGGAATACCGCCAGTAGGTAAAGCAGGCATACGACCCACCGGAAGCTGTCAATTAGTTGTGTTTTTTGTTTCATCAGTTGAATCCGTTAATTTTTAAACTTGTTTTCAAACCGATTTTCTTAGTGCAAAGGCATCCCATTCAGCTTAAAAAGCTGTCTTTTGCAACCTGGAAAATCTCGGTATTTACTTGTTGGTAATTACAATGTGATCCTCTTTTTCATATCGATAATTCAAATCATTCATGGTGCATACAATGGACAGCATGGTTTCAAGCGAATCCGTTGGCAAAAAAGCACCGGAAAACGACAGCCCCTTCAAACGGGTTCCCTGCACCGTGATGCGTATCCCCCGTGCTTCGGCCAGCCGCTGGAATACATCTACCAGGGGAGTCCGGCTGAATTGCAGGGTTTCAGCAACTCCCCTGCTTTTTAGCCGGCCCCTGACGTCGCCGGAACCCAGTGACGGGGTATGTGTCATGGAAAGTGTCTCTTCCAGCGCATCGATGCGGAGTTCATCACCGGGTTTGAGATAAGTAGCTGCCATCACAAATGGGGCGGACCGGGTAGAAGTGACCACAACTTTTCCGGATAACAGTTGGATCATCGTTTTACCTGCTTCCCGGGTGCTGACAATGAATTCGGTACCCAGTGCCGTAGTGGCGAACCCATTAGCATATACCGTAAATGGCTTCTCCCGATTCGGCATCACCTTGAAAATGGCCCTACCGCTTAACCGGACTCCCCGGGCGTTGCTTCCGTATTCGGAAGAATACGTGAGTTCGCTGTTCGGCGAAAGGCGGACAACAGAACTGTCCGGCAGTGAAATCAGCTTCGCTTCCTGCCCCGTATTTTGATGGGTGATCGGCGCGGGAACAACCAGCGCCTGTTCCTGCGGGATTTGTTCCGGTCGAGACAGGATGTGCAGCGTTAGCCCAACCGCCAGACTTAACACAAGCATCGCCGCAGCAGAAATCCACAGGACTGGCCTAATCCGTGTGCGTTGGGCTGTCTGACCGGTTATTCCCGCCCGAACGTGTATACGCTGTAACCACGTATCGGATTGCGGCACGTCGATGATGGGTTGCTTTTCCGAATGGTCGTTCCGCATATATGTACGCTCCATCAGGGTTCGCAGCTCCCGATGACGGTGAAGGTAATCCAGCAAGATGTGCCTTTCCTCTTCAGAAGCCTTTCCCGACCAAAACTTTTCAATCAACTGCTGTAGATTCCTGTTTGTCATTTCAATAATAAATACGATAAGGCTGGAAAAAGGGGGTGGGTAATCAGGTTAAACAATCGTTAAGTTATCTTAACAAAAAGATCAATTGGACAGTAGCATGAACAATACCGCTATTTCCGCGAGGTGTTGCGGATATTTAGCACCGATATATACCTTTATGGCCTTGGTAGCGTGTTTCAAATAATCTTTTACCGTCTCGGTGGAGAGGTCGAGCATGTCCGCGGCTTCTTCGTTTGTCTTCCCCTCGAGCCGGCACAGCCGGAACACTGCTTTCCGCCGGGCAGAAAGTGATTCAACTGCTTCTTCGATGGCATTCAGCCGCTGTTCAAAGACAGCCTCGTCGTGCGTTTCGTCATCCAGTAATGGTTCAAACCGCACATAACTGTCCACGTATTCCTCTGGTCGCCGTACCGCCTGTTTTAAAAAAGTAAGTGCCTTATGGTAGCTTACGACAAACAACCACCCCGCTACCGGCCGGTCGGACCGGATTTTAAAACGATTTTGCCAAAGCGACACAAACACGTCCTGCAGAATGTCCTCGGCGTGTTCCGTTTTTTTTACCAGTTTGAAAATATTGGCGTAAACCGCTTTATAATGACGCCGGTAAACGGCATTAAATGCAGCGGCATCTCCCGAAGCAAGGGCGATCAGCTCGGCTGATTCACTGGGCAATTTATGCATATTACGCATGACGCAAAACTATCAAGTGCGTGGTGAACGGATAATCAACAATTCGTTATTAAATTGTTAATCCAGCATATCGCTCAGGAAAAAATCAGCACCCATTCCTTCCGGTTTCGGTGCTGCTGAACGTTACACGCAATCGTAAGCTAAAAGGCAACTTCCAGCGTAACCAACCTGTGTCCAATAGTTACCGTACGATTTTACGCTAATCTGACAAACAAAAAGCACATATTAAAATACTATAAAACAACACGTTACCATATACACTTGTCTGAGTAAAAAAATCAAACAGTTGTTTAAATTAAACGTTTGTTTAGTTTTGCATCATCAAAGTCAGCAAGATGGAATATAGTGAAAAACAACGGCAGATCATGGACGTCGCACTGGCGCTTTTTGCGGATCATGGTTATCATAAAACCTCAATACGCGATATTGCGCGGGCAGCCGAGGTAAACGTTGCCATGGTATCCTATTACTTCGGTTCAAAAGATAAGTTGCTGGAAGCTATTTTTATTCATCGTTTCGGCACCATGCGGGAGATACTGCGCGACATCATTTACGAGAAAACGCATTCACCCATTGAAAAGGTCGAAAAATTCATTGATATTTTCATTGACATGCTGGTACAGCACCAGTTGTTCCACCGGCTGATGATGCGCGAATCGAGCGTTATCAAAGAAGGGCCATTATTCGACATGATCTACGAGTTGAAGACAACCAACCGGAGGCTGGTGGAAAAAGCCGTGAAAAACGGACAGCGTCTCGGCGTATTCCGGAAAGACGTGGATGTCTTTTTTATGTCGTCCGTGTTAATCGGCAGTGTCAATCAGAATCTGGCCAACCACCGGTATGAAATGGAACATACACAATGGACCGTCGAGGAAAAGGAAGTCGCTAAAAAGAAACGTATCAACGCGTTACGAAAACACCTGAAACGCATGTTCATCGCGTACCTGACCTTTGATGAAGGGCAATAACGTAAACAAATTAAGCTATTCAAATGAACATAATCCAATTATACTGTAGACGAATTAGTACTGGTTTACTGGTTGCGGTTAGCCTGATTGGTCCCGGCGCGGCAACGGCCTATGGCCAGTCGCGGGCATTGGGCCTGGAAGAGGCCATTGCGTTAAGCCTGAACCACAGTCATACGTTGAAAATAGCAAACAGCCAAATTGATGAGGCTATTGCAACGGTGAAAGAGGCTAAAAACCACCGGCTGCCCGACATCGATGTATCGGGGCAATACCTCCGGGTAAATAAGCCGAATGTGCAGCTGAAAATCGGCGGCACCCAGGAGGCCAATGGTGAAGCGGAGCAGGGTGCCGCTACGCCCAACGTCAGTCAGGCCATGTTTGGCATGGCTACCGCTACCTTGCCCCTATTCTCGGGCGGACGGATCAGCAGTGGAATCGAATCGGCTAAATACCTCGAAAAAGCGGCTGAGCTGGATGCCGAAGACAACAGGCAGCAGGTAATACAGAATACCGTTGCGGCATACGTTAACCTGTATAAGGCCCAGGCCGCTGTCAAATTAGTGGAAGAGAACCTGCGGTCTTCAAACCGGAGGGTGGCCGACTTTATTAATATGGAGGCAAACGGCCTGGTAGCACGTAACGACCTGTTAAAGGTCCAGTTGCAGGAAAGCAACCTGGAATTGGCGTTGCTGACCGCAAAAAATGAGGAACAGATATCCAACTACAATTTTGACCTTATGCTGGGGATCGCTGAAAATACGCCGCTGCTACTTGACAGCACCGTAGTGGAAGGGCGCGCAGCTGCCGGTACGCTAATGGATTGGGAACAAACGGCACTGAACCACCGTGCCGATGAAAAAGCACTGGAAAACAGAATCCTTGCAGCACGTGCCGCAGTAACAGGGGCTAAAAGCAGTTACTACCCCACCCTGGCGCTGCGTGCGGGCTACGTAGCAGTTAATGTCCCCCATGCGCTCACCGTGACCAATGCCATGAATGCAGGTGCAGGATTGAGCTATAACCTGGCTTCGCTATATAAAGCGGGTGCCACCGTGCAGCGGGCCCGTGCGCGGGAGGAGGCTTTGAATTGGAATCGGGAGCAACTGCAGGACGACATCAAAATCGAAATCCATCAAGCCTATCAGGACCTGGATCAAAGCCTGAAAAAAATAACCGTTTGCCAGAAAGCGATGGTACAGGCCGATGAAAATTTCCGGATAACAAAAAATAAATATGACAATAGCCTGGCGACCACAACTGATCTGCTGGATGCGGATGTAGCCAGGTTACAAACCCACATCGATTATGAATATGCGAAGGCCGATGCCCTGGTTTCATACTATCAGCTCCATGAACGTGCGGGTATCACGGTAGCTCTGTCAGCATCGCAGCAAAACGAACAACCCATCAACAGGTATCACAATAAGTAATGGAAACAACTCAACAGCATCCGGCCGAAGCGGCTGGGAAAAAATCAGGAAACAGACGGTTCGCCCTCGTTTTTATCGTACTTATTTTAATCGGCGGCACGTATGGTATTATCAAATACCTCCACGCACAGCACCACGAGGAAACCGATGACGCGCAGGTAGTCTCGGTAATCAGTCCGGTAATTCCACGGATATCGGGTTACATCCGGGAAGTCCGGGTCAAGGATAATGAACAGGTACGTGCAGGCGACACCCTGGTGGTTCTCGATAACCGGGATTTCAAGATAAAACTTGCGCAGGCAGAGGCGATGCTCGAATCGGCAAAAAGCAATGTCGTTGCAGCAGGTGCAGGTGTGGCCGTGGCCCAGGCAAATATCAACACATCTGAAGTCAATATCGGGACGGTGGAGGCCCAGATTGAATCAGCGAAAATTGACCTTTGGCGTGCAGAAAAGGATTTTGAACGGTATGCTAACCTCATCGCCGATCACAGCATTACCCAGCAGCAATATGAGCAAGCCTTGGCTACCAGGCAGCTGGCCGAAAAACGACTCGATATTCTGGAGTCACAACGACAGTCCGCCGCGCGGCAGGTGGATGCGGTGAGCCGGCAGAAGTCAGTAAGCAGCAGCCAGACCCAGGTAGCCAATGCGCTGATCAGACAGCGCGAGGCCGAGGTGGATGCCGCACGCCTGACCCTTTCGTATACGGTGATTACGGCCGCTGTAGACGGTCAGGTAGGCAAGGTTAACCTGCAGCCCGGCCAGTTTCTGGCCGCCGGCCAATCCTTGTTTCATATTGTACCGGCCACAGACAAGTGGGTTGTTGCGAATTTTAAGGAAACCCAGCTGACCCACATGCATGTCGGACAGAAAGTAGCTATCCAGGTAGATGCATATCCCGATACCACACTGCACGGAACGATCACCTCCTTCTCCCCTGCTACTGGCGCTGTCCAATCGCTTTTGCCACCGGATAACGCTTCGGGTAATTTTGTGAAAGTAGTGCAGCGGGTGCCGGTCCGTATTGATTTTGACCGGGAACCGGGCAATGCAAATTTTATTGAGAAAATCCGGACCGGTATGAACGTGCTGGTAGACGTGTACCTTAACTGATACCATGCAACAGGACTTAACAGTCGAATACGGTTTTCGCAGGGTAATCGTGACTATTACCGCGGTTTGCTGTGCCCTGTTGGAAATTGTGGACACCACAATTATCAATGTGGCCCTCAATGAGATGCGCGGCAGCATGGGTGCCACGTTAAGCGAAATCGGCTGGGTGATCACCGCCTATGCGATTGGGAATGTAATTGTCGTGCCGTTAACCAGTTTTCTGTCGCAGCAATTCGGTCGGAGTAATTACTTCGCCGCTTCCATTGTCCTTTTTACGATCTGTTCGTTTTTATGCGGGAACGCTACGACGATGTGGGAGCTTGTACTTTTCCGCTTCCTTCAGGGCGTGGGCGGAGGAGCCCTGCTGGTAACCTCGCAGACCATCATTACCGAGGCGTACCCGGTAGAAAAACGCGGTATGGCCCAGGCCATTTACGGGCTGGGAGTCATTGTAGGCCCCACACTTGGTCCGCCATTGGGCGGGTATATCGTGGAACATTACAGCTGGCCGTATATCTTTTACATCAATTTACCCATCGGTGTCATTGCCACCATGCTCACGTTAACGTATATAAAAAGTCCGAAATATGGCGAGAAACAGGCAGCAAGTCAGATCGATTGGTGGGGGATCGTGTTTCTTGCCGGCGCCGTGGGCTCGCTCCAGTTCGTACTGGAACGTGGACAGGAGGAAGACTGGTTCTCCAGCGGCATGATTCTGGGATTCGCCATCTTATGCGGTATATGTGCCTACCTCTTTATCTGGCGGGAACTAACCTATAAAAATCCCATTGTGGAGTTACGGGTGTTAAAAAACAGCAACCTTCGGGTCGGGACTATACTCTCGTTCATTCTCGGGTTCGGCTTATATGGATCCACATTCATCATTCCGCTATATACCCAGAATTCATTGGGCTGGACCGCCTACCAGGCAGGCCTGCTGATGGTGCCCTCATCATTGGTAACCGCTTTTATGATGCCTATCATCGGGCAGGCCATCCAGCGGGGTGTCCGGCAAAAATACCTGGCGGCTTCCGGCATGTTTCTGTTTTTCATTTTTTGCATGTGGGGATACCACATTTTGACACCCGATACCGGTGACGACGCATTTTTCTGGATGTTGATGCTGCGGGGCCTGGCGATGAGTATGCTGTTTATTCCGGTTACTACGTTATCGCTGTCTACCTTGCGGGGGAAACAAATCGGTCAGGGTGCGGCGTTTACCGGAATGATGCGCCAGCTTGGCGGCTCTTTTGGTATTGCCCTGATCACGACGTTCATGACCCGCCGGAATGCGTTGCACCGAAACGACCTGATTGGCCACATCAATCCGGAAAATGAAGTTTTTCAGCAAAGTTATCAGGGAATGGTTGCCAATTTTATGCAGCATGGAATGCCAGCAAACGAGGCCCGGGCCGCCGCATTGCATGCGCTGGACGGATCCGTTATGAGCCAGGCCGCCGTCCTCTCGTATATGGATGTATTCCTGTACATCGGAATCATGTTCCTGATCTGCGTGCCTTTTATTCTGATGTTGAAAAACAACATGTCAACAGATAAAATTGATGTGTCTGCCGCTCATTAGCGGCTACGTCGTGTACCAATGTACAGCTACTGGTATATCCTAACCCAATCCACAATCAGTTGTACGGGCAGCTGTGCAGGGTCCACCTCACCTACCCAGCTGCCGCCCAGTTGCTGGTCAATCAGCAGGTAAAAGGGTTGATCGTATGGCCATTGTGAGGGATCTACGCCTGCGACGCGCGGATAGGTGAACGTATCCTGACCATCCAGCTGGAATACAATCCGGTCCGGATACCAGCTGATGCCAAAAACATGGTACCCGTCACCCGGAAGCGGTGCTATGCCGGAATGAGGCGGATGATCCGTCTGCTTCAGGTTGAGCGTATAGTGGGAATGGGTAGTCTGGTAAATAATCGTATCGTGATTTAGGTGCTCCATGATATCAATCTCGCCATTTCGCGGATACGCGCCATACCGGTTCTGTTCGGCCAGCATCCACAGGGCCGGCCACGCTCCCTGCGCATTTTCCAGCTTTGCACGGATTTCCACCCTCCCGTACTGGAATGCAAATTTACCCTTACTCCGAATACCTCCCGTAAGATACGGACGATGGTCAATCGAAGTATCCGGGTTGTTGATACCCAAGAGGTATAATTGTCCGTTATCCAATCGGAAAAGCTGATCATCGACGCTCATATGCCGGTTCCAGTCGGAAGTGCCCGGCGTAATGCGCGACCATTTGGACGTGTCGAGTGCAGCTTCATCGAATTCGTCATGCCAGATAAGTTTCCAGTTTTTTGCTTCCCTCCCCTCCCGCTGCACATAAATATGCCGGTTGTCCCCAATACGTTCCGTGACCTTGCAGGCAGCAAATAACGTTGCCATTAACAGCAATACAATATGCGTTTTATTCATTGCATCGTTCGTTAATCATTTACACCATGTCTAAAGTTACCGTTTATTTTCGGTTGCACGGACAAGAAATACTGGTTTTCTGGGATTTACCCGTGTATTCCCGGAAACTATCTTTGCATCTGACAGATAAATAACGCATAACCCAGAAACATACAATTATGAAACGTTTCCTTTTTATGATGGCACTCACCACATTAACTGTGCTCTCCTGTTCAAAAGATGATGAGGGGCCGAATGGTCAGCAGGACCCACTGATTGGGGCGTGGCAGTTACGCGCAATTTACAATGGTGAAGAGGTTATTGAGGTTACGAACGAACCCTGTTTCCAGGATACACGTTTCGATGTAAACGAAAACAACCTCACGCTCTTTATTTCAGTACCATCAGGTCAGCCGGATGCCTCCTGTCAAACGGAGTCTCAGTCGGCCGCCTGGGAAAATGACGGCGGCACCTATTACGTAATTACCGACGGTGAACGGGAACCCCTGGGCATATCCCTAAATGATGATAACCAAACGTTACAACTGAGCATTACCTTTGATGGTGAGCCCTTTGCACTGATTTTCCGAAAATAATCCTTACTAATTTTTAATTAAAAACCATGAAATCCAAGATGTTTATTAGCGCTGTCCTGGCATGCTGCCTGACCTGTACTGTCTTTTTCGCTACTGCGCAATCCGCGGCACAACCGTATCGCACCGGAGCCGGCCTACTCATTGACGTCGGTGAGGGAGTCACACTCGTAGGCCCGCATGTAAAGCACTTTTTTGCACCGAATCATGCCGGGGAGGGTGCTGTACTCTTTGGTGGCGGGGTAACCAGTTTGCAGGCCATGTACCAGTACAACCAGCCGATTGGTGAACTGGACGGACTGCAATGGTACCTCGGCATTGGTGGGAATATCTTTTTTGAAGAAGATGTCGACGCTACTTTTGGCATTGTACCCGCTGCAGGACTTGATTACAAGATTGCGAAAGCGCCGATTGACCTATCTTTCGATTGGCGGCCAAAATTTTTGTTGTATGACGGCGACAGCGAGTTTCTGGCAGCGCGGTTCGGCATTGGCCTGCGGTTTACGTTTTAAAACGTAAACTGTGGTGCCACATCCCGATTATTTTAATACATTCGCTCTTTAGGCACCGAAATCCCATCACAGCCAACACGAGGGAAAGGTGGTAAATGGCAGCAATCAATGATAAGGCATACCCACATAAGTAAGGGCAACTTACGAAGTTTAATCCGGAAAAAACAGATTTCCTGGGCTGGTAATGGCGCATTGAAGATTTATGGCACACTGCGGTGCGGATCAGGGAAAAAAATGAAAAGGGAAAACCGGGTATTCTTTTGTTCCGAGGAAGAAGCCCGGCAACAGGGATACCGGCCATGCGGAAACTGCATGAAGACGGCGTACCGCAACTGGAAAAAAATCACCGGATTTTATGAATATAGTAACACATCTCCTAGGTAACAGTAAAGTCGCTGAGGTCGTCACCGACGAGATTTTGCTGCACGATGCAGCCGATGGACTGGATCTGATGGGAAACCTGTATTATCAGGGATTCGACAGCATCGTTATTCATCAAAAAAATATCACACCTGCCTTTTTCGATCTGCAAAACGGTATCGCGGGAGAACTACTGCAAAAGTTTTCCAATTATCGTGTGCGCCTGGCCATTGTAGGCGATTTCGACCAGTTCCCATCCAAAAGCCTGCGCGACTTTATTTACGAAAGCAATAAGGGACGGATCGTTAATTTCGTTGCCTCAACGGAAGCGGCATTGGAAAAATTGGCGCTGCGGTAACCAATCGCTTCCCGCTCAGCTATCCTGAATATCGGAAGAAAGCGCGGTGATGTGCCGCTGGATGATCTCGCGGTCCGCGTCCGTGCCGACAGCCTTCAACGCCGCCCGGTAATAGGCCAGCGCCTGCCGGTTATCGATACCGGTATAGAGGTTGCCCAGCAGTGAGTAGTAGAATAGGTTGCCCGTAAGCTGCAGCTTTTCGGCTTCGGCAATAGCCGCAGCCTTCCCCCTGACTTTCGCCAACGCAAACGTACGGTTCAGTGCGGCAATCGGTGAATAGGCAATGGTAAGCAGGTGGTTATATAGTGTCAGTATGTTTTCCCATTTTTCCGTGGTATCGGCCCGCTGCGTATGCCAATAGGCGATCCCCGCTTCCAGGTGATACCTGGAAACCTGAATCCCGGTGGACGCCGTGTTTAGGTAATGTTGGCCCCTTTCGATTAGTGCCCTGTCCCACCGTGTGTCATCCTGGTCGCGATAGAGGATAATCTCCCCGTGGTCGCCTGTCCGGGCGTCAAAACGGGAAGCATGGAAGCACATAAGAGCCATAAGGGCATGGACTGCCGGCGTGGCGGTACGCCTGTTAGCAATCAGCTGATCACATAACCGCATAGCCTCGGCACAGAACTCCTGGCGCAGAACGGTATGGTGCGAGGTAGAATAATATCCTTCGGAAAACAGCAGGTAGATGGTGGTAAGCACCACTTCCAGCCGCGCATCAATTGCGGACAGCGAGGGCTGTTCGATCTTGATTGCCGCGGCTTTCAGTTTTTCCTTTGCTCGGTTGATCCGCTTATAAATGACCTCCTTATTCGTAAGGAATGCGTCGGCTATTTCCTGGATTCCAAAACCACATAGCAGATTCAGCGCCAGTGCAATCTGGGATGCTGTCGAAACCGCTGGATCACAAACGGTAAACAACATGGCCAGCTGACTATCGGCAATGTGTTTTTCGGAAAAATCAATTTCCAGTATATCGGTGGCATCCGTTTCATAGGTGACGGCGGGTGCCAGTTTCTGCTCAAAGAGCAGGTGCCGTTTCAGCTGGTTTCTCGTCTTATTTTTGGCCACAGTATAAAGCCAGGCTGTGGGGTTTGCCGGCACGCCGTCCAGGCTCCACGTTTCCGTCGCCGTCAAAAACGTATCGGAAACGATATCTTCCGCCACCTCGATGTGGGAAATACCGAACAGGCGGCACAGCACGGAAACCAGCTTCCGGTATTCCGTGCGGAATAAGTGGGGTATCAATACGTGGTTGTCCATCATCACTTAATCATACCCGGGAACCGCGGCACTGCGGTTCCCGGGCAATTGATAAATCCAAATCCTATCCGGCCGTCAACGCCATGCGTACCTCCACGGTTGCGCCCCATTTTAGTACCGGGCAGCCTTTTGCAATTTCCACGGCGTCGTCATAACTCTCGGCCCGGATCAGGACCAGGCCACCGATGGATTCCTTGATTTCGGCATAGGGCCCGTCTGTCACCGTAGCTGAAGTGACCACACGCCCACCCAGATCCCATCGCTTGGGCGGTGCCACCAGTTTGTTCTGTGCGGCGATACTGCCGATCCAATCCTGGAAAGGTTTGATGGCTTCCTGCATCTGTTCAGGCGATGGTTTAGCGTCTTTGCTTTTGAGATCCCGATGGATCGCGATTAAAAACTCGTTCATGGTATTTGTATTTTATGGGGTAAATAAATGTATTCAAGTATATCCGGTATAGGCAAATATAAACTTATCCAAATTGTCCCGGACGGTAAGTACCCGGTTCATTGTAAAAGGCATGATTAATCCGGTTCCAGGTATTAATCGTGGTAATGGCCAGTGTCAGGTCAACTACCTCCCGGTCGCTGAACACGGCGGTTACTTCGTTATATAGCGCATCCGGTGCAGCACATGCGGTAATTGCTTCCGCCCAGGCCAGCGCCGCCCGTTCACGGTCGGTGTAGTACGGTGCCGCTCGCCAGGCACTTAATCCGTACAGCCGCTGTTCGGTTTCGCCTTCTGCACGGGCGTCCTTATAATGCATGTCCAGGCAATAAGCGCATTGATTCAGCTGCGACACCCGAAAATAAACCAAGTTCAGGAGCGGTTGCCCAATCGCTGATTTCTTCAAATAGGCACCAATGCCAAAAAGGCCCTTTAGTGCTTCCTGTCCTTGTTCTTGGATATTGATCCGTTGTTCCATGAGTATAAAATTTAAAAATGAAGTTATACCCCAATGACAATCGAACCACCGGGATTGGACAATTACCGGAAAAAATTTTCGGTGGTGCTGTTCCATCGCACATCCCAAGCACGAATCCTTTTCTTGGCATTAAGTAAAATTTATACTTGACATATTGCGTCCAACCGCTACCTTTACACTAACTATAACTAGTCTAAATATCAAATTGCAACATGTACAGCTCTGTCCTGCTGATGTTATTTATGGCATTTTTCCTTTTTTACAATACTTCGCACCGGATGCGATGGTCCGGGAAGCGTCCATGGACGAAGGTGCTGGAACGACGCCCGATGTTGTCCAAATCACTAGCCGGACTGTTAACAGCGGTGGCTGCGCTTATTTTGATTGATCGCAACGGAGCCGGTGCCGGTATTTTTTCGTTAATCGTTATGATCATGGGAATGGGAAGTCTGATCGTAACACTGGCCCCTTATCGTTTCCTGAACAGATTTACCCTGGTGCTGCTTTACCTGGCTGCGCTGACCTGTGAATATTTTATTGCATAGCCATCATGCCTGCGAACAAAAAATACCTTACAAAATCCCCTTTTCAGCGGTTCATGAAAATTACAGCCGGTTTTGTCGGAGGCTATGCCGTCATGATTTCCGCGCATCTCGCGCTGACATCGGTTTTTAACAAAGATGCGGTGGTGGCCACTGCCTTCTTCTCGGGCTATATCTTATGGGCGATCCTGTTACTGTGCGCCTTCCTGGCCCGAAACGCGTGGAAAATATGGCTGATTTACCTGGCCCTCGCCGCCGTATTCGTGTTACTCTATCTTTTCAATCGTTGATTCACATGAACAACAGGAATCATAACATCTATTTCCATTTGCATACCATCAGCGGTATACTGGTCTGTGCGATACTATATGTGATCTTTTTCGCAGGTTCATTTTCGTTTTTCAAGAAGGAAATACAGGCCTGGGAAAAAGGCCAATCCTACACCCATGCGAATACACTGGCTTTTGATTACGATACACTGATCGATTCCATAAACGCCCAATATGATCTCCGTGGCCGGGATATGGAACTTTACCTGCAGGCCGACAATTACCAGGCGTATATCAGTCTCACACCGTCGAAAGACAGCCTCGCCAATGCTGCAGGTTCTGAAGCTGTTTCACTCACTTATGACTTCGCCGGCCACCGGAAATCAACCTATACGGAGTCATACGACCTCGGGGAGTTTTTATACCGGCTGCATTTTTTGGCGCAACTCAACGCCATTCCGCTGAATTTTGCCGGCCCGTTCGGCTATGTTCTCGCCGGACTGGTGTCCTTTCTGTTTTTATTTGCCCTGATTACCGGCCTGCTCCTGCACTGGAATAAGATCGCATCCAATTTTTTTGTATTCAGGCCATGGTCCAAATGGAAGACCGTATGGACCGATGTACATACGGTGCTCGGTGTCATCGGCTATCCTTACCAGTTCATCTATGCGGTTACAGGAATTGTACTCATCTTCAACACAGCATTGCTGTTACCATTCAGTAAATTACTATATAAGGATAATCCGAATCAGTTGTATGATGCCGTAAACAATTACAGTAACGACCCCTTTGAATACCAGCATAAACCATTACAGGAACCAATAGATATCAACACGATCATCCAAAAAGTCGACAGGGAATGGCCGGCAACACAGCTCACCAACATCCAGTTTAAGAACTATGGCGATGCAGGCATGCACATTGTATTTCGTGGTGCGGCCGATCCGCATGCGGATTTTGCCGCTACCGGGAAACTGGTGTACCGGGTTGCGGATGACACCGTCGTATTTAATAAACCAGCCAATACCGATGCGAGTTACATTGACTGGGTCCGTGCACTGGCATATCGCCTTCATTTTGGCGATTACGGAGGATATCCGCTGAAGATCATCTATTTTATACTGGGCATTATGGGATGCATTATCACCGCATCAGGCATTATGATCTGGCTGGTTGCCCGGGATAAAAACACCGTGCCAGCCCATAAGCGGAAGTTCAACTGCTGGGCGGCCAATGTATTTCTGGCCGTTTGTTTAACGATGCTCCCGGTAACGGCATTCACATTCATTGCGGTAAAAGCGACGCACCTCTCGGGCCAGGATTCCCTTTATTCGGTTTATTTTTACAGCTGGCTGGTATTGTCGGTCTACTATGTTGTCCGTCGGAATATCCGGCGCACCCATGCCGAGACCCTGTTGCTGGGGAGTCTACTTGGCCTTCTCGTGCCGGTGGTCAATGGCATCTTCGGTGGTAACTGGCTCTGGAATACGTGGCGTGAAGGTGCAGTGGATATCCTGGCAGTCGACCTGCTCTGGATCGCCATCTCGGCGATTGGTCTGGTGGCTTTCGTTAAAATGAAAGCACGGAAGCCCAAAGATGTCATGCGCAGAAGCACTGCCAAGCAAATGGAACGGACCGCAAACCAGGGATAAATGATACAATGCCAAGCCCGTTTCGTAATGCGCCGACGTCAAACGAAGGTTAGTAAAAAGATATTGCAGCTTATTTTTTCCAGTTTAAAAATCAATTCGTAATATTGAATGCCAATATATACGGGCCTAATAAATTAAGTGGTGGTTTACTGAGGGGTAACGACGGGACTTGGCAATAAGCAAGCCGTTTAACCAATTGTCCATTCATGGAGCATTTTGAAAGACAGTTTATCGGATTCCTTGCGGATGGCGACGATCGGTCGGCGTTCGCGCTGCTCTATGAAGGGTATTGGGAACCGCTGTTTCTTTATGCGGCCCGGGCAATCCAGAATAAAGAAGATGCCATCGATATCGTGCAGGAAACATTTATCGCGTTGTGGGAACAGCGCCAGCAGGTACCTGCCGTACAATCCCTGAAGGCGTACCTATTTGCAATTGCCCGTTATAAATCCCTGCAATATATCCGGAAGCATATTCACCGTGAAGATTATGCCGATTCCCTCGCCGCATTTCTGACCCGCCACGAACAAAGTCCGGAAGAATTGCTGATGGCTGACGAATTACAGCAGCTTATCGACGATGAGATACAGCAATTCCCTAAAAAAATGCGGGTCATTTTTACCCTGAGTCGCCACGAAAATCTTTCTTACAAGGAAATAGCCGAAAAATTACAGCTCTCGGATAAGACAGTAAAGAAACAGATCAGCAACTCGCTGAAGCTCCTGCGGTTGAAGATCACCAACCACTACCTGCCATTGCTCGTTTTCCTGATGGTAAATGCATGGTTCAAATAAACCGCCAAAGCCTGGCCTTATTTCCGCTTAACCGGCTATTTTAACCCTGAATAACCAATAGGTTAAAAATATTTTAATTTTTCCTACTACCAAACAGCATTTTATTACACTTACCTATAGTTGACAAAACTAACCAAGGTAATGAAGCAAGAAGACGTATTGGCGTTATTAAAGCGGTACGAGGAGAATACCTGCACCAAAGCGGAGAAAAAACTACTCCTGCAATGGCTGGCCGAACAGGCGGAATGCGACGAACCGGTATGGCAAAGCGAGGAAGAGCGCACTGCCGTACGGGAGATGCTATATCATCGGCTGGACCGCACGCTTTTTACACCGAAATGGTACCGGCGGAAGGCGGTATTGCGCCCCGTCGCCGCAGCATGCTTACTTTGCCTGTTCAGTGCCTTGGCGTGGCTGTATGCCGGGCGGCAATCAACAGACCAATACGAAAAATTTTATACCAGCGAGGCGGTGGATCCCGGATCCAGCGCGGCATTGCTCACGCTCGCCGACGGCTCAACCATCCGGCTGGATGAAGCGGATAATGGCCTGCTGTCCAATAAAAACGGGGTAATGATCAAAAAAATGGATAACGGCGAACTGGTCTACGAAGTCGATGAATCCATTCCACTGGATAAAGACGGTAACGTAGCCAAAAATACCATCAGCATTCCCCGTGGTGGCAAATACCAGCTCACGCTGCCCGATGGCTCTAAAGTGTGGCTCAATTCGGGCTCTACGCTGGTATATCCAGCGGTATTTGTAGGCAAAACCAGGACCGTTACCTTAACCGGAGAGGCTTATTTCGAAGTGGCCCACAACCGCGCGCAGCCGTTTATCGTGCAGGCATTGGATAATGAAATCGAAGTAACGGGTACACATTTTAACATTTCGGCTTACCACGACCAGCAACAGGTAAAGACCACATTGGTCGAGGGTGGCGTCATCGTATCTAAGAATAAAACCCGGCTGGTACTGACCCCTGGCCAGCAGGCGATCAGCAACTTCGAAAACGATGAAATCGAAAAACTCAATGTGGATCCGTTTTACGCGCTGGCGTGGACCAAGGGATATTTCGTATTTGAAGACCTGGACATCAAGACCATCATGAACGATATCGCGCGCTGGTACAACGTGGATATCGAATATAAGGGCAAAGGCAACTATAAGAAAATCGGAGGTACTTACCTACGGTCGAAAGGACTGCAGGAATTACTGAATCACTTGGAAGCGCTCAGTGGCGCGCATTTCCAGTTAACGGAAAGGAGGGTTATTGTAAGCATGTAATTACGCATACCCAAAAAATTGTTGCCACAAAAAAGCCGGCAATGTGGGCGCATCGCCGGCCGATGCCTGAAAAGTTCAGGACCTGTTTAGGCAACAACGAATTGCTACTAACAATCGCTATTTATTTAACCTAATTGCAAATGTATAAGAAAAATATGGTATTCGTACGGAATAAGCACCGTGCGTTATTCAAATCACTTCTTGCCATGAAATTAGCCGTGTTATGCCTATTAATCAGCGTGGTGCAGGTAAATGCCAATGTACTCGCCCAGGAGGTGAGCATCCAGGTAAAGAACGTTTCGTTGCGTGAAGTATTCCGGACCCTCACTAAGCAGACCGGCTATGATTTCCTGTATGTGTCGGAAGACCTGAGGCAGGCAAACCCGGTGACCCTGGACGTAAAACAGCAACCGTTGGATCAGGTACTGAAAAATGTGCTCGCCAACCAGCCGCTAACCTACGAAATCAAGAATACGACAGTATTAATCCACCGGAAACCGACGATGAGGCTCAACAGTACTGGAGCGAATGTGCCAAGCGCCGTGCTGCAGCAGGCGATTTCGGGAACAGTTACCAGTGACACGGGCGAACCGCTGGAAGGGGTAACGGTAAGTGTGCAAGGCACCGCTACGGCAACAACAACCAATGCCCAGGGTGTTTACCAGCTCAATGCAGCCAGCGGAAATGCCGTACTGGTGTTCTCGATTATCGGCTTTGACAGCCAGCAGATCAACGTAAACGGGCGCAGCACCGTAAACGTGCAGCTGGTGACGGCCAATGAAGCACTGGGCGAGGTGGTGGTAACCGCACTCGGCATTACCCGTGAAAAGAAGTCGCTGTCTTATTCGGTCACCGAAGTAGGTGGCGAGGAATTTACCCAGGCTCGTGAAAACAACCTTGGTAATGCCCTGTCGGGCAGGATCGCGGGTGTCAACGCCTCGAGCTCGGCAACCGGGCCGGCCGGTTCAAGCCGCGTAATCATCCGCGGTAACGGCTCACTGAGCGGCGATAACCAGCCCCTTTATGTGGTCAACGGCATTCCCATTAATAATGCAAACCAAGGCACACCCGGTACATTTGGCGGGCGCGATATGGGCGATGGCCTGATCAGCATCAACCCCGATGATATCCAGAGCATCTCCGTGCTTAAAGGCGGAACGGCCGCGGCGCTTTATGGTTCGCGCGCAGCAAATGGCGTCATCCTGATCACGACTAAATCCGGTCGCGCGCAACAGGGTATTGGCGTGGAATTCAATTCCACCTACACCATGGAATCGCCGCTGGCTATTCCCGATTATCAGTTTGACTATGGTTCCGGATCCCGCGGACTGAAGCCTACCACACAGGGCGAAGCTGTTGCCAACGGCCGGATGTCCTGGGGCGCCCCGCTTGACGGCGAACCGGTCATCCAGCACGACGGCGTAATGCGTCCTTATGTGGCCCAGAAAGATAACGTCAAAAATTTCTACGACCTGGGAAGCACCTTCTCCAATACACTGGCCCTCAACGGCGGCAGCGAGGCGCTGAATTTCCGCTTTTCGGTGTCCAACATGGACAACGCGGGTATCGTGCCCAATTCCAAGCTGAACCGCAAAACATTTAACCTGAGCGCCAATGCGAACCTGTCGGATAAGATCCTCTTCGAAGGCCGTGCACAATACAGCATTGAAGAAGCGAAAAACCGTACGGCTATCGCCGACTTTACGGCGAATCCCAACGCATCCATCGGCGTAATGGCCACGAGCCTTGACGTACGGACACTGGCTCCGGGATATGACGCGAATGGTTTTGAAACGCCATGGAACGATTATAACTTCGTTACCAATCCGTATTTTGCCGTCAACAAAGTGCGGAACGGCGACGACCGCAAGCGGTTCATCGGTTCCTTCAGCGCCCGGTATAATTTTACCGATTACCTGTATGCCCGTGGCCGGCTGGGTATGGACCACATTAGCCGAAATGCCGAAAACATCACGCCGAGCGGCATCCTATACAATCAATTCGGCGCCATGACCAAGGATCAGGACGTGTTTTACGAGACCAACGCCGAGTTGATGATCGGATTCGATAAAACATTCGGCCAGTTTTCCGTAAATGCCATGATTGGTGGTAACCAGATGTATAACCAGGCCCGCGGCGTATCGCTGAACAGCGGAAACTTTAACGTACCGTTCCAGTACTTCATCAGCAATGGCAGCAGCCAGACCTTTACGGAAGATTTCTCGGAATGGGCAATCAATTCCGTGTTCGGGTCGGCTGACCTCGGTTTTAACAATTACCTGTTCCTGAACCTAACCGGACGTCAGGACTGGTTCTCCACGCTTTCGCCCCAAAGCAACAGCCTGTTCTACCCTTCCGTGGGGGTTGGCTTCGTGCTGTCGGAAGCGATGGGCACCCGCCCGGCATGGTTAAGCTTCGCCAAACTGCGTGCCTCCTGGGCACAGGTGGGTGGCGGCGCGCCAAGCCCGTACGGCCTGAACCTCGTATATACCGCTGGTTCTATTCCGCACCTGGGACAGCCTATTATGACCATCAACGGAAATACAATTCCCAACGCACTGAAACCCTACACCTCAACCACTACCGAAGCCGGTGTGGAACTGCGGATGCTGGATAGCCGTTTAGGTGCGGACATTACGGTGTATGACCGGACGACGACCAATGACATCGTCAGCGCTTCCGTGCCACCGAGCGCGAGCTACAATAACGTAAGCCTCAATGTGGGTGAAATGCGCAACCGCGGTATCGAAGTGTTGCTGACCGGAACACCTATACAGGTACCGGAAGGCCTGAACTGGGATGTGAGCCTCAACATGGCCTACAACGACAACAAGGTAATTAAAGTTTCGGACGACCTGAACAGCCTGGCTGGCGGACAGCCACGCACGCAGAATGCGTATGTATATCACTACGAAGGTATGCCGTATGGCATGATTGCCGGTTACCGTCGCCTGCGTGATGAAAATGGCAACGTGGTGTACAACAGTGGCAACGGATTGCCGCTGCGCGGACCGCTGGAAGCACTCGGACGCGGTGTGCCACCGCTTACCCTGGGCTTATCCAACGACTTCCGGTACAAAGGATTTTCGCTTGGCATCCTGCTCGACGGAAAATTCGGCGGCGTACTGTATACGTCAACCAATGCTTATGCAACCAACTATGGCCTGCACAAACGCACGGTGGAAAACGGCGTACGGGAATCGGGTGTAGCGGTATCCGGGGTAGACCAGGATGGCAATCCGTTTGAACGGGTCATTCCCGCACAGGAATATTTCCAGGGCACGGCATTCACGTTAACCGAAGACTTTGTTTCGGGAGCCGACTTTGTTAAACTCCGCCAATTGACATTTGGTTATAGCCTGCCGCAACGCCTGCTTGCGGGCACGCCGCTGCAATCGGCAAGCCTGTCGCTCGTTGCCCGTAACCTATTGCTTTTATATAGCGAAGTGGACAACGTGGATCCTGAATCAAGCTACAGCGTGGCCGGAAATTCACAGGGCCTGGAAAATTTCGGGGTACCGCCTACACGCAGCTTTGGACTGAACCTGATGGTCAGGTTCTAACGGTCAATCAGCTGAAGTATCATAACATTTAACATTCAAGACATGAAGATAGATCACATCAAGCAAGGAATTTCAAAGATGGCCTTCGGCCTGGGCACGGCGGCTGTGCTGCTGTTGTCTTCGTGCGACAAGGGCTTCGAAGAGATGAACCGGAACCCCAATGCGTTTACGGAACCCGTAATCGGCAACCTGTTTTCGGCTGCGATCATTCGCACCGCGGGCGTGGGAGACGGCAATACACTCTATCCCAATTCCAAACAAGCAGGTTGCTTTGTCCAGTATTTCGCCTCACTCAATCCGTGGCAGTGGACGGGCGACAAGTACCTGTATAAACCCGACTACAATAACGGGCTCTGGAATACCGCGTACCGCACTGAACTGAAGGAACCTGTACAGATCCTGGAACTTACCGCCGATGATCCGGAGCAGTCCAACCTGCACAACATCGCCCGGATATGGCGGGTATACATCCTGCACCGGGTAACGGATATGTACGGGGATATCCCCTACTTTGAGGCTGGCCTGGGTTATATCAATGGCACTTATAAGCCGAAATATGATAACCAGGAAGCGGTATATGCCGATATGCTGAAGGAACTGGAAGAATCGGCCGCCGCGCTCGATCCGGCAAAGCCGTCGTATGGTGCTGCCGACTTTCTGTATGGCGGGGACGTGGAGCAATGGCGTGTTTTTGCCCATTCACTGATGCTGCGGTTGGGCATGCGCATGACGAAGGTAGATCCGGCGGCTGCGGAAAGCTGGGTGAAGAAGGCCATCGCGGCCGGCGTCATGCAAAGCAATGCCGACATTGCCAGACTGGAGCATACTTCCGGTTCGGGAACCAACTGGAACTGGAACTCGCGCCAGCTGCAAACGGCCGAAGGCGTGCCACCCTCCGCTCAGGGCAAGGGCTTCTCGAAGCTTAATAAAACGTTTATTGATTATTTGAAGTCGACCAACGACCCGCGGTTACCTTTTTACGCTACGCTATGGCAGGGCAATATTGACATCACCAAACTGCCTGCTGAGTCGTCGCCTGAAAAGCAGAAGGGCCTGCCGGGTGGTTATGACTACACCTCCATCCAGGACCTGATACCCGGTTGGACCGACAACATGCAACAGGAATACTCGGAAATCAATATCCATACCATTGCGCACCTGGAAGCGCCGACCATTTTCCAGAGCTACGCCGAAGTGGAATACCTGCTCGCCGAGGCCGCCCTACGCGGCTGGGGACCGGGTACGGCAAAGGAACATTACGAGGCGGGTGTTCGTGCTGCCTTCCAGGCCCAGGAACTGTACCCCAATGCGATGGATGCCAACCAGGCATTGGTTGCCGCTAACGGCTACCTGGCAGACAATCCGTATACTCCCGGCAGTTTCGACAGTGAAATGAAACAGATCCATACCCAGTTCTGGGCGTCGCTGTTCATGAACAACATCGAGGTATATGCCAACTGGCGGCGGACGGGATATCCCAACCTGATACCGACGGACTATCCGGGTAACGAAACCGGTGGAAAGATCCAGCGTCGGCTCATGTATCCCGATACGGAAATCAGCCTGAACACGGAAAACTACAATGCAGCTATCCAGCATCAGGGACCGGATCTGTTCATGACCCGCATCTGGTGGGATAAGGAATAGGGATAAAGATTGTGATAATTGGTTGCGGCGGGTGCCCCTTTTCATAAGGGGTGCCCGCTTTTTTATAGCCGTTCATGCAGCCAGTCCGGCAACCACCGGTACAGTATCGCAATGATGCGCCAGCGCCGCGTGATGTATACCACCCTGCTGCGCCGCCGCAGGCCTTGGTAAATCTGGCGCGCGGCCTTATCAACCGGAGCGACCCAGAATCTTTTGGGGGACTTCGCGCCGGGCGTGGCCACAAACCCCGGACAGATGTCGGTTACCGCAATGGCGGGCTGCACGTTCCGCGCCTTCTGCCGCAATCCTTGCAGGTAATTAATCTGGTATGCTTTAACCGCACTGTAGCCCGGCGACTGGCGGCTGCCGCGGATTCCCGCAATCGATGTAATGGCCGCCAGCTGTCCATAACCCTGTGCCAGAAAACGGGTAAAAGCCCAGTCTGCAATACAGGTGAAAGCCAGTACATTGAGCCGGATCATCTGCTGTTCCAGGGCAAAGTCCAGCTGTTCGTTGACATCCCCCCCGCCCGCACTGATTACCACGGCATCCACGCCCCCCATGGCCGCAGCCAGGGCATCCAGTTCCGCCCCGCATACCGCCGTGTCAGTCGCGTCAAATACCCGCACATACACACGTTCCGGGCAGGTGGCCGCCACCTCCTCGAGCAGTTCAGCACGTCGACCGGTAACGCCTACAGCGTGACCCGCCGACACCAGGATACCGGCCAGCGCGCGCCCGATACCGGAACTGGCCCCGACAACGATGATCTTTTGTTTTTCCATACGCATACCATACTGGATTTCCGATGTAAAGATACAGAACAACGCGACTTCCCAGCCGTTACATCCAACTGAATTTGCTGTTTTTTAACCGGCAATATCCGGAAAATGAACGCATATTTCGGCCAATATCATTTGGAATAAACGAAGGGAATATGTAGTTTAGCCTGCAGATACTAACCATGCACGCACACCACCCTGTGATGAACGATAGTTAATGCCCGTGGAACAATTCCCGTTCGCTATTGCATGGAACAGCACCTGCTGCGTTTTACTAACTTCATGATAACAACTAACTAAAAATGACTGCCTATTTTAAATCACTTCACCCGTGGAGAGCCACCCGTTTACTGATGGCCTTAGGGGTACTTTTTACCGTATTTTTTTTCGTGCAATGCCAGACAGGTTCCAAACTGCCGCCGGGCGATCCGGATAATGGCGGGCTCTACCTCCCCGACGGTTTCGATGCGTTGGTAGTGGTCGACAGCCTCAATGGCTACGCCAGGCACCTCGCCGTTAACGACAACGGCGACATCTATGTAAAAGTGCGGCTGCATGCGCGCACGGATGGCTACGGCAACATCGCCATGCGCGATCTTGACAACGATGGAAAAGCGGACAGCATCGTGTATTTCAGCAAATACGAAAGCGGACAGTATGGAACGGCCATGCGCATCCATAACGGCTACCTGTATTTCAGTTCCAACCTGATCGTTTATCGCTATAAGCTGAAACCGGGACAGCTGGTACCGGACAGCAAGCTGGATACCATCGTTATTGATAATCCGCCAAGCCATGCACACCAGACCAAGCCGGTGGCATTCGACGGCCAGGGCAATATGTATGTGGGCTGGGGAGCCGGCTCGGACGACTGCTCCGACGGCCAGCCCGGATCAAAAGGCCAGGGAGTAGCTGACCCTGCCACACCCGGTGAAGGGTGTCCGCAGCTGCTGGACCATGGCGGCATCTGGAAAT
Organism: Parapedobacter lycopersici; assembly: GCF_040395035.1. GTDB lineage: Bacteria > Bacteroidota > Bacteroidia > Sphingobacteriales > Sphingobacteriaceae > Parapedobacter > Parapedobacter lycopersici_A. The sequence continues at coordinate 7,813 of NZ_JBEBRB010000016.1, read as the reverse complement.
TCAACGAAAACACGTTAAACCAACGTCAGGAAGACGGCACACGCTATGCTACCGGTCTGCGCAGCATCGTCGGCATGGAATGGGACAGCAATTCCAACTCCCTGTATGCCGTATCGCACGGCCGCGACAATTTCAAAATGCTTTGGCCGGGTATGTATTCCCCCTGGGAAAGTGCCGTACTGCCTGCCGAAGAACTCTTCCGCGTACACGAAGGGCTCGACGGTGGATGGCCTTATTACTACTACGATCAAATACAGGGCAAAAAACTGCTCAACCCGGAATATGGCGGCAACAAAAATGAAGCGAATGGTGGAAAGCTGACGAAGCCCATTGTGGGCTTTCCGGGCCACTTTGCACCGAACGACCTGTTGTTTTACAAGGGAAATCAATTTCCTGCGCGCTATAAGGAAGGGGTATTCGTAGCCCTCCACGGCTCCACCAACCGGGCACCGTATCCGCAGGCCGGCTACATCATCGCGTTCGTACCGATGAAGGACGGCGCAGCCTCCGGCCCCTGGGAAGTGTTTGCCGATGGCTTTGCGGGACTTGATACGATCGTCAGCAATAGCGATGCACACTACCGCCCCATGGGTCTCGCTGAAGGTCCGGATGGTTCCATCTACGTGAGCGATACGGAACAGGGTCGGGTTTGGCGCATCATGTACAAAGGCGACAAGGATGGTTTCGGTGAAGCCCAGCTCGCCAAAATGGCCGAACGCAAAGCTACTGCAGCAAATATCAAGGATCCGGATCCCGTAGCAGATAACCTGGACCGTGGACGCCCCGTCGATGCCGCGGCGGTTTATATGATGTACTGCCGGGCTTGCCACCAACGCGATGGCAAGGGCGATGGCGGCCGTTTTCCGCCGCTTGAAAAATCCGAGTGGGTAAATGGCGACAAAACCCGGCTCATCAATGTGGTCCTAAACGGTCTCTCCGGTCCCATTACCGTGCGGGGATTACCCTATGAGGAGCCGATGCCGGCGCATGGAAGCTTTTTGAATGATGCCCAGGTGGCCGAAGTATTAACGTATGTGCGGTCAAACTTTGGCAACACGTCAAGCCCGGTAACCGCCGATGAGGTTGCCGCGGTACGGAAAGAAACAGCAAAATAGCCACATCACAAGCGTACCAGCCACAGCCGGGCTACCTTTTTAGGCAGCCCGGCTGTGTTTTTGGTACAGACAACGGGTCCTGCCCCACTCTCGCTAACCGCAACGCACCCGGCAGATCCGCATACTGGTCCGCCCGGGCCGTCCTTAGCTGAATCCACAGAAAACCTTTTGCACCTATTTGCGCTTATATAGGTATGAAAACATACAACATAGCCGTTTGTGTGGGCAGCCTGCGGCAGGCGTCCCTGAATAAGAAGATCGCCCATGCGCTGATCGCGCTGGCGCCCCAGTCGCTTGAACTCCATGTGGTGGACATCAGCCAGCTGGCACTTTACAACGAGGACCTGGACCAATCTCCACCCTCCGAATGGGCAGCGTTCCGAAAGGAAATCCGGGAGAGCGACGGTATCCTCTTCGTAACACCTGAATATAACCGTTCGATTCCTTCGGTACTTAAAAATGCCATTGACGTGGGTTCGCGGCCTTATGGCCAAAGCACGTGGGACGGAAAACCAGCGGCAATTGTGAGCGTTTCACCGAGCAGCATCGGCGGCTTTGGCGCCAACCATCACCTGCGGCAGGCATTGGTATTCCTGAATATGCCGGCCATGCAGCAGCCGGAAGCCTATATCGGAAATGCCAACGAGCTGTTCGACAGTAACGACCAGCTGGTCAAGGAATCAACCCGGAAATTTCTCGGGGAGTTTATCACTGCCTTCGCCGCCTGGGTGGCCAAAAACCTGCCGGATTAGCGACGACTTGCGGCAAATTACCACGGAAGCCGGATTTCTGCACAAACGGGTATAACCGGTTGTTGCGACCTGCCGTCATTCGATCTTTGTACTTCGGCATTTTGTTGCTATTTTAGTCACCAAAGATATGGTTCCGCATTCCCATTCATCTCCCGGACAATCGACGCAGGCAACATACAAAACCAACATTGTGGTTATCGGTGCCGGGCAGGCAGGCCTGTCTTCGGCTTATCACCTCAGCAAATTGGGTGTGCCGGCCGGCAAGGGCTTTGTTGTGCTCGATCAGTCGCCCCGCCCGGGCGGAGCCTGGCAGCACCGCTGGCCGTCGCTCACACTGAGCACGGTCAACCGCATCCACGACCTGCCGGGCATGCGCTTTGCCGATACGATAGCGGACGGGGATACCACCGTACGGGCCAGTGTGGCGGTACCCCACTATTTCGAGGCGTATGAACGGGCATTTGACCTGCAGGTTTACCGGCCGGTAAAGGTGGTGGTCGTCTGCGACCGGGGTGACCGCTTTCGGGTGGAAACCGACCGGGGACTCTTTTCGGCCCGGGGCATCATCAATGCTACCGGGACGTGGGAAACACCATATATCCCTGAGTATCCCGGTGCCCAGCGGTTCCAGGGCACCCAATTGCACACGAAGGATTATCGCTCCGCGGATGCCTTCCGCAACAAGCACGTAGTCATCGTTGGCGCGGGCATTTCCGCTATACAGCTGCTTGACGAAATTTCCCGGGTAACGACCACGACATGGGTCACGCGGCGGCCTCCGGCATTCCGGGAGGGTTCTTTTACTGAAGAAGACGGCCGCGCAGCCGTGGCAATGGTCGAAGACCGGGTACGGCGCGGGTTGCCCCCTGCTTCCGTCGTGTCCGTCACCGGGCTCCCCCTGACGCCGGCCATCACGGCCATGCGGGCCCGCGGCGTACTCAACAGGCAGCCCATGTTCAGCGAAATCACCGAACAGGGCGTACGGTGGCCCGATGGCCGCACGGTCAATGCCGATGTGATCCTGTGGTGTACTGGCTTCCGGAGTTCGCTTGACCACCTGCTTCCGCTGATGCTGCGCGAACCCAATGGCGGCATCGTCATGGCTGGCAGGCTGGCCACGCAGGTAGCCAAGGATCCGCGCATTCACCTGGTGGGCTATGGTCCCTCCGCCTCCACCATCGGTGCAAACCGTGCCGGTCGTGCGGCAGCCAGCGAGCTGATGCAGCACCTGGGGCTGTAGCTAGCCCGTCATTGGTTTCTTCGCCCAGGCATATTTTTCGAAATCGACATCTTCAAAGCTGGGTTCAAAGGATTCCGCGCGACTGACCTTCATCAGCAGCTCAAAGGATTTGGGATAAGGCGGCTGCAGCAGGCAACGGCTGGGGATATAGGGATAACTATCCAGGTACGTTTCAATGCGATTGGCGGAAACACGTCGATGGATATAAATCCGGTGGATATCATCCGGGTGCTTTATGCCGGCAGCTCCCATCAATTCACCCGCGCTCTTTACGGTATCGTGATGGAAGTTGGCAACGCGCACCTTCTTATCGGCTACAACCAGCCCTTTCACGAGTTCCGGGTTCTGCGTCGCTACCCCTGTAGGACATGTGTTGCTGTTACATTCCAGTGCCTGGATGCAACCCAGTGCCATCATCATGCCCCGGGCGCTGTTGCAGATATCGGCGCCCAGTGCAAAATACTTGACCAGGTCAAATCCCGTGACAATCTTGCCCGATGCAATGATCTTAATGTGCTGCTTGAGACCAAACCCGGTGAGGCAGTCGTATACAAAGGCGAGTGCATCGCGCAACGGCATGCCCACGGAGTTGGAGAACTCCAGGGGCGCCGCGCCGGTACCGCCCTCGCCCCCGTCAACGGTTACAAAATCGGGATAAATACCCGTTTGTATCATGGCCTTGCAAATGGCGACAAACTCGCTGCGGTGCCCAATGCAAAGCTTAAATCCCACCGGCTTTCCGCCGGAGCGTTCGCGTAGCTGCTTGACGAATTCAAGCAGGCCAATCGGCGTATTAAATGCACGGTGATACGGTGGTGAATCCACCTCTTTTCCCATTTCCACCAACCGGATACGGGCAATCTCTTCGGTTACCTTAGCTGCCGGCAATATGCCGCCATGGCCCGGTTTTGCTCCCTGGGAGAGTTTGATCTCCACCATCTTCACGTGCGGATGCTGTGCCTTTATCCCAAACGCCTCGGGATTGAAGTTCCCATCGGGGTGACGGCAACCGAAATACCCCGTCCCGATCTGCCAGACCAGGTCGCCGCCCCCTGCGAGGTGATAATCGCTTAGGCCGCCCTCGCCGGTGTTGTGGTAAAAGTTTCCGATTTTAGCCCCCTCGCTTAACGCCAGGATCGCATTCTTGCTCAGCGAACCGTAGCTCATTGCGGATATGTTGTACACACTTGAGGAGTATGGCTGTGTGCATTCCGGGCCGCCCACCACCACACGCGGGTGTTCGTTGATCTTGAAGAAATCAAGCGCATTAATGCTGTGATTGAGCCACTCGTAATTGTTGTCGTATACGTTGAGCTGTGTACCGAAAGGTGTGGTATCCAGCTCCCGCTTAGCACGCTGGTAAATCAGGCTGCGGTGCAGCCGGTTGAAAGGCCGGCCGGCCGTATCGCTTTCGACAAAATACTGCTGTATTTCCGGTCGGATGCTTTCAAAGAGGTAACGCAGCCGGCCGAACAGCGGAAAATTCCGACGGATGGCTTTCCGGGTCTGAATCATATCAGCCACCCCCAGTGTCACCAATGGCAAAACGATAACCAAGCTCCACAGCACGGGTATCCACCACATGCTGACGAGGCCGATTACCGCCAGGATAATGACGGCCCCAAAAAGAAATTTACTGCGCATTTCCCAAATTTGGGAAATTTTAGTCAGTAATCAAAGGCGATATCCGCAGCGCTGTCCCCCTGAAATCATTGGGGCATTTGTCCGGGCGTTACCGCCGCAGTTGCTCAACCAGCCACTCCTGCACCTTCGTCTGCTGTTCCGGAAACGTCCAGTGTCCCGTTTCCTGTACGAGGTAGAGTTCCTTCGGAGCCTTTATCTGATTGTAGGCGGCGTAAAATGAGGTGGGCGGACAGGTTTCGTCATTATAGCCCCAGCTGTAAAAGCCAGGTACCTTTACCGAGCGCGCGAAATTGACCACATCATAATAGGCCGACACGGCAATTTTATCGTCCTTGGCCATAAACGGCGCATTCGTTTCGTTGAACATGTGCGGCCATCCGCCCGCCCTGCCATGGAGGTATCCGGTGAGGTCACTCAGTGCCGGGTAAAACGAAGCCAGGTACTTCACCCGATTGTCCAATGCTGTCGTAATAATCGCCAGCGCGCCGCCCTGGCTGCCTCCCCAGACGGCCAGGTTGTTGCCGTCGAACTCGGGAAGCGAAAAAAGGTAGTCAATGGCACGCACACAGCCCAGGTATACCCGTTTATAGTAATACCGGTCGCGGTCATCCATGTTAAAGAACTGATAGCCGCGGAGTGCACCGGCACCCAGGTCGTTGTAAAGGCCGGTCTCATAGGTGACCGGCATACCGTGGATACCGATCTGCAGCGTAATCACGCCTTCCGCTGCCAGCTCAATGAGGCCGGCATAAGGACGGATGCCAGCACCCGGCACCTGGAGCACAGCCGGGTATTTTCCCGGCTTTTTCGGGCGCGCGAGGATACCGTATAGCCGGGTACCCAGCTCGTAGTTCTGGATATTAACTTCATATACATCCACTGTTTCCGTGCCACGCTCGGGAAGCAGCGTCAGTTTTGCATCCATCGGAATCTTGGCAGCCTCGGCTTTGGCAGCATTCCAAAAGGTCCAGAAATCGTCGGGAAGCTGCTGGGTAGGCTGTATGGATTCCGGTGCAAAGGCGGCCGTGGCAAATCCCCGGTAATCCGCACCGTCAACCGTGACACGTACTTCACACCGCAGAAAACCCGGGGTGTCCAGCGTGGCTTCTTTGCCTACCACGACGGTACCGGAAGACAGGGTGGCTTCACCCGATTGGGTCGGCGGCATTTTTTCCAGCCCGATCCGGTAGCTAACGGTCGCATTTTCAACCGGTACCTGATGCTTCAATACCGTTACTTCAAAGGAGGCCTCCTCCCCCAATGCGTAGGTCCAGTCTGCCTTATTAGGGGTTACCAGTACCTGGATCAACTGGGCGGAACGCGACTGGGTTTGCGCAACACCCCATAAAGAAAGGAAAAGCAGCCCGCAGGTAGCGGTAAACATACGGATGAATACAATTCTGTTCATGGTTATAAAATTGGTGGTTAAAGACGATTACGATCTCCATGCGAATATAAAAAAACCATTGTCAAATGCGGCATGTTGTTTGTGTTTGGCGATGCCGCCATGTTACTTAGTACCTACACATTACCACGATGAATGCATACGTACAATGGTTAAATGCCCGAAGGATCAAGTACAACATGCTTGATTGACCTTCTGTTGTATGTATAGGTGATGTGTACATACCCATCGGAGGCCTGTATAACCGCCGGATAAGCATAACCATCTTCGATTGGCTCGTTTTCAAGGGTCATTACCGGCGTCCAGTTCTTTCCGTCCGCCGACACCGCCACGTTGAGGATATTCCGGTCTTTAGGTTCTTCTCCCTCTTTCGTGGAATGGTTGTATACCAGCAGCTGCCGGCCATCACGCAGTGTCACTGCATCCGTCCCTGAATTCGGATTGGGCAAGTCCATGGCGGTCATCGCACTCCATGTACGACCCTGATCATCCGACCAGCTTTCCGCCAGCACGCCCTGCCGTGTACGGCAGATCACCTGAAGCCTGCCGCCGGGATAGGTGAGTATACTGGGCTGAATGGCATCAAATTCAACACCGTCATTAATCGGCCCTACCACTTCCCAGGCACGTCCCAGGTCTTTGCTGATCTCAAAATAAACCCGCCAGTCCTGGTCCGCGCCGTCTCCTTTCGGATATTCGATACTTGTTGGACTGATAATCGTCCCATCATGCAGCTGTATCGGTTTATTTTTTATCGGCCCCAGCAATGATCCGATCTTCGGGTCTTCACCCAGTTTCCGCGGTTCGGACCACGAGCGTCCGTTATCCGCCGAAGTCATCACCATGCCCCACCAGGTTTGCGGCCCGGGACCAATCTTATAAAATAACATCAGGTCTCCGCCTTCGGGTTGAAACAACACCGGATTCCAGCAGGGATACCGCAGTGTGTCGTTTTGGATGCCGTTGGCGGCCTCCTGAGCGCTTGTCCATTTCCCGTCCACTAACCTCGAAACCCAGATGCCCACATCATTATTGCCTTCATGGGTGCCGGCAAAAAAAGCGGCGACCATGCCTTCCGGTGTTTCCACGATGGTCGAAGCGTGACTCTGTGGGGCGGGCCTGTTGTCCAGTGAGTAGATAAGCTCACCCCGCAAGTAAGCGCCATTAGTTGAATCCACCAACGCGGGAAGACGGTACCGTCCGGTGACATCGTTTGGCTGATCTGCCGTGTTCGATGGGGTCCCTGAACACGATGAGAAAACAACTGCAATAAACAGCCCTATGATAACGAGATCGTTTTTATCCTTCTTATTCATTTTTGACATGTTCGTGCAAAAAGGTCTATCAAACTGCAATATACTATTTTATACCGACACCGTCCGGTCAGTCCTTCCATGAAGCATCTGGCAGCGCGATTTGCATCTCACTGAAACGCAGCAAATTTGGGATTAAGCATGTAAACCATTACCTTTGGTTCAGCAACTAAACGTAAACCATTTCTGCTGTCTGCTGATTGATTTGACCTTGCAAAAGCATACCGGTTCGGGACCGGGTGTATATGCTGACAGCACCTTCTTCGGAGTGAGTCCAGGGTGAGTCCATAGTGAGTCCAGAGTGAGTCCAGTTTTCATCGATAAATACCCGGACTCATGCCGGA